>NC_021175.1:317500-925700 GCF_000385925.1 Streptococcus cristatus AS 1.3089
TTATCGGATTGGCGATGTCATGGGTGCTTTTGTGGAATTTTATCTCTGGAAGGCTGTCTTTGATTCCTCGCAAGAGTCTTTGATTCAGGGTTTCAGTATGGCAGATATCACCCTCTACATCATCATGAGTTTTGTGACCAATCTCTTGACCAGATCGGATAGCTCCTTTATGATTGGTGAGGAGGTCAAGGATGGTTCCATTATCATGCGTTTGTTGAGACCAGTGCATTTTGCGGCTTCTTATCTTTTCACAGAACTTGGTTCCAAGTGGTTGATTTTTATCTCTGTTGGACTGCCATTTTTAAGTGTCATCGTATTGATGAAAATTTTATCTAGGCAAGGGGTTGTAGAAGTGCTAGGATTAACCATCCTTTATCTCTTTAGCTTAATCCTAGCCTACCTGATCAACTTTTTCTTTAATATCTGTTTTGGATTTTCAGCCTTTGTGTTTAAAAATTTATGGGGCTCTAATCTGCTTAAGAATTCTCTGATTGACTTTATGTCTGGGAGTTTGATTCCCTTGGCTTTCTTTCCAAAGATCGTATCAGATATTCTGTCCTTCTTGCCTTTTTCATCCTTGATTTATACTCCAGTCATGATCATTGTTGGAAAATACGATGCCAGTCAGATTCTTCAAGCACTCTTGCTACAGTTCTTCTGGCTCATAGTGATGGTGGGCTTGTCTCAGTTGATTTGGAAACGAGTCCAGTCATTTATCACCATTCAGGGAGGTTAATATGAAAAAATATCAACGCATGCATCTGATTTTTATCAGACAATACATCAAGCAAATCATGGAGTACAAGGTCGATTTTGTGGTTGGTGTTTAGGTGTTTTCCTGACTCAAGGGTTGAACCTCTTGTTTCTCAACGTACTCTTTCAACACATCCCCTCGCTAGAAGGCTGGACATTTCAAGAAATTGCTTTTATCTATGGCTTTTCCTTGATTCCCAAGGGACTGGACCATCTCTTTTTTGACAATCTCTGGGCACTGGGGCAACGCTTGGTGCGAAAGGGAGAGTTTGACAAATACCTGACTCGTCCTATCAACCCTCTCTTTCACATCCTAGTCGAGACCTTTCAGATTGATGCTTTGGGAGAACTCTTGGTCGGTGGAATCCTACTGGCGACAACGGTCACCAGTATTAGCTGGACCTTTCCTAAATTTTTGCTTTTCCTAGTTTGTATTCCTTTTGCGACATTGATTTATACTTCCTTGAAAATTGCGACAGCCAGTATCGCTTTTTGGACCAAGCAGTCAGGCGCGATGATTTACATTTTCTATATGTTCAATGACTTTGCTAAGTATCCGATTTCCATTTACAATTCGCTTCTTCGTTGGTTGATTAGCTTTATCGTTCCCTTTGCTTTTACAGCCTACTATCCTGCTAGCTATTTCTTGCAGGACAAGAATGGACTCTTTAACATTGGTGGTTTGATCCTGATTTCTCTTATCTTCTTTGTCATTTCCTTGAAACTCTGGGATAGGGGCTTGGACGCCTACGAAAGTGCTGGTTCGTAAGGGTGAGTATAAATAAAGGGTGATATTCATTCAGAAAGTCTATGAATAAGAGAACTATTAGATACGGTATAAAGACAAGGTTTGCTGCCTTGTCTTTTCTAATATATTTTAAGGTAGCTATCTTTCAAATTTTTACTTTTGGAATGAATAAATTCTACTTATCTTGCTAAAATGGTAGAATAGGTTTAAGATTTGTTTGATAAGTAAGAAGGAGACTCTAATGAAATTGAGATTGGAAAATAAAGAATCTGAACAAGTCCAGGAACTTGGGAATTTAATCCGAGCTTATAATCGCTCTAAAAGGGAAGCTTCAATAAGTGAGCCTCTCAATATCTTTGTCGAAGATGAGGACGGAAATTTAATGGGCGGTCTGGTAGCCGAAACGTTTGGTTATTGGCTTGAAATTGAGTATTTATATGTGAGTGAGGCGTTACGAGGGCAAGGGTTGGGCTCGGATATTTTGCAAAGGGCGGAAGAGGAAGCTCGTGAAAGGAAGTGTAAGTATTCATTTGTGGATACCTTTCATTTTCAAGCGCCAGACTTTTATAAGAAGCATGGTTATGAAGAAGTGTTTAGATTAAAAGAATATCCTTATACAGGTGAGCGATACTATTATACGAAAGAGTTATAATTTATCAAAGGACGGATAGCAGATTTCTACCTGACAAATGTAGGGATTTTTGGTATAATATCATGAGGTGATTTTATGGCAAATTTGAATAGATATAAGTTTACATTTGGAAACAAAACCTTAACTTTAACAACAGAACACGATAATCTTTTTATGGAAGAAGTGGAGCGGGTTGCTAAGGAAAAATATAAGGCTATTAAAGAGCAGATGCCTGCGGCAGATGATGAAGTCTTGGCCATTTTGTTGGCGATTAATAGTTTATCTACTCAGCTCAGTCGCGAGATTGAATTTGATGATAAGGAAAAAGAATTGGAAAGTCTTCGTCGCAAAATGCTTAGCGAATTAAGAGAAAAGTCAGCTAATACAGGGGAAAGATAGTGTTTGCAATTATTATTTTACTAATATTAGCTTGGAGCTTTTATATTGGCTACTCGCGTGGGATTGTTCTGCAGGGATATTATGCTGCGATGACGATTGTATCCATGCTGGTGGCTGGAGCTCTATATCAGGGCTTGGCTAAGTCTATCAGCTTGTGGGTGCCCTATGCTAGCGCTGTCAAAGGCAGCTCGACTTATTTCTTTGCAAATTCCCAACTTTTCCATTTGGATAAGGTTTTTTATGCGGGGCTGGCTTATCTTCTTGTTTTCAGTCTTGTTTATATAGTAGGCCGCTTTTTTGGGATTTTTGTAAATTTAATTCCCTATCCGAATAAGTGGGATACCAAAGTTTTCAATATGGTTAGTGGGGCTATTGCGGTCTTCATCTCACTCTTTGTCATCGAGATGGGACTGACTATTTTAGCTACTGTACCCATGTCCTTTATCCAAGAACGCTTAAATTCGAGTTTGCTGATTCGGTTTATTATCAATCACACGCCTGTAACTTCATACATTTTACATGACCTTTGGGTCACAAAAATTATCGGATAATTAAGACTCAGTTGCCCTGTAGCTGAGTTTCTTTTTCAGTTTAAATCATATAGAAATAGAATGAACATGATGAATCATAAAATTTTAGAAACATTGGAATTTGATAAAATCAAGGAGCTTTTTTCTCCCTATCTGCTGACTGAGCTGGGAGAATTGGAGTTGAAGCAGCTCCAGCCAAACAGTAAAAAAGAATCAATTGCTGCCTCTTTTTTGGAAATGTCCGATATGCGGCAGATTTTTGTGCAACATCCGCACTTTAGTTTGGGAACGATTCAGGATATTAGGGGCTTGACCAAGCGCCTAGAGCTGGATAGTGACCTGAATATTGAGGAGTTTTTAGCCCTCAAGAGGGTCTTGGCTGTGACGCATGAGCTGGTGTCCTTCTACGAGGACTTGGAAAATGTCCAATTGGAGCGTTTGGATCGTCTTTTTAACAATCTAGTAGAATTTCCTAGTATTCAGGGAAGCCTGCAAGCTATCAATGATGGGGGCTTTCTCGAAAGTTTTGCTAGTGAAGAGTTGAGTCGTATTCGCCGGAAAATCCAAGAAAATGAAGTTCAGGTTCGAGATATTCTTCAAGAGATTCTCAAAACCAAGGGTGACATGCTGGCAGACCAAGTGGTGGCCAGTCGGAACGGCCGTAATGTGCTGCCTGTGAAAAATACCTACCGCAATCGTATTGCGGGCGTCGTTCACGATATTTCGGCCAGCGGTAGTACGGTTTACATTGAGCCGCGGGCGGTGGTTAATCTCAATGAAGAAATTGCTAGCAGTCGGGCGGACGAGCGCTATGAAATTCAGCGGATTTTGCAGGCCATGTCGGATATGATACGGCCTCATGCGGCTGAAATTGCCAACAATGCTTGGATTATTGGACATCTGGACCTGGTGCGTGCCAAGGTCCGCTTCATGCAGGAGACGGGAGCGGTGGTGCCAGACCTGTCGGAGGAGCAGGATATTCAGCTACTTAGTGTCCGCCATCCCCTGATTGAAAATGCAGTGGCTAATGACCTGCATTTCGGGCCGGACTTGACAGAAATTGTCATTACAGGCCCTAATACGGGTGGTAAGACCATCATGCTGAAGACCTTGGGCTTGGCTCAGATCATGGCCCAGTCAGGCCTTCCGATTCTGGCGGACAAGGGTAGCCACGTCGGGATTTTCAGTCAGATTTTTGCAGACATTGGTGATGAGCAGTCCATTGAGCAGAGCCTGTCGACTTTCTCCAGTCACATGACTAATATCGTCTCTATTTTAGAGCAGGTTGATAGCGAGAGTCTGGTTCTGCTGGATGAGCTGGGAGCTGGGACTGACCCTCAGGAGGGAGCAGCTCTGGCCATTGCTATCTTGGAAGATTTAAGGCTAAGACAGATTAAAACCATGGCGACGACCCACTATCCTGAGCTCAAAGCCTATGGGATTGAGACGGACTGGGTGGAAAATGCCAGCATGGAATTTGATACAGATAGTTTGCGGCCGACCTATCGCTTTATGCAGGGAGTACCTGGCCGCTCCAATGCCTTTGAAATTGCTCGGCGTTTGGGCTTGTCGGAAGTTATCGTTAGCCACGCCCAAGAGCAGACCAACACAGACAGCGATGTCAATCGGATCATTGAGCGTCTAGAGGAGCAGACGCTGGAAAGCCGTAAGCGCTTGGATAATATCCGTGAGGTCGAGCAGGAAAATCTCAAATTTAACCGAGCCCTCAAAAAACTTTACAATGAGTTTAATCGAGAAAAGGAAACCGAGCTCAATAAGGCGCGCTTGGAAGCCCAGGAAATCGTTGACATGGCCTTGTCAGAGAGCGAGAGCATTCTCAAAAATCTCCATGATAAATCCAGTCTCAAACCGCATGAGATTATTGAAGCCAAGGCCCAGCTTAAAAAGTTGGCACCAGAAACGGTTGATTTATCAAAGAATAAGGTGCTCAAGCAGGCCAAGAAAAATCGGGCGCCCAAGGTGGGAGATGATATCCTGGTGACCAGCTATGGTCAGCGGGGAACCTTGGTCAAGCAGCTCAAGGACGGACGCTGGGAAGCTCAGGTCGGTCTTATCAAGATGACACTAGAAGAGCAGGAGTTCAACTTACTCAAGGCTGAAAAGGAGCAGCAACCTAAGCGCAAGCAGGTCAATGTGGTCAAGCGAACCAATACCAAAGGTCCAAGAGCCAGATTGGATCTGCGTGGCAAACGCTATGAAGAGGCCATGGAAGAACTCGATGCCTTTATCGATCAGGCCCTTCTCAATAACATGGCTCAGGTGGATATTATCCACGGTATCGGAACGGGTGTTATCCGTGAAGGGGTGACAAAATACCTCCGCCGCAACAAGCAGGTCAAGTCCTTCGGCTATGCACCGCAAAATGCTGGTGGCAGTGGCGCGACGATTGTAATCTTTAAGTAGGGAAGCATCGGGTACTCCGTAGCAAATATTTTCTTTTCCTCTGGGTTTGGTGTACAATATTATCAAAAGTAAGCTATTCAAAGGAGAAGATTTATGGTAGCAGCAGTTACAGATGCAACATTCGCTGAAGAGACAAAAGACGGACTGGTTCTGATTGATTTTTGGGCAACTTGGTGTGGTCCATGCCGCATGCAGGCGCCTATCTTGGAGCAGTTGGCGGAGGAAGTTCATGAAGATGAACTGAAAATCCTTAAAATGGATGTGGATGAAAATCCTAATACTGCCCGTGAATTCGGCATTATGTCCATTCCGACCCTTCTGTTCAAGAAAGACGGTCAAATCGTTAAGCAAGTAGCTGGTGTTCATACGAAGGAGCAACTGAAGGCGATTTTGGCAGAATTAAGTTAAGAAAGAAGCCTTAGGCTGCGATTCAGGTTGAAGACAAAGTTCTTAGAACACCAGTTTCTAAGGGCTTTTCTTTGTGTAAAATTGAATAAAAGATGTAAGAAGAGTTGCGAGGTGTTTTCCATGTTTCACAAAGAAAAACAAGACTATAATCGTCTCTAATATAGTTTTTATACAATAGACGAATTGCCCTAAAAGATTACTTCCATTGACAAGTAGAATCAAGGATTGATTTGGCTATATATGACTTGGTTGAAGATACCTGTGGCCCAGTTATAAGTTATAATGGATCGTAAGCCAAAGAAAATCTGAGAGGAGATGAGACATAACTAAAAGCTCTTCAAGCAGAAAATGAATGCCTAAGAGCGAAGGATGCTGTTCTAAAAAGTTTATAAAATTTCAATTGAAGGAGGAAAAGAGAGAAGAAAAACGGAAATTATCCAAGAATTGCTAATTGAGTTTTTTTTGATATTCTTCTAAAGATTGTCGAAATTACTCGCTCACCGAACTTGGAACAAGTGAAAACTATGTTGGAGGAAGCATTTACAGAGAAATATCAGGGAAATACCATTCTTTACAGAGACCAAGTCTGATAATATCAACACGCTTCTTATCATCAATTTTTGGAGAAGAAGGGGATTCAGCCATCCATGTCACGCAAGGGAAATAGCCCTGACAACGGTATGAAGGAGTCCTTCTTTGGAATTTTAAAATTAGATATCTTTCGTTGATGTCAAACTAAAAGGACTCAACTCTGAGCAATACAGAACTAAGTCCTTTACTTAAATTATAGTCTAACCTTTTGAGATTGGTAGGTTTTTTGTTGCTATGAGAAAGTTTTCTATTGCCAGATGTCCTGTATTTGTGCGATTTGAGCCTGGGCTTGTTTTTCGAAAACCTTGTATTTGTAAGTCAGATCCTGCGCCATCTCTTTGATATTGTCTCGCTGTTCTTGGATAATGGCGATGTTGTGCTGGATGTTAGCTAAATTGTCCTGAATTTTGTCCAAGATATCGGATGTTTCGACGACTTCTTGGCTAATTGCCTTCCGGTTTTTGACCAATCGGTAGCTGGTCCAGGCAGCACCTGTGAACAGCATAAGATTTGAAAATTTCATAGTTCCTCCTTAAGCTTGGGTAATTTTTTCAGCCAATTGAGCCAAGGCTGGAAAATCTGGTTCGTGGGCTTCAAAGCTGATTTGTAAGCCGTCTGTCTCATCGTAGCGAGGGGCTAGATGGACATGTGTATGGAAGACGGTCTGGCCGGCAATTTCTTCGTTGTTATTAAGAATGTTCATGCCTTTGGCACCTGTTGCTTTCATGACCTTGCGGGCGATGTCTGGGACACGAGCGAAGAGCTGGCTTGTGCTATCTGCATCCATTTCTAGAAGGTTTCTGAAGTGCTGTTTGGGAACGACCAAAGTATGGCCTGGAGTGACCTGAGAAATGTCTAGAAAGGCTACTACCTGGTCGTCTTCATAAACTTTATAAGAGGGGATTTCCCCTGTGATAATCTTACAAAAAATGCAATCAGCCATAAATGATACCTCTATTCGCTAGATTTTTGTTATAATTTAAAATATAAGAACATTATACCAGAATTTGGAGAAAATATGTTAGAAATCAAAGGCCTTACAGGAGGCTATATTAACATTCCTGTTTTGAAAGATATTAGCTTTGAAGTGGGCGATGGTCAGCTGGTTGGGCTGATTGGTCTCAATGGTGCTGGTAAATCCACCACCATCAATGAAATTATCGGTTTATTGACGCCTTATAAGGGAGAAATTCGGATTGATGGTTTGCAGCTGCGAGAAAATCCTAGTGCCTACCGTAAGAAGATTGGTTTTATCCCAGAGACACCGAGTCTCTACGAAGAGCTGACCCTACGTGAGCATATTGAAACGGTGGCCATGGCTTACGATATCGAGCAGGAAGTTGCTTTTGAGCGCGTGGAGAGCTTGTTGACTATCTTCCGACTGAAGGATAAATTGGACTGGTTTCCAGTGCATTTCTCTAAGGGGATGAAGCAGAAGGTCATGATTATCTGTGCTTTCGTGGTAGATCCTAGTCTTTTTATCGTGGACGAACCCTTTTTGGGGCTGGATCCGGTAGCTATTGCAGACCTTATCCAGCTCTTGGATGAGGAAAAGAAAAAAGGTAAATCCATCCTCATGAGTACCCACGTACTGGATTCGGCTGAGAAGATGTGTGATAGCTTTGTGATTTTGCATAAAGGGCAGGTGCGCGCTAAGGGCAATTTAGCTGAGTTGCGAGTGCAATTTCAGATGCCGGAAGCTAGTCTCAATGACATCTATCTTGCCTTGACGGAAGAGGTTGCCTTATGAAAGAAGTATTTGCTAAACGCAAGCAGGATTTCCGTCAGCGCTGCCTGAAGTATTTGCGCTATGTTCTCAATGATCACTTTGTCCTGTTTTTATTGATTTTTCTCGGATTTCTGGCGGTTCAGTACAATCAATTGCTGCGGAATTTCCCTAGTCAGTCTTGGCCGATAATAGTAGGATTAGTCTTGTTTTCTGTGCTCATTCTTCCTTTTGGCGGTATTGCAACCTATCTGGAGAAGCCAGACATGCTCTTCTTGCTGGTGCAGGAGCAGGCAGTCATTGAGTTTGTTAAGGGACAAATCCAGCGGTCTTATATCCTCTTTGGCCTACTACAAACCTTGTTGCTGCTTTTGTTAGCGCCCCTGTTTTTGGCTCTAGGTTTGCCAATCTGGGGCTTTGGGCTGTACTGTCTCCTTATGTTATTGCTAAAATGGCTAGTCTTTCAGTTCAAGGGACGTCGCTTTTTCTTGGTTGACCGCCTCGATTGGCAGTTTGCAATTGCAGCTGAGGAAGGGCGCAAGCAGAAAGTTCTTCGTTTCTTCGCCCTCTTTACAAATGTAAAAGGCATTTCCAATAGTGTTAAAAGAAGAGCTTACTTGGACGGGCTGACGAGACTTTTGCCTAAGATCCATGCCAAGACTTGGCAAAATATGTTTCTGCGCTCTTATCTTCGCAATGGCGATCTATTCCCTCTGACCTTGCGTCTCCTGCTTTTAGCCCTGCTGACAATTGCTTTTGTTAGCCAGCCTTGGATTGCTGCAGGTTTTGTCGTCCTATTCAACTATCTGTTGCTCTTTCAGTTGCTGGCCTTGTATGAAGCCTTTGATTATCAGTATCTAACCCAGCTTTTCCCGCTGGATAGCAGGTCTAAAATCAAGGGATCAAGACAGGTTATTACAGGGATTGGATACAGTGTCTTACTGTTTGAAACGCTAGTAGCAGCGCTTTGTTTTCAAGATAAAATAGCTGTGCTAGCATTGCTTGGGATGACGACCTTCTTGTATCTTGTCTATTTGCCATATAAGCTGAAAAGATTGGTTGACTAAAAGAATGAAAATTAGTAAAATAGTAAGGAAACTTTTTAAGGAGGGGAATCATGGTCTTGGTTGATAACGAGCTAACCCTGACACCAATAGCTGGTAAGAGCGGAAAGGCCTATATGGGAACTTATCCAGACGGGGGGCGAGTTTTCGTCAAGATGAATACGACCCCGATTCTGGCAGGTTTAGCCAGAGAACAAATTGCTCCGCAACTTCTGTGGAGTCGACGCTTGCCAGATGGCAATGTTATGAGTGGCCAAGAATGGCTTTCAGGTGCCATTTTAACACCAAATGACATGTCGAAAAAGCAAGTAATCAATATTTTAACGCGTTTGCATCGGTCGCGCCCTCTGATGACTCAGTTGGCTAAATTGGGTTATATTTTGGAAACGCCGATCGATTTAATCAATAGCTGGCTCAATCAAGCGCCGGTCGTTTTGAGGAACAATCAGTACCTGCAATCTATTATTCGGGATTTGCGGCAAACGGTCCCTGCTTTCCGTGAGGACTATGCGACGATTGTCCACGGGGATGTGCGCCATAGCAACTGGTTCCAGACGGACAGTGGCTTGATTTATTTGGTGGATTGGGATTCCGTTCGCTTGACGGATAGAATGTTGGATGTGGCTCATATCTTGAGTCACTATATCCCAGATACCAATTGGCAGGAGTGGCTGACCTACTACGGTTATAAGTACAATGACAAGGTTGTCAAAAAACTGTATTGGTTTGGTCAATACTCTTATCTGATGCAGATTGCTAAATATTACGAAAACAATGATTTAGAAAATGTGAACCGGGAGATTTACGCTCTACGCAACTTCCGTTCTAAGTATGGAAAGGTAAGATGAGAGTAAGAAATCGTAAGGGGGCGACTGAACTATTAGAAGCCAACCCCCACTATGTAATTCTAAATCCAGCTGATGCCAAGGGAAAGTGGCGGGAAATTTTTGGTAATGACCACCCTATCCACATTGAAGTCGGAAGTGGCAAGGGGGCCTTTATCACAGGAATGGCCAAGGCTAATCCAGATATCAACTATATCGGAATTGACATTCAGAAGTCTGTTCTCAGCTATGCTTTGGATAAGGTTTTGGTGGCTGATGTACCCAATATTAAGCTGCTCTGGGTGGATGGTTCAGATTTGACCAACTACTTTGCAGACGGAGAGATTGATCGGCTTTATTTGAATTTCTCTGATCCGTGGCCTAAGAAGCGGCATGAAAAACGCCGGCTGACCTATAAGTCTTTCTTGGATACGTTTAAGCAGATTTTGCCAGAAAAAGGAGAAATCCACTTCAAGACGGATAATCGTGGCTTGTTTGAATACAGTCTGGTCAGCTTTTCGCAGTATGGCATGGTTCTCAAAGGTGTTTGGCTGGATCTTCATGCCAGTGACTTTGAAGGCAATGTTCTAACCGAATATGAGCAAAAATTCTCTAGCAAGGGTCAGGTTATTTACCGAGTTGAAGCAGAGTTTCAATAAAAATTGAGAGAGTCCTAAGCAGGGAATGTGTCTTAATTGTTAGATTTTGAGTCTAATTTTTGGTACACATTCCTGTTAAGGATTCTTTTTGTTTTGGCTTATTTTTAGTCTGGAAGGATGATTTTTCTTTAAGGGTAGCGTTTTCAAGATAACAAAGGCACAAGAACTCCTTGTTCCAATAATAATATATGTCACTTTTGTTACAGAAAAAATTAGATAGAAAAATCCTTGATATAATAGGAGAAAAACGGTATAATTATAGGTATGGTTTGATGTTCAAATTTTGGCATTATAACCACCAATCATATATTATAAAATACTTTGCTGCTCAGGCGTTAAGGTGTTGAGTAATAGGTGGTTGAACTATATTTTAAAAAGGAGAGATGTTCATGGATAAAAATGCGAGACGCAGATTAAACCGTGCGAGTGCTGAGAAACGACTTCGATACTCAGTTCGTAAGTTTAATGTGGGCGTGGCTTCTGTAGCAGTCGCAGCTTTCATGTTCTTTGGGGGGAATGTTGTCTCAGCCGATACGCTAGCTAAGACAGATTCTTCAACCACCTCTACGGAGAAAACGACCTCTGTGCCGGATTCAGGGAAAGATTCGGGAACGGATGACTCTGATTCTGAGTCGGCCATAGGTAAGGATTCAACCGTAGCAACTGTTGCTGAAAGCAATACAGTTTCAAGTGCTGTTTCTACAGCATCTTCTACCTCTGCTGAGGACTTGTCTAGCAAAGTAGAAGACAAGACTGTTAAATCAGAAGCTGCTTCAAAAAGTGAAGCAGTCTTGAAAGAAGCTACTTCACAAGCATCTAAAGCTTCAGTAGCGACTAGTCAATCAGCTGCCCCTGCAGCTCAGTCTGAGGCTCCAGCAGCTTCACCAGCTTCTTCAGCTACTGCAGAGTCAACTGCGGTTTCATCTGAAGCTGCAGCAGAATCAACTGCTGCTGTGGAACCTAAAGTATCAGTTGAAAAAGCAGCTAGCCAAGCAGCTAGTTTGGCAACAGCTAGCAAAACACCAAATGCAGTAGCTAAGAGTGAGGCTAATTCCACATTAGCAGCAGCTCAAAACGAAGTAAATAAAGGTTACGCTGATTTCCGTAAATCAGGAGAAAGCGGCTTCCGTTCGTTTGACCCACAAACAGGGAAAACAACTGTAACGAAAGAAAACTTCCTTGACTACTTCAGATTGAATGGTTCAGCTACCTATAATTCATACGATGGTATCGTAACCCTTACTCCAGATGAAAACTCTAAGACAGGTAACTTCAGTCTGAAGAGTAAGATTAATATGAACCAAAGCTTCAAGCTGACTGGAGGAGTTAACCTTGGTAGCAAGACTCAGGAACGTTATGGTGCCGATGGTATCGGTTTTGCCTTCCATACAGGGAACACAACAGACCTAGGTGCTGATGGTGGTAACCTTGGTATCGGTGGTTTGCGTAATGCGACTGGTTTCAAACTGGATACTTTCTGGAACGTCCACACCCCGCCAAAAGGAAATCGTTTTGACACTAGCAATACGGATTCCTTCCAATACGGTTGGGCTGAAGACCCTCGTCTGGGACAGTTCGGTGCTTGGGTAAATACCACTCATAAACAAGTTCCTGGTGCTCGTGGTCTCTTCGGACCTAGTGGCACATATGAGCGTTGGTGGGCTGAGACAGACGCTGGTAGTGCTCAGCGCCTGGACTCAAGTGACTTGGATGGTCGTTTCCACAGATTTGCTATCCAGTATGACGGTGTAACCAAGGAATTAACTGTCTCTTACGAAAGTAATCTTGGTATCAAGCAATGGAAGAAGAAAGTTTCTACTCCAGAAGAACTGATGTCCATGGTGGTTACGGCGACGACGGGTAACTACAAGAACTTGCAACAGTTCCAAATCAAGCGTTTTGATTTCTATCAAAGTGCCTCTGTTGACGTACGTTATGAAGATGAGCAAGGTCGAGAAATCGCTGAAGGCTCAGTAGCTTATCCACAAGGTGCCTTCAAAGGTAAACCTTATACCACTGAACAAAAAACAATCCCAGGCTATGGCTTTGTCCGGATGAAAAATGGTAGTTTGCCACCTTCAGGAACTCTGGCTGACTGGGGTACCAACGGTACAGTAACCTACGTTTACCGTAAAGGTGCAACTGATACGAAGACAGAAAAGAAGACAGTCTCTCGTACTATTTATTATAAATATAAACCAGGTGTGACAGGACCGACACTTCCGCCAGCTTATACTCAAACAGCTGAGTTCACTCGGACTGTGACAGGTGGTCGACCAGGTCCATGGAGTCCTTCATCTAAGAATTTTGCGCCTGTAGATTCTCTAGATGTACCAGGATATACACCAGATATAGCGACAGTTCCAGGGCTTACAGTAAATCCAGGTTCTACCCCAAGTGATGTAACAGTATACTACGACAAGATTGCGCCAAGAGTAACAACTGAAACAAAAGACGTCACTCGTACAGTAGTTTACGAATACGAAGATGGTGTGACTAGAAATCGTCCAGCACTTCCACGTGAAGTACAACAAAATGTACAATTTACTCGTCAAGTGTCAGAAGACCCAGCGACTGGTAGAAAGACATACGGCAATTGGACACCAAGTCGTCAAACTGTAGATGCGGTTGATACACCAGCGATTAAAGGCTTTACACCAAATAAAACTCGTGTAAATTCAGCCTCTGTTTCACCAACAGACCCAAGCTGGCGTGAAATCGTTTCATACCGTAAGAATGATCCGAAAGTAACAACTGAAACTAAGGATGTTACTCGTACAGTCGCTTACGAATATGAAGACGGTGTGACTAGAAATCGTCCAGCACTTCCGCAACCGGTTGAGCAAACAGTTCAATTTACTCGCCAAGTGTCAGAAGATCCAGTAACTGGTCAGAAGACATACGGTAACTGGACACCTAGCCGTCAAAATGTAGCTGCTGTTGATAGTCCAGAAGTAGCAGGCTTTACACCAAATAAACCACGTGTAAATTCAGCCTCTGTTGCTCCAACAGATCCAAGTTGGCGTGAAATTGTAAGCTATTCTGCTGCAACTCAAAAGGGAAGCATCGTTTACCGTACAGATGGTAAGAATGGTGTTGAAGCTAAGACTCTCCACACAGATAACGTAACAGGTAATTCAAACACTCCTGTCAACTACACAACAACTGCGAAAATCAATGAATTTAAACAGTTGGGTTATGATCTTGTTAGCGATGGCTTTACTAAAGCTGGCGGTCAAAAATTTGACAGCAATAACAATGTAGATCAAACATGGGAAGTTGTTCTTACTCCACGTATTGAGACAAAACAAGAAACAAAAGATGTTACTCGTAACGTTCGTTACCAATACAAGGATGGAGTGACCACAGGTCGTCCAGCACTTCCTCGTCCAGTTACTCAAACAACAACATTTACTCGCCCAGTTTCTGTGAACAAGGTGACAGGTGTTGAAACTCCTGGACAATGGAACAAGCCAAGTGAAGAACTTCCAAAGGTTGATTCTCCAGCAGTTACTGGATTCACCCCAGACAAACCAAGCGTTCCAGCTGCAACTGTTACTCCTACATCTCCTAATGAAGATGAAGTAGTAAGCTACAGCCAAGATGATCAACGCGGTATCATTGAGTATGTGACAGATGGACAAAACGGTGTTCCAGCTAAGACTCTTTACACAGACGGTGTTACAGGTAAATCAGGTGAAGATGTTGTTTATTCAACTGCTAGCCGTATCGCTCAACTTCAACAAGCAGGTTACAAACTTGTAAGTGATGGCTTCACTCAACCAAGTGGTCAGAAGTTTGATAACGATAAGACAAAAGACCAAGTTTGGAAAGTTGTCGTAACCCCACGCGTGGATGACAATACGAATCCAGCTGATTTGAACAGCAAGGTTACACGTACCATCAAGTATCAATACGCAGATGGTCAAACAGCGGGTCGTCCAGCTCTGAAAGCTCCTGTAACTCAAGAAGCAACCTTCACACGTACTGGTAAAATAAATGCTGTAACTGGTGAAAAGACCTTCACTGCATGGACACCAGCTACGAAAGAATTGGCTCAAGAAGCTACACCAGTTGTAACTGGATTCGTGGCAGATAAGGCTAATGTAGCAGCGAAGACAGTGAAAGCTGGCGACGCTAACAGTGAAGAAGTTGTACAATACAAGAAGCTCGGTTCATACGTACCAAATGTACCAGACGGACTTCCAAAAGTACCAAATCTTCCATATCCAAACGATCCGAAAGATCCAAGCAAGCCAGGCACTGACCTTCCAGTGATTCCACATGTACCAGGCACTACACCAGTAGGCCCAGATGGCACAACACCATTGACACCGAAAGATCCGAGCGATCCAAGCAAGGGTTACAACCCACCACCAATTCCAAGTGATCCAACTAAGGATACACCAATCAACTTCGTGAAGGATGGTCAAAAAGCGATTATCAGCTTCGTAGACCAAACTGACGGTAATAAGGAATTGACTAAGGTAGTTGAAAGCGGTAAGTCAGGTGAGCCAATCGGTACAACTAACTACGCAGCCCGTCTGAAAGAATTGACAGACAAGGGTTACGAAATTGTGAACGATGAGTTCAAGGGACCTAAGACCTTCGATAATGACGATAAGAAGGATCAAACCTTCACCGTTACTCTTCGTCAAGGTACAGAGAAGATTACAGACCCAGCTAAGCTCAACAAGAAAGTATCACGTACGATCAAGTACGAATACGCAGATGGTCAAACAGCAGGTCGTCCAGCTCTGAAAGCTCCAGTGACTCAAGAAGCAGCCTTCACACGTACAGGTGAACGAAACCGTGTAACTGGCGTTGAAACCTTCGGCGCATGGACACCAGCTACGAAAGAATTGGCACAAGAAGCTACACCAGTAGTAACTGGATTTGTGGCAGATAAGGCCAATGTAGCAGCGAAGACAGTGACTCCTGACGATAAGGATAGCGAAGAAACAGTTAAGTACAGCAAACTTGGTTCATACGTACCAAATGTACCAGACGGACTTCCAAAAGTACCAAATCTTCCATATCCAAACGATCCGAAAGATCCAAGCAAGCCAGGCACTGACCTTCCAGTGATTCCACATGTACCAGGCACTACACCAGTAGGCCCAGATGGCACAACACCATTGACACCGAAAGATCCGAGCGATCCAAGCAAGGGTTACAACCCACCACCAATTCCAAGTGATCCAACTAAGGATACACCAATCAACTTCGTGAAGGATGGTCAAAAAGCGATTATCAGCTTCGTAGACCAAACTGACGGTAATAAGGAATTGACTAAGGTAGTTGAAAGCGGTAAGTCAGGTGAGCCAATCGGTACAACTAACTACGCAGCCCGTCTGAAAGAATTGACAGACAAGGGTTACAAGGTTGTGAATGATGAGTTCAAGGGACCTAAGACCTTCGACAACGACGATAAGAAGGATCAAACCTTCACCGTTGCTATGCGTCAAGTTGTAGTACCATTCGATCCGAATAACCCGCCGAAACCAGATACTCCAATGGATCCAAGCAATCCAGGGGGACCTCAGTGGACAGATGATAAGATCAAGTCAGCTCAACAAGAAAGCAGTGAAAGAATTGAGCCGTACGATTAAGTACGTATACGAAGATGGCAAGGAAGCAGCACCAAGCTTCACAGACAGCGCTAAATTCACGCGTATTCTGAAGATCAATGTCGTAACGAAACAAATCGTAGAAAAAGGCCCATGGACTTCACAAGATGACGTGATCAAGGGACAAACTTCACCAGACATCAAGGGTTACGTAGCGGATAAAGCAAGCGTAGCAGATGTGAAGGTTACAGCAGACTCAGCTAAACCAGCAGATGAAGTCGTAACTTACAAGAAGGCTGATCAAAAAGCAACCATCACCTTCGTAGACCAAGCTAAGAAAGAATTGGCGAAGATCTCAGAAGGTGGTAAGTCAGGCGAACCAATTAGCCGTGACCAATACCTTGCGAAGTTGAAAGAATTGACTAACCAAGGTTACAAGGTTGTGAATGATGAGTTCAAGGATCCACAAAACTTTGATGATGATGCAAGCAAGGACCAAAACTACACTGTTCAACTGGAAGAAGGCGTAGTACCATTCAATCCAAATAATCCACCGAAACCAAACGATCCAATGGATCCAAGTAATCCGGATGGACCTAAGTGGACAGATGATAAGATCAAGTCAGCTCAACAAGAAGCTGTGAAAGAATTGAGCCGTACGATCACTTACGTATACGAAGATGGCAAGGAAGCAGCACCAAGCTTCACAGACAGCGCTAAATTCACGCGTATTCTGAAGATCAATGTCGTAACGAAACAAATCGTAGAAAAAGGCCCATGGACTTCACAAGATGACGTGATCAAGGGACAAACTTCACCAGACATCAAGGGTTACGTAGCGGACAAAGCAAGCGTAGCAGATGTGAAGGTTACAGCAGATTCAGCTAAACCAGCCGATGAAGTCGTAACATACAAGAAGGCTGAGGTTCCACCAACACCAACTCCGGAACCAAAACCTGTTCCACCAACACCAGCTCCGGTACCAAATAAACAAGTACCGAACAAGCCGGTGGAACCAAGAGTTTCTGGAACTACTGCTCTGCCAAATACAGGTGAGAAATCATCGTCTGCAGCAGTACTTGGTTAGGAATTGTTGCGACACTCGCAGGTGTCAGCTTGATTAAACCAAGATTGAAAGAAGAAGATTAATTCTTTCTAACTTGGATAGTAATCACTAAAGAGTTGTGAACGATGAGTTAACAACTCAGAAAAAGCGATAACTTCGTAAAGAAGTTATCGCTTTTTTGTTTATGTGCGCACTTAGTTTTAGTAGTAACAAAAGAGAGAATATTTCGGCAAGGTAGGTATATTACTGTCAAACAGGCCTAAAGGATGTGATTTGTTAGAAGACCTGGGAAATGATGCATTGATCCTTTTTATCTCAGTTATACTGCTATATAGATGGGGTGCTACAAAATTTTAGCAAAGTAGAGTAGATAAGGAGCCCGTAAAGCAGATCAGAGGTTATTTTGATTTAAGTTCGTATTTGGCTGGATTATTTTAAGGAATTGAGAAGATTCCTGTTTTTGTTGGATGATTTTTCGTCTTTCCTGTGTTATAATAAGGAAGATTAAAAATGTAGAATGGTTAAAGGAGAAATTCCAATGGGACGTAAGTGGGCCAATATTGTAGCTAAGAAAACAGCTAAAGACGGCGCAAACTCAAAAGTTTATGCTAAATTCGGTGTAGAAATCTATGTAGCAGCGAAAAAAGGCGATCCAGATCCTGAGTCAAATACAGCCCTTAAGTTTGTTATTGATCGTGCTAAGCAAGCGCAAGTACCAAAGCATGTTATTGACAAGGCGATTGATAAGGCTAAGGGAAATACGGATGAAACCTTTACAGAAGGTCGTTATGAAGGCTTTGGACCAAATGGTTCTATGCTGATTGTTGATACCTTGACTTCGAATGTCAACCGGACTGCAGCCAATGTTCGTGCAGCCTTTGGGAAAAATGGCGGGAACATGGGGGCTAGTGGCTCTGTATCTTATCTTTTTGATAATAAAGGTGTCATCGTTTTTGCTGGGGATGATGCAGACAGTATCTTTGAATTGCTTTTAGAAGCAGATGTAGATGTGGATGATGTGGAGGCAGAAGATGGAAGCATCACCGTTTATACAGCACCAACTGATCTGCATAAAGCAATCGTGGCCTTGCGTGAATCTGGTATCCAAGAATTCCAAGTGACAGAGCTTGAAATGATTCCTCAGTCAGAAGTGGAGTTGACTGGTGACGACCTCGAAACCTTCGAAAAATTGTATAGCGTCCTTGAAGACGATGAAGATGTCCAAAAAATCTACACCAACGTAGATGGCTTCTAATTGAATAACATAAAAATACAGTTTGATTTAGTATGAGGCTGCGCCTTGAAGCAGTTTCTAAATCAGACTGTATTTATTTTTAGTTGGTTAAGTGGAATTTCTTTAGGAATTGAGCTTGTTCTTCTTTGATCGCTTCTGTTGGATTTTTCACAGCGAGAATCATCTCAATCATTTCAGGATTGGTTTCGCGCACCAGTTGACCCAATGCCCAGATAGCCGTAGCGATATGGATAGGGTTTTGCCCCTTGTCGATAATTTCCAGTAGTTTGGGAATAGCAGAGCGGTCATTAGCATTGGCTAGAGCAATGATGGCATTGCGCTGCAAGATGTTTTTGCCCCGCCAGCTACCTGCTATATGACCAAATTTCTCCTTAAACTGACCATTAGAAAGTTCCAAGAAAGGCAGGAGCTCAGGATGAGCTAGTTCAGGGTCAATCTCTGTTGCAAGCGGATTGTCCAAGCCTTTATTATAGGGGCAGCAGATTTGGCAGATATCGCAACCATAGATGACTGTTTTGATTTTCTTTCGAAATTCCAGATCCATGACGCCCTTGTCTTGGGTCTGAAAGGATAGACAGCGTTTGGCATTCATAGTTCCATCGCCAATGAGGCAGGAGGTAGGACAGGCTGTCACGCAACGATTGCAGTCTCCGCAGCCATAATCGACAGGCTGATCAGGTTCGATGTCCAGATTGGTGATTAGCTCTCCTAAAAACATATAGGAGCCAAATTCTTTGGAGATGACCAAACCGTTCTTGCCGATAAAGCCGATTCCTGCTCGTCGTGCTACGGCGGTGTCTACCAGAGCACCTGTATCTACCATGCCCTTGTACTCAAAGTCAGCGGTCAGCTCTTCGATTCCCTTGGCTAGTCGGTCCAGCTTGTCCTGAAGGACATAGTGGTAGTCCAGTCCCCAGCTGTTGGGAGTGAATTTTCCCCGCTTGTAGGCTGTTTTTTGCGGCTGCTGCTTGAGCTTGTGGGGATAGGCGACAGCGATAGAGATAATGGTCTTGGCCGAT
The DNA here is from genome assembly GCF_000385925.1 of Streptococcus cristatus AS 1.3089. Taxonomy (NCBI): domain Bacteria; kingdom Bacillati; phylum Bacillota; class Bacilli; order Lactobacillales; family Streptococcaceae; genus Streptococcus; species Streptococcus cristatus. The sequence goes on from NC_021175.1 coordinate 337,168, forward strand.
GCTAGACTCAGCTTAGGCTTGATTCGCTCCTCAATGTTTTTATGCTCAAACCCTGAATTTCGCTCTTCTTCGACAGCCAAGCGCAGCGACTTTTCCAGATAGTCAAAGTCATCTGCTGTTGTAAAGCCAATCTTAGAAATGCCAATTTCTTTTGATAATTTGATAATTTCTTCTTTGATATTCATTGCTATTATTATATCTAAATTATGAGAATTTTGCGAGAAACTACTTTCTAGAAACCATGATTCTTTAGTAAGTTTTGCTCTGGGATAAGCTAGGCAGATAGGCTTGTAAATAGAGAACTGACGGCCTTTTAGACCAGTTGCTAAATGGATTATTTCTTGAAAGATATGGGGAAACATGCTATAATGAGAGGAAACATTTATAAACAGAACATAGCGAGTAAGGAATAAAATGGCTAATATTTTAAAATCAATCATCGAAAATGATAAAGGTGAAGTAAGAAAATTAGAAAAGATGGCAGACAAGGTCATGTCCTATGAGGATGAAATGGCGGCCTTGACTGATGCAGAACTGCAAGCAAAAACGGTTGAGTTTAAGGAACGCTATGCAAAAGGTGAAACTTTAGATCAACTTCTGTTCGAAGCATTTGCGGTTGTCCGTGAAGGAGCTAAACGTGTTCTTGGTCTCTTCCCCTATAAGGTTCAGATTATGGGAGGGATTGTCCTTCACCACGGAGATGTACCCGAAATGCGTACAGGGGAAGGAAAAACCTTGACAGCGACTATGCCGGTATATCTGAATGCCTTGTCTGGAAAAGGCGTTCACGTAGTAACGGTCAATGAATACCTGTCAGAGCGTGATGCGACTGAAATGGGTGAACTTTATTCTTGGTTGGGACTTTCTGTTGGTATCAACCTGGCATCTAAGTCTCCGATGGAAAAAAGAGAAGCTTATGCTTGTGACATCACCTACTCAACTAACTCTGAGATCGGTTTTGACTACCTTCGTGATAACATGGTGGTTCGGGCTGAAAATATGGTACAGCGTCCGCTTAACTATGCCTTGGTTGACGAGGTAGACTCTATCTTGATTGATGAGGCCCGTACGCCTTTGATCGTGTCAGGACCGACAGCATCTGATACCAATCAGCTTTATTACAGAGCGGATAGCTTTGTGAAAACACTTCAGAAAGATGACTATATTATCGATGTTCCGTCCAAGACTATTGGTTTGTCAGATTCTGGTATTGACAAGGCTGAAAGTTACTTCAACTTAGAAAATCTATACGATCTTGAGAATGTTGCTTTGACGCACTTTATCGACAATGCCCTGCGTGCTAACTACATTATGACCTTAGACGTGGATTATGTCGTGAGCGAAGAGCAGGAAATCCTCATCGTTGACCAATTTACTGGACGTACAATGGAAGGTCGCCGTTTCTCTGATGGGCTCCACCAAGCGATTGAAGCAAAAGAAGCTGTACCTATCCAAGAAGAATCAAAAACATCTGCTTCCATTACCTATCAGAACCTTTTCCGTATGTATAAAAAGCTTTCAGGGATGACAGGTACTGGTAAAACAGAAGAAGAAGAATTCCGCGAAATTTATAATATTCGCGTTATCCCAATCCCAACGAACCGCCCAGTTCAACGTATTGACCATCCAGATTTGCTCTATCCTAGCTTGGAAGCTAAGTTTAAAGCAGTAGTAGAAGACGTCAAGGAGCGCTACAAAACAGGTCAGCCTGTCTTGGTCGGTACAGTATCGGTTGACACGAGTGACTATCTTTCTCAAAAATTAGTGGCTGCAGGAATTCCTCATGAAGTTTTGAATGCTAAAAACCACTATAAAGAAGCACAGATTATCATGAATGCTGGTCAACGTGGTGCTATTACCATCGCGACCAACATGGCTGGACGTGGTACCGATATTAAGCTAGGTGAAGGTGTGCGTGAATTGGGTGGACTTTGTGTCATCGGTACAGAGCGCCATGAAAGCCGCCGGATTGATAACCAGCTTCGTGGACGTTCAGGTCGTCAAGGAGACCCGGGTGAATCACAATTCTACCTATCTCTAGAAGACGATTTGATGAAACGTTTCGGTTCAGAGCGCATTAAGGCCGTGCTAGACCGGATGAATCTGAGCGAAGAAGAGTCCGTCATCAAGTCTCGGATGCTGACGCGTCAGGTTGAAGCGGCTCAAAAACGGGTTGAAGGAAATAACTACGATACTCGTAAGCAAGTCCTTCAATATGACGATGTCATGCGTGAGCAACGCGAGATTATTTATTCTCAACGCTATGATGTCATCACAGCAGACCGTGATTTAGCTCCAGAAATTCATGCTATGATCCGTCGGACGATTAATCGGATCGTAGATGGTAGCAGCCATTCAGACCATGATGAAAGAATTGAAGCGATTCTGAATTTTGCTAAATATAATCTTGTACCAGAGGACTCTATCTCAGCTGATGATATAGAAGGTAAATCCAAGCAAGAAATCAAAGATTACTTGATGGAGCGAGCTTCTGAAGTTTATGACAATCAGATTTCTAAGCTTCGGGATGAAGAAGCAGTCCAAGAGTTCCAAAAAGTGCTGATTCTCCGAGTGGTAGATAGCAAATGGACAGATCATATCGACGCCTTGGATCAATTGCGCCAGGCTGTGGGATTGCGCGGTTATGCTCAGAACAACCCAGTTGTTGAGTATCAGGCAGAAGGTTTCCGGATGTTTAATGATATGATTGGCTCTATCGAGTTTGATGTGACTCGTCTCATGATGAAAGCACAAATTCATGAGCAAGAACGTCCACGTACAGAGCACAGTATCAGCACGACAGCTACTCGCAATATTGCTGCCCAAAATCCAAATCTTCCAGAAAATGTTGATTTGTCTTCTGTTAAAAGAAATGATTTATGTCCATGTGGTTCAGGTAAGAAATTTAAAAACTGTCATGGTCGCAAGAAGTAGTTTATAAGGAGAGAAGATGACCTTTAAAGCAACTAGTCAACCAATCAATGTAGCAGAAGTGCGTCAGCTTGCTAAGTTAGAAGGTTCTATTCTGGCTCGTAAGCAAGAACGAGATCGCCAACTAGAAGCTATTATCCGTGGTGAGGATGATCGTATCCTTTTGGTCATCGGTCCTTGCTCCTCAGACAATGAAGAAGCTGTCTTGGAATACGCTAAGCGTTTGGCAGCTCTTCAGGAAGAAGTCAAAGATCGGATCTTTATGGTCATGCGGGTCTACACTGCCAAGCCACGGACCAATGGCGATGGCTATAAGGGCTTGATTCACCAGCCTAATGCGACAGCGGCACCTAGCCTAATCAACGGGATTAAGGCGGTGCGCAACCTGCATTACCGTGTGATTTCAGAAACTGGAATGACGACGGCTGACGAGATGCTTTACCCGGAAAATCTCCCCTTAGTAGATGATTTGATTTCCTATATGGCGATTGGTGCTCGTTCTGTTGAAGATCAGCAGCACCGCTTTGTAGCCAGTGGAGCAGATTTCCCGACTGGTTTGAAAAATCCAACATCTGGCAATCTGAATGTCATGTTTAATGGCATTTATGCGGCTCAAAACAAACAGAGCTTTCTCTTTGCAAATCGAGAAGTAGAGACGAGTGGAAATCCCTTGGCTCATGCCATTCTGCGCGGTGCCATCAATGAATATGGGAAGAACATTCCAAACTACTATTATGATAATCTGCTGGACACAATCGCCCAGTATGAAGCAATGGGATTAGAAAATCCATTTATCATCATCGATACTAACCATGACAACTCTGGCAAGCAGTATTTGGAGCAAGTCCGTATTGTTCGTCAGACTTTGATCAACCGCGACTGGAATGATAAAATCAAGAAGGTTGTTCGTGGCTTTATGATAGAATCTTACTTGGAAGACGGCCGACAAAATGAGCCAGAAGTCTTTGGCAAATCTATCACAGATCCATGTCTAGGTTGGGACAAGACGGTCGAGCTCGTCCATGAGATATACGATACACTAGGTAAATAATATGGCATTTATAGAAAAAGGTCAGGAAATTGACATCGAGCAGATCAAGTCTGCAACGATTTTGTCAGACCAAGCTTTACAAAAGAAGAATCAGCGCGATCAGGAATTGGCCGCCATCATCAAGGGAGAGGATCAACGCTTGCTCCTGGTTATCGGTCCCTGCTCATCTGACAATGAAGAAGCGGTGCTGGAGTACGCTCGCCGCTTGGCTGACCTGCAGCAGAAGGTGGCAGATAAGATTTTTGTCGTCATGCGGGTTTATACTGCCAAGCCACGGACCAATGGTGACGGCTATAAAGGGCTCGTCCACCAGCCGGATACTTCAAAAAGTCCAAGCTTGATCAATGGGTTAAAGGCAGTGCGCCAGCTTCATTACCGAGTAATTACTGAGACAGGCTTGACCACAGCTGACGAAATGCTCTATCCTTCTAATCTAGTGCTGGTGGATGATTTGGTTAGTTATCATGCTGTAGGTGCTCGTTCGGTCGAAGATCAAGAACACCGCTTTGTAGCTTCTGGTATTGATGCGCCGGTCGGTATGAAAAATCCAACCTCTGGCAATCTTGGAGTCATGTTTAATGCCGTTTACGCTGCACAAAATAAGCAAATCTTCCTTTACCATGGTCAGGAAGTGGAAACTCTAGGTAATCCCCTGGCGCATGTGATTTTGCGTGGTGCGTTAGATGAGTACGGTAAGAACAAGCCTAACTTCTATTACGAGAATCTTCTGGATGTGATCAAACGCTATGAAGATATGAAGCTGTCCAATCCTTTTATCATAATTGATACCAACCACGATAATTCTGGCAAGCAGTATCTGGAGCAGGTGCGGATTATCCGTCAGACTCTGATCAACCGTGCTTGGAATGAGCAAATCAAGAAGTCGGTGCGTGGTTTCATGATTGAATCCTATTTGGAGGATGGCCGCCAGAATGAGCCAGAAGTCTTTGGTAAGTCCATTACTGATCCTTGCTTGGGCTGGGACAAGACTGAACAGCTCATTCAGGAAATCTATGAGACCTTAGAAAAAGAAGCTTAAAAAGAAAGGATTAGGAGGCTTTTGATAGGAGTCTGCCAACGAATATAGGCAAGCTCATACTCTATGAAAATCTAATTTTGATGATGTTAAACCTCTTTGATACATTTCAGTGTCATTCTCATCGGTTTGCCTTGTCGAAATTAGATTTTCTTTCAATCTCCTTGGGGGAAGGGGGCTTACCTCGTATTCCTAATAGAAGTATGATAAGAGGACACGGAATAGATATAGAAGAGATTTCCAGCATTGGTCGAGCCTACGAGAAGAATGCGCGCTTTGCTGAGAAAATTTTGACGGCTCAGGAGTTGGCTCGGTTTGGCTCCTTGAAGGGCAAGCGCAAGCTAGAATATTTGGCAGGTCGCTGGTCAGCCAAGGAAGCCTTTGCCAAGGCTTGGGGGACCGGTATTGGCCCTGTGACTTTTCAAGATTTGGAAATTTTAAATGATGATAAGGGGGCACCTTATTTTAGTAAGTCCCCCTTTGCTGGTTCAGTATGGCTATCAATCAGTCATGCTGGAAATCTGGTAACCGCCAGTGTGATTTTGGAGGAAGACAATGAAAGCTAGTCTACATAGACCCACTAAAGCAGTCATAGACTTGTCTGCTATTGCATTTAATATTGAGCAAATTGCGGCTCATATTCCCCAGTCGGTCCAGAAGTGGGCAGTAGTCAAGGCTAATGCTTATGGACATGGTGCAATTCCTGTCTCTCAACACGTTCAGGGCCTTGTAGACGGTTTTTGCGTATCAAATATTGACGAAGCTCTCGAACTACGAGAAGCTGGCATTGCTAAACCAATTCTTATTTTGGGTGTTTCTTCACTAGAGGCTGTGCCTTTAGCGATCCAGCAGCAGATTACCTTGACGGTGGCCAGTCTAGCTTGGCTGGAGGAACTCTTGAGCCAGCAACCTAATCTGACGGGCTTGACTGTTCATATCAAGATTGATTCAGGCATGGGACGCATTGGCTTCCGTGATAGTCAAGAAGCCCAGCAAGCAATTAGCCGCCTGCAAGCAGCAGGAGCTGTGGTAGAAGGGATTTTCACTCATTTTGCAACTGCTGATGAAAGAGATGCGAGTCATTTTGTAGCCCAATTAAGTCGCTTTAAAGAGATTTTGAGTGGGTTAGCTTTCTTGCCGCCGATTGTGCATGCTAGTAACTCTGCCACAACTCTCTGGCATAGTGAAACGATTATGAATGCTGTTCGGCTGGGTGATATTATTTACGGTCTGAATCCTAGCGGACGAGTGCTGGATTTGCCTTATGAGGTTAAACCAGCTTTGAGTTTAGAATCTGCCTTGGTTCACGTCAAAGAAATTCAAGCGGGCGCCCATGTCGGCTATGGGGCGACCTATACCAGTGATAGCCTGCAAATCATTGGTACCATTCCTTTGGGTTATGCTGATGGCTGGACCCGAGATATGCAGGGCTTTGATGTTTTGATTGATGGTCAGCGCTGCCCAATTGTCGGTCGGGTTTCAATGGATCAGATCACGGTGCGTCTGCCTCAAGTCTACCCTTTGGGAACGCAGGTGGTTTTGATTGGTAATAGTGGCGCCGAGCTTATCACAGCGACGGATGTGGCGGACAAACGTGGTACGATTAACTATGAAGTGGTCTGCTTAATCAGTGACAGGGTACCGAGAGAGTATAAAAAGTAAAAGACAATTAAGAAGAAGGAAAGGAGACAGGATGAATCTGCATCAGGCTTTGACGGCCCTGCCAGGAGTGGGGCCAAAATCGGCTGAAAAATTTAAAAAACTAGGCCTTGAGAGCCTGCAGGATCTCCTGCTCTATTTTCCTTTTCGCTATGAGGATTTTAAGAGCAAGAATGTCCTCGACTTGGAAGATGGAGAAAAGGCAGTTATTTCTGGGATAGTCGCGACTCCAGCTAATGTCCAGTACTATGGCTACAAGCGCAATCGCCTGCGTTTCACAATCAAGCAGGGAGAAGTCGCGATTGCAGTCAATTTTTTCAACCAGCCTTATCTGGCAGATAAGATTGAGCTGGGAGCAACGGTGGCTATTTTTGGTAAATGGGATAAGGCCAAGGCCAGTCTAACGGGGATGAAGGTTTTAGCTCAGGTCGAAGACGACTTGCAGCCAGTTTATCGCGTTGCCCAAGGAATTAGTCAGGCCAGTCTAGTCAAGCTGATTAAGGTGGCCTTTGACCAAGGTCTGGATCAGTTATTGGAGGAAAATCTTCCCCCTATCCTTCTGGAGCGCTACCAGCTTTTAGGGCGCACTCAAGCTGTGCGTGCCATGCACTTTCCCAAGGATTTAGCAGAATATAAGCAGGCCTTGCGTCGAGTCAAGTTTGAAGAACTTTTTTACTTTCAGATGCAGCTGCAGGTTCTAAAGCATGAAACCAAGGATATCAGCCAGGGACTTGCTATCCCTTGGCAGGAAAAAATGCTGGCTCAAAAGAAGGCTGCATTACCATTTTCTCTGACGGAAGCTCAAGAGCGGAGTCTGGAAGAAATTCTCAGTGATTTGCAATCGCCTGCCCATATGAACCGTCTCCTACAGGGAGATGTTGGCAGTGGTAAGACCGTGGTGGCTGGCTTGGCCATGTATGCCGCTTATACGGCAGGTTACCAGTCGGCTTTGATGGTTCCGACAGAAATCTTGGCTGAGCAGCATTTGGATAGCTTGACTCAGCTCTTTCCTGAGCTGAATTTGGCCCTTCTAACTGGTGGTATGAAAGCCGCTGAACGCAGAGAGACTTTAGCTGCCATAGAGTCGGGGCAAGTAGATATGGTGGTCGGCACCCATGCCTTGATTCAGGAAGGAGTAGTCTATCATCGACTGGGCCTGGTCATTATTGATGAGCAGCATCGTTTTGGGGTGGACCAGCGTCGGATTTTGCGGGAAAAAGGAAATAATCCAGACGTTCTCATGATGACAGCCACGCCTATTCCTCGAACTTTGGCCATTACCGCTTTTGGCGATATGGATGTCTCCATCATTGACCAGATGCCGGCTGGTCGCAAGCCTATCATTACCCGCTGGGTCAAGCATGAGCAGCTGGAAGTGGTCTTGGACTGGATGAAAAAAGAGCTGGCCAAGGGCGCCCAAGTCTACTTTATTTCTCCCTTGATTGAGGAATCAGAGGCCTTGGACTTGAAAAATGCGATTGCGCTAGAGGAAGAGCTCAAGGCCTATTTTGCCAATCAGGCTCAGGTGGCTCTCCTTCACGGTCGTATGAAAAATGACGAAAAAGAAGCCATTATGCAGGACTTCAAGGATGGGAAAACGGATATTCTAGTGTCGACTACAGTCATTGAAGTTGGCGTCAATGTTCCGAATGCGACCATCATGGTTATCATGGATGCTGACCGCTTCGGCCTCAGCCAGCTTCATCAGCTACGGGGACGAGTTGGTCGGGGAAATAAGCAGTCTTATGCCGTGCTAGTTGCCAATCCCAAGACGGAGTCTGGGAAGAAACGCATGAAAATCATGACTGAGACGACAGATGGCTTTGTTCTGGCTGAGGAAGACCTCAAGATGCGTGGTTCAGGTGAAATTTTTGGGACCCGTCAGTCTGGTATTCCAGAGTTTCAGGTAGCGGACATTGTGGAGGATTATCCCATTTTGGAAGAAGCGCGCAAGGTAGCCAGCCAAATCGTTGCCAATCCTAGCTGGCGGCAGGATGCCAATTGGCATCTGGTATCCCTGCATTTAGAAAAACGCGATTATCTGGATTAGTGAGATAAAGTTTGGATTTATTTGTTTAAGCTTTCTGCAAGAAAATTCTAAGCCTTCCTTAAGCTTTGAAGTCTATAATAAAAGCATCAAAAGAAACGAGGTGGCAAAAATGAAAGTAGCAGTTAAAGTAACCTATAAAAAAGAATTCAAACAGATGCGCCGCGTGAACAAGACTTATGGAATCTAATATTTCCAAGTGAAAGATAAAAGAAGATACCTCTGGAAGAAATTCTGGAGGTATTTTGCTATTGAATCAAGGCTTTCTTACAATTTATGTTATAATATAGAATAACTATGATAAAAGGAGCTCAATTATGTTTCTAGATGACAGTTTGACTTTACATACAGACTTATATCAAATCAATATGATGCAGGTTTATTTCAACGAGGGTATCCATAATAAGCGTGCTGTTTTTGAAGTCTATTTTCGCAAGAATCCTTTCAATAATGGCTATGCCGTTTTTGCGGGCTTAGAGAGGATTGTGGCTTATCTGAATGATTTGAAATTCAGTCAGACAGATTTGGACTATTTAGCGTCCTTGGGCTATAACGGAGCTTTCTTAGAGTATTTACGTGATTTCAAGATGCAGCTGACCGTGCGTTCTGCTAAAGAAGGAGATTTGGTTTTTGCCAATGAACCGATTGTTCAGGTCGAAGGGCCGCTGGCACAATGTCAGTTGGTGGAAACAGCGATTTTAAATATCGTGAATTTCCAAACCTTGATTGCGACCAAGGCAGCTCGCATCCGCTCTGTGATCGAAGATGAGCCGTTGATGGAGTTTGGTACCCGTCGTGCTCAGGAGATGGATGCAGCGATTTGGGGTACTCGGGCAGCTGTTATAGGTGGGGCCAACGGTACCAGCAATGTTCGGGCTGGCAAGCTCTTTGATATTCCTGTTCTGGGGACGCATGCCCATGCACTTGTGCAGGTTTATGGCAATGATTACGAGGCTTTTAAGGCTTATGCGAGCACTCATCGGGACTGTGTGTTCTTGGTAGACACCTACGATACCCTTCGGATCGGGGTTCCTACGGCCATCCGTGTAGCGCGTGAATTTGGGGATAAAATCAATTTCTTGGGTGTGCGGATCGATTCTGGAGACCTAGCCTATATTTCCAAAAAAGTTCGCCAGCAGTTGGATGAAGCGGGCTTCCCAAATGCTAAAATCTACGCTTCCAATGATTTGGATGAGAATACCATCCTCAACTTGAAAATGCAAAAGGCCAAGATTGATGTCTGGGGCGTAGGGACCAAGCTGATAACTGCCTACGATCAGCCAGCTCTGGGTGCGGTTTACAAGATTGTAGCGATTGAAGATGAGAATGGGCACTTGCGCAATACCATCAAGCTGTCTAACAATGCTGAAAAGGTTTCGACTCCGGGCAAGAAGCAGGTTTGGCGGATTACCAGCCGTGAAAAAGGCAAGTCTGAGGGCGATTACATCACTTATGATGGCGTTGACGTTACCCATCTGGCAGAGCTGGAGATGTTCCATCCGACTTATACTTATATCAATAAAACAGTCAAGAATTTCGATGCGGTGCCGCTCTTGGTGGATATTTATAAAGAAGGTCAGCTCGTTTACGAGTTGCCGAGTCTATCAGAGATTCAGGATTATGCCCGCCGAGAATTTGACAAACTCTGGGACGAATACAAGCGGGTCCTCAATCCACAAGATTATCCGGTCGATTTGGCGCGTGATATTTGGCAGGACAAGATGGACTTGATTGACCAGATGCGCAAGAAAGCCTACCAAACAGGAGCAGAAAAATGAGCCTACAAGAAGAAATCATCCGTCAACTAGGCGTCAAGCCCGTCATTGACCCAGAGGAAGAAATCCGCAAGACGGTGGACTTTCTCAAGGCCTATCTGAGAAAACATCCCTTTTTGAAAAGCTATGTTCTGGGCATTTCTGGTGGGCAAGACTCAACCTTGGCTGGTCGCTTGGCCCAGCTAGCCATAGAAGAAATGAGGGCTGATACAGGAGATGACAGCTATCGCTTTATCGCTGTCCGCCTGCCTTACGGCGTTCAAGCGGATGAAGACGATGCCCAAAAGGCTCTGGCTTTCATCCAGCCAGATGTCAGTCTGACAGTTAATATCAAGGAATCCGCTGATGCCATGACAAAGGCCGTAGAGGCAACGGGTGCCAAAGTCTCTGACTTTAACAAGGGCAACATCAAGGCACGTAGCCGCATGATTGCCCAGTATGCATTGGCTGGTTCATATAGCGGAGCTGTCATTGGAACCGATCATGCAGCAGAAAATGTCACGGCCTTTTTCACCAAGTTTGGGGATGGCGGAGCAGATATTGTGCCCCTCTATCGTCTCAATAAACGCCAAGGCAAGCAACTTTTGATTGCCTTGGGAGCCGATCCAGCTCTTTATGAGAAGGTTCCTACGGCTGATCTGGAAGAGGAAAAACCCGGGATTGCTGATGAAGTCGCATTGGGTGTGACCTACAATGAAATTGACGACTATCTAGAAGGCAAGTCCGTTTCGGCTCAAGCCCAAGCGACTATTGAATCCTGGTGGCACAAAGGTCAGCACAAACGCCATTTGCCGATTACAATTTTTGATGAATTTTGGAAATGAAAAGCTCTTTCGAAACTTTTTAGTCTGAGCTAAGAAACGAGAAAGCAAGTAAAAAGTTAGGCTTGCCTAACTTTTTACTTGCGCTCTTTTTTTAAAGTTCTATAATAGATGTATAATGACAAGGAGGATTCTATGAATTCATTAAAACAAGATTTTACAGATAAGTTGTATGCTGCTTACGAGGCCAATCCCAAGTATGCAGCGATGGAAAATGCTATTAGTCACAATGGTCTCTTGACATCTTTGGAAAAACGGACTGCTGCTGTAGAAAATGCACCTGTTTTCTCACTGGATCTCACCAAAGACAAGGTCAGTGACCAAAAAGCTTCTGGTCGTTGCTGGATGTTTGCAGCTCTTAATACCTTCCGCCACAAGATGATTGCGGGCTTCCAGTTGGAGGACTTTGAACTGTCTCAAGCTCATACCTTCTTTTGGGATAAGTATGAAAAATCCAACTGGTTCTTAGAGCAGGTTTTGGCAACGGCTGACCAAGAACTAACCAGCCGCAAGGTCAAGTTCCTCTTAGATACGCCTCAGCAGGATGGAGGTCAGTGGGATATGGTCGTGGCGCTTTTTGAGAAATACGGCGTTGTACCCAAGTCAGTTTATCCAGAATCAATTTCTTCCAGCAATAGCCGAGAGCTCAATCAGTTGCTCAATAAACTCTTGCGTCAGGATGCGCAAATCTTGCGTGAGCTGGCCCTGAGTGGTGCAGATGAAGCTAGTCTACAAGCCAAGAAAGAACTTTTACTACAGGAAATTTTCAACTTCCTAGCGATGTCGCTGGGCTTACCTCCTCGGAAGTTTGACTTTGCTTATCGGAACAAGGACGGCAACTACCATAGTGAAGCTGATTTGACTCCGCAGGCCTTTTACCAAAAATATGTGGACCTCAAGTTAGATGACTATGTGTCTATTATCAATGCGCCAACAGTCGATAAACCTTATGGCAAGTCTTACACGGTCGAGATGTTGGGCAATGTAGTCGGCAGTAAACCAGTTCGCTATTTGAATGTAGAAATGAAACGTCTCAAGGAATTGGCTATTGCACAGATGCAGGCTGGTGAGACTGTTTGGTTTGGCTCTGATGTAGGTCAATCCAGCAATCGCAAGGCAGGGATCATGGAGGAAGGAATGCATGATTTGACTGCCAGCATGGATATCCAGTTGACCCAAGATAAGGCAGGCCGTCTTGATTACAGCGAAAGCCTTATGACCCATGCTATGGTACTGGCTGGAGTGGATTTGGATGAAAAGGGTCAAGCCAAAAAATGGAAGGTGGAAAATTCTTGGGGTGAAAATGTTGGAGATAAGGGCTACTTTGTCGCCAGCGATGCCTGGATGGATGAGTACACTTACCAAATCGTAGTCAGAAAAGACTTCTTGACACCAGAAGAACTGGCAGCCTACAATGCTGAGCCAATTGTCCTAGCGCCTTGGGATCCAATGGGAGCCCTAGCGAGTGGCAAAATGATTTGATAGAATAAGCAAGTTCAGAAGGATGTTTATCTAGTTAAATATAAAAAAGAGGCTGGGACTGTACTGACCCCAAAAAGTTAGACAATTAATTTATCCAAAGGATTTAGTTCTGTATTGCACAGGGCTAAGTCCTTTTAGTTTTACCTTAATCCGTTTGTTGTTGTAGTAATCAATATAGTCTACAATAGCTTGTTCCAATTGCTCAAGTGATTTAAACGACTTCTCATAACCATAAAACATCTCAGACTTAAGAATACCAAAGAAGGACTCCATCATACCGTTATCTGGACTGTTTCCTTTACGTTGACATGGACGGTTGGATTCCTTTATCCTCTAAAAAACGAATGATAATACTGATGTTGATACTGCCATCCTTGATCACTATGGAGGATGGTATTTGTGTAATGTTCCTCTGTAAATGCCTGCCTCCAGCATATTCTTTCTACTTGTATACAAAGTTCGGTGACGTAGAAAGATTATAGGCGATAATTTCGCTATTAAAGCCATCTAAAACTGGTGATAAATAGAGCTTTTGACTGCTTATCGGAATGGCAAACTCTGTCACATCTGTATAGCACTTTTCCATTGGTTTGGATGCTTCAAATTGGCGTTGAATAAGGTTATCTGCTTTCTTGCCAACTTCTCCTTGGTATGAAGAATACTTGCGTTTACGACGAATCCGAGCTGTTAGACCAAGGCCTTCATTAGACGTTGGACCTTTTTATGGTTCACTACAAAACCACGATTCCTTAATTCGAGTGTTATTCGGCGATAACCATAATTTCCTTTATTGCTCAGTAAAATAGCTTGAATTTCAGCCTTAATATCAATGATTTTTATCGCTTTTTATCTAATTGCTTTAGCTGGTAATAATAGGTTGAACGAGCTAGCTTAATAATCTTTAGAAGAATCTCTAAGGCAAACTCTGTTACTAATCCTTGAACAATTTCTGCTTTTCTTCTTGATCCTTTTCGTCCCTCAATCGGAGTTCTCTCAACTTTTTTAGAATGGCATTCTCCGCTCTCAAATATTCTAATTCTTCCTGAAGTCGCTCTAGCTCTGTCATCTCTTCGGGTTTCTTTTTTGGTTTACGTCCCATTTTAGGCGGTCTCCCTCTTGTTTTCTCAACAATAGTATACCCGTTTTTCTTATATTGTGCTATCCAATTAGGCAACATTCCAACACTTGGAAGAGCATAATCTAGAGACACCCTTATTTGTGAACGACCTTCAAGTAGAACTTTATCAATGATCTCTTGTTTTAGTTCAGGTGAATAGTAGCAATTCTTTCCTTTTTTGACGATTTCTATTCCATAACGATCAATCAATTTAATCATGTACTGAAGATTGGAAATTTTTATCCCAAATATATTTGAGAGCTCTTTGAAGCTTCGCCCTTGTTTTCTAAGTTCATAGATCTGAACTTTATCTTTATAAGTTAATTTCATAATAAAAACACCCCAAAAGTTAGATTTTTTTCTGTCTAACTTTTGGGGTGCAGTTCAACAGTTACCCCTTTAATTGATAGTGATTACATGTTTACGTTTGTTGATCGAGACGGAAAGATAGAACCTTTATATCAGGACTATATAAATAGTGTTCTAAAGCGGATCATCAGGAAACATGGCTTGAAGAAGATAACTCCTCATGGCTTCAGGCATACTCATGCAACCTTGATGATTGAAGTAGGGGTTGACCCTGTCAATGCGGCCAAAAGGTTGGGGCATGCAAGTAGTCAGATGACCTTGGACACTTATAGCCATTCTACAATAGCAGGAGAGGAGAAAGCTATCAAAAAATTTGTAGATTACCTGGATAGTGCAAAAGGTTAGTTTTCCAAGACGGTACCAAAAACGGTACTAAAAACAAAAAAAGCCAAATCCGATTTCTCGGAAATGGCTTTGTATCAACATTCTTTTTAATGTCAATACGGTTCTTATTTGAGACCGTATTTTTTGTTGAAACGATCCACACGTCCATCTGCTTGAGTGAACTTTTGACGTCCAGTGTAGAATGGGTGTGAGTCTGATGAAATTTCGACACGGATCAATGGGTAAGTTTCGCCTTCGAATTCAACAGTTTCGTTAGAACGCTTAGTTGAACCGCTAAGGAACTTGTAGCCAGTAGTAGTGTCCATGAATACAACAGGGCGATATTCTGGGTGAATGTCTTTTCTCATTTTAAAAATTCCTTTCTGCCATGGTCTCTTTGCGAGCCATAGATTCGTTACTTTGATAGTTTATCAAATTCTAATTGATTTGACAAGTCTTTTGGATGATTTTCTTACTTTTTTGCTTTTTCTTTTAATTTTTGATAAATCAAGTCAACCTCATCTTTGGAATAAGCATTAGCACCGCTGGCAAGTGGATGGCCGCCGCCATTGTGTTGCTTGGCAATTTCATTGATTGGAGTAAATTTACTGCGCATGCGAACACGATAATGGCCGTCAGGCTGCTCTACAAAGATAGCCCACATCTGGACATCTTCAATTCGTCCAGGTGCACCTACAATGGCTGAAGTATCAGCGTCAGTCAATCGATTTTCTTTCAATAATTGCTGTGATAGGATGACACGCGCAGCACCATTTTCATCCACTTCCAGATTATCGTACACATAACCTTGGAGTTTGGCAACTTGATGGGTGATGGAGTCCATTTTTCGAGAAAGCTCTGAGAAATTAAAAGCATATTGGCGAAGTTTTCCAGCAACCTCAAATGTGCGTGCAGTAGTCGCTGGATAGAGGAAACGACCTGTATCTCCGACAATACCAGCATAGAGGAGTTTGGCGATAGAGTCATTTACTTCTAAGCGATTTTCGAAGGCAAAAAGAGCGATAAGCTCGCTGGTACTGCTAGCATCTGTATCAACCAGCAGCAGGTCTCCGTAGAGATCGTCGTTGGGATGATGGTCGATTTTAATCAAAAAGTCGACCATGCTGTAGCGCTTATCATCAATACGAGGAGTGTTGGCTGTATCGCACACGATTACCAGGGCTTGCTCATAGTCAGAATCGGCCACCTCATCCATCTTGGCTAGCCAAGTAAGGGTTGGTTCGTCGTAACCTGTTACTTTGATGGATTTTTCAGGAAAGTTGAGTTGGAGAAGCTTTTGTAAACCGACTTGACTGCCAATCGCATCTGGATCAGGGCGCATGTGGCGGTGGATAATAATTTTATCGTATTCTTTAATTTTTTTCAGAATTTTGCTATAGATACTCATTGTAGACCTCTTAAACTTTCTCTAGTTATTGTAGCACAAGAATTTTTATTTTTAAAATAAAAAGATGTGTTATAATGAATGAAGATTATAATTTGGAGGAAACTATGACCTTAGCGAAAATTGTATTTGCCAGCATGACTGGAAATACGGAAGAAATCGCAGATATTGTTGCTGATAAATTGAGAGATTTAGGTGTTGATGTCGATGTGGATGAATGTACGACAGTTGACGCAGAGGACTTTCTGGAGGCCGATATTGCCATTGTAGCGACCTATACCTATGGGGATGGCGAATTGCCAGATGAAATGATGGATTTCTACGAAGATTTGGCTGGTTTGGACTTAGCTGGAAAAATCTACGGTGTGGTTGGTTCTGGAGATACTTTCTATGACGAATTCTGTAAAGCTGTGGATGATTTTGATGCAGTGTTTGCAGGAACAGGTGCTGAAAAAGGTGCGGAAAGTGTCAAAGTGGACCTGTCAGCTGAGGATGAAGATATTGAGCGCCTAGAGGCTTTTGCGGAAGAGTTGGTCAGCAAACTTGCCTAAGTACAGAGTTTTAGAAGCTCTAAGTGAATGACCTTAAGAACTGAAATTTATCTTATTTCAGCTACTAATGAGCTTTATTTGTTAAATAGAAAGTGAAATTAAGTGAGGCTGGGACAAAAGTCCTAGCCTCTCAATTGTCTTTGGATTGTCGAGCAAGACGCAGTGGTTGAGTGGGCTCTATTACGCTGATTTCATCAACTTTTACAGCCCTACTCAACTGTGCGGAGGTGGGACGACGAAATCGAATTCTAACGAATTACCGATTTCTGTCCCACTCTCTACTTTTTCTTTGCAAGAAGCCTAGAAGATTTTACTAATTTTTGTTATGATAGATAGCATACAAGGAGGAAGTAGATGAAGCTAGAAGAAATTAGACAGGAAATTGATCAAGTGGATGATGCGCTCGTTGCCTTACTAGAGAAACGCATGAATCTGGTCGGCCAAGTTGTGGCTAGTTAAAAAATCAAATGGGAAGGCCGTCGCAGATCCTAAACGAGAAGAAAGGATTTTTGCTAAAGTTGCGAGTAAGATCGAAAATAAGGATTATCAAGAGCCGATTCTTGCGACCTTTGCGGATATCCTAAATCATTCACGCGCTTTTCAGGAGAAGCAAATAAGATGAGCGAAGTAAAAAATTCTTTAGCAATCTTCTTGGGAGCTATGCTAGGCGGCTTACTTCGTTATCAATGCTCATCCTTTTTCACATTTACGGGACATTTTCCGCTAGCTACACTTTTGGTCAACTATTTGGGAACTTTCTTGTTAGTCTATTTGGTTAAAGGCTATCTCAGTCGCAAGCAAGTTTCCAAGCGTTTGTTATTGGCTTTGTCGACGGGATTTTGTGGCGGCTTGACAACTTTTTCAGGTCTTCTATTAGATTCGCTCAAATTGTTGGATTTAGGCCGTTATCCAGAATTGATCGTATATCTAGCCTTGAGTATCGGCGGTAGCCTTTGCATTGCCTTATGGGCTGGAAGGAAGGTGACCGCATGATTTGGTTTTTGCTCATTGCTTGCGGTCTAGGAGCTCTTGTCCGTTACTTTTTTTCTAAGGTCAATAGCAGAGCTGCTCTGCCAGTAGGCACCCTGTTGGCTAATGTACTGGGAGCCTTTTTGATTGGATATTTTTACAATCACATCCAAGATAAGCAACTGTATAGCATTTTGGCAACGGGTTTCTGTGGCGGTTTAACAACTCTTTCCACCTTTAATGCGGAATTAGCAGAGCTGTTCTCAGATAAGAAGAAGTTTAGCTTCTATCTGATGTTGACCTACCTTTTAGGATTTTTAGCGATTCTTTTAGGAATTTTTATCTAAAAATCTTTACTTTTACTAGAATTTTGATATAATATACTTTGTGCATAAATGGATGCACTAAAAAAACGGCTAATCCGCTGTTGTCTAGAGCTACAAGATTAGCAAGATAGGAGAAAAAATGAATCCATTAATTCAAAGCTTGACTGAAGGTCAACTTCGCTCAGATATCCCTGCATTCCGTCCTGGTGACACTGTCCGCGTTCACGCGAAAGTTGTCGAAGGAACTCGCGAACGTATCCAGATCTTTGAAGGTGTCGTTATCGCTCGCAAAGGTGCTGGAATCTCAGAAAACTACACAGTTCGTAAAATCTCTAACGGTGTAGGTGTTGAACGTACTTTCCCAATCCACACTCCACGTGTTGACAAGATTGAAGTCGTTCGTTACGGTAAAGTTCGTCGTGCTAAATTGTACTACCTTCGTGCATTGCAAGGTAAGGCAGCGCGTATCAAAGAAATCCGTCGCTAATATCAGAAATGACTCTGTCACTTGGCAGAGTTTTTCTCTAGTCCCCTTAGTTCAATGGATATAACAACTCCCTCCTAAGGAGTAGTTGCTGGTTCGATTCCGGCAGGGGACATTGAATTATGCTTAAAACCCTTGTTTTACAAGGTTTTTTCTATATTTGCCCCAAATTCGCCCCAAAAGTTTCGAAAATCTTTCTTATTCGATTATGATTTTTTCTTTTTGTTACTCTAGTTAATGGGCATAGACTTCTGCATGCCCAAAATAGATTGCTCTATCGAAAGCTAGATGATGAAAGTAAGTTCTTTGCAGTGGGGAACATAAGCACTAGCGGTCACTTTTTTCTAAAAAAGTAAGAGGACTGTGGACAAAAGATTGTTCATAAAATTATTCTAGAATAATTACAATAAAACTATTTTCTTCTAGGGTTAGTGGAAATCCTCAGATGGCTTGCCGTCATTACCGAATAACGAGAGTAATATCATTCTTTATAACTGCAGATATGGAGATATAGAAGAATGGAAAATGAGTGCTATAGCAAATGTTGCAGCGTTTTTTAATAGAAAGTAACAAAAATACTCATTATCTATTGAAATTTTTAGTTTTTAAGTTTACAATGATATTAATATAGTGTTCTAAATATGTTCCTATGAAGATTATCAGTGGATTTTTATTAAAGCTAAAAACTTATAGTATAGGTGATTAGTAATGTCTTTATCTATATGGTTACCTTGATAAAGAATTCGTTTTTTAGGACTAAGATATTATTCATTTAAATATTTTGTAGTCTGTCTATAATACTTCAGAAATTATTTTCTTTAAAAATGAAAGCGCTTTAATTTTTAGACGCTTTAATCTAAATTAGAGATTTAAGATTGGATTATTTTTCCAACATTTACACTAAATGAAATGAGGATAAAAATGATAAAAGCTCATTATAATCGTGATACGAACGAAATGCAATCGCTAAAAATACATTTAACAAATGTTGCTGAAAGTGGAAGAAAAGAAGCGGAATCTTTAGGACAAGGTGATGTGCTTTTTTTACTAGGCTTATATCATGACTTAGGCAAGGCAAATAAAGCTTTTCAAGATAAATTGGAAATGCATCCTAGCAAGCATGTTGATCATTCGTCTGCAGGAGCTAGATATCTCTTTCAGAATATACAAGCATGTTTAAAAAAATCAAGCATTCCGTTGGCAGACAGGGTACTTTTTCAGGAGATCAGTGCCTATGTTATTTCAGCTCATCACGGTATGTATAACATTCCTCTGCAAGATGAAGATGTTCAAGCAGAACAATTTGCATTTAACAAGTTGAGGCATCGAATTATAGAAGGTATAGCGAACGAGCCTTACCAAGAAGATATTCTACCTTTTGCTCAAGAATTAGAAGATGAATTAAGCATCTATGGTTACAGAGATTTAAACGATTTAATCGAAAAAGCATTTGCAAATTACCAGCAAGCTTGGTCTAAACTTAGTTGGTCTGATGAAAGTGAGAAAGAATATTATAGTGGTTGTTTTATTCGGATGTACTTATCCTTTTTGAAGAATGCAGATATATTAGATACTATCAATGCTTATGGCTTACTCATTGAACCTTTAAAAGACGAAGAAAAACAAAAACTAAATGAGTCTTATCTTGAAGCTATTGAGCGAAAATATCGTAGCTTTAGTCATCCAACTACAAGACTTAATGAGATTCGTTCACAAATTGGTGAACGAGTTAAGAGTAGGGGTGAAAAAGATTCAACGGGAATCTATCGTTTGGATCTGCCAACTGGCGCTGGAAAAACGAATCTTAGTATGAGATATGCCTTTCATCAGTTGGTTGATCAAAATAAATCAAGATTTTTCTATATTACCCCATTTTTATCTGTCCTGGAGCAAAATGCTTCTGAAATTAGAAAAGTAATTGGCGAGGTAGGTGTTCTAGAGCATCATTCAAATGTTATACAGAACAAACAAGAGAACGAGGATAAGGGAGACGAAAAAGAGAGCTTATTAGCAGAGTACCTGATAGAAAGTTGGGATAGTCCAGTCGTTTTGACATCAATGGTTCAATTTTTTCAAACTTTATTTAAAACTAAATCAGCAAATATCCGTCGTTTTTCCAGTTTAGCGAATAGTGTTTTGATTTTAGATGAAGTACAATCATTGCCTATTGAGGTGACAACTTTATTTAATTTAACCATGAATTTCTTAAATAAAGTTATGAATACGACTATCATCTTATGTACAGCTACACAGCCTGCTTATGATTCTACTGCAATTAATCATAAACTTTCTTATGGTGGAAAAAATGGTGAGGCTACTGATATAGTCGAGTTAATTCATGACGAAAAAGAAGTCTTTTCAAGAACAGAACTTAGAAAATTTGATGAAAATAATCAACATTCGAACCTGTCAGATTTAGTAGATTTTGTACTGGAAAATGACGAGTCTATTCTTGCGATTTTTAACACCAAAAAGACAGTTGATAAATTATATATGATGTTTGAAGGATTGACTGATAGACCTATTTATCAACTTTCGACTAATATGTGTGCTCAGCACAGATTAGACATTATATCGGAAATTAAACAACATCTAAAAAAAGGAATACCTATTATTTGTATTAGTACGCAACTAATTGAAGCTGGAGTTGACATTGATTTTAATCGTGTCATCAGATCTTATGCAGGAGTTGATTCAATTGTGCAAGCTAGTGGACGATGTAATCGTGAAGGTAAACGTGATAAAGGTCAGGTTACCTTAGTCAATCTTACCGCTGAAGAGGAAAATCTATCACGCTTGAAAGAAATAAAAGCTAAGAAAGACGCCACAGAGCATATTATCCATAAGATTTCATCGCCTATTGAAATGTCGCTTTTAAATCGGGATTTTTTTGAATATTATTACGCTAATAATCAAGGTTCAATGGATTATCCTTTATCGCATGGTGAATCAGTTTACGATTATTTAAGCACAAATTCATATCAAGACAGAAATAATTTTAAGGGAAAGTTAAAGCAAGCCTTTAAAACTGCTGGTTTGAAGATGAATTTAATAAACAATGACACAATAGGGGTGTTGGTTCCGTATGGAGACGCTATTGATAAGTTGTTGTTTTTAGAAGAATTGTGTGAATATGATTACCCATCTGTTGAAGACTATCAAACGATAAAAGCTCTTTTAAAGGAATTGCAGCCCTATACGGTAAACGTTCGTAAGCACGATCAAGTGCTTGAAGCGACAAAACCATATTTGAATGGGCAAATTCAGATATTGTCAGATGGTTATTATGATGAGAAAAAGGGGATTACCCTAGATTCAGGAAGTTTCCTGATGTAAAAGTTAAATGAAAATAGGCCAACGAGAGTCAGTAGAGGACTTTGTTGACCTGTAATTCAGTATAAATAAGCACTAAATATAATTTCAATCCACATAGATAGCACTATGATGGCTAGATTATATCAAAATTGATTCATATAATCAACAGCCATTTTATAATCACTATATATAGAAACAAAAAATTGACTTTTGAAGTTTCAAGTGCTAAGATAGGTCTATAGAATCACAGAAGGAGGTTTTAACCTTGTACAGATCAAGAAATTTCTATGCGAAAATACGTAGTGAACAGGCTCTATTTACAAATCCTGCAACTAAAGGTGGTGGAGAGAGATCATCATATCCTGTTCCTACTCGGCAAGCTCTCCAAGGCATAATTGATGCTGTGTACTACAAGCCGACTTTCACAAATGTTGTTACTGAAGTTAAGGTCATGAATCAAATTCAGACAGAGCTACATGGTGTTCGTGCTTTGTTACATGATTACAGTGCGGATTTGAGTTATGTTTCATACTTGAGTGATGTGGAATATCTAGTGAAATTCCATTTCATTTGGAATGAAAATCGTGAAGATTTGATGCAAGATAGGTTACCTAACAAGCATGAGGCTATTATGGAACGTTCTATTCGAAAGGGTGGACGACGAACTATTTTTTTAGGGACCAGCGAATGCTTTGGCTTAGTCGATGAAATTAGTCAGGAAGAGTATGAAAACACCCCTTCTTACTACGATGGTGTTACTATTGATTTAGGTATCATGTTCCATTCTTTTGCTTATCCCAAAGACGAAACGACACCATTAAAATCTTATTTTACAAAAACAGTGATGGAGAATGGGTTGATTAAGTTTAAGTCTCAGTCTGATTGTGAAATTGTAAATACTTTGTCTAGTTATACTTTCAAGACACCTGGCCAGATTAAGTCCGTTGATGATGAACTTAAGGAATACGAAACCATGGAGAAAGGAGAAGGATAATGGATTTTTTTACTTCTCTACTTAAAAACTTATGAAAAAGCAGAAGAAATTGGCTTAGTTGACCAACAAAAAGGAGACAATCCTGTTTTGCTACCGATTTACCATGATAATAAGGTAATAAAAAATAATGATATCTATATCGAAATATTATTAGATAATGAAGGTGCTTTTTTTAAGGCAAGGAAGTTTGAAATTGGTGAAAATGTGATTTTCCTGTAACCTATGAATCTAGTAATAGAACGAGCACTAAGATAGCACCACATCCAATCGTAGATAGTTGGTACTATGTCATGTATTCGGAATTAAGAAAAGAGAAGCATCAAAGGTATCTACAAAATTTAGATAACTGGATGATCCAAACTGAAAATAATAAAGTAGAAATTTTTTTAAAAATAATTAAAAAATTTGTTGAGAATCCAGAATCAGTTGAATTAGTTTTAAATAGTGCATTTGGTTCAGATTGCCAAATACAAGAAGAGTTTGTTGATAATAACGGAAAAATTCAAGAAGGTTCACTTATTTTTGGAGAAAAAAACAAAAAATAGCTTTAAAAGATATTAAATTATCATTTAAAATTTTAGAGTTTGATGGTTTGAGAGACGTTTCAGTTTCAAATTTTAATGAAATGCATCATGATTTTATTAACTATATTAATAATAATTCAACTGAAATTGGCATTGGAATATGTAATATTAGCGGAAAAGAAGACAGGATCATTAAAAATCATCGTAAACCGAAAGGTGTATTTTCAAATGGAAAACTGATTTCCCAAAATAATAAAATAGCATACCTTGGTGATAGATTTCCAAATGAAAATGCTTCATCAGACATAATTAAAATTGGCTATGAAACCTCAGAAAAAATACATTTGATGATTAAGTATCTGTTGGAGAACAATAATAGTCATACTTGGTTAGGTACCTCTCAATATTTGATCAATTGGTTTAGTGATGATTTGTCAAATGATAGTCAGTTAGATATTGTCAAACCAGAGTTTGATGATTTATTTGAAGATGATGAAGAAGAAAAACAAGTTTTTATTAAACCGAATGAAGAGAATAAAAAATTGGTTCATCTTTTGTTAGAGGTCAGAAATTATTCAGCAATAATGCTACTTATAATATTGCTATCCTGAATGAAAATAAAGGTCGTATTGCTTTAAAATATTTCCGCCAGCTTCAAGTTTCACAGCTGCTGAAAAATCTGGAAACTTGGCAGGAAAACTATTCTTGGAAGGCAAAAACTAAATCTGGAAATTATAAATTAAGAACACCTACTTTTAATGACATAATCAACGCTGCCTACGGTATTGACAGAGAACGTTATTTGGAATTGGACAATGACAGTTTTAAGAGTGATCAATATCAGCAATTAGTAACAGCTTTGATTGATGGGAATCCAATACCTAGTACTATCGTTAAGAAGTTAGAAAAGAATATTAAACAGCGACAAAAGTACCCTAATCACTGGTCTCAGGTGCAGCAAATAAGTTTAGCGATTTTACACAAACAATATGGAAGGGAGTTTAAACCAATGTTAGATCATGAAAATACTAATCGTTCCTATCTCTTCGGAAGATTATTAGCTATTTTTGAGCTAATTGAAACTCAGCGATATCGAATAGATGGTAATAATCAGGAAAGAATTACAAATGCCGAGAGGTACTGGAACGCCTATACCAGCCAGCCAGCCAAGTTAATGATGAATTTGACAAATAAAATTAAACCTTATGAAGAAACTGTAAAGTTAAATGCTCATGGAATTTTTAATAAATTGGACAAAGAGCGAGCAGAAATTGTCCAATTACTCAGCCCCCTAATGGCAAAGAAGGATATCAATGATCCCTTGGATTATCAATTTATTTTTGGTTACTATGCTGAAAAGCAGTTCTTTTATACAAAACAAGAAAAAAATGAAAGTGAGGAATAGCAGATGTTGGAACACAAGATTGATTTTATGGTAACGGTTGAAGTGAGGGAAGCTAATGCAAATGGTGATCCTTTGTCAGGAAATATGCCAAGAACAAATGCAGCCAATCAAGGCTTAATCAGCGATGTAGCCATCAAGCGCAAAATCCGCAATCGGATACAGGATTTTGGCCACACCATCTTTGTACAAGCAAATGATCGCATTGAGGATGGGCTTAATTCACTTGAGAAACGGTTTAAGACTCAATTTACAGGAAAAGAATCAGATGAAGAAATTAATGAAAAAGCCAATCAATTATGGATGGATGTCCGTTCGTTTGGTCAAGTGTTCACTTATCTAAAAGATCGCTCGTTTGCTATTCGTGGACCGGTTTCTGTTAGCATGGCTAAATCTTTGGATCCAATCATCATCTCTAGTTTACAGATTACTAGAAGTACAAATGGTGTCGAACCTAAAAAAGCAGGTGGACGTTCATCTGATACGATGGGGACTAAGCATTTTGTGGACTATGGCGTCTATGTCATCAAAGGTTCGATTAATCCAAATTTTGCTGAAAAAACAGGATTCTCTAACGAAGATGCTGAAGTTATAAAGGAAGTTCTCGTTAGTCTTTTTGAAAACGATGCGTCATCCGCTCGTCCTGAAGGTTCTATGCGAGTAAGGGAAGTCTTCTGGTTTACACATTCTAATAAGTTAGGAAATGTTTCCAGTGCTCGTGTTTTTGATTTGTTTGAATTTGACAAAGAAAAACAGGATAAGGATAGTTATGAAGACTATGCTATCCATCTTAATCAAGAGAAATTGGCAGAATATGAGGCTAAAGGATTGACAGTTGATATCTTAGAAGGACTGTAATATGGTTTATGCTGAAAGTGACTATTTGATGTTGTCTGGAATTCAGCATTTCCAATTCTGCAAGCGCCAATGGAGTTTGATTCATATTGAGCAGCAGTGGGTTGAAAACGAAGCGACAGCTCATGGGCAGATTTTACATCAAAAAGCAGACAATCCATATATCAAGGAAAAACGAAAGGATGTTATTAGCTCGCGAGCTATGCATGTCTCGTCAAGAGAGCTTGGTCTCTATGGAATATTGGATGTGGTTGAATTTCATAAGGATGAAAAAGGAGTTTCGTTAAAAGGGAAACATGGCAAATGGCTCCCTGTTATTATTGAATATAAGCGTGGAAAACCAAAAAAGGATACTCGTGATATTGTTCAGTTGGTTGCTCAAACGATTTGTCTTGAAGAAACTCTTGGATGCGAAATCGAGTATGGTTATCTTTACTATCATAGTGTAAATCAAAAGAAGCGAATAGAAATCACTTCTGATTTACGAAAAGAAGTAGCTGAGCTGGCTTGCCAAATGCATCAATATTATGATAAAAAGCTTATTCCGAAAGCTGAATATTTTAAAAACTGTCAGTTATGCTCCTTAGTTGATATTTGCATGCCGCGTCTGAGCAAGAAGTCACGCAATGTTGACAATTATATTTTCCAAGCACTAAAAAGTGAGGATAGCTTATGAAAAAGCTACTTAATACTCTATATTTGACTCAAGATAATTTTTATTTAACGCGTGAAAGAGATAATATCGTTATCAAGCAAGAAGGTAAGGTTGTCAGTCGTTTTCCATATCGGATACTTGATGGCATTGTTTGTTTTTCTTATTTGGGAGCGTCTCCTTCTTTGATTGAACTATGTGCCAAAAATCAGATAAATTTGTCCTTCCATACACCACAAGGGCGCTTTTGCGGTCGATTTGTTGGGCAAACAAATGGGAATGTTTTGCTAAGGAGACAGCATTATCGTTTGGCGGATGAAGAAAAATCTCTAGAATATGCAAAACACTTTATTCTTGCTAAGATTTCAAATTCTAGAAAATATTTATTACGTTTCAAGCGTGACCATCGCGATCGAATCGATAGCCATCTCTTTGAAGAGGTGAATACGGAATTAACTTGGGCCTTGGAACAGGTTCAAGCAGCTGAAGACAAGGATTCTCTATTAGGAATTGAAGGTCAGGCAGCAAATCAATATTTTCGTATTTTTAATGATTTAGTATTAACTGATAAGGAGACTTTCCAGTTTAATGGGCGAACCAGACGACCTCCCTTAGATTGTGTCAATGCTTTATTATCATTTGGCTACAGTTTGTTAACATATGAATGCCAATCTGCTTTGGAAGCAGTGGGACTGGATAGTTATGTTGGCTTCTTCCATACGGATAGACCAGGTCGTGCTAGTTTGGCATTGGATTTAGTCGAAGAATTTCGTGCTTATATAGTTGATAGATTTGTATTTTCTTTGATAAATAAAGGTCAGCTGACAAAAAAACATTTTGAATATAAGGAAAACGGCAGTGTCATATTAACAGAAAAAGGTCGTGCGACCTTTATTGAAGCATGGCAAAAGCGGAAACATCAGGAAGTAGAACATCCTTTTACTAAAGAAAAGGTGAAATTGATGTTACTGCCCTATGTCCAAGCACAGTTATTGGCTAAGACAATCCGTGGGGAATTGGAATCCTATCCACCGTTTTTAATATAGGAGCCGGTTTATGATGGTATTAGTAACATATGATGTGAATACTGAAACTGCGCAAGGCAGGAAAAGATTACGTCATGTGGCAAAATTATGCGTTGATTATGGGCAACGCGTTCAGAATTCAGTTTTTGAATGCTCAGTAACTCCTGCAGAATTTGTAGAAATAAAGGCTAAGCTTTTGAGTATTATTGACACTGAGTCTGACAGTATTCGTTTTTATTTGCTAGGAAAAAACTGGCAAAATCGTCTAGAAACGATTGGACGTAATACAAGTTATGATCCTGATATAGGGGTATTACTCCTTTAAATAGTCTAGTGCGAATAGGTGTTGCTCATAAAAAAGAAGGACTTTCGCGCAAAAAATAAACAAAAACAAGGCAAAAATTCGAAATTTTAGAAGAATTTTCTTCTCTCGAAAGATAATGTTTGCTTAAAACAGTGCAACTACGCGCTGTCGCTCCCTTCACGGGAGCGTGGATTGAAATTATACGTGTGTTTGATAATAGCTGTCTCAGGGACGTCGCTCCCTTCACGGGAGCGTGGATTGAAATCCCAAACCCATAAATGAGTTACAGCATGGCGAAGTCGCTCCCTTCACGGGAGCGTGGATTGAAATGGAAGTTACTGGTGAAAATTATTATATGTGAGCAAGTCGCTCCCTTCACGGGAGCGTGGATTGAAATATTTTAGGGTGGAAGGTCTTCCAACGTTCAGCCATGTCGCTCCCTTCACGGGAGCGTGGATTGAAATAAACCAAGTTATCACCGTGACAAGAATGTATGAGTCGCTCCCTTCACGGGAGCGTGGATTGAAATGTTCCAATGTCACTTGATGTTACTTTCCACTTGGTCGCTCCCTTCACGGGAGCGTGGATTGAAATTGATATAAGCTGATAGGGAGAAAAATTGAACTGACGTCGCTCCCTTCACGGGAGCGTGGATTGAAATCAGATAATTTTGAAAAACCCTTTATCTATTAAGGGTCGCTCCCTTCACGGGAGCGTGGATTGAAATAACAAATTTAGTGCCATCTGGCAGACCAGCTAATGTCGCTCCCTTCACGGGAGCGTGGATTGAAATAACGTTATGGTGATTTGGTTTATTCTAAGACTAAGTCGCTCCCTTCACGGGAGCGTGGATTGAAATATCCTATCCTTATGTGATGTATGGTCACAAAATGTCGCTCCCTTCACGGGAGCGTGGATTGAAATATCAGGGATGAACTTTTTAGGAATGATAATGCACGTCGCTCCCTTCACGGGAGCGTGGATTGAAATGAAATCAATATAATTTCCTTTATAATACGCTACAGTCGCTCCCTTCACGGGAGCGTGGATTGAAATCTGTTGTTTCGGACACATTCTCACCGCTTGAATGTCGCTCCCTTCACGGGAGCGTGGATTGAAATTATGCTAGGTTTGAACTCATTAGGTGTTGATAAGTCGCTCCCTTCACGGGAGCGTGGATTGAAATACCATCCGCTACGAAGACCTGAACAAGCTAATAGGTCGCTCCCTTCACGGGAGCGTGGATTGAAATCTCAACAACTACCATTTTTATACGATTGATAACTGTCGCTCCCTTCACGGGAGCGTGGATTGAAATTGAGAACCTTTTTGAAAGGGTCAGCGCCAGAATGTCGCTCCCTTCACGGGAGCGTGGATTGAAATGGAAAAGCCTGGTTATTGAAAATATTTAGTTTGTCGCTCCCTTCACGGGAGCGTGGATTGAAATCAGATGAATTGAAAAAGTATGCTCTTGATCCAACGTCGCTCCCTTCACGGGAGCGTGGATTGAAATTTTGGTTGAAGCAGATAGGCTAGATTGACCGTCGTCGCTCCCTTCACGGGAGCGTGGATTGAAATCACTGGTCTAGGGTGTCTAATAGACGACTGCGAGTCGCTCCCTTCACGGGAGCGTGGATTGAAATCTAGCAGAAGAAAGCCTTATGCTTAACATCATCTTGTCGCTCCCTTCACGGGAGCGTGGATTGAAATTTATGTTGACATAAAATCTCTTGTAAACGGTAAGGTCGCTCCCTTCACGGGAGCGTGGATTGAAATAACGATGGATGTAGTGTATGTGAGCATGACTAAGGTCGCTCCCTTCACGGGAGCGTGGATTGAAATGAGTTACTGGCGAAAAAACAATTTATGCAGTAAAGTCGCTCCCTTCACGGGAGCGTGGATTGAAATATAAAACATAGCATATATACCACGTGAAAGAATAGGTCGCTCCCTTCACGGGGGCGTGGATTGAAATTCAATCATCTTCCAAGCAAGAAAGTTCCTTATCTTGTCGCTCCCTTCACGGGGGCGTGGATTGAAATAGAAAGCTGCATCAAGCTTATTTGATACTTTTACGTCGCTCCCTTCACGGGGGCGTGGATTGAAATTAGTTGGTGCAAAAGAAAGCCAGATGTAAAAATCGTCGCTCCCTTCACGGGGGCGTGGATTGAAATCAGTGTTTATCATAGTAGGAAGCTCATCGAACTGTCGCTCCCTTCACGGGGGCGTGGATTGAAATGTTTCAAAGAAACAACAATCACAAAACAAAATCCGTCGCTCCCTTCACGGGGGCGTGGATTGAAATACATAAACTATTGACATTATTTTCATTTATATTGTCGCTCCCTTCACGGGGGCGTGGATTGAAATTTAAAAAGCTCTAAATCAAAATTAGTTAGATAAAGTCGCTCCCTTCACGGGGGCGTGGATTGAAATACTCCACCCTTTAAGAGCGTCATAACCAATGGTTGTCGCTCCCTTCACGGGGGCGTGGATTGAAATGAAGGAATGTTACACATCCAAGTGCGATTAAACCAGTCGCTCCCTTCACGGGGGCGTGGATTGAAATTCCTCAACTATACCTAAAGGCTTAATAAGTTCATGTCGCTCCCTTCACGGGGGGCGTGGATTGAAATGTAACTTGAGAAGACTGCTCCTGCTGTTGGGGTTGTCGCTCCCCTTCACGGGGGGCGTGGATTGAAATACTGATGGTTTATAATGAATAATAAGTAATATAGAGTCGCTCCCTTCACGGGGGCGTGGATTGAAATATTGTTTAGGTAGTTCAATGACTTCGAGATAAAAGTCGCTCCCTTCACGGGGGCGTGGATTGAAATATACATTGCCCGTTTAGCTTCATCTAAATAATACTGTCGCTCCCTTCACGGGGGCGTGGATTGAAATTGGTTGTTGATGAAATTAAGTCCACCCAAATAGTCGCTCCCTTCACGGGGGCGTGGATTGAAATATGACCTGCATTACGGCCTTAATGATGCCTAATACGTCGCTCCCTTCACGGGGGCGTGGATTGAAATAACACCCTCACGCTTGATAACCTCAAAATAACCAGTCGCTCCCTCCCAGAATGGAACCTACTGCGGTTAACAAAGAGCTAACCTCTCCTTTTGGTTGGAAGGTTATTTGTCAGTTTTAGAGCTATGTTGTTTCGAATGGTTCCAAAACCAAGCGCCCCAGATTCAAATAAATCCGATTCTTAAAAAGAGGGTCGGATTTTAGTTTTGTTTGATTTCGATTTTCTCCCTATAAATTTTTTGCAATATCTGCCTGTATTTTCCTGAGATTCTGTTATAATGGTAAAATATTTATTTAGGAGGAAGAGAATGAACTATATTTTGGAAATTTTACCCAGTCTTCTAAGTGGAGCGGCAACTACCTTGCAAGTGTTTGCTTTGGTCTTGGTTTTTTCGATTCCTTTGGGAATTATGCTGGCTTTTTCGATGCAAATTCGCTTGAAGCCCCTGCAATGGCTGCTTCATATTTACATTTGGATTATGCGTGGGACGCCGCTTTTATTGCAGTTAATCTTTATTTACTATGTTTTGCCAAGTATCGGAATTCGACTGGATCGGATTCCGGCAGTGATTATTGCCTTTACACTAAACTATGCCGCTTATTTTGCGGAGATCTTCCGCGGCGGCATTTCTTCCATTCCGACTGGACAGTATGAAGCTGCGAAGGTTTTGAAGTTTACTCCAGTTCAGACGATTCATCTAATTATTTTGCCGCAAGTCGTAAAAATTGTGCTACCAAGCGTATTTAATGAAGTCATGACTTTGGTGAAAGATACCTCTTTGGTGTATGCTTTAGGCATTTCAGACTTGATTTTGGCCAGTCGTACAGCGGCCAACCGAGATGCAAGTCTAGCACCGATGTTTGTTGCAGGCTTGATTTATTTACTCTTAATCGGTCTGGCTACGCTGGTTGCAAAACAGGTCGAAAAGAAATTTAGTTATTATAAGTAGGTGCTATTATGTTAGAATTACGAAATATTAGTAAAAATTTGGTGATAAGCAGATTCTAAAGGATTTTAATTTAATCGTGCCTGAAAAGCAAGTATTGGCCATTGTTGGACCTTCAGGCGGAGGGAAGACGACCCTTCTGCGTATGCTGGCAGGTTTGGAGACAATTGATTCGGGACAAGTAATTTATAATGGAGAGATTTTGGCTGTCGCAGAGCTTGAAAAGCGTAATCTTCTAGGCTTTGTCTTTCAAGATTTTCAGCTCTTTCCTCATTTGTCTGTCTTGGAAAATTTGACCTTATCACCAATACATACAATGAACATTTCCAAAGAAGAAGCTGAAGAGAAGGCGCAGGGCTTGTTGGCTCGCTTAGGCTTGTCCGAGCATGCCAATGCCTACCCTTATTCGCTGTCAGGAGGGCAAAAACAGCGGGTCGCTTAGGCTCGTGCTATGATGATTAATCCAGAAATTATCGGATATGATGAGCCGACTTCTGCCTTGGATCCTGCCTTACGCTTGGAAGTAGAAAAACTTATCCTTCAAAATCGTGAAATGGGAATGACGCAGATTGTGGTCACACATGATTTGCAGTTTGCGGAAAACATTGCGGATTCTATTCTCAAAGTCATACCAAAATAAGGGAGGTCCGAATGAAACTAAAGAATATTCTTTTGACCTGTTTGACCCTGATCCTAACCTTTCTGCTCAGTGCTTGTAGTTCCAATGTCAGTGATCCCAGTTTAGATAACTGGAGCAAGTACGAGGAGAAAAAACAGATTACAATCGGCTTTGATAATACCTTTGTCCCCATGGGATTTGAGCAAAAAGATGGCACTTATGCAGGGTTTGACATTGATTTGGCCAATGCCGTTTTTAAGGAATATGGGATTGAGGTGAAGTGGCAGCCGATTGATTGGGATATGAAAGAAACAGAGTTGACCAACGGCACGATAGACCTTATTTGGAATGGCTATTCTGCGACGGATGAGCGAATGGAAAAGGTACAATTTACCATTCCTTATATGAAAAATGAGCAGGTTTTGGTCAGCAAAAAATCCTCTCATATCTCACAGACCAGTGATATGGCAGGAAAAGTATTGGGTGCCCAAACGGGATCTTCTGGCTATGTAGCTTTTGAAAGCAATCCTGAAATATTGAAAAACTTTGTCAAAAATCATACAGCGACCCAGTACCAAAGCTTCAACGAGGCTTTGATTGATTTGCAAAACGACCGGATTGATGGACTCTTGATTGACCGCGTTTATGCCAATTATTATCTGACAGAAGAAGGAATTTTAGATCAATATTCAGTCTTTTCAGTTGGATTTGAGAGCGAGGCCTTTGCGGTCGGGGCTAGACAGGCGGACCGTACTTTAGTGGAAAAAGTAAATGCTACTTTCGGGCAATTATACCAAGAGGGAGAATTCCAGAAAATCGCTGAAAAGTGGTTTGGAGAAGATATTGCAACAGACCAAGTGAAGGCATATAAAAACAACTAGTTTTCTGCTAGTTGTTTTTTCGTGTTTCTTGGTGGAAGATGTTTTGCCAGACTTCGTGGCGGCGCCAGAGGCTGGTATGGATGACATCCCCGATTTGATAGCGAATCAGCTTGGTCTTTTGGCTGACGGATGTAATTTCTAAATTTTTGATAGGAGAAGTTTGGGCTCTCTCTAGTTGAAATTCCTCTTTGTTTAGCTGGCGACCGTCTTGGGAAATGTAGATAAAATCGGAAGATAAGAGTGCATCCAATTGACTACCTTGGTCGACTAATTGCTCACGCATCAGGAGCTTTTGATAGACATTATCCAGAATCTCATCTTCAGGAATAGGGGCTGGCTCAATATGAATATCAATGTCGAAGACGCCAAAGTCTTCCTTGAGCATATCCTCTACCTGATCAGCGATTTCGTGACTTTCAAAGACGGAGAGGTCAGGATTCATTTCCAGTATAATATCCAGATAGATATTGCTACCATAGGTTCGGCCACGCTGGGATTTGACGCGTGTTATTTTAGGAATTTCCAGAATGGCACGCTTGTAATCATCTAAAATGTCTTGATCAAAGCCGTCTGACAGGCTGAAGGAGGATTCCATGAAAATATCATAGGCCGTTTTCAGAATGAAAAAAGTAATAATGATGGCTGCTAGCCTATCAACGATAGGAAACTTCAGGGAGCTGGCAATAATGGCAACAGAAGTGCCCAGAGAAGTGATGGCGTCCGACAGATTGTCTTTAGCAGCCGCATCCAGAGCTTTGGATTTCACTCTTTTGGCTAGATTTTTATTGTAAAGATAAACACCAAACATGATGATGGCCGATACAATCCCGACGATGGCTCCCACAGGATCAATCAAGGTTTCTTCCTTATTAATGATTTTTTGAGCTGTATCAATGAGGACATTGAAACCGACAAAAAACATGATGAAAGAAGTAATTAGGCTGGCCAGATCTTCAATCTTCCAATGGCCGAAGCGGTGGTCCTTATCCGCTGGTTTTCTTGCCATGCGTAGGCCGATTAAGACTGCTAGATTGGCAACGATATCGGAGACGTTGTTGAAACCATCCGCCGTCAAACTGGAGGATGTCAGTGTCGCACCTGCAATGATTTTTGTAACGGATAGGCCAATGTAGGTGGCAATTGCTAGGAGGGCGCCTCGTTCGGCAAGTTTGAGATTGTCACTTGGATGATTGTGCATGGCTACTCCTTTCTAAACTACTATTATAGCTTTTTCACACTCTAATTTCAATTGAGGACAGTTGCCTTTTCGATAACAAATTCACTCGAATTTTGATATAATGGAAGCATTGATTTTCAGTTTGATTTTACATTGAAAGGATAGAAGATGAATCCCTTATTAAACGGTATGAATGACCGTCAGGCTGAGGCGGTGCAAACGACAGAAGGCCCCTTATTGATTATGGCGGGGGCTGGTTCTGGAAAGACCCGAGTTTTGACCCACCGTATTGCTTATCTGATTGATGAAAAAATGGTCAATCCTTGGAATATCTTGGCCATTACCTTTACCAATAAGGCGGCTCGTGAGATGAAAGAGCGTGCTTATGGTCTCAATCCAGCTACTCAGGACTGTCTGATTGCAACTTTTCACTCCATGTGTGTTCGTATTCTGCGTCGTGATGCGGATCATATCGGCTACAATCGTAATTTTACTATAGTGGATCCAGGAGAGCAACGAACTCTCATGAAACGCATTCTCAAACAGTTGAACTTGGATCCGAAAAAATGGAATGAACGGACAATCTTGGGAAGTATTTCCAATGCTAAGAATGACTTGATTGATGATGTGGCTTATGCTTCCCAAGCTGGCGATATGTACACGGAGATTGTGGCCAAGTGCTACACGGCCTATCAAAAGGAATTACGCCAGTCTGAGGCCATGGACTTTGACGATTTGATTATGCTGACCTTGCGGCTTTTTGATCAAAATCCTGATGTTCTGACCTACTACCAGCAACGTTACCAGTACATCCATGTAGACGAGTATCAGGATACCAACCATGCCCAGTACCAGCTTGTCAAGCTCTTGGCTTCCCGCTTTAAGAATATCTGCGTGGTCGGAGATGCTGACCAGTCTATCTATGGCTGGCGGGGAGCGGATATGCAGAATATCTTGGACTTTGAAAAGGATTATCCAGAAGCTAAGGTAGTCCTGCTTGAGGAAAATTATCGCTCGACTAAGACCATTCTTCAGGCGGCTAATGAAGTCATCCGAAACAACCGCAATCGCCGTCCGAAAAATCTCTGGACTCAAAACGAAGACGGTGAGGAAATTGTCTACTATCGGGCTAATGACGAACAGGACGAAGCTCTCTTTGTTGCCCGAACTATTGATCAGCTGAGCCGAGAAGGATACAGTCATAAGGATTTTGCAGTCCTTTATAGGACCAATGCCCAGTCACGTACGGTAGAAGAAGCCCTGCTCAAGTCCAATATTCCTTATACTATGGTCGGCGGAACCAAATTCTACAGCCGTAAGGAAATCCGTGATATTATCGCTTATCTCAACCTCATCGCCAATCCTAGCGATAATATCAGTTATGAGCGCGTGGTCAATGAGCCTAAGCGTGGTGTCGGACCGGGAACGGTAGACAAGATTCGGAATTTTGCAGCTACTCAAGAAATCTCTTTGCTGGATGCGTCAGCCAATATCATGCTTTCGCCAGTCAAGGGTAAGGCGGCTCAGGCGGTCTATGAGTTTGCCAATCTGATACTCGACTTGCGGGATCGTTTGGATGACTATAGCGTGACTGAACTAGTCGAGCTTGTTCTGAAAAAAACAGGTTACTCAGCCGCTTTGGCAGCTCAAGCAACCTTGGAAAGCCAAGCTCGGATTGAAAATATCGAAGAATTCCTATCTGTGACCAAGAACTTTGATGAAAATCCAGACAATCCTGCTGATGAGACTGGTCTTGATAAGCTCAGCCGTTTTCTCAATGACCTAGCCTTGATCGCAGACACAGACGACGGAGATCAGGAGAGTTCTGAAGTAACTCTGATGACCCTCCACGCAGCCAAGGGATTGGAATTTCCAGTCGTTTTTCTGGTTGGTATGGAGGAAAATGTCTTCCCTCTGAGCCGAGCATCTGAAGATGAGGATGAGCTGGAAGAGGAGCGGCGTCTGGCCTATGTCGGTATTACCCGAGCAGAGAAAATTCTCTATCTGACCAATGCCAATTCCCGCCTGCTTTATGGCCGAACTAACTACAATCAGCCGACTCGTTTCTTGAGGGAAATCAGCTCAGACTTGCTGAACTATCAGGGGCTGGCTCAACCGGCAAATAGCTCCTTTAAGGTCAGTTACACCAATAGCGATACTAGCAAATTCGGTCAGGGCATGAGTCTGGCTCAAGCCTTACAGGAGAGGAAGCGCCAGGCAGCTCCTAGTTCGATTTCTACAAATAGTCTGCCTTTTGGAAAGAGCAGTCAGAGCCAGCCATCTAAGCCTGAAGTTGCTTGGGCTATTGGAGATATTGTCCACCATAAGAAATGGGGCGATGGAACAGTTTTGGCAGTCTCTGGCAGCGGAAATAGTCAAGAGCTCAAGATTAATTTCCCAGAGGTCGGTCTGAAGAAAGTGCTGGCCAGCATAGCACCGATTGAGAAAAAATCATGATGAGGCGGTCGATTGAAGCCTGGATCTATCATCCAGAGGATGGAGAAATCTTGCTCTTGAAAGTTGAGGATGAGAATGTTTCCTTTTGGCAGCCCATTACTGGAGGGATTGAGAGCGGAGAGAGTCCAGAAGAAGCTTGTCTTCGTGAAATAAAAGAAGAGACTGGCTTGCTCTTAGCTTGTTCAAGTCTGACGGGTTTTGGAGATTTTACGGTAAAGATTGATGAAAATCTGTTTATCCACAAGAATCTTTTTCTAGTTCTGACTGAACAGAAAGAAATCCAGATTTCTGATGAGCATGTAGGAGCTCAGTGGGTAGCTTTAGACAAAGTTTCGTCGCAGCTGTACTGGCCAAGCAATCAGACGACTTTTGAGATTATATCTGAGAAGCTATAAGATATAGCTTCTCTTTATTTCTTTTGATAAGGAAATTCTATTAGTCAAGCGGGGCGTTTAATGGTAGACTTATCACATAACTATAGTGAGGTGACCTTATGACACGTGAATTTAAATTTGAAACTCTGCAGCTTCATGCTGGACAAACAGTCGACCCGACAACCAAGTCACGGGCTCTGCCTATTTATCAGACAACTTCCTATGTGTTCGACGATACCCAAGAGGGGGAAGATCTCTTTGCCCTACGCAAACCGGGAAATATCTACACTCGGATTACCAATCCGACCCTGTCTGCTTTTGAGGAGCGGATTGCGGCTTTGGAGGGTGGAGTCGGAGCTCTAGCGACAGCTTCTGGTATGGCGGCCCTTACCTATACTATTCTGGCTTTGGCGCATGCTGGCGACCATGTAGTGGCAGCCTCCACCATCTACGGCGGCACCTTTAATCTGCTCAAGGAAACCCTGCCTCGCTATGGCATTACCACGACTTTTGTCGATATTGAAAATCTGGCTGAAGTAGAAGCAGCCATTCAGGATAATACCAAGCTGGTTCTGATTGAAAGCTTGGGCAATCCTCTGATTAATATCCCTGACTTTGAAGCATTGGCAGAGCTGGTTCATGCTCACAGGATTCCGTTGATTTCCGACAATACCTTTGCAACACCTTATCTGATCAATGTCTTTTCTCATGGAGTGGACATTGCAGTGCATTCGGCGACCAAGTTTATCGGCGGTCACGGAACCAGCATCGGTGGTGTGATTGTGGACAGCGGTCGTTTCGACTGGGAAGCTTCTGGCAAGTTTCCGCAGTTTGTTGACCCAGATCCGAGCTACCACGATATCAGCTATACGCGCGATGTTGGAGCGGCAGCCTTTGTCACTGCTGTGCGGACCCAGCTCTTGCGCGATACGGGCGCAGCTATGTCTCCCTTCAATGCCTTTCTCTTCTTGCAAGGGTTAGAAACACTCTCTTTGCGCGTAGAGCGCCATGTGTCCAACGCAGAGAAGATTGTAGATTTCCTAGCAGGGCACCCTAAGGTCGAGCAGGTCAATTATCCGAAACTTGCTGACAGTCCTTATCATGCTTTGGCTAAAAAATATTTCCCTAAAGGCGTGGGCTCTATCTTCACCTTTAATGTCAAAGGTGGAGAGAAAGAAGCTCGTAAGGTTATTGACAGCTTAGAGATTTTCTCTGACTTGGCCAATGTAGCTGATGCTAAGTCTCTGGTTGTCCATCCAGCTACGACGACTCATGGTCAGATGTCGCCAGAGGCTCAGCTGGCAGCAGGTATTACGCCAAATCAAATCCGTCTCTCTATCGGCTTGGAAAATGTGGATGACTTGATTGAGGATTTGAGAATCGCCTTGGAATCTATTTAATTTTCAAGATCTCTAGACAGAGCAAATAAGATTAAAACTAGGTTTTTGCCTAGTTTTTGTTATAATGAAAGATATAAAAAAATAGCAGGTAATCAAAATGGCAATTTCAGTGATTGTTCCGTGCTTCAATGAAGAAGAGTCTATTCCTTTGTTTCATGAAGCCATGGAAGCGGTGAAATATCAAATCCGTGACCAGTTCGAATATATTTTTGTCAATGACGGATCGACGGATCGGACCTTGGATGTTTTGCGTGAGCTCAGTAGTCGCTGTCCAGATGTTCACTATTTGTCCTTTTCTCGTAATTTCGGAAAAGAAGCAGCCCTCTATGCTGGTCTGCAGGAAGCAAGCGGGGATTTGGTGACAGTCATGGATGTAGATTTGCAGGATCCGCCCGAGCTTCTGATTGAGATGAAGGCAATGCTAGACACGAATCCCGAACTGGACTGTGTGGGGACCCGTCGGACTACTCGAGAGGGAGAGCCGCCAATCCGAAGCTTTTTTGCCAATTTGTTCTATAAGCTGATTAACAAGATTAGTCAGGTAGAGATGGTAGATGGTGCACGTGACTTCCGACTGATGCGCCGCCCAATGGTAGACGCTGTTCTGGAAGTTTCAGAGTACAATCGTTTCTCCAAGGGGATTTTTGCCTGGGTTGGCTTCAATACCGAGTACTTGGAATATAAAAATGTCGAACGAGTGGCTGGCAAGACCTCTTGGAATTTCTGGTCTCTTTTCAACTATTCTTTGGAAGGCATCGTCAATTTCTCTGATGCGCCGCTCAACATTGCCTTTTTAGGAGGTATCTTGTCTTGGATTTTAGCCTTCATCCTGATGGCGGTGATTATTATCCGTACCTTGGTTTTTGGTGACCCAACATCGGGCTGGCCGTCCCTTATGACCGTCATTCTCCTTATCGGCGGCTTCCAGCTGCTGACCATAGGCATATTGGGCAAGTACATCGGTAAAATCTTCATGGAAACCAAGAAACGACCGGTTTATGTGGTTAAGGAGAAGAGTAAGTGAACCTTTGAGAGAGTTTTTAGGACTTGAGTAGCCTATATTAGCTGAGGAGAGATTGTGAAAAATAAAAAAATTAATATTGTCTTATGCTTATCTTCGTTTATTTATGCGATACAGTTTTATATCAATAATAAAATCACCCCAGTAGGAGACCAAACAGCCTTTTTAGAATATGCTAAGGAATTTCATTATAATTATTTATTCTTTGGGATTGATCGTTATTTTACTTGGAGCAGTAGACTGCTCATTGAGTCAGCTACCTTATTATTTTCCGTTCACGAAAAGCTGTTCATAGCAGCAGCCTTTCTGGCAACGTTGCTTTTGGTTTATGCTTTAAGGAAGCTGACCCCTTCCTTGCCTTGGCTGCCAGCTTTACTAATTTTTATATTCCTTCCGGCAACTGAATTTTTAAGCGCGGGCTCTATTCCGACCTATGTTAATTACATTTTCCCTGCTTCCTTGTTGTTTTTTGCACTTTTTTTCAGAGAATCTAAAAATACTTTGATTAATATAGCTAGCCTTTTGTGCTTTTTAGTTGCTATCATGCAAGAACAATTAGCTGTCTACGCTTTTTTGTGGCTTCTGTTTGAAACTGCCCTTGCGAAGAAAGATAAAAAAACTTTACTGGGTAATCTATGCTATTTGGCACTAAGCGCTTTAGGAATTTTATCAGCTAAGCTGTCTCCAGGGAATGCCCTACGTTTTGAAAAGAATATTGTCAGTTGGTTCCCCAACTTTCCGAACTTGAATATCTTCCAAAAGCTTGGGCTTGGCTTTCTGGAGACAGGGGATAATCTGCTTTCCACATCCTTTGCCTTTGTGATGGTCTTCTTGCTTGTGCTTTTTGTTTATGCTCTTCACAAGAAAAATGTAACAGCCATAGCTCTGAGCGGTTTTGTCATACTCAATATTTTTTCACAAAAAATGGGCTGGAATACTATTTTTGGTACCTTAACAGGTATCAGTAAAGTAGCCAGAGAATCAGGGACATTTTCTTTTAATATTACTTATCTGAGCGCGGTCGCTTTTTATGGCTTGCTGCTATTAATGATTCTTTACGCTTTATGGCTCGTCATTCCTGATTTTAGAGAAAAAATATGGCTGACCTATTTATTTGTAATTGGCTTTATTGGCCGCATGGTTATTTCATTATCTCCAACTCTCTACGCTTCAAGCACTCGAACCTTTTTGCCATTGATGATAAGTCTATTCATTGTTACTTGCAGATTATTGTATCATTTATATACAGAGTATCAAAAGGAATAAGAAACTATACTTTTGTGCTCCTACTGAATAGATTTTCCGATAGTGATTAGATCAAGCAGATTTTTTCAGCTTTTTTTGGTATAATAAATTCATCGAATATTTATGATCTGAAAGGAAAAACAAATGATTTTAATTACAGGCGCGAATGGACAGTTGGGAACAGAGCTCCGCTATCTTTTAGATGAGCGTAACGAGGAGTATGTGGCTGTTGATGTGGCGGAAATGGATATTACTAATGCCCAAATGGTGGACAAGGTCTTTGCGGAAGTCAAGCCAAGCTTGGTCTATCACTGCGCAGCCTATACTGCAGTTGATGCGGCTGAGGACGAAGGAAAAGAGCTGGACTATGCCATCAATGTGACCGGTACCGAAAATGTGGCAAAAGCAGCAGAAGAACACGGGGCGACCATGGTCTACATCTCGACAGACTATGTCTTTGACGGACAAAAACCTGTCGGCGAGGAATGGGAAGTAGACGATCGACCAGATCCACAGACTGAGTATGGACGTACCAAGCGCATGGGTGAGGAGCTGGTTGAGAAATATTCTAGTCGTTTCTATATTATCCGTACTGCCTGGGTCTTTGGTAACTACGGTAAAAACTTTGTCTTTACCATGCAAAATCTTGCTAAGACGCACAAAACTCTGACTGTAGTCAATGACCAGCATGGCCGTCCGACTTGGACTCGTACGCTGGCTGAATTTATGACCTATCTGGCTGAAAATCAAAAGGAATTTGGTTATTACCATCTATCC
Source organism: Streptococcus cristatus AS 1.3089 (assembly GCF_000385925.1). Classification (NCBI taxonomy): domain Bacteria; kingdom Bacillati; phylum Bacillota; class Bacilli; order Lactobacillales; family Streptococcaceae; genus Streptococcus; species Streptococcus cristatus. The sequence goes on from NC_021175.1 coordinate 378,517, forward strand.
AATGATGCGGCAGAGGACACAACTTGGTATGACTTTGCAGTGGAAATTCTCAAAGACACAGATGTGGAAGTTCAACCAGTTGATTCCAGCAAATTCCCAGCTAAGGCTAAGCGACCTTTCAACTCCACTATGAGCCTGACCAAGGCTAAGGAAACAGGCTTTGTCATTCCGACTTGGCAGGATGCTTTGAAAGAGTTTTACAAGCAGGAAGTAAGAAAATAAACATTGAGCAACCTTGTGGTTGCTTTTTTTAAGGGGAATTTATGGTATAATTGAATATGGTTTTATTTATATTGAAAGAGGGTTCTATCAAATTGAAAGAGAGATCATTGCCTAAAATTTTCTTTTGGAATATGCTCGGTAGTTTATCTTCAGCAGCTGTATCCGTTATTTTATTATTTATAGTTACTCGCACCTTATCTAATGAATCAGCTGATCTTTATAGCTTTGCTTATGCAATTGCAAATTTGCTAGTTATTGTCGCAGGCTTTCAAGTTCGAGATTTTCAAGCGACAGATATTAAAGAAAAATATTCATTTGATACCTACTTAGCTACTCGGTTTCTAACTAATATTTCAATGATACTAATTTTGTTAGGCTATTTAATTTTAAATCCTTCGACTTATGAAAATTTTTGGATTATATTTTGGGTATCTTTTTTCAGAGTTAGTGAAGCACTGTCTGATGTATTTCAAGGTTTGTTTCAGCAGAAAGAACGATTAGATATAGCTGGTCAATCATTATTTTTTAGAAATATAATTTCAACAATAACATTCACTGTTCTGTTATTATTTTCTAAAAATCTTCTTTTATCTATTGTTTTTCAAACACTCACCTCTTTCATAGTAGTTCTTTTTTTTGATTTTCCAAAATCTAAGTTGTTTCATCGTATTAATATCTCTACAGTAAAGCTAAAAGATATTTATAGTATTTTAAAGGATTGCTTACCTTTATTTATAAATGCTTTTTTATTAGTTTCAATCTATAACCAACCTAAGTATGCATTAAACGATATTTTTAATAGGGGATTGATTGAAGCGGGAGTACAGAGAGACTTTAGTATTTTATTCACTCCAATTTTTGCAATGAATCTAATGATTGTTTTTTTACGCCCTATGATTACACAACTAGCAATTTTCAAGGAAGAGAATAAAATTTCTCATTTTATTACGTATAAAAATAACTTGTTTAAGATTCTGTGGGGAACAAGTATCTTGATCTGTATTGCTGGGGCAATTGCTGCTATCCCTATTTTAAATATTGTTTACGGAACCAATCTGAATCAATATCAAATGAGTTTCTTTATACTGTTGTTAGGAGGCATTGCTAGTACGTTTTCTACAGTATGTGATAATATTTTAACTGTTTTTAGAAAACATCATTATTTAGTCATTTCATTCTTAGCGGGGTACCTTGTATCCATTCTTACAGCTGAACCACTAGTATCCCAATATGGAATTTTTGGAGCCTCTTTGTCCTTTCTTGTTTCTATGATTGCTTGGTTGAGTGTCTCGCTAATTATTTATTTTATGACCAATCCGTATACTTTTTTGAGAAGGAGAAGATAGAGAAGTATGAAATTTTCTATTGTAGTTGCTGCATATAATGTTGCAGAATATCTGAATGAGTGTGTTGATAGTATCGCAAATCAAGATTTTGATGCTTCGAATTTTGAAGTTATACTAATTGATGACGGATCTACTGATCAAAAGACTAGTAAAATTTGTGATGATTTGTCTGATAAATATAGTGTTGTGAAGGTTATACATCAAGAGAATCAAGGTCTTTCTTCTGCAAGGAATACTGGAATTAAAAATAGTCAAGGAGAGTATATTCTTTTTGTAGATGGGGATGATTTTTGGAGTAATAAGGATTTTTTATCAAATTTATCAGTTCAGTTGAAAAAAAATAAAAGTGATGTCATTATTTTCCCGTATTCCAAATATTATGGTATAGATAACTATAAAACGACTACTTTAAAAACTAATTTTGATTATAATAGCTATTACGAAAATGTTATACAATTGGTTTCTAATGAGGTGATGATAGCACCAGCTTGGAATAAGTGTGTAAAAAAAGAGCTGTTTGATAGGGGCTTGAGTTTTCCTGTTGGCTTATTATCTGAAGATTGTTTGTATTGTGCGGATTTACTAAAACAAATGAATTCTTACTCTATTCTAAATATACAGTGTTACATGTATAGACAAAATAGAGATGGAAGTATAACAAATATTGTAAAAGAGAAAAATGTAATAGATATTTTGGAAAGCATTAAAAAAGGAATGGATGATAATACTCAATATAATAACAATCTGCGCCAAGCTTTAAATATCTATTTTGCAATCTCATATATCTCTATATTACCTTATGTAAATCAATACATTGAGAATTTGAAAATTAAGGAGTTGCTTTATCAGTATAAGTATTTACTGAAGTATGCAAAATATATAGAGAACCGAGCATTTAAATTAACAGGTCTATTAGCCAATTTATTGGGGATAAAATTTTCAATAAAACTATTTCCTGTTTTATTGAAGTTTTATAAATAGAGTGGATTAGTTATGAAAGGAAAAATATGTCTAAACCAGCTATTTCAGTTATTATTCCAGTTTATAATGCACAAGACGGGATTAAACGCTGTGTAGATTCTCTTTTGAATCAATCATTTAAGAATTTTGAAATTATTCTACTGAACGATGGTTCGAAAGATAACTCTTTAAATATTTTAAAAGAATATGAATTGAAGTATAGTTTTGTGAGAGTAATTGACAAACAAAATGAAGGAGTTGCAGTAACTAGAAATAAGGGGATTCTTCTAGCTGAGGGAGAATATACTATGTTCTTGGACAATGATGATTTTGTTGATAGTGATTACATTGAAACTTTTTATCAGTCCATCCATGAGAAAAAGCTAGACTTGGTTATTGGTGGGTACAAACGTGTCAATCAGGGTAACCAGATTATCTTTAGTCAAGATATACAGCAGTCAGAGTGGTCCAAGTATATTATAATGGCTCCTTGGGCCAAAGTTTACCGCACGGAGTTCTTAAAAACGAACAATCTAGAATTTTTTGACTATGGTATAGGAGAAGATATCATTTTTAACCTAGCTGCCTATAAGACAACAGATAAAATAGGATTGTTAGACTATAAAGGATATAATTGGTATTACAATAATCAGAGTGTTTCTAACACTTCTCAGAGAGGCTTTTCTCCTAAAATTGATATTTTGGTTCTTTTTTCAAAAATATTAGAGCTGGGTAAGCCATCTGAGCTAGAAGTATATTACTTGAAAAGATATTATGTTTGGTATTTGCTTTTTTCTGGGAGAACCTCATCAAATCAGGAGTTTACTCATCAGTATATTAGGATTAAGGAATGGTTAAAAGAGAATAAACTCATCAGTACGATTTCTCCTTTGTCTAAGAAGGTTCAGGGAGAAAGGTTTCAGACTAAAATTTCACTTATTGTTTTTTTGAGCCTGGAGAAGTTAAGGTTAGTTCCATTATTTGCTAAAATTTATTGTAAAGGGAAGAAAGATAATTGAAAGTTTTAATGATAATTCCTGCTTATAATGAAGAAGAAAGTATTTTAAATACGGTTATGAGCATTGTAGAACATCGGAAGAAAGTTGATTTTGACTTAGACTATGTGGTCATCAATGATGGGTCAGTTGACAGAACCAAGGAGATTTTGGACAGTCATCATCTGAATGCTATTCATTTGGTTATGAATTTAGGGATTGGCGGAGCTGTTCAGACGGGCTATAAGTATGCTCTTGAGAATAATTATGATGTGGCCGTACAGTTTGATGGAGATGGCCAGCATGATATTGAGTCGCTGGATGCTTTGCTGGAACCTATTCGTCGTCAGCAGGCGGATTTGGTTATTGGTTCTCGTTTTATCGGTGACAAGGCTTCGGAGTTTCAGACGACTTTTATGCGTCGATTTGGCATTACCATTATTTCAGCTTTTATTAAATTAACAACTGGTACAAGGATTCTGGATACCACGTCAGGCTATCGTTTGGCCAATCGAGACATTATTCGACAATTTGCTGCGCGCTATCCTATCAAGTATCCTGAGCCAGAATCAATCGTCCATATCTTGAAGCGGAAATATAAAGTGGTGGAAGCACCAGCCAATATGTTTGAACGTGCAGGAGGGGTCTCTTCGATTACTCCGATTAAGTCCATTCGCTATATGATTGAAGTTTGCTCTTCGATCTTGATTGCTGCTTTTATGAAAGAGAGTGAATAATGTCCATTTTGTCTATTGTTATGCTAGTGGCTTCAGTTCTATTCCTGTATTTTGTCTTTCGGAATATCAATCAAAACAATATTTTATTTGAGCAAGCCTTTATGTGGATTATTATTGGCTTTGTACTGATTGTTATCTCTATTTTTGATTGGATTCCAGTTTCGATTGCCAAATTGTTAGGCTTTGAACTGACCTCAAACTTTGTCATGTCCTTAGCCATTTTTTTCCTGCTGGTTATTATTTTTTTGCATACTATTGCCATTTCAAAACAAAAGGAGCAAATCAAACAGTTGGTCCAAGAATTGTCCATTATGAAGCAAAAAATATCTAAGTTAGAGAGTGAAAAAGATGAAAAATAACCATACCTGGGTCATTTGTGCCTATGGAGAAAGTGAATTTTTAGAAGATTGTATCCTTTCTTTGCAAGCTCAAACCTTGCCATCAAAGGTTATCTGCTATAGCTCAACACCACTGGATTCAATCAAGCAACTGTGCCAGAAGTACGGTATTCCTTTTTACACGAAAGAAGGCGGCGGTATCGGGAAGGACTGGAATAATGCACTCTCTTTTGTTGATACTCCCTATGCTACCATTGCCCATCAGGACGACTATTATGAGCCTGCTTATCTAGAGGCTGTGATGCAGAAAATAGAGCAGTCTAAAGACATTCTCATTGCTTATACAGACTATTTTGAAGAGAAAAATGGAGTAAAAATTCCGGCAAATACCAATCTAAAAATCAAGACTCTTATGCTCAAAACACTGAACCTGATGCCGACCAGCCGTTTTTGGAGAAATCGGGTGCTGGCTTTTGGTAATCCCATTTCCTGTCCGGCTGTGACTTACAACTTAGAGGCATTAAGCGATTTCCGATTTGATGAGGAAATGCGTGTGAGTCTAGATTGGTATGCTTGGTACAAGATTAGTGCCTATAAGGGTTGCTTTGCTTATATTTCTAAGAAGCTCATGTGCCACCGGATTCACGGAGAGTCTGAAACAACCAAAACTATTTCAGATAATACTCGAACCAAAGAAGATTTGTTCATGTATCAGCTTTTCTGGCCTAAGTGGGTGGCTAATCTGATAAACAAAGCATATATGAAGAGTCAAGATGCCAACTCAAATTAATATAGTTATTTACAAGGAAAGTATATGAAAGATTTAATATCTGTTGTTGTAACATGCTACAACCATCAAGACTACATTGAACAGTGTTTGCGCAGTATTTTTGAGCAAACTTATCAAAATATTGAGTTATTGGTATTGGATGATGGTTCCACAGACAAGTCTGCCCAGATTATCCAAGAAACTTTGGTAGATTCCCCTTTCCCGACGAGGTTTGAAAGCCATGAAAATATGGGGGTCGTCAAGACAAGAAATAAGGCTTTGCAGCAAATTCAAGGAACTTATTTTATTTTTGTGGATAGTGATGATTTCTTAGATGTTGACTACGTTGAGAGCTTCTATACAACCATGCTGCAAGAGGAAGCAGATATTGTCTATGGGGATCTATATGACCCTGATAAAAAAGAAGTTTACCTTAAATCACGGCCCTATGACAAGGTAGCTTTCTTAACAGAAAATTTCATTTCCAACTGTTCCCTCATTCGTCGCTCGATTGCTGAGGGTGTTTATTATGATGAAGCACTGAATCGTGAAAAACTGGAAGACTATGATTTTCTCTTAAATTTGATTATCAACCAAGGTGCGAAACCTGTTTATGATACAAAAACAAAGCTGAATTATCGGGTCTTTGACAAGGAATCTATCTCTAAACGAGATTCTACTCGTTACCATTACGAAATCTATCTGAAAATCCTGCGTAAGTATGTGAAACAGTTGCCTGATGAGATTTATCAAGCTTTGTCTGCAAATATCTACACTCTAGATGGCAGACTGGATGATTTGATTCAGCATATGGACAGGGTGTCTGACTATATCCAAGAGCTAAAGCGAAACTGGGAACGTGATAGCGAATTGATTTATCAATATCAGGATGACATTGACGAATTACGTAACTCACTCTCTTATCGTGTTGGGAATGCTATCGTCACTCCAATTAAGCAAGTGGGTCAGATTGTCAAAAATCCGCGGAATATCCGAACTGTCCTATCTCAAATGAAGCGTCAGTACATTACCATAAAAAGAAATATCAAATCGCCCAAAAACTATTATTATCGAGTTTTACGGAATTCTCAGCGAAAACAGCTTCAACAAGTGACTGGCAAAAAGTGTCTAGTCTACGTCATTTTTGAGTCAGAAGAGAATCTTCAGCGCTACAAGGTTCTATTTTTAGAGAAATTAGCTGCTTTGGTAGATGAAACGTTGATTGTGGTAAATGGAGGATTGAAACCGGAGGATTTATCTGTCTTAGAACAATATGGACAAGTTCTGGTAAGGGATAATACAGGTTACGATGCTGCGGCATTTAGGGAAGGTATTTTAACTATTGGTAAGGAAAAGTTGCAAACCTCTTCTCAGCTTCTGTTAGTCAATGATACGAATATTGGTCCAATGAGAGATTTGAATGAAGTCTTCCAAACAATGGCGGAGAGAAATCTTGATTTCTGGGGAATTTCCTTTGGTGAAGTACAAGAAGATGCCACGAATTTCAATCAATATGGCTATATTCCAGAACATCTGCAATCCTATTTTCTTGTCATTGAGCCTTTATTGCTTCGATCAGAGGAGTTTTTCGACTATTGGAATGACCTAACCGATACGGATTCGCGTGATAAGGCTATTGGGAAACACGAAACAACTTTTACTAAGTATTTTGCGGATTTGGGTTATCGATATGATGCTTTGGTGTCTGAAAACAAAGACAGTGCTATGTATATTCATCCTTTGAGAATGCTCAGGGCTGGTAGTCCTTTGGTTAAGTACACCTCATTACAAAATTATAATGCGCAACAATTCCGTTGGCAGGGGCTGGAAAGACGAACGGAAATACCTGATTTGCTTAATTATGTACAAATGGAAACAGATTATCCAGTTGAAATATTGGAAAACATTGTACAAAAATTCAAATCAGTCTCCAGAGAACAATATATCTTGATTATAGATGGGGTTGAAAATATCATTCCGCAATGTACACGTTACCGAGTGCTGAACAAAGCAGAACAGTTACGAAAAAACGGCTTCACGGTCAAAGTAGTAAATGTATCAGAATTTGAGATTTCTCAGGCTCGATATGCAAGTCATATTATTATCTATCGGGCTCCATGGTCTTATCAACTTCAATTCTTGTGCGATACAGCTAAAAGAGATAAAAAACCAGTTTATTTTGACATTGATGATTTGGTTTTTGATACAGTTTATACAGATCAGCTGAGCTATACTCAAGGCTTGTCAGAAAAGGACAAGGGCAACTATGATGCTGGTGTCAAAAATTATGGCAAGATGTTAGCTGCCTGTGATGGAGCGATTACTTCGACTTTCCAACTGAAGGAAGAGCTGCTCAAATATAAAGATAAGGTGTTGCTGAACAGAAACCGAGCTTCCAGTGACTTGATTGAAATCAGTTCTCACTTTATCAAAGATTATAGTCAGCAGGATTCAAAAGTCAAGATTGGCTATTTTTCAGGCTCTATCAGTCATAATGAAAATTTTGAATTGATAAAGCCAACTATCCAATCCTTGCTTGAAACTTACAAAAATGTGGAACTCCATATTGTCGGCCATTTAGATATTCCAGAGGATATGAAGCCTTACCAACAGCAGATTGTTGTCCATGACTATGTTGACTGGAAGGATTTACCTCAGCTGATTAGTAGGGTAGATATCAATTTAGCGCCGCTAGTTGACTCGGTCTTTAATCGGGCTAAGTCTGAAATCAAATGGATGGAGGCTGCCTTAGTAAAAGTTCCTACAGTTGCTAGTCACATTGGAGCCTTCTCTGATATGGTAAAAGATGGGGAGACTGGACTTTTAGCTAAAGACGGAGAGTGGAAAGAAAAGTTAGAGCGTTTGATTCTTTCGCCTGACCTACGTCAGGAATTAGCAGAAAATGCCTATGATTTTGTTCTTGAAAACTGCAGTTTAGATAGTAAAGATGAAATGGTGAATGATTTTGAAAAGAAGTAAGACGATAAAAATAGAAAATATATTTCTGGTCTTGGCGACGCTCTTTGTCTTGACATTTATGGTGGTTCAACCGATCAACCGTGTTCCAGATGAAACGAATCACGCCCGTATGACTTGGGAGATTTTCCATAAACCGACAGAGAAAACTTACAAGTGGATGGAAAATATTTCTTCGGAACCGCATGTTTCTCCAACAGAGTACAAGAAGCTTTTTACGGAGAAATTGGATTTATCTCAGGAAGAGTCTACTTTGGGGATTAATCTAAAAACTCTTTCCTTTTTACCGCAGCTAATTGGCATGACCTTGGGATCGTTTATCTATCCATCAGTGGGAGTTATTATCATGATGGGGCGATTTTTTAACGGCCTAGCCTATATTTTGGGTGTTTACTTCCTGATTAAGTATTTTAAGTACGGCAAGAAGGCTCTCTTTTTCATTTCACTTCTGCCAATTATGATTCAACAGGCAGCTTCTCTCTCCTACGATGTAATGAACTACTTGGAGCTTATGCTAGTTATTGGTTTTTTCACTAATATTGCTTCCAGCAAGAAATTTACCAATAAGAATTTCATTCAGCTTTTGGTCATATCCGTTGGACTCTTTGCAACCAAACTGAACAATGTTTTATTGCTAGGCTTGTTTCCTTTCATTGATTTTGAAATGGAAGGATTCTTAGCTGTTTTGAACAAGCCTTTTCTTGCGATCAAGGCATTTATCGGTCGTCATCGTTATGTTTTTTACAGTTTGGCTCTTGTCGTAGTTTTATTAGCCTTGCATCTGGTTGTCCGCCATCAAGGAGGGATTTTCCACTACAGTAGGGTTCTGCTCAACACTTTGTTTAAACAGCGCATGAACGGTGACCTCAATACCATATTGACTATTGGTCTCTTTGGATTTTTGGGTAATTTCACCATTCAGTTGCCCCTGTGGCTAATCTTTCTTGATGTAGCGGTACTGACTATCATTTTCTTGCAGTCCAAGAAAGATTTTATGACGAAGTCCTATGCAACTGTTTCTGCTTATCTTTTCCTTTTGCAGGTCATTGCTGTTGTCACCATCATGTATCTTGAGTGGACTCCGATTGTTTTAGGAAAAGGTGCTCAGATATCCGTTGGAACTCAGGGCCGCTATTTTACGCCTTTCCTAATTCTCTTCTTACCCCTTCTTGCGAATATGGGCAAGCTAGAGATTCAGGAGTGGACAGTTAAAAACTTGCTTATAGGCACTTTGTCAGCTAACTTTTTAATTTCAATCTATTTAATGATTCCATTCTATTGGAATTGGTAAGGATAAGCTATGAAGAAAAATATTTTATTCATTTCGCCGACTGGAACCTTGGATAATGGGGCAGAGATTTCTATTTTCCATCTGATGAAGTATTTGGTTCAAGATGGCTACGACGTTATCAATGCGATACCAGATTATCATGTCCAAGTCCAGCAAGACTATATTTCTACTCTTGCAAAAGAAGGAATTAGAACCATTGCTCTGCCATCCGTAAAATGGTGGTGGGAGGATGCACCAGGTGGTCTTCCTGGAACTCATGAAGAGAGGGTAAATTCTTACCAAGAAAATATTGCTGCGCTGAGAAAGTTAATGGTAGATAGCCATATTGACTTGGTCATTACAAATACAGTTAATATGTTTCAAGGAGCAGTAGCAGCAGCTTGTGAGGATATTCCGCATTTCTGGCTGATTCATGAATTTCCTGAGGGAGAATTTGGTTATTATAAAGAGAAAATTGGTGTTATAGACTCTTTAGCAGATGAGATATTCACTGTTACAGGAAACCTTCAAAAATCGCTATCTTTTCTCTTGCCTCAGCGTGAAATTAAATCGTTTATTTCGCATAATGAAGTCGTATCAATAAAACTAAAACAAGGAAGCAAGAAAAGATTTGTTTCTGTTGGTCGAGTAAATGATAATAAAAATCAGATTGAACTGATTCAAGCTTATCAAAATTTAGAAAATGCTTCGGATTATGAGCTTGTATTTATTGGTGGTTGGGATGAAACTTATAAAAAGAAATGTGATGATTACATCCAAGAGAACCGATTAACCAATATTTTCTTTTTGGGGCACAAAGATAATCCTTGGGAAGAGTTAACATCAGAAGATATCTGTGTTTTTACTTCCAAAATTGAAACTTTTGGTTTAGTATACATAGAGGCTATTTTAAATGGAATTCCAACGATAATATCAGATAATCAAGGATATATGACAGCCTACAATTTATTTGAAGTCGGTACGATTTACCAATTAGGAAATATTGAACAGTTGACGAGTATTTTGCAAGATTCTATAAAAAACTTCTCACAGCAAAAAGACTTTGTTGTAAAACAAAGAGAGAGGATTCAAAATGTTTATCGAATAGAAAATAACTATGCTGAGTTGTTAAATGCAATAACAGAGGATAATGTGAAAAATAAGAAAATATTGTATTATTTTAATAGTCTATTTGAATTCAAAAAAGTATCTGAAAGAAAAATTACCCATCTATTTAAAAAAATTATAAGAAGAATTATGAAATAGTGAATATTATTAAGAAACAGTAAATGGTAAAAAGAAATGGCATTTACTGTTTCTTTCTTTGCAACACAAATCACCAAGAAAATGATATAATAGACTAGATTGTAAATCTTTGAATAGAGGAAAAGCATGAGACATGTCTTCATCATTGGGAGTCGCGGACTTCCTGCTAAATATGGCGGATTTGAAACTTTTGTTGAAAAATTAGTAGAAAATAAGGTTTCTTCCCAAATCCAGTATCATGTAGCTTGTTTGTCAGATGATGAAGCTTTTCATCATTTTGATTACAAGGGAGTGGATTGCTTCACCGTTAAGGCTCCTAAGTTGGGGCCGGCTCGGGTGATTGCTTATGATATGATGGCTATCAATTATTCTCTAAAGCTAGTGCAAGAGCAGCAGATTGAGCGTCCAATTTTTTATATTTTAGGCAATACGATTGGAGCCTTTGTGGCGCCTTTTGCACATAAAATTCATAAAGCGGGCGGGACTTTCTTTATCAATCCAGATGGTCTGGAATGGAAGCGGGCCAAGTGGCCTAAGCCAGTTCAAGCCTATCTTAAATATTCTGAGAAGGTTATGACCAAGTATGCTGATCTGGTCATTGCGGACAACCAAGGCATTGAAAGCTATATAAAACTGTCCTATCCTTGGTCTAAGACGGCTTTCATTGCTTATGGAACAGATCTCCAGCTATCTTCTCTTGACTCTCAGGATGCTCGCGTGCATGATTTTTTTGAGAAATGGCAGAGCAGAGAAAAGGAATATTATTTGATTGTTGGACGTTTTGTGCCAGAAAATAACTACGAGACCATCATTCGGGAATTTATAAAATCCAAAACCCAACGTTACTTGCTCATTATCTGCAATCATGAGGGAAATCCTTATTATGAAGAGCTTAAGCAAAAACGGGTTTTGATAAGGATGCTCGGATTAAGTTTGTCGGGACAGTCTATGATCAGGAACTGCTCAAATATATCCGCAATCAAGCCTTTGCCTATTTGCACGGCCACGAAGTCGGTGGAACTAATCCTGGACTTCTGGAAGCTCTGGCTCAGACTGATGCCAATTTGGTTTTGGATGTGGACTTCAACCATCAAGTAGCCAAAGAAGCCGCTCTTTACTGGCAAAAAGAAGAGGGGCAGTTGGCCCAGCTGATTGACCGAGTGGATGGTCAGATCGACTTTTCTGAGCTAGGTCAGGCAGACCAAAAAAAATATGAAAGAAAACTACACCTGGGAAAAAATTGTGGGTGAATACGAGGAGCTATTTTTATCATGAAAGTGACCATTCTTCTGTCGACCTATAATGGTGAGAAGTTTTTGGCAGAGCAGATTGAAAGTATTCAAGCTCAAACTTATAGGGACTGGCAGCTTTTGATTCGAGATGACGGCTCTAGTGATGGGACACGAGCGATTATTGAGGATTTTTGCCGTCAAGATAGCCGGATTTTCTTTATCAATCCAGAAGAAGCTCAAAATTTGGGTGTCATTAAGAGCTTTCATAGCTTGCTTAAGTATCAGGATTCGGATGTTTACTTTTTTAGCGATCAGGATGATGTCTGGTTGCCAGATAAGTTGGCGCTTCAGTTAGCAGCAGCAGAGAAATACGATGCTTCCGTACCTTTGTTGGTTTATATGGATTTAAAAGTAGTGGATCAGGACCTAAATGTTGTTCACGAAAGTATGATTCGGACGCAGTCTGACCATGCCAATACAGAATTGATTCAAGAATTGACGGAAAATACGGTGACAGGTGGCGTTTCGATGATTAACCGCGCTCTGGCTGATTTGTGGACAGGGCAGGAGGAGCATGAACTGCTTATGCACGATTGGTATCTGGGCTTATTGGCTTCGGCTTTCGGACAGCTCGTTTATCTGGATCAGCCAGGTGAACTCTACCGCCAACATTCGAATAATTTGTTAGGAGCCCGAACCTTACGCAAGCGAATGAAGAACTGGATTCATCCTAGCCGTCTATTTGCTAAATATTGGAAATTGATAAAAGACAGTCAGACTCAGGCCCGCAACCTTCTCATCCAGCCTCTGACAACTGAAAATAGAGAAATTATTGAAAATTTTGTGACAATCATGGAAGCTCCTTTTGCAGAGCGGCTGCGACGTATTCGAAAGTATGGCTACAGAAAAAATCGTGCCTTTCATACTTTAGTTTTCACGACACTCATTCTCACAAAATTTGCTTATAAGGAGTAATATGCATGCTAGATTATTTTAGCCAAAAAAACTGGATTCTCTTGAGAGAATTGGTTAAAACAGACTTCAAATTGCGTTATCAAGGCAGTTTCATTGGGCATTTGTGGTCGATTTTAAAACCCTTAATGCTTTTTACCATTATGTATCTTGTTTTCGTTCGTTTCCTGCGTTTTGATGATGGGACGCCTCATTATGCAGTATCGCTTCTCTTAGGGATGGTGACTTGGAACTTTTTCTCAGAAGCGACCAATATGGGCATGATGTCCATTGTTGCTCGAGGGGACTTACTGCGAAAACTGAATTTTTCTAAATCAATTATCGTTTTTTCAGCTATTACTGGTGCAGCGATTAACTATGCGATCAATTTGTTGGTTGTTTTTGCTTTTGCTCTGATTAATGGAGTATCAATCACGCTAGGATGGCTAGTTATTATCCCGCTTTTTCTGGAATTAGTTTTGATTTCAGCTGGTTTTGCCTTTATGTTGGCGACACTTTTTGTTAAATATCGTGATATTGGACCCATTTGGGAAGTAGTGCTGCAGGCAGGCCTGTATGCGACACCGATTATTTATTCACTGACTTATATCCTGAAGGGTGGGCATGTTTTGGTCGCTAAGCTGATGATGCTGAATCCAATGGCTCAGATTATTCAAGATCTTCGTCATTTTATCGTTTTCTCAGGCAGTACTCGGGGCTGGGATTTGATGGACCATTACTGGATTGCTCTGATTCCTTATTTATTGCCAGTAGTGATATTTGGACTTGGATATTATATCTTTAATAAAAATGCTAAGAGATTTGCGGAGATTCTATAATGTCAAATAATATTGCAGTAAAAGTTGACCATGTTAGTAAGTTTTTTAAACTGCCAACAGAGTCAACACAAAGTTTAAGAACAAGTCTAGTCAACCGCTTTCGGGGAATCAAAGGTTACAAAGAGCAGAATGTTCTTAAGGATATTTCCTTTGAAGTGGAAAAGGGAGATTTCTATGGAATTGTTGGCCGTAATGGTTCTGGCAAGTCCACTCTTCTTAAAATTATCTCAGAGATTTATATTCCCGAAAAGGGCACAGTGACCATCGATGGCAAATTGGTTTCTTTTATCGAGTTGGGTGTCGGCTTCAATCCAGAGCTGACCGGCCGGGAAAATGTCTATATGAATGGCGCTATGCTGGGCTTCTCAACTGAAGAAGTAGATGCCATGTACGATGATATCGTGGAGTTTGCTGAGCTGGGTGAGTTTATGAATCAAAAACTTAAAAATTATTCTAGCGGGATGCAGGTTCGCTTGGCTTTTTCAGTTGCAATCAAGGCTCAAGGGGACATTCTGATTTTGGATGAGGTTCTGGCTGTGGGGGACGAAGCCTTTCAGCGCAAGTGTAATGATTATTTCATGGAACGGAAGCATTCAGGAAAGACAACTATTTTAGTAACTCACGATATGAATGCCGTCAAAAAGTATTGTAATAAAGCTGTTTTGATTGAAAATGGATTAGTCAAAGTTGTCGGAAATCCAGATGATGTAGCTAACCAATACAGTCTGGATAATGCAACTGACACAAAAGCCATGAACGAAGATTATGTCGCTGAAAAGGAATCTGAGGCAGTATCTGATTTAGAGGTTCGTCTACTAAGCTCTCCTCAGACAGCACCAACTGAAGAAATTGAATTTGAAATTAGCTATCAAGTCAATCAGAATATGGCAACCTACATAGCTTTTTCACTGACTGATATTGACCGTACCATTTGGTTGTATAATGATAATTCAATGGATAATTTGACAGAAGGAACAGGAAAAAAGACACTAAAATACAAATGCCATCTTTCCCAAATCAATCATGCAAAATTGAAATTGCAGGTTTCTGTGCGTGATGAAGAGAATCAGATTTTAGCCTTTGCAGATTCTAAGAATACTCCGGTCCTTATTATCAGCCGACGGGATATTGAAGATGGCGATACCTCTGCAAAAGACTCAGCAACGGGATTGATTCAGCGTAATGGGGTCTGGGAGATCTCTCAATAAAATGATAAGGTGTTTTCATGGAACGAATATTACTCTATGTTCATTTTAATAAATATAAGCGCGTGAGTAATCATGTCTTCTACCAATTAGAACAGCTCAAGCCCTTGTTTTCCAAAATCCTTTTTATTTCAAATAGTTATATAGAGGAAAAAGTTAAGAAAAAGTTGCAAGAAGCATTTGGAATAAGCAATGTGTTGGAGCGGGACAATCAAGGTTATGATTTTGCGGCTTGGCGGGATGGAATGAGCGCCATAGGTTTTGAGGAGCTCAAAACCTACGACTCTCTGACTTTGATGAATGATACTTGTTTTGGTCCGCTCTGGGATTTGGAGCCTATTTATAAGAGGTTTGAGGCGGACGCTCAGGTTGATTTTTGGGGTATGACCAACTTTCGAAAAACAAAGTATTTTGAAGAACATCTGCAGAGCTATTTTGTTACCTTTAAGCAGCAGATATTGAGGGCGACTTATTTTCAAGAATTTTGGGAACAGGTAAAAGATTTTACTGATGTTCAAGATGTGATTGACCGCTACGAGACGAAATTCACCCAATATTTTACAGAGGCAGGTTTTACCTATCAGGTTGCCTTTGATACTCGTCTAGAAGAAGCAGAGGATTTAATCCATCCAGACTTTACTTATTATAAGCCTTTTACTATTCTTGAGAAAAAGGTTCCCTTTTTGAAAGTGAAAGCTATCAGTGGCAATCCTTTTTCTGCGAGGTATCTGCTGGAAGAAATCAAAGAGAGAACTTCTTATCCTGTTTCTTTAATTTCCGAGCATATATTTGAATATATTGGTCCAGATGTACCCTGCCTTTTGCAGGATAAGCAGCTTTCGAGAGATGATAAGAATGACTCGCCAGAAAAGCCGGTAGCTCTTCATATTCATGTGACAGACCTTCAAGTCTTCGAGCAATTTAAAGAAAAATGGGAAGATCTTTCTCTACAATACCAATTTGTGGTGACGACAGCTGACGAAGAAATCTTTGCTCAGCTTTTGGGAAACGTATCAGACCGCTATCAGGTTCTTTTTGGAAAAGAAGAAAATCCTATGCAGGCGATGCTTGAACAGAGTGAGTTGCTACAGCAATTTGCTTTTGTTGGGCATATTTCTACTGCAATTTTAGTAGATGGAATGCCTCAGCTTGATAATTGGATGCGTAGTGAACTGATGGAGATGATGTTTGAAAATGCCAATGCTAGTATTAAAGTCTTGGAACAAGATGATAAGCTTGGGCTCGTTATACCAGATCTTCCAAGTTTAGTCAGATATGGATTGTTTGAGCAAAAAATATTTCGGAAAGAAATGGCTGCAATTTGGCAAAAACTCCATTGCCAGAAACCGTTTGATTTTGAACAACATCCTGTTTTTGCCAGAGTGTATGGTGGCTTTTTTTGGTTTAAACCTTCCGTATTGACTGGTCTTTTTCAAAATGAGTACCAGTTATCAGCTCAAATAGAACCTCAAGTTTTAGAAAGTTTATTGGTTTATTTGGCTTGGGATCAGGACTATGATTTTAAAATCATGCCTAGAACCCCATTGCCTGCTCTATTAGACTTGCAAAGAGAAGCAGAACAATTAATCCAGCAGAAAGGGAAACTGGTTCATAAGAGCCTAGCAAAAAAAGTTAGAAGGTATTTATCGAATCTTTTTAAAAGTTAGATAATAGTTTCTGTAGAAAGAATAATGAAATTTTTAGTCAATTATTATAAGCAGATTTCCTATTTGCTTATCAGTTTTTTAGTTTTGGATACCATAGCTGTTGCGACTTTATTCTTGTTTCAAGTAAATAAGAGTTTAGACAATTATGCCAGCCTCGGTTTGGTTTTTCTTGTTTTAATAGCGGTTTTATTTGGTGTAGGTCAGATTGTTGCCCAACTGTTTAATAGAAAATTATTAGTTTGGTCTTTTCTCGTTTATGGAATCTACGCCCTGTTTTCTTATTTGCTGACTGTGACGCAGCATGTGAATGATTTTGATTTTAAAGCAGAGAATATTTTTAGTAATCACTTTGTAGAAGTTAACGGTTTACCTTACTTACTGCTAATATTTTTATTTGCTTATCTCATTAACCGCTTTTCTTCTCTTCAAAAATATCATTCCCGAAGCTTTCTGACTGTTGATGAATTCAATAGCGGTTTTCTAGAGACACTGTTCTTGTCCCAGTCTTTTCTTCTCTTATCGTTAACAGATAGTAAGATGACCGCTATTTTTCAGCAACAGAGTTTGTTAATGACTTATCTTACAGATAGCGGATTTGAAATTTCTCAAGATTCTATTTTTAAGTTAATTGGTGTTATTATTTTACTCTTTTTCCTATTTTCGCTTCCTAGCTTTTTAGCGGTAAAGGGATTGATAGATATTTCGAGAAATAAAGGAAGCCTTTCAGTTGCAGTCTTATGCAGCGCAGCTTTTTCTGTCATCTTCAACTATACTATTCAAAATAGTATTCGAGCGGATGTTTCTGTTTTAGAACTTCATTTATTTACTGGGGCAAGTCTCTTTCAGATAGCAGTCTTTTTTACACTATTTATTTTTATCTATCTTGCTTTTAATCAAATTTTTCTACCCACAATTATCATATTGGCAATAGGCATTAGTTCCACCATTGCCAGCAGTTTGAAATTTCAATATCGACAAGAACCAATTTTGCCAAGTGATATCAGTTGGCTAAAAGATCCTAAGCTTTTATTTGATTTTCTTGGTGGTAATTATGGAATCTATGCGATTGCTAGTGTGGTAGCTATTGGTCTTTTCTATTGGTTTTTCCGTAGGAAAATTTTACCTGGAAAAATAATCGCCATGGTAAAAATTCAACTTATTTCACTGGTTATTCCTATTGTTTTTTTCTTAGGTGTTTTACAGATATTCTCTTCGAAAGAGAATGGTAAAGTTGCCGATAATATTCCAGTTGTGTCTATTTTGAATAATTACCATGATTTGACTTGGTTTGGAAATACAGTAAATTCGCAAATGCGGTCGGTCTCGTTTGTTTGGTTTACTCAATTATCTGATAAGCCTATGATTCAGCCAACGGGATATTCTAAAGAAAAAATTCAAGAATTAGAAAAGAAATATGGAGCACTAGCTGATTCTATCAATCAGGAACGTAAGCAGAAAATAGAAGAACAGACGGTCATTTATGTTCTTAGTGAGAGCTTCTCTGATCCAGCACGGATTTCTGGTGTATCTATGTCACAAAATCCTATTCCTAATATTCAGGAAATCATGTCTAAGACTACCAGTGGGTTGATGCAATCAGATGGCTATGGCGGTGGAACTGCGAATATGGAGTTCCAAACGCTGACTGGCTTACCGTTTTATAACCTATCGCCTTCTGTCTCAGTCATTTATACGGAAGTTGTACCAAAGATGAACAAACTTCCGGCTATCAGTGATTTTTACACTTCTCAAAATCGTACCGTGATTCATTTGGCCTCACCAAGTAATTATTCCAGAGACATCATTTATAAAGATCTGGGCTATGATACCTTTATTCATTATGGAACTCAAGGGTTGCAGGGAGATCATATTGGTGGAAACTATAGTGATAAAACGACCTATAATCAAGTCTTAGATCGCCTAAAAACAGACCAAAGTCAATTTTTCTCAGTTATGACGATGCAAAATCATATGCCTTGGACGGAAGTCAATCCGATTTATATGTCTGCTAGTTATCCAGGTTTCACGGAGGCAGGAAACAAATCCTTATCCAGCTATGTAAGGATGCTCTACCACACAGACAATGCGACCAAGGAGTTTCTAGACAAGCTTTCTAAAATTGATAAAAAAATAACAGTAGTCTTTTATGGTGACCACTTGCCGGGTCTGTATCCTCAGTCAGCATTTAAGGATCATCCTGAAAATCAATATTTGACCGATTACTTTATCTGGAGCAATTATGAGACACCTAAGTTGAACTATCCTTTGGTCAATTCTAGTGATTTTTCAGCCTTGCTACTTGAGCAGACCAATTCGAAAGTATCTCCTTACTACGCTTTATTGACGGAGGTTCTCCATAAGGCTAGTGTGGACAAGAAGGCACTGGATTCATCAGCTCAGGAAATTGCAGATGATTTGAGATTGATCGAATATGATATGGTTGGTGGTAAAGGCTATCTTTCGAAGGATTTCTTTGCTATACCAGCAAAAATAAAAAATAGAATAGGTTTACCAATTCTATTTTATATTATTTTATGCTAAACTAGTAGTAAGGGGGTGAAGATATGATAAAGATTTTTGGGAAAGTACGCTATCATTGGCAACCAGAAATGTCGGTATTGGTGATTTATTGGTCTTTGTCAGTCATTCCAATTTTTATAGGACTGGCCTTGATGTACGAAAGCTCCAGCGTTCCGACTCTTGTCCTCTTTTCATTCTTTTTGTTTATGGTCTTACTGGCTATCGGTGTACATAGATATTTCACGATTTATGATGACGGTATTTTGCGTATTATTACGGCAAATCCTTTCACACCAATCAAGATTGACATTTCAACGATTGAGAAGCTAGAAGTAACAAAGACGTCTATCACCCTTCATTTTACAGGGAAGAGTCGCAGCAGGACCTTCTGCATGCGGAAGTGGCCAAAAAATATTTTGTCAATGCCCTAGCTTTAAATGATCATTTTAAAGGCGAGGTTGAATTAGTAGATAATCTGACTCTTCTAGATTATTTTGAAGTCTACTATGGTGACCAAGCCAAGAAACATTAATCTTTTAGTAGGGCTCGGGTTGGACAGTTTTTAATAGCTTCGAGGATTTCAGGCTGACTAGCAACCTCTTTTTCTAAGAGCTGGTCGTCTTGATAAAATTTGACAATGCCATTATCGTGATAATCAAATAGATCTGAGTAGGTCTGGCAGAGTCCGCAAGCAATGCAACGTTCGGGAATGAGTGTAACTTTCATACTCATATTGTAATAAGATTTTTAGAAAAACTCAAGGAGGAAGTCATGGAAAAAGAACCATGGGAAGCAGATGTATATGATAATGGAGCAGAGAAATTGAATCGCAGAAAGAAAAGTCAGGCGAGTCAAGTTGATCGCTGGCTGACAATATTAGCAGCTGTTTTTCTAGTGATGGTCATTGCTATGGCACTATTTTTCGCTTATCTATCTACTGGTGGAAGTAATAAAAAGACCGTTATGGATGGATTTTATGGCACTTCTAACGCAGCAGCAACTTCAAGTAGCAGTGCGGAGCAACCAGCTCCATCAGAGCAACCAAGTGAATCAGAAGAAACGCCAACTCAGTCTTCAGAAGGTACTTTGACTGTTCAGCCTGGTGAAGGAGAAGCTGCGATTGCGGCGCGTGCAGGTATCTCTATTGCAAAATTAGAGCAGCTAAATCCATCGCACATGTCTACTGGTTCTTGGTATGCCAACCCAGGTGATATTGTTAAGATTCAGTAGGAGCGGGTTATGAAACAGATTCAGATTGCGATTGATGGACCTGCTTCAAGTGGAAAATCCACTGTTGCAAAGATTATTGCCAAAGATTTTAATTATACCTATTTGGATACGGGTGCCATGTACCGTGCAGCCACTTACCTAGCTTTACAAAATCATTTGACTGAAAATGATGTAGATGAGATCGTAGCCTTGCTCGAGACTTATTCGATTAGTTTTGGTCGTTCTGAGAGTGGTGAGCAGTTGGTGTTTGTGGGGGATGTTGATGTCACCCATCCGATTCGAGAAAATGAAGTGACAAACAATGTCTCTTGGGTTTCTGCTATTCCGCAGGTTCGGGAAAAATTAGTGGCCCTTCAGCAGTTGATTGCTACACAAGGCGGTATCGTTATGGATGGCCGTGATATTGGAACGGTTGTCTTACCAAATGCGGAACTGAAAATTTTTCTAGTGGCTTCGGTTGAGGAAAGAGCAGAGCGCCGCTACAAGGAAAATCTTGAAAAAGGGATTCCGGCTGATTTGGAAACGCTCAAAAAGGAAATAGCGGAGCGGGATTACAAGGATAGTCATCGCGAAGTATCACCTTTGAAACCAGCGGCTGATGCCATCCATTTTGATACGACAGGTATTGGAATTGCAGAAGTTGTCAAATTTATTGAAGAAAATGCAAAAAAAATCATTGACAAATAAAAAGAAACTTGGTATGATAGTAGAGTTGAGAAAAGCAGAAGTGAGAACTTCTCGCCTTGCGACTAACGTTGTCTGGCTCTACAGGATTCAGTTTCAGTGATGAAATACTATCATGTAGTGCGGGTTTGCGTTAGCAGGTCCGCACTTGTTTTTCTCTAAAAATAAAAAAAGAAGGTGAAAACCATAGCAAAACAAGACTTATTCATCAATGATGAAATTCGTGTGCGTGAAGTTCGGTTGATCGGTCTTGACGGCGAACAATTAGGTATTAAACCGCTTAGCGAAGCGCAATCTCTTGCGGATGAAGCGAATGTCGATTTGGTCCTGATTCAGCCACAAGCTAAACCACCTGTTGCGAAAATTATGGACTATGGCAAGTTCAAGTTTGAGTATCAGAAAAAGCAGAAAGAACAACGTAAAAAACAAAGCGTTGTCACTGTGAAAGAAGTACGTCTCAGTCCTACCATTGATAAAGGGGACTTTGATACAAAACTTCGTAACGCACGCAAGTTCCTTGAAAAAGGAAATAAAGTTAAGGTATCCATTCGCTTTAAAGGCCGGATGATTACCCACAAAGAAATCGGGGCTAAGGTCTTGGCAGACTTTGCTGAAGCAACTCAAGATGTTGCAATCATTGAGCAAAAGCCTAAGATGGATGGACGTCAAATGTTCATGCAAATGGCACCGATTAGTGACAAAAAATAAACTGTCAGAAAGTTAGAAAAGGAGATTTTATCATGCCAAAACAAAAAACACACCGCGCATCAGCTAAACGTTTCAAACGTACAGGTTCTGGTGGCTTGAAGCGTTTCCGTGCTTACACTTCTCACCGTTTCCACGGAAAAACTAAGAAACAACGTCGTCATCTTCGTAAAGCATCAATGGTTTCTGCAGGAGATTTCAAACGTATCAAAGCAATGCTTACAGGTCTTAAATAAGAGACTTTGTGACAATTATCTAGGAAATATTTGGAGGAAATAAAACATGGCACGTGTTAAAGGTGGCGTTGTATCACGCAAACGTCGTAAACGTATTTTAAAATTAGCTAAAGGTTACTATGGAGCAAAACACATCTTGTTCCGTACTGCAAAAGAGCAAGTAATGAACTCTTACTACTATGCATACCGTGACCGTCGTCAGAAAAAACGTGACTTCCGCAAATTGTGGATCACTCGTATCAACGCGGCAGCTCGTTTGAACGGACTTTCATACTCACAATTGATGCATGGTTTGAAATTAGCTGAGATCGAAGTAAACCGTAAAATGTTAGCTGACTTGGCTGTTAACGATGCAGCAGCTTTCACAGCTCTTGCAGATGCAGCGAAAGCTAAACTTGCTAAATAAGAAGATAAAAAGTTGAAACGATGTTTCAGCTTTTTTCTTGTTAGGGTGACAATCACCAAGTGTTTTAGTATAATATAGTGAGAATGGATGGAGGAGTGAATGATGATATCAAATCGGTTAGCTTGGGATGAATATTTTGCAGCACAGGCTCTTTTGATTGCCAATCGTTCGACCTGCAAACGCGCCAAGGTCGGAGCGGTCTTAGTCAAGGATAATAAGGTCATATCGACCGGCTACAATGGCTCTGTTTCAGGAACGGAGCACTGTATTGATCATGAGTGTTTGGTCATTGATGGTCATTGTGTACGGACCTTGCATGCGGAGGTCAATGCTATCTTGCAAGGAGCGGAGCGAGGCGTGCCTAAAGGCTTTACGGCTTATGTGACCCATTTTCCCTGTCTCAACTGTACCAAGCAACTGCTTCAGGTCGGCTGCAAACGCGTAGTCTACATCAACCAATATCGTATAGATGACTATGCCCAGTACCTCTACCAGGAAAAAGAAGTGGAACTGGTTCATTTACCGCTGGATGATGTCAAGAAGGCCATCGCTCAGACGGATTTGGTTTAGGCGAGAAGTTCTGGAGGTAAAAGGAGAAAGTAGATGAATGATAAATTGGCAGCCGCTTGGCAATATTTCTTTGAAGGACAGTTAAACAAGGCCGAAGAACTAGAGCAGCAGCTGGAAAAAGATTCCTTTAGCCGCTGGAATTTACGGGCCTATCTAGCTGTAGAAAGGCAAGATTATCAGAACGCTTTTGCAAATTTAGAGGCTTATCTGAATCAGGCTCAGAAAGAAAGTGATAGAGAAAATGAGCATATCGCTTATCATCAGCTAGGTTATGTTGCTAGATCTGCGGGAGATTTTTGTCAAGCTTTAGAGTGGATTGAAAAAGAAGCTGCTTTCCTAGCGAAGTATTTCCCAGATGACCATTATCGTCAATCAGTTAATCTCTATGAGCTAGGCTATCTAAATCTTAAATTAGGCCGATTGACTCAAGCTCAGGATTTTATGCAAAAGTCACATATCTATTCTATGGAGTCAGATGATGTGGTAAATCATGCATGTAGTTGCCGAGGCTTGGGTGAAATTGCTCAAGCTTTGGGAAATCTACAAGCAGCAAGAACCAACTTTGTGGCTGCTATCAGACTTTTTGACCAAGCTGGTGATGCTATCGGTAAGGCGGAAGTTGAAGAGTTGTTAGCAAGCTGCCCTTAGTTTATCATTCAATAAAGCTATAGTTTCTGATTATAGCTTTTTCTATTAAAAAAATTCTGAATTTTTAGGGAAAAGTGGTATAATGAGAAAGTTATATAGTCCCGATAAGGTGGTAGTTATTTCTATCAGTGCTTTGTAACTCTATAACAATTTATTTAAGGGGGGACATTTCTATGTCAGAACGTAAACTTTTCACGTCTGAATCTGTATCGGAGGGACATCCTGATAAGATTGCAGACCAAATTTCCGATGCTATTTTGGATGCTGTCTTGAGTCAGGATCCAGATGCCCATGTGGCTGCTGAGACAGCAGTTTATACAGGCTCGGTTCATGTTTTTGGTGAAATTTCGACCACAGCTTATGTAGATATAAACCGTGTGGTTCGTGATACCATTGCAGAGATTGGCTACACCAATACAGATTATGGCTTTTCTGCAGAGACAGTTGGCGTCCATCCATCTTTGGTGGAACAGTCACCAGATATTGCTCAAGGGGTCAATGAAGCATTTGAGGTTCGGGGAAATGCTCAAAAGGATCCGCTGGATTTGATTGGGGCGGGTGACCAAGGCCTTATGTTTGGCTTTGCGGTGGATGAAACGCCAGAGCTCATGCCATTGCCTATTTCTCTGAGTCACAAGCTGGTGCGTCGTTTGGCAGAACTGCGCAAATCAGGTGAATTGTCTTATCTACGACCAGATGCCAAATCTCAGGTTACGGTCGAATATGATGAAAATGACCGTCCAGTGCGTGTGGATACAGTAGTTATTTCTACCCAGCATGATCCTGAAGTCAGCAATGAACAGACTCATCAGGATGTTATCCAAAAGGTCATTGCTCAAGTGATTCCAAGCGAATACTTGGATGGTCAGACCAAAGTCTTTATCAATCCTACTGGCCGCTTTGTTATCGGTGGTCCACAAGGAGACTCTGGTTTGACAGGGCGTAAGATTATTGTGGATACCTATGGTGGCTATTCTCGCCACGGCGGTGGTGCCTTCTCTGGTAAGGATGCAACCAAGGTCGATCGCTCTGCCTCTTACGCGGCTCGTTATATCGCTAAAAATATCGTAGCTGCTGGTTTGGCTAAAAAAGTAGAAGTTCAGTTGGCCTATGCCATTGGGGTTGCTCATCCAGTTTCCGTTCGCATTGATACTTTTGGAACTGGCTTGGTTTCTGAAAGCAGACTTCAGAACGCTGTCCGTCAGATCTTTGATTTGCGTCCGGCAGGTATTATCCAAATGTTGGATTTAAAACGACCGATCTATCGTCAAACGGCTGCTTACGGTCATATGGGTCGAACAGACATCGATCTTCCTTGGGAACGCACAGACAAGGTAACTGCGCTCCAAGC
This sequence comes from Streptococcus cristatus AS 1.3089, assembly GCF_000385925.1. Classification (NCBI taxonomy): domain Bacteria; kingdom Bacillati; phylum Bacillota; class Bacilli; order Lactobacillales; family Streptococcaceae; genus Streptococcus; species Streptococcus cristatus. Next base: position 403,640 of record NC_021175.1, read on the forward strand.
GGCTTTGCAATAAAATAGTAGCTCTCGGTTTAAACTGAGGGCTTTTTTGTCTAGGAAAATGGATAAAACTATGATATAATAAAGAGTAATACTGTGAAAGAGCTAAATTTTAAAACATGAAAAAAATTGTAATTAATGGTGGTCGCCCTTTAAAAGGAGAGGTGACTATTAATGGTGCTAAAAATAGTGTTGTGGCCCTTATCCCAGCTATTATTTTAGCTGATAATATTGTTACTTTAGATGGTGTACCGGCGATTTCGGATGTGGATAGCCTCATCGAAATCATGGAAATCATGGGAGCGATTGTCAAGCGGTCTGGCGATTGCTTAGAAGTTGATCCTAGAAACATTAAGAATATGCCGATGCCATCTGGTAAAATCAATAGTTTACGGGCGTCTTACTATTTCTATGGAAGTTTACTAGGGCGTTTTGGAGAAGCGACAGTTGGTCTTCCTGGAGGTTGTGACCTTGGTCCTCGTCCGATTGATCTCCATCTCAAGGCTTTTGAAGCGATGGGAGCTCATATGACCATGGAAGGCAATTATATGAAATTGTCAACGGATGGCAAGCGCTTGGCTGGAGCTAGTATTTACATGGATACCGTTAGTGTCGGTGCCACGATTAATACGATGTTGGCCGCAGTCAAGGCTGAGGGGCGTACGGTGATTGAAAATGCGGCACGTGAGCCAGAAATCATCGACGTAGCGACCCTGCTGAACAATATGGGAGCTCATATTCGTGGGGCTGGGACTGACATTATCACGATTGAAGGTGTGGACAGCCTTCATGGAACGCGTCATCAGGTTATTCCGGATCGGATTGAAGCTGGGACCTATATTTCTTTGGCAGCAGCAATTGGACAAGGTGTCCAGATAAATAATGTTCTTTATGAACATTTGGAAAGTTTCATTGCTAAGTTAGAAGAAATGGGTGTGCGCATGACCATTTCAGAGGATAGCATCTTTGTAGAAGGGCAGAAGGATTTAAAGGCTATTAACATCAAGACTTCGCCTTATCCTGGTTTTGCCACTGATTTGCAGCAACCGATCACTCCGCTCTTGCTGACCGCTCATGGTCATGGAAAAATCGTTGATACCATCTATGAGAAACGGGTCAACCATGTCGCTGAATTGGCAAAAATGGCTGGTAAAATCTCAACCGCTAGCAATCAAATCGTCTATGAAGGACCAAATCAACTGCAAGGTGCTTCTGTCAAAGCAACGGATTTGCGTGCAGGTGCAGCCTTGGTGATTGCTGGTCTGATGGCACAAGGCCGAACAGAGATTACCAATATTGAATTTATTTTACGCGGTTATTCCAATATTATTGAAAAATTAAGAAGTCTGGGTGCTGACATCCAGCTCATCGAAGAATAAGCGTTCATCGCTTATTTTTTATAGAGGAAGCATATGAATTTGTGGACACAGTTAGCAGCTTTTTCTTTTATTGAAACGGAGCATTCGTTTTTACGCCCGATTCTTTTTGGAGATGCAAAATCCCTTTATAAAATTGCTTCTAATCCGGATAATACCGAGTTTATTTTTCCGACTGAAAGTAGCTTACAGGAAAGTGAATATGTCATCGCCAATTATTTTATGAAAAATCCTTTGGGAATTTGGGCAATTTGTGATAAAGAAACGAATGAAATGATTGGTTCCATTAAATTTGAGAAAATGGATGAGATAAAAAAAGAAGCGGAGCTAGGATATTTTTTGAGGAAGGACTATTGGGGACAGGGCTTGATGACCGAAGTTGTCCGTGAATTGGTTTTTCTTTCCTTTACGACATTCGACTTTAAGCGTCTAACCATCATCACGCATGAAGAGAATCTAGCTAGTCAAAAAGTTGCACAAAAAGCTGGTTTTAAGCTCTTCCGTCAGTTTAAGGGGAGCGATCGCTACACGAGAAGGATGCGAGATTACACCGAATATCGCTACGAAAAAGGAGATTTCAATGAGTAAACACCAGGAAATTTTAGCTTATCTTGAAAATCTTCCAATTGGCAAGCGGGTCAGCGTTCGGAGTATTTCAAATTACTTGGGTGTCAGCGACGGAACTGCCTACCGAGCAATCAAGGAAGCTGAAAATAGAGGAATTGTCGAGACCAGACCCAGAAGTGGGACTGTCCGAGTCAAGTCGAAAAAAGTTGTTTTAGAGCATCTGACTTATAAGGAGATTGCTGATATTACTGGCTCAGAGGTACTTGCCGGTGAAAAAGGACTAGAAAAAGAATTTAACAAGTTCTCAATCGGAGCGATGACCGAGCAAAATATCCTACATTACTTAAATGAAGGCGGTCTTCTTATTGTCGGGGATCGGACGCAGATTCAGATTTTGGCTCTTGAAAATGAGAATGCCGTGCTGGTAACGGGAGGTTTTGAAGTCGATCCAGAGGTTTTAAAACTGGCCAATCGCATTGAAATTCCCGTCCTAAGAACCAAGCACGATACCTATACCGTGGCGACCATGATTAACCGCGCTCTGTCCAATATCCAAATTAAAACTGATATTTTGACGGTAGAACAAGTTTATAGAGCCAGTCACGAATATGGTTTCTTACATGACACAGATACAGTTCGTGATTATCTGGACTTGGTTCGTCGTAATCGGACCAGTCGTTTTCCAGTCGTTAATCAGCATCAAATGCTGGTTGGTGTCGTGACGATGCGGGATGCGGGAGATAAGTCTCCTTTGACCACCTTGGACAGGGTGATGACTCGCACGATTTTCATGACTGGACTATCGGCGAATATTGCCAATATCAGTCAGCGCATGATTGCAGAGGATTTTGAGATGATTCCGGTGGTACGTGGCAATCAGACTCTCCTTGGAGTGATTACACGTCGGGATATTATGGAGAAAATGAGTCGCTCACAGATTTCCAGTTTGCCGACCTTCAGCGAGCAGGTGAGTCAGAAGATTCATCGCCAAGAGGATGTTTTTTCTTTCACTGTCGAGCCTTTCATGCTGGAGCAAAATAGGGTCTTGGCTAATGGCGTCCTGACTGAAATTATCACTCGGATTACGCAGCAGTTGATGACAAGAAGCGGCCGCAGCTTGATCGTCGATCAGATGATGATCCATTTCTTTCAAGCAGTTCAAATTGATGATGTCCTGCAGATTCGGCCCCGCATTATTCATCAAACGCGGCGAACAGCAGTGATTGACTATGATATCTACTTAGATTCGCTATTCGTTGCCAAAGCGACGATTACTGTAAAAATTAATTAGTAAAGAGGTTATAATGATTACTATAAAATCACAACGTGAAATTGATTTAATGGACAAGAGCGGAGATTTTCTGGCTTCTGTTCATATCGGTCTGAGAGACTTGATCAAGCCAGGTATTGACATGTGGGACATTGAAGAATATGTCCGCAAGCGCTGTAAAGAAGACAATGCTTTGCCCCTTCAGATTGGCGTAGAGGGCAGCGTTATGGATTATCCTTATGCGACTTGTTGTTCCCTCAATGATGAGGTGGCCCATGCCTTTCCTCGCCATCAAAAGTTAGTCGAAGGTGATATCATTAGTGTTGACATGGTTGTCGGTTTAGTAGACAAGGCTGAGCTGGATGTCTCCAAGCTGGATTTTGACAATGTAGAGCAGATGAAGCAATACACAGAAAACTTCCGTGGCGGTGTCGCAGATTCTTGCTGGGCTTATGCAGTTGGTCAGATTAGTCCAGAAGCGCAGCAGCTCATGGATGTGACCAAGGAATGTCTCTACCGAGGAATTGCAGCTGCAAAAGTTGGCAATCGCATTGGAGACATTGGTGCAGCTATTCAAGAATACGCTGAAAGTCATGGCTACGGAGTGGTGCGTGATTTAGTTGGTCACGGGGTTGGCCCAACCATGCATGAAGAGCCAATGGTACCACATTATGGCCGTGCAGGACGCGGTTTACGCCTGCGAGAGGGAATGGTTCTGACTGTCGAGCCAATGATCAATACAGGTACATGGGAAATTGACACGGACTTTGAAACAGGTTGGGCGCATAAAACCCTTGATGGCGGTCTTTCTTGCCAATATGAGCACCAATTTGTCATTACCAAAGATGGTCCTGTGATTCTAACCAGCCAGGGAGAAGAAGGGACTTATTAAGCATAGAGGGCTGGGCTTGTCCCAGCCTTTTTGAATAGGAGAGAGATGTGACAGGATTCATCAAAAAGATAAGAGAAAATGAGTTTCTCAGAGCTTTTTTCCATTTTTATCAGGCATCGGAGGCAGATATTACCAGTATTGCTGTGGCCTACTATTTTCTGATTTCGATTTTTCCCTTGTTATTGATTGCGGCAAATATTCTGCCTTATTTTCAGATTCGGCCAGATGAGCTCTTGGTCGCGCTGAAAGATTTACTGCCAGAATCATTGTATCTGACGATCGCCAAGGTTGTCCGAGATGTGCTAACCAAGCCTTCGACAGGTTTGCTGAGTATTTCTATCCTATCTGCCCTCTGGACTTTTTCCCAGAGTATGACTTTTCTGCAAAAGGCTTTTAATAAATGCTATGGTACGAAGCAAGGGCGGGGTCTTATCTGGGAGCGGATCTTTGCTTTTATCATGAGTCTAGGTTTGCAAGTCCTACTAGGCTTGTCGCTCGGTTTGACCATATTCGGTCGAATGCTGGTTGGGATTCTTTATAATTACTGGCAGTTTGACCGTGGCCTCTACCAGCAGTTGCTGACCATGACAGAGCCTACAATTTACTTGATGCTCTTTCTTTCGCTGATTCTGCTTTATTTTTCTTTACCCAATGTGAAGATTCCCAAAATCCGCTATGTGCTACCAGGTGCGATCTTGGTTCTTGTTATCATTTATAGCCTCATGAACCTTTTTACTGTTTATATTGAAGCTTATCTAGATCGCTTTTTAGATGTGCGTTTTGTCGGCTCAGTGGTGGTTGTGATTATCATGTTTTGGTTTATCCTGATTGCCAAGGTGCTAATCGTCGGTGCTGTCCTCAATGCAAGCATCCAAAGTCGCTTTGTATCGCACTTTGAAAGCCGTAGTGGTGAGTTTATTTTGAGATTTGATGACGAAGGACAAGCAGATATGGATACAGATATATAATAGGTGAAAGAGGAGAATTAAAGTATAATTTATACATTTCTATTCTCCATCTGATAATAGCCTAGCCTTTCTATTAGCTGTTTAGGGGGTGTTGCAGAAGACAGATATGAGTTTCAAATTGGAATGACCAGAGGAGTAAGGGGAGGGGAAGACACTCCCCTTTTATGGTATAATGGGACAATGACATTTTTCTGTTTGGAAATCATTCCAAAATAGATTCAAAAGCTAACGAATTGTCCAAATCAGAATAAAGGAAAAGTCAAGAGTATTTCAAACAAAAATATGGTAAATAGGGGGAGAAAAATGAAGAAAGTACTAACAATGGTCGGATTCGTCCTGTTGGGTGTTCTGCTTCTATGGGGTTATCATAGTTATCAACAATCAGAGCAGGATAAACAAGAACGCCAACAATCAGAGCAGGCCAAGCAAGAACGCCAAAAATATGAGAATATGGATTACTATACAGGGAAATGGGAAATTGATTCGTATGAGTTTTTAGAAGATGGCAGGGGCGTGGCCGTGCATTGGAAGTCTCTGACTCCAGAAGAAGATCGATTGTTTGCCAAATACAATCCAGAGGTGGCTGAGAATTTTTTAGGCGTTCATGGAGCTTCCAATCAACGCTATATTGTTCGTGATTATTTCCATAATTCTACCTATAGAGGGACACAAAAATTACCAAAAGAGGATCCCGAAGTTTATTATGCCATGTCCATCTATCGAATAGGTGATCGAAAATTGGAAGGTAGTCAGCTCGATATTTATAAACTTGTAGAGGACTATAACCCTGATTATATACCCGAGAAAACTGGTGGTATTATCGAAAAGGATGGTAAGGATTATATACCGTTACAAGTATACAAACGAGGATGGGAGCTATCACAGAAAAAACAATTATGGCTGAACTTAGAAACCAAACAAATTGATTGGGAAGATACAAAAATACAACAGTTTCCTAAATCACCGTCGGTAGATTTAGGTCCTTTAAAGGACAAAATGGAAGAAATGACAGTAATGTTTGGAACAACTACTGTATTCGATAAGTTTTATCAAAATCAACTTTCCTTTCATCAGGATGTATTGAAGGGAAGTGTTTTGGAGACAGCTGCGCCTAAAGTTTATCAATTATTAAGTAAGCAAGATTCACAGTTTTATCTCCTAATTGATTCTAAGATATATAACCATGAGGTTTATGGAGATGTTCCACAGTTTCTTGATTTGTATCAGCTTTTTGTCCCAGCCAATACGAATCTTTACGAAGGGCTGACGATTCCAGCTGAACTCAGTAAGGATGATCAAGAGCATTCAGTTAATAGCAAAGAAGAGTTTGACTTGTATTACGATGTTGCTAAAGACCGCGAACTGAACAAACAACGTCGAATATTGGTTGAAAAAGGAGAATAAGAGGGCGATTAGCTCTATCCTTTCAAAGTCAAATAAAGGAGGATTTTTACCAAATGAAATACCTAAAGACTCTCAGCTTCCGAACTAAGGTGTTTGTGGGCTTGCTTCTAGTTTCTTTGGTGGGCTATGGTGTCTATTCCTATACCTGGCCCATATATGTCCAGTGGCAGGAAGACCATGAGGTATTGATAGTCAAAACAGAGGTGGAGCGTATCGAAACCTTTGGTTCCCAGAACCGTTATGTTTATTATAAAACAAGAGACTCAGTGACTCCAGATGTTTTATCTAACCATTATGTCATGAAGACTGCCAAACTTGTTGGTAGAGAAAGTAATCAACCAGTCGAGTTATCATTTGATGTGTATGATCTCAACCATTTAGAGAACCCACCAAAGACGATTGATGTAGTCAAACTGGTTCAAAGCTATGATGAAAGTTATAAGTTAGACTTTCAGGCAAGAAGAGGCTATACTGATGGGGGAAAGGATTATATCGTTCTTTCTTTAGTGAATAAGGAGAATAAGGAAGATAAGAAGGAGGTTGCTTTGGATGTGGATTCTGAACAGATAGTGCCAGCTCTACCTACAGATAAAACAGATTCCAAACGATCTGCCTTCTCTTTTACTTATACTAATTTGGATGATATAGCCACTGAATACGGCTTCATACCCACTTACGATTTAGCCTACAGTAATGATTCAAAAGTGAGAGAAGATACTAATATAAACTTTATTAGGGACTACCCCGAATATTATAAGGCTATGGAGGGAGCCGCTAATATAGTAGTAAGAAAAGGAGCCTATTATGATCCGGAAGCTATTTTCCAAGATATGCGGCATTGGTTTGCGCCGGTCGGTCAGGATAAGCTAGATGTTGTTGGGATAGATCCTAAAACAAAGGAAGAGACTCCGCTCAACAGTTTCCAAGAGTATCAGGAATGGTATGAGAAACACGTAAAATAGATTTGGAAGGACTCCACCAGGGCTTGGAGACTGTCAAAAGTGTGGGCAAGAATGTTTCTGATTTTTTCCATGGTGGTCTGAAAGCAGCCTCATCCTTGTTTGGATAATAGGAGAAAATAAATGGATAAGATACAAAAAGATATTAATGATGCACTTGAAACAGCACGAAGATTAAGCTTAGTAAAGGCGATTTTTGGACTATCTCTATATTCTCTTATGGTTATGATTGGTACGTCTTTACCGATAAGTTTATTTCGAATGGCTAGTGAAGCTGGGTATGACCCAGCTATTCCACTGACCTCAATGGTTACACAGCTAACATCAGTGGAAAAAGGGCTCATTCCCCCAGATAGTTTCTTTGGCTTTCTATTTTTTCTTTGTTGCGGTCATTTTACTTGTTTTTATATTATTTCTAAAAGAAATCGCATTAAAGCCTATTTAATGACTCAGATTTTTCAATTGTTTTTGCTCGTAATTACATATTATAGTTGGTTTGTAGCCATCTTGTATTTAATCCCTCTAGTAGCAGTTCGTATCGTTTACTGGATTGGGTTTGTCTTATCACTGATTTACCTTATCTATATCCTTGTTACAAAGCAACGCGCTAGAAAGGATTATTTCTCCTCAGAATATTATAAAAATTTTTTGAATGTGATTTTATTCTTATGGTTGTTGATGTATGGAATCAACCTCTTTACTCACGGGCTTAATCATTTCCTAGCGTATCTCTTGCTTGCTTTATTACCTATTGCACCTATTTTACTAGGACTATTTTTGGTATCATTTTTCAAGTCCAATGTAGTAACGCTAGAGAACTTGAATGCAGTCAATAAAAACCAAGAGAAATACCGTGAGGAATATGGTTATACCATCGAAGAATGGTATGGGAAAAAGTCAAAAATGTATAAGGAATATATTAAGAAGCAACGAGGCATTAGTAAATAACTATCTATCCCAAGCTTTCCACCTGAGTTGCCTTCAGGTGGTTTTTCTATGCTCTTCTCATGCCGATTTGATATTGTAGTATTACATGATGTGAGCAATAAGGCTGCGCTAATGGATTTTAAAGGTGAAGACTATACTCGAGAGAATCTAGCTAGCGATTGTACTGACCTTTATCAAATATATCAAGAGGTTGCTTAACAAGCAATCAGCTAGCCTTCCCAGTATCTATTTCTAACAAAAATTGAGGCTAAGACCTTTTCCTAGCCTCTTTTTTGATGGTGTAGATAAGGGAAAGGCAGAAAGACTTCTGTGCGGAGGTTTAGTTTTATATAGAATTTTTCTAAGATAAGTATTTCTAAAGATTTTTATTGCATTTGCAATAAAAATCTGCTATAATATCTTCAGAAGGAGGAGGTATGTCAATTTTACGTGAGATTGGAATCATTGCTCGGGCTTTGGATTCCATCGCTAATATTGAGTTTCGTGACATAGATTTGGCGCGGGGGCAGTATCTCTATCTGGTGCGGATTGCGGAGAATCCTGGGATTATCCAGGAGGAGCTGTCAGACTTGCTCAAGGTAGATCGCTCGACGGTGGCTCGATCGGTCAAGAAGCTAGAAAGTAAAGGTTTATTGGAACAGCGGCCAGCAGCCAATAACCGCAAGAACAAGGAATGGTTCGTTACCGAGAAGGGGGCAGCCCTCTATCCTTTTATCCTAGCGGAAAACGAATATTCGGAGCAGGTTTCGTTGGAAAATTTTTCAGAAAACGAGCGGAAAGAGTTAGAGAAGTTACTGGTTCGCGTCCGAGAGAATATTACCAAGGACTGGGAGCTGGTCAAAAAAGGTCAGAAAAGAAATTATTGAGGTAGTACATGAAAATTGCAGTTGAAAATGAGTTTTGGGCTTTGTTTCCAGAAGCTCAGATTAGTGTTTTAGTGGTCAAGGGACTGGATAATAGAGTGGATGAAAGTAAGGATCCTTATTTCAAATCCCTGCTGGATAAGGGAGCCAAGCGAGCAGCAGACTTTATTCCAGATGAGAACTTCACTCAGAACGATGTCATTCAGGAGTGGCGGCAGGCTTTCAGCCAATTCAAGACCAAAAAAGGAGCGCGCTCCTCTATCGAAGCCCTGCTCAAGCGGGTCAGTCAAGGACGGGAATTCAACCCAATCAATCCTTTAGTAGATATTTATAATAGCGTTTCCCTCTCTTATGCTGTTCCTTGTGGCGGTGAGGATTTGGACAAAATTGTCGGCGGTCTTTATCTAGGAAAAGCCAAGGGTGGCGAAGCATTTTTCCCACTGGGAGCTGAGACTGATGCACCAGCTTTACCTGAAGAAATCATCTACTATGATGATGAGGGAGCGGTCTGCCGTTGCCTTAACTGGCGAGAAGCGCAACGAACCATGCTGACAGAAGAGACCAAGGACGCCATCTTGGTTATCGAGGCCATCAATGGAGAGCAGGCGGCGCGTGCCCAAGCAGCTATGACGGAACTTCAGACTCTGATTGAGGACTATTTTGGGGTTAAGGGTGATATTACCCACCTGACAGCTGAAAATCCAAGCTTGGAAGTCTAAAAATAAAAATATCTGGATCAGAAATATCTGGTCCAGATGTTTTTGTTTGGGGGAAATAGGCTGCTCTATTCTTATCTTGCCTTATTTTTAAAGACAAAAATCTTGCTGAAGACGTAGTTGAGAACGATAATCAGCACTTGAGCAATTAAAGTTTCAATGGTGTTGACCATCTTAATATCGTTGTGGACGAATTGACCGATAATCTGCGGGAAGCTAGTGACAAAGATAAAAGTCAATAGTAAATTTAAGCCCATAGTAGCAAGGCGGGCTGTGAAAAATTTGACCAGTCGTACTGGCCAGCCCTGTCTCTTTTGCTTGAAAACGATGGTATCGTTGGTCACAAAGGCAAAGAGAATTCCCAGAATATCACCAATTATCGTAGCCAGTAGTTCCTTGCCCGTTAATTCATAGCAGAGCATCCGACTGACAACGGATACGACAGTTGTGGCCACACCAAAGAAGAGGTAGGATAGGACTTCATTGTCAAAGAATTTTTTAATCAAAGTTTTCATAAGCATAGTCTATCACATTTCTAGGATTTATGCTATACTAGTGAGGTTGTCGATTTGAAGGAGATAGCTTTTCCGTCTAAGGCAACCCTTGGCGCTTAACTTCTTTCGCCAAGCATATTACACGCGCTCATGCGCTAAAGGAGAAAACATGAAACAAGAAAACTTATCAGTTCGTGATTTGACACACATTGCCATTGTTGCTGCTATTTATGTAGCCCTAACCGTCACGCCTCCCTTAAATGCGATTAGTTACGGTGCTTACCAGTTCAGAATTTCTGAAATGATGAACTTTATGGCCTTTTACAATCGTAAATATATTCTGGGAGTGACCATTGGCTGTATGATTGCCAATCTCTATAGCTTTGGAATCGTTGATGTCTTTGTCGGCGGTTGGTCAACTTTAGTCTTCCTATCATTAGGTGTCTACCTCTTTAGTCGCTATAAGAATCAATACCTGATCAAAGATTTGATTCGTTTGGATCACTTCTATTTTGCGATTTTCTTTTCTATTTCGATGGTGACGATCGCTGCAGAGTTGTATTTCTTACAAGGCTTGCCTTTCTTATTGACTTGGTTCACAGCAGGCATTGGAGAATTTGCTTCCTTGATAGTTGGAGCTATGATTATTAACCTTATTGCTAGACAACTTGATTTGACAAGATAAGACAGGCAGAGAGCGGCATTTCCGCTCTTTTTATGTACTTTTGCTTTTTAGGAATAATTGGAAACAAATAGAGGAAGATTTTGTATATTTATGATAAAATAGAAGTATGAAAGAAAGAATGTCAGAATTAGTAAAATTGCTCAACCGATATGCTCATGAATACTATACGGCAGACAGGCCAAGCGTATCGGACAGCGAGTATGACAGACTCTATCGCGAGTTAGTGGAGTTAGAAGAAAAGTACCCAGCTGATATCCTGCCTGATAGCCCGGCCCATCGGGTGGGTGGGAAGATTTTAGAAGGATTTGAAAAATATCCGCACCAGTATCCTCTCTTTAGTTTGCAGGATGCTTTTTCACGTGAAGAATTAATGGCTTTTGATCAACGAATCCGCAAGGAATTTCCTCAGGTTTCCTATATTTGTGAACTCAAGATTGATGGGCTTTCTATTTCCCTGACCTATGAAAAGGGAATCTTGGTAGCAGGAGCGACTCGGGGGGATGGCTCTGTTGGTGAAAACATCACGGAAAATCTCAAGCGGGTTAAGGATATTCCTCTGACCTTGAAAGAACCGCTAGACATTACGGTTCGCGGAGAGTGTTACATGCCCAAGGCTTCCTTTGATGCGGTCAATCAACTGCGTCAGGAGAACGGTGAGCCTGAATTTGCCAATCCTCGCAATGCGGCAGCAGGAACCCTGCGACAGTTAGATACAGCAGTTGTGGTCAAGCGCAATCTAGCAACCTTCCTCTACCAAGAAGCCAGTCCGACTCAGGCTGGCAGCCAAGAAGCAGTTTTGAATAAGCTAGCGGCTTTGGGATTCTCAGTCAATCCGATTCATTTTCTAGCGGATTCGATTGATGGCGTTTGGGAATTTATCGAAAAGATTGCTCAGGAGCGGGACAGTCTTCCTTATGAGATTGACGGTATCGTTATCAAGGTCAATGATTTGGCGGTGCAAGAGGAGCTTGGCTTTACTGTCAAGGCACCCAAGTGGGCCATTGCTTATAAGTTTCCAGCTGAGGAAAAGGAAGCCCAGCTTCTGTCTGTTGACTGGACAGTTGGTCGGACGGGAGTTGTGACTCCAACGGCGAACTTGACGCCAGTTCAGCTGGCGGGGACGACTGTTAGCCGAGCAACCTTGCACAATGTGGATTATATTGCAGAGAAGGATATTCGTCAGAAAGACACAGTTATCGTCTATAAAGCGGGAGATATTATTCCTGCTGTCTTGCGCGTGGTAGAATCCAAGCGGGTCTCAGAAGAGGCTTTGGAAATACCAAGTCACTGTCCGAGCTGTGAGAGCGAGCTGGTGCATTTCGAGGACGAAGTGGCTCTGCGCTGCATCAACCCGCTTTGTCCAGCTCAGATCAAGGAAGGATTGATCCACTTTGCCAGCCGAGATGCCATGAATATTACTGGCCTTGGTCCAGCAGTGGTCGAAAAGGTCTTTGATAAGGACTTGGTCAAGGATGTGGCTGGAATTTACCGACTTTCTGTAGAAGATTTGCTGACCTTGGACGGCTTTAAGGAAAAATCAGCGAATAAATTGTATACTGCCATTCAAGCTTCCAAGGAAAACTCAGCAGAGAAATTGCTCTTTGGTTTGGGAATCCGTCACGTGGGAAGCAAGGCTAGTCGGATTTTGATGGAGAAATTCCACGATATGATCAAGCTGTCTCAGGCCAGTCAAGAGGAAATTTCTTCTATTGACAGCTTGGGTACGGTTATCGCGCAGAGTCTGCATTCTTACTTTGAGCAGGAAGGCAGTCAGCTTCTCCTACGGGAATTGCAAGAAGCTGGCGTCAACCTAGACTATCTGGGGGAGAAAGTGGCAGCTGATGCCGCTCTCGCTGGCAAAACAGTCGTATTGACCGGAAAATTACAAAAATTAACACGGAATCAAGCTAAAGAAAAATTGCTGAGCTTGGGTGCAAATGTCGCTGGAAGTGTGTCTAAAAAGACAGATTTGGTGGTGGCAGGCAGCGACGCAGGCAGCAAATTGACCAAAGCCCAAGAACTTGGAATCGAGATTCGGGACGAGGATTGGCTAGATAGCTTGTGAGGCTGAGTATGGAAAATAAGATAAAAAAAGCAAGATTGATTTATAACCCAACTTCTGGGCAGGAAATTATCAAAAAAAATATTGCCGAAGTCTTGGATGTTTTGGAAGATGTTGGCTATGAAACCAGTGCCTACCAGACGACTCCAGAGCCTTTCTCTGCTCGGCGGGAAGCTGAAAGGGCAGCCAAGGCAGGTTTTGATTTGGTCATAGCAGCTGGTGGAGATGGGACTATAAATGAAGTAGTAAATGGGGTTGCGGGCCTAGATGTGCGCCCCAAGCTGGCTTTCATCCCAACCGGTACAACCAATGATTATGCGCGTGCCTTGAAAATTCCGATGGGAGATCCAGTAGCTGCAGCTCGGATTATCGAGAAAAATCAGACGATTCAGATGGATATCGGTCGGGCTTATGGCAGCAAATACTTTATCAACATTGCGGCGGCGGGCACTCTGACAGAGCTGACTTACAGTGTCCCTAGTGAGGTCAAGACCCGTCTAGGCTATCTGGCTTATGTAGCCGAAGGGGCCAAAATGCTGCCACGCTCCAAATCCCGTAAGGTACGGATTGAGCATGACCATGGTGTTTTTGAGGGCAAGATTTCGCTTGTCTTTGCAGCCTTGACCAATTCTATCGGAGGCTTTGAAAAACTAGCGCCAGATACAAAACTGGACGATGGAAATTTCACCTTGATTCTTGTAAAAACGGCTAAGTTGTTTGATATGCTTAGTCTCATCATACAGGCGATTAATGGTGGTCAACATGTGACGGATGCCAATGTTGAATATCTGAAAACCAGCAAATTGAAGCTAGAAGTATTGGATAAAAAAGCACCTTTTATGTTGAATCTGGACGGTGAGTACGGAGGAGATACACCAGTAGAATTGGAAGTTTTGCATAATCATCTGGAGTTTTTCGCCAATATAGATGAAATCGATGAGAGCGCTCTTTCCTTAGAAAAATTAGAATGAAGAGATAAATGAAAATGCTAGACTATAAGGTCATTGTCCATTACCACAATCCTAAGGGAGATTACTTTTCTTATGATTTGTGGCAGTGGCAGACGGATCAGTGGGGAAAAGAAGCCCCTTTTTCTAAACTAGATTATTTTGGTATTCAGGGAGAACTATCTTTTAAAAGTTGGGAGCCCCTTAGTCAGGCTCATGTGATTGTCAAGCGTTCAGACTGGTCCAGCCAATCTTGCGACTACCACATTGACTTATTGCCAGTTCATTTGTCCACAGAGGTTTGGTTGATTGAAGGCGATCATCAGGTCTACTATTCCTTGCAAGCGGCGACGACGAGCCACCAATATTCGCGGCGACGTCCTCATAATTTTGATGTAGCTATGCGGTCGGATTATTTTGACGAATGCTGGGGCTACCAAGGTTGGCTTGGGCATCGTCTGCATGGGCAAGTAAATGAGTTTAAAGTTTGGGCTCCGACAGCCAAAAAAGTTGAATTGGTAGTTTATAAAACTTCCGATAATCAAGCAGCTGTTTATAAAGAATTCCCTATGGAAAAGGGAGAGATTTACTCGCACGATCATGCTAAAAATACAATCGGAGTTTGGTCGGTGGAAGTGCCAGAAGATTTAGCTGGCAAGGCCTACCAGTATCATGTTCATTTTGAAAACCAGCATTTTTTGACGCGCGATCCTTATACAATTGCTACCAGTCCAGATGGCAAGCGCTCAGCTATTGTTGCCGAACAGGACAAGACTGTTGCTGGTTTTAAGGTATGTCAAGGCAAGGAGGCAACTTGGCGTTTAGATAATCCAAATCAGGCGGTCATCTATGAGATGCATATCCGAGATATTAGCAAATCGCCTAGTTCTGGTATCGCAGAACATTTGCGAGGGACTTTTTTGGGGGCATGTCAAAGCGGTACTAGAAATGGTCAGGGAGACCAAAGCACTTTTGATTACATTCGCAATCTAGGTATCAATGTGGTGCAGCTCCAGCCGGTTTCTGACCGACATAAGGACTATGACGAAAATGGCCAAGTTACTTATAACTGGGGCTATGATCCGCAGAACTATAATGCACCAGAAACCAGTTTTTCTTCCAATCCAGATGATCCGGGTCAGGCTATCCGAGATTTGAAAACCATGATTCAGGCTTACCACGATGCAGGGATTTCTGTGACCTTGGATGTGGTTTACAATCATATTTATTCCACCTTTGACTCAGCCTTTCAGTCAACGGTTCCCGATTATTACTACCGGATGAATCCCAACGGTTCTTTCCAGAATGGTACAGGTGTCGGCAGTGAGACGGCCAGTGAGCATGAAATGTTCCGCAAATTCATGATTGATTCACTTCGTTACTGGGTAGAAGAATTTAATGTGGATGGCTTCCGCTTTGATTTGATGGGAATTCATGATGTCACCACCATGAATATCATCCGAGAAGAAATGGATAAAATTGATCCACGGATTTTGCTTTATGGTGAAGGTTGGGATATGGGAACAGGCCTGATGTCAGAGGACAAGGCTAAGAAAGACAATGCTTATCAACTGCCGCGAATTGGCTTCTTCAATGATACCCAGCGTGATGCAGTGAAAGGTGCTGAAGTCTATGGTGGCTTGAAAGCTGGTTATGTGAGCGGACAAGCGACTGAGGATATCATAGCTAAAGCCATTCTGGGCAGCAGTGAGTTAGGCTCTTATTTGACACCAACTCAAGTTCTTAATTATGTGGAGGCGCATGATAATTTCAACCTGCATGACTTGCTGGTTGACTTGCACCCAGATGATGATGAGGTCATTCGGACGAAAAGAATTGAGCTGGCAACAGCTATGAACTTGCTCATGCAGGGAATGGCATTTATGGAATTGGGACAAGAATTTTCTCGCACGAAACTAGTAGGAACAGGAGAAGAGGGCCAAGTCCTGCCTAGCGATCGTGACAGAGCAATGAACAGCTACAATGCTCCCGATGCAGTCAACCAAGTGAATTGGGAATTGATCAGCCAACATCAGGAGAGTATTGATTATATCAAGCAGATTATTCATTTAAAAACAAGTCAGAAGGAATTTTCTTATCAAACCTATGAAGAGATTTACAAACATGTCTTTGTAAGAGAAGCCTTTGCTGGCAGTGGTATCGTCATTTTTGAGATTAAAGATGAAAAACATTATGAAATCATTTTTAACGCAAGTGGCCTGCCATATTACCTTGAGAATGCGGATCACCTACGTTTATTGGTCGGCAATAGCCGCCATAAGAGACCCTTCTATGTTGAAAATCTGACCGCTTCCGTTTTTGAAGTGATTAAATAAAATTGAATAAAGATAATAAAAGATTGAAGACAGGCTTTGTGGCTTACCTCTTCAATCTTTTTTTGTGCCTTGAATTGTCAAATTAAGTGCACAAGAAAAACTCTCCCCAAAACATTTTTCAATGCTTTAAGAAGAGTTGAGTAGCCTCATAGTTTAGGGGCTGGCACTTGAACTGGAGGAGCTAGAAGAACTGGAGGACTCTCCGCTAGTTCCCTCTTCGCTGCTAGTGCTAGAGTGAAATTGTTCTGGGTGAAGTGCTCGATAACTTGGTGAATTAAAGAGATCAACAGAGGATACACCGCCACGTTTTGAATAAAGGCTAGTCGATTGATCACCTTTTTCTTTCTCAATGGCCTTGAGGGCTTTCAAAGAGTTGATGTAGTTGTAATCATCAGGGTTGACTTTTCCTAGGTTATTGCCTGTGTAAAAGCGGAATAGATCCCCCGTCTGAATAGTATCGCTCATCTTCAGCTGTGTATTTGCGGCTGTTCGGATAGCTTCTAGTTCAGCTGTTGTTGACTCGTCTGGCAGAGTGATCTCCTCACCAGTTTGTGTGTTGTAAATGCGGCCGCTATAACTTGTGTATTTTGGTGTTACAAAGTTATTGGTTGAGCGGAAGGCCACGATTTGCTGGTGCTGAGGTGAGAGGAGGTCTTGCCCGACTTGGAGGTAATTTTTGGAGTCAATTCCCAATAAATGCTCCAAGGTTGGTAGCATATCGATTTGTCCGCCAAAGGTATCGATAATTTTTCCCTTTTCCATTCCAGGTATCACGACCATGTATGGCACTCTCTGTAACATAGCATTGTCATAGCTAGACCATGTCTCAGAATTTTTATTGATCAAAGGTGCCAGAGCTGGATTACGAGAATTAGAAATTCCATAGTGGTCTCCGTAAAGGACAATAATTGAATTTTCATACAGTCCAGCTTCTTTTAGGTAGTCAAAGAAAGCTTTGACAGCTGAGTCGAGGTAGTTTGCTGTTGCAAAATAGCCATTGATGGTTTCGTCTTTGGTATCTGCCAGTGGGAAACCAATCTCATCACCAATCAAGCTGGTCGTATAAGGATAGTGATTGGAGACGGTGATGTATTTGGCATAGAAAGGCTGCTGCAAATGTTCCAGATACTTGATGGAATCTTTGAACATAATCTTATCGTTCAAGCCATACTGGAAGGAGTTAGTCTCATCTTGCTTGGTAAAGTAAGATGCATCGAAGAAATAATTATAGCCCCATTGCTTGTAAGCGGTGTTGCGATTCCAGAAACTGCCTGTATTTCCATGGAAAACAGCAGATGTGTAATCTCCATTTTTAGACAGGATAAAAGGTGCTGCCTGCTGGGTATTGGTACCGCCGTAGTTGACCATGAAAGAGCCTTGGTTGAGACCGAAGAGCCCTGTTTCAATCATAGTTTCTGCGTCGGAAGTCTTTCCAGCCTTGACTTGGTTAAAGATATTTGAAAAGGCTAAAGTTGAATTAGAGTGGTAAAGCGAGTTGAGGAATGGCGTAACTTCGTATTCCTTGCCATCCATTTGCAGTTTATAGTCAATCAGAAACTGCTGGAAGCTTTCCAAGTGGATATAGAATACATTGCGTCCTTTAGCAATGCCGTAGTATTCAGAGTTTGGCTCGGCATAGTGGGATTGGATATATTGTTCAACAGGCTCCAGATCTTTGGCAGAGGCTTTGGAACGCTCTTTATTAGCGCTATAAGTTTGATTAGCACTGTAGCCGAGGAAGGCAGGGAGTCCGAGCGCGCGAACGACATAGTAATTGGAAAATCCGCGTGTCAGGAGCTCTGGACGATCAATTTCTGCTAGGAAAAGATTGGCCGAAAAGAGCATCGCTGATAGGGATGTCACGGCAAAGCTGGCGCGAATATTAAACCTACGATGATCCAAGCGAATATACTTTTTGTAAAAAAGCCAGCCTAGAATTGGGAAATCAATGATATAGATAGCATCCCAAGGGCGGAAGAGCTCCATGGCTGCTGCCCCGAGGCCTGCAGACACCTTGCTGGAAGCCAACATAGTATTGACTGTGACAAAGTCGGTAAACTCACGATAGTAGATGGAGTTTGAGATCAACCATACAAAAAGTAAGATGTAGATAGCCGTGCTGACACAATAAAAAAGCTTGGTCGGCTTGATATAAAGGGCGAGTCCAATCAGCAAAAGTCCAATTGGGAAGGGGTTAATCAGAGCCAGAAAAATCTGATAGGCTCCTTGAATATCTAAATTAAAATCAACAGTATAAGCCCACATGGTTTTTAACCAGTAAATCGTGAGCAAGCTCAAGACGAAACCGAGCCTTGTACTCATAAAATTGAGTAAATTCTTGGTTGTTTTTTTCACAGAAAGGTACTTCCTTGTCTTATTTCCTAAAAATTCTCTTTTTCTAAGTATATCACAATTTTTCAAGTTGAGGAAAAATTGAGGTGAATTAGTGCTTAGTTTATTTTATTTGTAAAACAATGAAGAGTATATCTTCTTCTAATAATTTTAATAGAAAGTGGAAATAGGGAAATTTTTAATCGAAGAGAGTGGGACAGAAATCGGTAATTCGTTAGAATTCGATTTCGTCGTCCCACCTCCGCACAGTTGAGTAGGGCTGTAAAAGCTGATGAAATCAGCGTAATAGAGCCCACTCAACCACTGCGTCTTGCTCGACAATCCAAAGACAATTGAGAGGCTAGGACTTTTGTCCCAGACTCTTTATGATAGCAAATGTTGGAGATTTCTTCTACTAAAACAAGTATTATGTGAAAATAATAAATATGCTTTGAGAATTTTCACAATATTTGGTATAATAATGCTTATGAAGAAACTTACTGTTAATAAACAGACAGAGGAAAAGTTGAGAAAAGGAATTTTAGTTCTAGATAAGAATGATTTTCCAACTCTTTCATTCACCGATCAATGTGTGGAATTGCATAGTCAGCAGGGGAAGTTCTTGGGAACGGCTTATCTCTCCTTACAAAATAAGGGACTTGGCTGGCTGATTTCCTATGCTAAGGTAGAGCTGAACTCCGCTTTCTTTCAGCATTTGTTTGAAAAAGCTAAAGACAAGCGTTTTTATTACAGTCATGCAGAGGATACGACAGCCTATCGCCTGTTTAACCAAGAAGGTGACGGTTTTGGCGGTTTTACGGTTGATATCTATGAGAAATATGCCGTTTTCTCTTGGTACAATTCCTTTGTTTTTTCAATCAAGGATCAGATAGTGGCTGCTTTCCAGCAGGTATTTCCTGAGGTCGCTGGAGCTTACGAGAAGATTCGCTTCAAGAGCTTGGACTATGAGTCTGCCCATCTCTACGGAGCAGAAGCGCCAGCCTATTTTACGGTTTTGGAGAATGGCGTGCGCTATCAAGTCTTCATGAATGATGGCCTGATGACTGGGATTTTTCTGGACCAGCACGAAGTGCGGGGGAGTCTGGTTGACGGCTTAGCTAGCGGAAAAAGTCTGCTCAATATGTTCTCCTACACAGCAGCATTTTCGGTGGCAGCTGCCATGGGCGGTGCCAGTCAAACAACTTCGGTGGATTTGGCCAAACGTAGCCGCGAGCTTTCCCAAGCGCATTTTGAAGCCAATGGTTTGGATTTAGAGCTGCATCGTTTCGTGGTCATGGATGTCTTTGATTACTTCAAATACGCCAAGCGTCACGAGTTAAAATATGATGTGATTGTCCTAGATCCGCCGAGCTTTGCTCGCAATAAAAAGCAGACCTTCTCTGTTGCGAAAGATTACCATCGTTTGGTGGCTCAGGCCTTGGAAATCTTGAGCCCAAAAGGAACATTGATTCTTTCGACCAACGCAGCTAATGTTTCTAAAAGTAAGTTTAAAAAAGAAATTGAAAAAGGATTTGCAGGAGTCCCTCACCGCTATCTAGCGGAATATGGTCTACCAGCAGACTTTGTATACAATAAGAAAGATGAGAATAGTAACTACCTCAAGGTATTTACAATTAAGGTGAACAAATGAAATTAGTCGTTTCAATCATGCCCAGAAGTTTAGAAGAGGCTAAAGCAATTGATGTGAGTCGTTATGATGATGCTGACATTATCGAATGGCGCGCGGACCTTTTGCCTAAAGAGAGCATTCTGAACGTTGCTCCTGCTATTTTCGAGAAATTTGCTGGACGTGAATTGCTCTTCACGCTGCGAAGTCGCGGAGAAGGTGGCGAAATTGATCTCTCAGATGATGAATATGTTGCTCTTATCAAAGAAGTAGCCAATTTTTATTCGCCAGACTATGTTGATTTTGAATACTATTCGCATAAAGATAAATTTGAAGAAATGCTCGAGTTTCCAAATTTAGTTCTCAGTTATCATAATTTTGAGGAAACGCCTGAAAATATGATGGAAATTTTGTCAGAATTGACTTCTTTGAATCCTAAGGTGGTCAAGGTTTCTGTCATGGCGCACAATGAGCAGGACGTCTTGGATCTGATGAACTATACTCGTGGATTTAAGATTTTGAACCCTGAACAAGAGTATGTAACGATTTCTATGGGAAAAGTTGGGAAGATTTCTCGCTTAGCTGCAGATTTGACAGGTTCAAGCTGGTCTTTTGCCAGTGTTGAGCAGCCGAGTGCACCAGGTCAGGTTTCTCTAGCAAACATGAAGGTTGTGCGGGAGATTTTAAATGAAAATTAATGGCCATACTCGTCTAGCAGCAGTTGTTGCTAAGCCGATTAAGCATAGCATTTCACCATTTATTCATAATACTGCCTTTGAGAAGACTGCTGTCAATGGTGTCTACCTTGCTTGGGAAATTGAAGCAGGGGATTTAGAAGCGACCGTTGCTAATATCCGAAGGTATGATATGTTTGGGATAAATTTGTCAATGCCCTACAAGCAGGAGGTCATCCAATATCTTGATGAATTGGCTCCCAGCGCCCGTCTTATCGGAGCTGTGAATACCGTGGTGAATAAAAATGGTACATTGATAGGATATAATACGGATGGCAAGGGCTTTTTTAAGAGCTTGCCGTCTTTTGCTATTCAGCGCAAAAAAATGACCATTTTAGGTGCTGGAGGAGCCGCGACAGCTATTATCGCTCAAGCTGCTTTGGATCAAGCAGAAGAAATTTTTGTTTTTACTCGGCAGACCTCCTATGCTAATACTGTCAGCAAGATGGTAGCAATCAGTCGCCAAACTAAGAGCAGGATTCAGGTGCTGAACTTGGAAGACCCGGCTCTTCTACAGGAGAAAATTACCCAATCTGACCTGTTGGTCAATGGAACAAGTGTGGGTATGGATGGAGAATCTTTACCTCTAGTAGAAAGTATTCAACTACCTGCAAAGATTTTAGTCGCGGATGTGATTTATAAACCTTTTGAAACACCTTTTTTAAAGTGGGCTCGAAGTCAGAAGGTAGAGGCAGTGAATGGTCTAGGTATGTTGCTTTATCAGGCAGCAGAAGCTTTTGAGCTTTGGACAGGACAACCCATGCCTTGTCAGGAAATTTGGCAGCAGCTAGAAGCTCTGTATAAATAGTCACTCGTACTCAGCTCCTCTATGGTGGAGCAGGAAAAACAAGGAGACGCTTATGAAATTAAATGTAAATCTCCCCCATCATCCCTATGATATTACCATCGAAAAAGGTGCCTTATCTCAGGCTGGAAACTGGCTGAGTCAGCTTTGGCAACCTCAGAAGGTGGTTATCGTCACGGACAATCGAGTGGGCAGACTCTATGCGGAAAAGGTCAAGCTGAGTTTGGCAGCGGCTGGATTTGAGACTTTTGTCTTTGATTTTTTAGAAGGCGAAGCCAGCAAGAATTTAAAGACGGTCAACAAAGTCTATGAGTTTTTGGTCAAGGTTGGTCTGACCCGCAGTGACGGTATTGTGGCCTTGGGTGGCGGCGTTGTTGGTGATTTGGCAGGTTTTGCTGCTTCGACCTATATGCGGGGCATTCATTTCGTGCAGATTCCGACCAGTCTGACAGCTCAAGTGGACTCCTCTATCGGTGGTAAGACAGGTGTCAATACGCCTTGGGCAAAGAATATGGTCGGGACCTTTACCCAGCCTGACGGAGTTCTGATTGACCCAGATGTCTTGCAGACCTTAGGGCAACGTGAATTGATTGAAGGCATGGGCGAGGTAGTCAAGTACGGCTTGATTGAGGATAAGGAACTCTGGGACGAACTGTCAGAAATGGATGGCAGTCCAGAGTCGATTTTGGAGCATGCAGAGAGCATCATCTACCATTCTTGCGATGTCAAGCGTAAGATTGTGGTCGAGGACGAGCTGGATAATGGCGTCCGCCTCTATCTGAATTTCGGTCATACTATTGGGCACGCTATCGAAGCGACAGCAGGCTACGGAAAAGTCATGCACGGTGAAGCTGTGGCGATTGGCATGGTACAAGTTTCCCGCGCCGCTGAAAAGAAAGGCCTCATGCCAGCCGGAATTACAGAAGACATCATCCATATGTGTCAGAAGTTTGGCTTGCCGGTGGATCATGAGCCTTGGGATGAAAATGCTCTCTATCAGGCCTTGACCCACGATAAGAAAGCTCGAGGCAACTCTATCAAGCTAGTACTGGTGCCCGAGCTAGGGTCGGCTAGTATTCACCAGATTCCGCTGGAAGAGATGAAAGAATTTCTGAAGAAATAAGTGCCAGGTGGAGTTTAAGACGATTGGACATTTTAGATGAAAAATAGACAGAATGTCCAGTTTTCCATCCCAGAAATAGGAGAAAATGTATGAGATACTTAACTGCAGGAGAATCCCACGGACCACGTCTGACAGCTATTATTGAGGGAGTGCCGGCTGGTCTTCCTTTGACCGCTGACTATATCAATGCTGAGCTCAAGCGCCGCCAGGGTGGGTACGGCCGCGGTGCCCGCATGAAGATTGAAAGTGACCAAGTTGAGATTACCTCTGGGGTTCGGCATGGCTTGACCATGGGCGGCCCGATTACCCTCAATGTTACAAATCTGGATCATCAGAAGTGGCTGGAGATTATGAGCGCAGCGGATGTGGATGAAAAGAAAAAAGGGCTGCGTAAGATTACCAAACCACGCCCTGGCCATGCGGACTTGGTTGGTGGTATGAAATACCGCTTTGATGATTTGCGAAATTCTCTAGAGCGCTCTTCTGCCCGCGAAACGACCATGCGTGTAGCTGTTGGAGCAGTAGCCAAGCGCTTACTGGAAGAAATCGGTGTAGAGGTTGCCAGTCATATCGTGACCTTTGGCGGTATTGATATCGATGTACCAGACAATCTGACTGTAGCAGAAATCAAGGAAAGAGCCGCCCAGTCTGAGGTTTCCATTGTCAATCCCGAGCGTGAAGAAGAAATCAAGGCCTACATTGATCAAATTAAGAAAGACGGGGATACTATCGGTGGTGTCATTGAGACTGTTGTTGGCGGTGCGCCGGTCGGTCTAGGCTCCTATGTCCAATGGGACAAGAAGCTGGATGCCAAGATTGCTCAAGGAGTCGTGTCCATCAATGCTTTCAAGGGAGTTGAGTTTGGCGTGGGCTTTGAAGCCGGCCGTCTCAAGGGCAGTCAAGTCATGGATGAAATCCTTTGGTCTGAGGAAGATGGCTTCACTCGCCGAACCAATAATCTAGGCGGCTTTGAGGGCGGTATGACCAATGGTCAGCCAATCGTAGTGCGCGGGGTTATGAAGCCCATTCCAACCCTTTACAAGCCACTGATGAGCGTGGATATTGAGACCCACGAGCCTTATAAGGCGACAGTGGAACGGAGCGATCCTACGGCTCTTCCAGCGGCGGGTGTTGTCATGGAAAGCGTGGTGGCAACAGTTTTAGCCACTGAAGTCCTAGAGAAGTTTTCTTCGGACAATTTAGAAGAACTAAAGGATGCAGTAGCCCGCCATCGGGAATTTGTCAAGAACTTTTAGAAGTAAGGAGAAGGGCATGGAGAGAAAAAGAGTCTATATCGCAGGACTGGGACTGATTGGAGCTTCCTTGGCTCTGGGCATCAGGCGAGCTCATCCTGAAATAGAGATTCTTGGCTACAATCGCAGTGAAGAATCGCGCAGAGTTGCATTAGAGCGGGGAATGGTAGATCGGGTAACGGATGATTTTGCGGCCTTTGCTCCATTGGCTGATGTGATTATTCTGGCTGTGCCCATCAAGCAGACCATAGCATTTATCAAGGACTTAGCGGAGCTGAACCTGAAGGAAAATGTTATCATCTCCGATGCTGGATCGACCAAGTTAAGGATTGTGGCTGCAGCAGAAAAGTATCTACAGAATAGACCCGTCCGCTTTGTCGGTGCTCATCCCATGGCCGGAAGTCACAAGACCGGAGCCAAGGCCGCCCATGTCACTCTCTTTGAAAATGCCTATTATATTTTCACCCCCTCTAGCCTGACCAAGCCTGGTACGCTTGAGGAAATGCAGGACTTACTGAGTGGTCTTAATGCCCGTTTTATCCAGGTGGACGCAGCCGAGCATGACCGAGTGACCAGTCAAATCAGTCATTTTCCGCATATCTTAGCCTCCAGCCTTATGGAGCAAGCGGCAGCTTATAGCCAAGAGCATGAGCTGACCCAGTCTTTTGCAGCTGGTGGTTTTCGCGATATGACACGGATTGCAGAGAGTGAGCCAGGTATGTGGACCTCTATCCTCTTGACAAATCCTGAAGCCATTTTGGAGCGGATGGAAGATTTTAAAAACCAGCTAGACAAGGTTGCCGCAGCGATTGAGGCTAAGGACGAGACAGCTATCTGGGAATTTTTCGACCGAGGCCGGCAAAGCCGCAAGCAGATGGAAATTCATAAGCGGGCTGGTGTGGATAGCTTTTATGACCTCTTTATCAACGTTCCTGATGAAGAAGGAGCCATTCTTGGTGTGCTAGAATTACTAAGAGGAACTTCCGTCGTCAATATCCGTATCAACGAGGAAAACCGCGAAGATACCCACGGTATTCTGCAAATTACCTTTAAAAATCGCCAAGACTTGGAAAAATCTGCTAAAATAGTAAGAGAAAATACTGTTTATGAAGTATTTTTGGACTAAAAAGAAATGGAGAATCTTATGACAAATATCTATGATTTAGCCAATGAACTCAGTCGTGGACTTCGCGAAATGCCAGAATACAAAGCCGTAGTAGAAAGCAAGCAGGCTATCAATGCGGACAGTGAAGCCAAAGCTATTTTTGATGACTACCTAGCTTTCCAGAAAGAGCTGCAGCAACTGGCTCAAACAGGTCAAATGCCGACTCCAGATATTCAGGAAAAAATGCAGAGTTTTGGAGATAAAATTCAAGGAAATGATCTTTTGTCAGCTTTCTTTAACAAGCAGCAACAACTCTCTGTCTACTTGTCTGATATTGAACGGATTATTTTTGAACCGATTCAGGAACTATTCTAATAGAAGAAGTTCTAAAATTAGATGAAACCAAGAAGCCGGATTTGGCTTTCTTGGTTTTTCTGTGCTTTAGAAAGGCTATTAAGACTGAAAATGAGTATTTTTAATGCAAGAAAGAGGTAGAAACTAAGGTACTCTCTATAAAATCAGATTATAGCAACAATTAAAATATATTGGCTGACTTTCTATTTACTATTGCCTCTAGGGCTGATATAATAATCAAAAAAACGCTTACACTCTGATTTTTGAAAGGAACTGGTATGACTTTAGAAACAAGAAAGATTGCTATTCAAGATACATATGGCGACCGATTTCAACATTGCTGGGGCTGTGGCCCTAAGAATGAACTAGGTCTGCATTTAAAGACTTATCCTAGCTTGGATGGGAAGGAATGTGTCACTAGAATACGACCAGAATCTCACTACACTGGTGGTGTGCCAGCCAATCTCTTTGGTGGCATGATTGCTATGATTTTTGATTGCCATGGAACGGCTTCAGCGGCTTGGTTTGCCCATCAAGAGAAAGGCTTAGACTTGACCGAAGATACAGTTATTGGACGCTTTATCACAGCTCGCTTAGAAGTTGATTACCAGAGCCCGACGCCTATTGACCAAGAAATCATCGTCACTTCGCATCTTGAGGAGTTGGGAGCAAGGAAAGCTATAATCGTCATGGAGATGTCAGTTGCAGGACAGCAAAGAGCCAAGGCTAGAATGATAGCAGTTGCAGTGAAAGATCATATGTAGTCAAATTCCCTTGATGCATTGTATCAAGGAAATTTTAGTATGTTTGAGTAATCTTATCTTGATTTTTGCAATGGGAGCATTATTTTGGTATAATAGTTTATTGTCTTGGGGTCGTTACGGATTCGACAGGCATTATGAGGCATATTTTGCGACTCATCTAGCGGATGTAAAACGCCAGTTAAATATAACTGCAAAAAATAACAATTCTTACGCTTTAGCTGCTTAAAAACCAGCCAGCGTGACCTGATTCGGATTGCTTGTGTCTGATGACAGGTCTTATTATGAGCAAGCTACGGTAAAATCAAGTCTAGGGATTTTACAAGAGATTGATAGACTCGCTTAGCTTGGGCTTGAGCCATGTGTCAAAGCTAAGTTAAATGAAGACATGGCCTATGGTCGTAGACAAATGTGTTGGCAGGTGTTTGGACGTGGGTTCGACTCCCACCGGCTCCATTTTTGGTTTCTAAACCTTTCTGAAACGTTGATTTATCAGCGTTTTTTATTTTGTACTTTCTAAACCTTCCCGAACCTTTTCGAAAAAGGGATACAACAAGAGGCTGGGACAAAAGTCCTAGCCTCTCAATTGTCTTTGGATTGTCGAGCAAGACGCAGTGGTTGAGTGGGCTCTACTAGGCTGATTTCATCAGCTTTTACAGCCCTACTCAACTGTGCGGAGGTGGGACGACGAAATCGAATTCTAACGAATTACCGATTTCTGTCCCACTCTCTAAAAATC
Source organism: Streptococcus cristatus AS 1.3089 (assembly GCF_000385925.1). Lineage (NCBI taxonomy): Bacteria > Bacillati > Bacillota > Bacilli > Lactobacillales > Streptococcaceae > Streptococcus > Streptococcus cristatus. The sequence continues at coordinate 430,956 of NC_021175.1, forward strand.
AATATAATTAGCGAAGCGTTCTCTCATATCCTTCTTTGAAAATCGAATAGAGCGCATGAAACAGATGTCCTTTATAATGGTCTTCAACCTATCAAAATAGAGCAAAAGATATGTCACTCTGTTTTCTCAAAAATTAAAGGATTTGATAATCTTCTAAAATATGATATACTAGTAAAGTTGAAGGAGTTTTTCGGATTTTTAGAAAGAGTTAGGAAGAGGGCTAGAAAACAAAAGTGTATTGATTTTAAAGCTTTCCTGACTTCTCCACTAAACTCCATAGGGATATGTAAATGAGGTTTTTGATGATATGAGTTTTTTTGGAAAAATCTTAGGGACAAGTCAAGACAGTCATCTACCCATTGAGGAGATTTCTGCTGATTTAGAGAATCTTCCGAATGAATGGGGCTCTTTTTCGACTCTGATTGACGGGCGAATGGCTAGTATACGTCTAAATTTAGCGTTGGATTCTGTCGCTCCCTATCCATCTTATACTTATGCACTACGTTTGAAAATCGCTATTTTGAATGTTGATCCAGAAACAGGTTTTCCAGATTATGATGAATTTTCTAATCTGAACCTTATCGAAGATCGTCTTTCAGAAGCGATGAAGCGCATTGCGGCTATCTATGTCGGAGTGGTTATCACAGATGGTCATATTGAGTTTTATTATTATTTGAAAAATAGAGAAAAACATATGCCTGTCATTGCTCAGGTGATGGAGCAATTTTCTAAGTATCAGTATAGTTCAGCTACCTTAGTGGATCCTGACTGGAAACAATACTTTGACTTCTTGTATCCAAATGAGTATGAGTATCAATCTATTTTAAACCAACGCATCTGGTATCGCTTAGAAAAAGACGGGGATGACCACAGTCAACTAAGGGAAATCACTCATAAGTTTAGTTTTGAGACTTACGAAGATCGTGTTTCATTTATGGGGGATGTCTCTGCTCTCGATTATGATGTTTCTTCTAAAAAGAAAAAAGAAGGCGATCCTCGACCTTATAAACTGAAAATAGCGCGATTTGATACTACCGAGCTCCCTAGCATCAACCAACATGTTTGGGAATTAATAGAAATTTCGAAAAAATATAACGGAAAGTATAGCGGCTGGAGCTGCAATGTGGTATAATGGATAAAGCTTTGAGAAAGCGGGTCTTTCTCTTTTATGGAAGATTACTCAAGAGGCTTAAGAGGCTGTGTTGGAAACGCAGTAGGCGTGTAAAAGCGTGCGTGGGTTCGAATCCCATGTCTTCCGTTGTATTTCAAGAAGCGCCTAAAGGCGTTTTTTTGATAGCAGGACGAAGAACGACAATCACTTTGTTTAATGCTAGACTCCGAGAATATAGAAGTAAGGATAGTATGCAAGCAATCAGATGGATTCGTTTCCATCTTTTTTATTTGATAAAAACCTTGAAATTTTTCTGAAAAGGAGTAAACTGTACATAGAAAGTTTCGGAGGTTCTGCATGAAGTTATATGTCCAGTTGATGATTATTTTCTCGATTTCCATCATTGGAGAGGGGATATCAAGTGTCTTCCATCTTCCCATTCCAGGTAGTATTATCGGCTTAATCTTGCTATTTCTTGCTTTGCAGTTTAAGTTATTGAGACTCCGACATGTCAGTATGGTCGGCAACTTTCTGTTAGCCAATATGACCATTCTTTTTCTACCTCCGGCTGTAGGGATTATGGATAAGTTTCATGTGATTGCCCCTTATCTGCTGCCAATTATTCTGATTATCCTCGGCGCTATTGTCTTAAATATGGTCGTCATTGCCCTTGTCGTACAGTTCATCAAGCAGCATTTTGAAGGCGATTATGAGGAAGGAGGGGTGGATCATGTCTAATCTATGGAGTAACCCGTTATTTGGGCTTGCCTTGTCCATTTTTGCCTACCTCATTGGGATGCTGATTTTCCGCAGATTTCCTCATCCTTTGACAACGCCTCTCCTTTTAGCAGCGATTTTGGTTATTGCTTTCTTGAAATTAACAGGTATTTCTTATAAGGACTACTATGTCGGTGGGGCTTATTTGAATAATTTAATCGTTCCGTCAACGGTTGCTTTGGGGATTCCGCTGTACAAAACCTTTCACCTGATGAAGCACCACGCTCGCAGTATTCTGCTAGGAACCTTTGTGGCTGTAGTGGTCAATACGACTTTCACGGCTCTGCTCGCGAAATTCTTCGGGATGGACTTCTTTTTAGCGATTTCCCTATTTCCAAAATCTGTCACAACAGCGATGGCAGTGGGTATTACTGATAAAATGCAGGGCTTGACAACCGTCACTCTGGTTGTTGTTGTGGCGACAGGTATTTTGACAAGTGTCATGGGACCAACTATTCTGAAACTGCTAAAAATTAAGGATCCAGTAGCAGTTGGTCTAGCTTTAGGTGGCACGGGGCATGCAGTTGGTACCGGAACGGCTTTCAAATATGGACATGTTGCTGGAGCTATGGCAGGTCTTGCAATCGGCGTGACAGGAATCATGTATGTGATCGTCAGTCCAATCGTCGCAGCTATTATCTTAAAATAAAAAAACATGAAGCAGTATTTCTGGGAAATCTTGCTTCATGTTTTTATTTTATCTTAGTTGATAGCTGCTAGGAGGGCATCTGCTTGGGCAGACAGCTCAACGAGTTTGTCTTCTGCAATAGTCAGTTGACCAGTTCCCCAAGCTTCTGGATTGATACCGACACCAGTAAATTGGTCTACTACATTCATACGAATGAATGGAAAGAGGCTACGGTAGTGCTTGAAGACCTCGTCAGGTGAAGTGCCGTTAGCAACAGACGAGACAGTCACCACTTTGGCGTTGAGGGCAGAAGGACCGCTTGGATCTGACAAATCAAGCGCGCGTGAAGTCCAGTCGAGCAAGTTTTTCACAACGCCTGGGATAGCCCAGTTGTAGACAGGTGAGAAGATCCAGATAGCATCGGCTGCAAGGATTTCTTCACGAACCTTAGCAACAGCAGCTGGAGCTGGACTTTCGAGGTCTTGGTTAAAAAATGGAACATCCTTGTAATCAAGATAAGATACCTCAGCTTTACCAGCTAGAGCTTTTTCTGCTTGAGCTGCCAACTGATGATTGAATGAACCTTGACGAAGTGAGCCAACAATAAATAGTACTTTAGACATAAATGTGTCCTCCATTTTATCTTTATTTTAAGAGGTCTCCCTCTTGTTACTGTCTATGTTACAACAATTATCACTAATTAGCAATAATTTAGCTCAGCTTTTTGAAAGTTTTTAAAATCCGCACCAAATCTTCTTTGTCGTTTTGGGAGAGGAGGTCAGTCATGTGGCGGATATTGGCCATGTGCTCTGGTAGGACAGCCTCGATTTTTTTCTGGCCTTGATCAGTTAGTTGAATGCGAAAGGAACGGCGGTCATTGGGATCACAGCTACGACTAATCCAGCCATCTCTTTCCATATTTTTGATAACGACCGTCATATTTCCCGAAGTAGCCAGCATGCTGTCAATCAAATCTTGAATCCGCAACTCTCCTTTGCTATATAAGGTTTCTAAAACGGAAAATTGGGTTGGCGTCAAATTGTGCTTTTTAAAAATTTGAGCTTCGAGATTACGAATGGTGCGCTCCGCCTTATGGAGCACGATAATTGTCTTGAGGTCCAGTAGAGTATCCTTGTCTAGGTTTTCAGTTATTTTCATAGCAACATTTTATCAATAAGTAGTAATAAATGCAAATGTGATAAAAGTCCTAGAAAAATCAGGCTATTTGTAGTATAATGATTCAGTGAAACATAAAATTAAAGAAAAGGCTGAATTTCCTATAAGGCACTATGCAATCGGGCTTTTCCTCGTCCTCACGGCGCTTGTTTTTTCATTTTTTACGATCTTGCACCTTGCTATCGAGCCTTGGCAGTCAGCCAAGGAGGGCTCTCAAAAAATCGCTAAGGAATATGCAGGTTTGGAAAGTCTGACGAGCTTTTCGATTTACAATGGCAAAGAGTCCTACTATAGCTTGATTGGGACAAATAGTAAAAAGAGGAAGAAGCTGTTCTGATTTCCAAAAATTCCAATAAAATCCATGTCTATCACTTGCAAGATGGGATGAGTCAGGCAGAGGCCGAGCAAGTAGCCAAGGAAAAAGGAGCGACCTCTATTGATAAGACCACTTTGGTTACTTAGACGGTCAGCCTGTTTGGGAAATTAAGTCTGGAAGCACTTATTACAATATCGGATTTGAAAGCAAGACATTGCTCAGCAAGGAGGGGCTATGAAATTATCCAATCGTGTTTTAAATATGGAAGAAAGTGTGACTCTGGCGGCGGCAGCCAGAGCGAAAGCTTTGAAGGCTGAAGGCAGGGATATCCTTTCTTTGACCTTGGGAGAGCCAGATTTTCCGACGCCTAAGAATATTCAGCAAGCAGCGATGGCAGCGATTGAGGATGGCAGAGCCAGTTTTTATACGGTAACAAGTGGCCTGCCTGAGCTGAAAACAGCGGTTGTAGACTATTTTGCCAAGTATTACGGCTATGAGATTCAGCCAAATCAAGTAACAGTAGCAACGGGTGCTAAGTTCACTCTATACACCTTCTTTATGAGCGTGATTGATCCAGGAGATGAAGTCATCATTCCGACGCCTTATTGGGTCAGCTATGCCGATCAGATCTTGATGGCTGAAGGAAAGCCTGTTTTTGCTCAAGCGACAGAAGAAAACAACTTTAAGGTGACAGTTGCCCAGCTGGAAGACGTCCGCACTGAGAAGACCAAGGTCTTGGTTCTGAACTCGCCGTCTAATCCGACTGGTATGATTTATACAGCGGAAGAGCTTCTGGCTATTGGAAACTGGGCTGTTGAGCATGATATCCTGATCTTAGCTGACGATATTTATGGTCGTTTAGTTTACAATGGTAATAAGTTTACGCCGATTTCCAGTCTGTCAGAGGAAATTCGCAAGCAAACGGTCGTCATCAATGGGGTTTCTAAGAGCTACTCTATGACGGGCTGGCGGATTGGCTATGCTGTAGGTGAGCCTGAGATTATCTCAGCCATGAGCAAGGTTGCAGGGCAAACGACTTCTAATCCAACAGCGGTGGCGCAATATGCAGCCATTGAGGCCTTGACGGGTAGTCAGGATACGGTCGAAAATATGAGATTGGCCTTTGAAGAACGCCTGAATACTATTTATCCTTTGCTGGCTCAAGTGCCTGGCTTTGAAGTCGTTAAACCTCAGGGAGCCTTCTACCTCTTTCCAAATGTTAAAAAAGCGATGGAAATGAAAGGTTATACAGATGTTACAGCCTTTACCACAGCGATTTTAGAAGAAGTAGGAGTTGCTTTGGTGACAGGGGATGGATTTGGTGCGCCAGAAAATGTCCGCCTCAGCTATGCGACGGATATGGATACCCTAAAAGAAGCGGTTCAACGTCTCAAGGATTTCATGGAGAAGTAAGAATGATTGATCATTTTGAGATTAAAGTAAAGGATTTGCAAATTTCAAAAGACTTTTATACAAGCTTTCTTGCTCCTCTTGGCTACGAATTGGATTTTAGAACTGACTCTCTACTCAGTTTTGTTGCCCCCAACAGTCCTCATCCTGGTGGAGATTTTTGGTTAGGAAAGGGAGAGCAGGCTCCTATTCACTTTGCTTTTTTTGCAGAAAACCATGAGCAAGTTCAGGATTGCTATGAAGCCGGTTTAAAGGCAGGAGGAAGAAACAATGGCGCCCCTGATTATAGGAGTGACCATCTTCCTTATTATGCAGCTTTTATTCTAGATCCAGATGGAAATAATGTCGAAGTAGTCTGCCACAAAGAATAAAAATAGAAAAGAGAAAAAACGTGTCGAAGAAAAATGTAACAATTATTGATGTAAAAAATCATGTTGGTGAAGAAGTAACGATTGGTGCTTGGGTAGCCAACAAATCAGGAAAAGGGAAAATTGCTTTCTTGCAGTTGCGTGATGGTTCTGCCTTTTTCCAAGGCGTAGCTTTCAAGCCTAACTTTATTGAGAAATTTGGCGAAGAAGTAGGACTTGAAAAGTTTGATACTATCAAACGCTTGAGCCAAGAAACGTCTGTTTATGTGACAGGGATTGTCAAGGAAGACGAGCGCTCAAAATTTGGCTACGAGCTGGACATTACAGATATCGAAATCATCGGTGAATCGAATGACTATCCAATCACGCCGAAAGAACACGGAACTGACTTCCTCATGGACAACCGTCACTTGTGGCTGCGTTCTCGCAAGCAAGTGGCTATGATGCAAATCCGCAATGCCATTATCTACGCTACCTATGAATTTTTTGACAAGAATGGCTTTATGAAGTTTGACAGCCCAATCTTGTCAGGAAATGCGGCAGAGGATTCGACTGAGCTCTTTGAAACAGACTACTTTGGAACTCCAGCTTACTTGAGCCAATCTGGTCAGCTCTACCTTGAAGCGGGGGCTATGGCTCTGGGACGTGTCTTTGACTTTGGTCCAGTATTCCGTGCAGAAAAATCAAAAACTCGCCGTCATTTGACAGAGTTCTGGATGATGGATGCGGAGTATAATTTTGTTACTCACGATGAGTCACTCGACTTGCAGGAAGCTTATGTCAAAGCCTTGATTCAAGGTGTATTGGACCGTGCTCCTCAAGCTTTGGAAACATTGGAACGTGATGTAGAACTCTTGAAACGCTACGTTGCTGAGCCGTTCAAGCGCGTTACCTACGATGAAGCGATTGACCTCTTGCAAGCCCATGAAAATGATGAGGATGCAGACTACGAGCATCTTGAGCATGGCGATGACTTTGGTTCACCGCATGAAACATGGATTTCAAACCACTTTGGTGTACCAACATTTGTTGTGAACTACCCAGCAGCTATCAAGGCTTTCTATATGAAACCAGTTCCTGGAAATCCAGATCGCGTCCTCTGTGCAGACTTGCTTGCTCCAGAAGGCTACGGTGAAATCATCGGTGGTTCTATGCGTGAGGAAGACTACGATGCTCTTGTTGCTAAAATGAATGATCTTGGTATGGATACGACAGAATATGAATTCTACCTTGATCTTCGTAAGTATGGATCTGTTCCACACGGTGGCTTCGGTATCGGTATCGAGCGTATGGTAACCTTTGTAGCAGGAACTAAACATATCCGTGAAGCCATTCCATTCCCTCGTATGCTGCACCGTATTAAACCATAAAACGAATCAAACGCCCAGGGGGCGTTTTTTCAACAACGAACTATGAAATAATCCAAAATATAGAATTTTAGAGAAAGAAGAGGTGGAGGTCATGTAAACAGCGGATTAACAAGTGACAAAGAATATAAATTAGAGAACACTTGTTAAAGGAGAAAATATGTTTAAAAGAAGTTATCGGAAAAATATCGGCCTGATGGCCGGAGTAGAATTCTTTGCCTTTCTAGGCATTACTAGTTTTTGGATTTTATTTCTAAGTCAAAATGGCATGTCCCTCTGGCAGATTGGGCTTTTGGAAAGTATTTTTCATGCCACTAGTGTCATTTGTGAAATTCCGTCTGGGATGTTGGCGGATCGCTTTTCCTACAAGACCAATCTGTATCTGAGTAGGATAGCTGGGATTGTGTCTTCGATTCTTATGTTGGCGGGGCAGGGGAACTTTTGGGTCTATGCACTAGCTATGATGATCAGTGCTTGGTCCTATAATTTTGATTCGGGTACAAGCGCAGCTATGGTTTATGATTCTTCTGTAGAGGCTGGACTCAAGGAACGTTACTTATCCATTTCCAGCTTCATGTCTGGAGTGGCTGAAGCGACCAGGTCTTTGGGAACGGTCTGGGCTGGATTTTTTGTCCATGGACAATTGCATCTGACCTACTATATCATGATTGGGACCTCTATCATCGTTCTTTTCTTGACTTGGATGCTGAAGGAGCCAAGTGTCAAAGCGGAGAAATCCGAGCGCCTGACTATGAAAAAGATTATCTGGGCTGTCAAAGAGGAGTTGCAGAGAAATCCAAGCCTTTTTATCTGGATGATTCTTTCCCAAATCATCGGAACCCTCATGTGTATGTTTTATTTTTACTACCAAAATCAATTGCCTGACTTAAAATCTTGGCAAATTTCGGTGGTCATGCTAATTGGCAGTGCTTTGAATATCTTGGCAGTCTATCTGGCCAGCAAGGTTGGAAAGAAGTATTCAGCCTTGAGACTCTTTCCCTTATTGGTCCTTCTGACTGGAGTGACTTACCTGCTGTCCTATTTTGGCACGCCAATCATTTATATCTTGGTTTATCTAATCAGCAACGCCTTGTACGCTCTTTTCCAACCGATTTTTGACAATGATTTACAGAAGCAGCTGCCAAGTGAGGTACGGGCGACCATGCTTAGTGTCTATTCTATGATGTTCAGCCTGAGTATGATTGTCATCTTCCCTCTGACAGGCTGGCTGATTGATTACTTTGGATTTGATTGGACTTTTATAGTTTTGGGTGGTTTCTTACTAGCTGTAACACCATTTTTGCATATAGGACTAAGGAAAATAAGCCAGAACTTACAAGAAGTCTAATATCAATATTCTCTTTCTGCTGGTCAGAAGGAGAATATTTTTTATCCTTTGAAAATTATGGTAAAATAAAGTTTAATGGAGAAGTAAGCAGTATGAAAGATTTATTGAAATATTTCAAGGGCTATATCAGGGAGTCTTTGCTGGGACCCTTGTTCAAGCTTTTGGAAGCCAGTTTTGAACTCTTGGTCCCGATTTTGATTGCGGGGATTGTGGACGAGACCATTCCTAGACACGACAGCTCCCATCTTTACTGGATGGTTTTTCTTTTGATGGGCTTGGCTGCGCTGGGCGTGGTGGTAGCAGTGGTGGCCCAGTATTATTCGTCAAAGGCGGCAGTGGGTTTTACTCGTCAGATGACAAGCGACCTCTATCAAAAGATTCTGCGCTTGCCCAAGTCCAGTCGGGATGAGCTGACGACTTCTAGCTTGGTGACTCGGCTGACCAGCGATACCTATCAGATCCAGACGGGAATCAATCAATTTCTTCGTCTCTTTCTGCGGGCGCCCATCATCGTTTTTGGGTCTATCATCATGGCTTTTACTATCAGTCCAGCCATTACCTTGTGGTTCTTGCTCATGGTGGCCATTTTAACGGCTATTATCGTCTTCATGTCTCGTCTGATGAATCCCCTCTATGCCAAAATTCGTCAGCTGACAGACCAACTGGTTAATCTAACTCGTGAGCAGCTGCAGGGCATGCGGGTCATACGAGCTTTCGATCAGACCCAGCGCGAGGTTCAGACCTTTCGCAATCGCAACGAGCTCTATAAAACCTGGCAAATCAGGACGGGGGCTCTAGCTAGTCTGATTAGTCCATTGACCTTTCTTACGGTCAATGGTACTCTGATTGCTGTGATTTGGCAGGGGAATACCTTTATTGGCAAGGGCTTGCTTACCCAGGGAATGCTAGTGGCCTTGGTCAATTATTTATTGCAAATTTTGGTGGAATTGCTCAAGCTGGCTATGCTAGTCAATTCACTCAATCAAAGCTATATTAGTGCGGGGCGCATCAGTCAAGTCTTTGAACAAGCAGAAGAAGATGTCCTGCAGGAATTAGTGCAGGAAACAGCTCTGCCGAATCAAGCCATTAAAGCCCAGCAGGTCAGCTTTTCCTATCCAAATGCAGCTAGTCCTGCTTTGACTGGTCTGACTTTTGATTTGAAAAGAGGTCAGACTTTAGGTGTTATTGGCGGGACAGGCTCAGGTAAGTCTACCCTAGTCCAGCTGGTGGCTCACCTCTATCCAGTCGCTACCGGTCAGTTGAGCATCTTTTCCAAAGGACGCAGTCCTAAAAATTTGAGCGAATGGCGGTCTTGGATTAGTCTGGTGCCTCAGAAGGCGGAGCTTTTTCAAGGAACTGTTCGCTCCAATCTGACTTTAGGACTGTCAACCAAGCCAACAGACGCAGACTTGTGGCAGGCTTTAGAGATTGCTCAGGCGGCGGACTTTGTCTCTCAGAAGGAAGGTGGCTTGGATGCGACTGTAGAGGCCTTTGGTCGTAATTTTTCTGGCGGTCAGCGGCAGCGTTTAACCATTGCCAGAGCTGTCTTGCGGAGGGCACCTTTCTTGATTTTAGATGATGCGACCTCAGCTCTGGACTATCTGACAGAGGCTAGACTCTTGCAGGCTATTAAGAATGAATTAACAGAGACCAGTCTAGTCTTGATCTCTCAGCGGACCAATAGCTTGCGCTCAGCGGATCAAATTTTAGTCCTGGATAAGGGAGAACAGGTGGCTCTTGGTCGCCATGAGGAACTCTTAGTCAGCTCCGCCATTTACCGAGAAATCCATCACTCACAGCATAGTCAAGGAGAGGAGGAAAAGCATGAAGCATAAGACATCACCTAGCAGCTTGAGACGTTTGATTCGAGATTTGCTGCAGGCGCGCTGGCTCTTTCTTCTAGCTAGTCTGGGAACGGTGGCTCAAGTGGCTCTGACTGTTCTTCTTCCAGTTTTAATCGGGAATGCGGTTGATAGCGTTCTTCTTCCTCAAGCGGAGCAGCATTTGATGCCGATTTTGGGGCAGATGCTGTTGGTAATCTTGGCCAATACGCTGATTCAATGGCTTAATCCCTTACTCTATAATCAGCTGGTCTATCGCTATAGCCAGCAGCTCCGTCAAGGCGTCATCAAGAAAGTGCACTATCTGCCTTTGGCCTATTTGGATCGGCAGGGAACTGGCGACTTGGTTAGTCGGGTGACGACCGATTTGGAGCAACTCAGCAATGGCCTACTTATGGTTTTCAATCAATTTTTTGTGGGTTTGCTGACAATCTTAGTGACCATTATTAGCATGGCCAGATTGGACTTTTTCCTCCTGCTTTTGGTCTTGCTTTTGACGCCTCTTTCTCTCTTCTTGGCTCGCTTTATTGCTAGAAAGAGTTTTAGCTTTTTCCAACGTCAGACGCAGGCCAGAGGAGCTCAGACCCAGCTGATTGAGGAAAGTCTAACTCAGGAGAGTCTAATTCAGGCCTTTAATGCTCAAGAGCAGTTTGATACAGCTTTTACTCGTAGCAATCAAACTTATGCAGACTATTCTCAGGCGGCCATTTTCTATTCTTCGACGGTTAATCCTTCGACTCGTTTTATCAATGCCCTGATCTATGCTTTGATAGTGGGCTTTGGGGCTGTCCGAATCATTCAGGGAACAGGCTTTACGGTTGGGCAGCTGGTAACTTTTCTCAACTACGTCAACCAGTACACCAAGCCTTTCAATGATATATCGTCAGTCATGTCGGAATTGCAGAGCGCTTTAGCTTGTGCGGAGCGAATTTACAGCGTTTTAGACCAAGAAGAAATAGCAGAGTCAGGTCAGGAAATTCTTCGGTCTGAAGATGCCAAAGGACAGATTAGCTTTGAGCATGTGGCTTTTGGCTATGAGCCTGGCAAAGAGCTGATTCAGGATTTGAATATAAGGATTCCAGCAGCTAGCAAGGTCGCCATTGTCGGGCCAACTGGTGCTGGTAAGTCAACCCTGATCAATCTCCTCATGCGCTTTTACAATGTTGATAGTGGTCTTATTTCGCTAGACGATGTTCCCATCACACATTACACCAGAGCCTCTTATCGTCAGCAATTTGGTATGGTACTGCAAGAGACTTGGCTTAAGACAGCGACCATTCACGACAACATAGCTTTTGGCCGGCCAGACGCCAGCCGAGAAGAGGTCATTGCAGCTGCCAAGGCGGCCAATGCTCATTTCTTTATCCAGCAGCTGCCTCAGGGGTATGACACCTATCTAGCGGATGCAGGGGACTCCTTGTCTCAAGGTCAGCGGCAGCTCTTGACTATTGCGCGGGTCTTCCTAGCTGTTCCGAAAATCCTAATCTTGGATGAAGCGACTTCCTCAATCGATACCCGGACAGAAGTCTTGATTCAGGAGGCTTTCAGCAAGCTCATGGTGGGACGGACTAGCTTTATCATCGCTCACCGCCTGTCTACTATTCAAAATGCTGACATCATCCTCGTTATGGTAGATGGCAATATCGTCGAACATGGTAATCATCAGGAACTCATGGCAGCCAGAGGTGTTTATTACCAAATGCAGACGGCGCAAAGTACGATTGATAGTTGATTTTGAAAAATTCAATTAACCTTTTCAGATGAGGACTGTAAATATCTTTCCTATAGCTGATCTTTGTAAGATTTTTAAACCTTATAAGATAATTTCTTTGTATAGGAAAGTAAGACGAATCATTAATAAGAATTGGAGAGTCAAAAGAGAGTGGGACAGAAATCGGTAATTCGTTAGAATTCGATTTCGTCGTCCCACCTCCGCACAGTTGAGTAGGGCTGTAAAAGCTGATGAAATCAGCCTAGTAGAGCCCACTCAACCACTGCGTCTTGCTCGACAAGCCAAAGACAATTGAGAGGCTAGGACTTTTGTCCCAGCCTCTATATTTATAAAAGATAAATTTAGTGTACTACTTGTTTTGAATCGCTTCTTTTACTTGGGCAATGGTGACAGATTGAGCGTCTCTATAAAGGACTTTGTTGCCTTTAGTATCAAGAATTTCTCCGACTAGAGGTTCGCTACTATCTGCAGGTTTAACAGAAAAACCGCCACCCATGTTTTCAGGATAGGCAATGATAGTATCCTGGTCTGAAAATTGATTTAATATTTCCAAGAGAGTAGGATCTTTAGAAGCTTGTTTTACCATTATCTCTAAAGTTGGTGGTTTCGCTTGGATATCCTCGCCTTTATCATTTGCAAATATAATACTACTTCCGATAAGGACAGAAGAAATTAGAGTAATGATAAAAGCACATGTAGTGACTTTCTTAAGCATGCTGAGTCTCCTTATCAGTAAAATTTTGTTTTGCTTAGTATTAACCAAAAATGCGAAAAGATAAATCGGTTAGTTCTGACGCATTAAGCCAGAGAAATATAGTTTCCTAATTTTTTCCTTTCTATCTCTAGTTAAGCGATAGTCCTTCCATTAATATTGTACTTCTTCTTTTTTTGAAATGCAAGGAAAGAAACTTAAATAAATAAGTGATTTTAAAAATAATATAAGAGTCATTTAATCATAGATTTTAGTTCAAGGATAGGTTTAGCTCAACTTCCTCCAACCCTGTCTCTGTCAATTGATAAATCTTTTGACAGACTTCTTTGAGAAAGATTCGGTCATGGGAGACAGCGATAATGGCGCCAGGATAGGTGGCCAAAAGCTGGCGAACCTGAGGCTGAGAGGTGGGAGAGAAGTTGCGGGTTGGTTCGTCCAGAAGGAGGACATTGGGGCGGTCTAGGACTAGTTTGAGTAGGAGCAGTTTGGCCTTTTGACCGCCGGAAAGCTGACCAATCGGGTGGCGAGCCTCGTCGCGCGTGAACTGGAGACTGGCTAGATGCGTCAGAATTTTCTCTTCCTGAGCCTTGTCACCAGAGGGAGCTAGAAAGTCCAAAGGACTGCTCTCATCAGTCAGCAAGTCGACATAATGCTGGGGCATATAACCGACCCGCATGTCTGTCCGCTCACGCAGTATCTTCCATATTTCCTTAAGTAGAGTGGATTTGCCTGCACCATTGGCGCCAATCAGTCCGATTTTCTCCTGACCGCAGACTTCCAGAGTCAGGTTCTGCGCCAGTTGTCGTTCGTCTGTTTCCAATTTCATTCCTTCTAATTTTAGGATTCTTTTGGTCAATGGCAGAGCTTCTATGTCTGAGAAGTGAAGGCTGATGGCATCTTCCTGTGTCGGGATTTCGGTCATTTCAGCACCTGCCTTTTCAAATCGCTTGCCCTGCGAGAGGACGTTTTTCATCTTCTTGGCTAGTAGTCGGCCTTGGACATCATTTTTGGTATTTCTCAAGGCATTCTCAACATTTTGCTTAACCTGTCGGTGTTTTTCCATGGTCTTAGCGTGTTCTTCCCGTTCTTTCCGCGCCAGTTGCCCCTGTTTCTCAAAGGCCTCCTGACGCTGCTGGCGGTAATTTTCATAGTCCAGACTCTTGACGCTAGTTCTAGCCTCCTGTTTCTTTTTGATTCGTTCTAGATGAACAATCTTGGTCGCAGCTTGAGCGAGAAAGTGCTCGTCGTGAGAGACGAAAAGGACAGTTTGCTGGCTATGGCTGATAAAGTTTTCCAGCCAAGTCAGAGTTTCGAGATCGAGGTCATTAGAGGGTTCGTCAAGAAAGAGAATGTCCCAATCACTGGCTAGTTTCTTGATAAGCTGAACTTTAAGCTTTTCTCCTCCAGATAGGCTAGAGAGGTGCTGCTGACTGGCAAAACGCTGACTGTCAAAGTTGAGCTCGCCAGCATAGCGATAGAGCTTGGCATAGTCCAGCTCGGTCTCAAAATCAGCAAAGAAATAGTCATTTAGCGTCAGTTGGGCCTCCTCTGAAGGCAGTTGCTGAGACAGATAAACAGCAGCAGTATAGGACTTATCAATCTGTCCGCTGTAGCTGACATAGGAGCTGACAAGTCGCTCGTCTAGCAGGAGCTTGAGCAGGGTGGACTTGCCATTACCCTCCTCACCGATAATAGCGACCTTGTCTCCTTGATTGACAGTCAGTGATAAATTGTTGACCAGCTCCTTCAGGTCTTTTAAATGAGTGATGGTTAGATTTCTTATTTGCAGCATAGATGTCTCCTTCGTTTTATAATACAAAATACAGCCCTGCTTTATTTAGCAGAGCTGTTGAGATTGCACAAAGAAGACACAGGAGTGTCCAAGTAGGATTATTCGTTTGTAGGCTTTCATCTTGCACTGTCATAGGAGTGACAGGATCAATCTAAATATAAGCCATAGGAGCTTGAAAGCACAAAAAAACGAAAGTCCCGCGGATATGCAGAAACATGACAAAATCTACTAAATAAAGTTTCCCTTAAAAAATAGACTTAATTTTTCATGTCTCCGTGTACCTCCGAAATCATTCTATCTTTAGTCTAGCAAAAAGGGCAATATAAGTCAACAAAAATCCTGAAAGATTACTTTCAGGATTCGTCATATCTATACATTGAGCACCTTGTCCAAGAAATCCTTGAGACGTGGATGCTGAGGGTTATCGAAGATTTGATCTGGTTTGCCGTCTTCTAGGAATTCACCGTCAGCGGTAAAGATGACGCGATTAGCGACCTGACGGGCAAAGCCCATTTCGTGAGTCACAATCAGCATGGTCATGCCCTGCTGAGCCAGATCCTTCATAACGTTGAGAACGTCACCAACCATTTCAGGGTCAAGGGCAGAAGTCGGCTCGTCAAAGAGCATAATGTCCGGGTTCATAGCCAATCCTCGAGCGATGGCCACCCGCTGCTTTTGTCCCCCTGACAAGCTGTCTGGTTTGGCATCAGCCTTGTCCGCCAAGCCTACCTTTTCCAAGAGCTCCATACCAAGTTTATCTGCATCAGCTTGGCTCATTCGCTTGTGCTCAACTGGTGCAAAGGTGATATTTTGCAGGACAGTCATGTGTGGGAAGAGGTTGAAGTGCTGGAAGACCATCCCGATATCTTCACGAACATGGTCTACATTTGTAGCCTTGTCTGTCAAATCATAACCGTTGACAGTAATGGTTCCACTGGTTACTTCTTCGAGCAGGTTCAGGCTGCGTAGGAAAGTTGATTTACCTGATCCAGAAGGACCGATGATACAGACAACATCTCCCTCGTAGAACTTAGCACTAATCCCTTTCAGGACTTCATTTTTCCCATAGTATTTATGTAAATCATTAACATCAATTTTTAATTTAGCCATTAGTGAATCCTCTTTTCTAAGCGTTTAGCTAATCTTGTTAAGAGTGTGATGATGACCAAGTAAAGCACTGCTAGGATAGCATACATCTTGAAGCTCTGATAGTTACGGGCAATGATGATTTTACCTGTTTGGAAGAGCTCAACAAGTCCGATAGCTGATACGATTGTTGTATCTTTGAGGGCGATAACAAACTGGTTGACAAAGTTTGGTAGCATAATCTTGGTTGCTTGAGGTAGGATAATCTTGCGCATGGTCTTTCCATACGAAATCCCTAGACTTCGGCTAGCTTCCATCTGTCCGGCTGGAACGGCTTGAATCCCTCCGCGAACAATCTCGGCGATATAAGCACCAGCATTGAGGGACAGGGCAATGGTCCCTGCGACAAAGTCGTTAATCGGACTCTGTTGACCAGTCATAGATTCAAGGAAGTTTGGAATTCCCCAGAAAATGAAGGCTGCCAGAATCATAAGTGGAATACCACGGATAACATCGACAAAAATTTCTGAAATAATTCGAAGCGCTTTGATTGGGCTGACGCTAAACATCCCAAAGATAATCCCGATGACCATGGCAATCGCAAAGGAAATAAGTGCCAATGAGATAGTAATTCCAAGACCACTCAAAAGTTGTTTGTAGTTGTTTTGGAGAAGTCCCCAGATAGTTGTTTCGTCAACGGTTATAGAAGCATCTTGATTCGCTGAGAGATATTTATCAAGGATTTCTTGATATTTACCATTCGCTTTCAGATTAGCCAGGCCGTTATTGAACATCTCGATGAGTTCAGGGTTGGTTCCTTTTTTCACTGCAAAAGCAAGATCACCACTAGGAGTTCCCTCGATTGGCGTTTTCATTTTCTTGCCTTGGTTGATAGCATATTTGACAACGGGCTCATCATCCATAATAGCAGCGACAGAGCCAGAATTCAGACTATCATACATAGAAGAACCGTCTGAAAATGTTTTGATTTTGTAGCCGTATTTGCTTTGATTTTCGACGAGGAAGGTTTGAGAGGAGGTACCATTTTTGACTCCGACTGTCTTTCCTTTCAAGTCGTCATAAGAGCTAATAGTGCTTGATTCTGTCACCGCAATGATAGAGTTAGCAGTGTAGTATGGTTCAGAGAAATCAAAGGTTTCTTTGCGGGCCTCTGTCACAGACATCCCAGCAATCATCCCGTCAGCTTGACCAGATTGAACAGCATTGATGGCAGCATCAAAACCAGGGTTAGAAATTTCAAGTGTAAAACCTTGATCTTCGGCAATGGCCTTGATCAAGTCCATGTCAATACCAGTATATTTGTTGCTATCATTTTGGAAAACGAAAGGAGCGAAGGATGAGTCGCTGGCAATCGTATATTTAGCTTTGACTGGAGTGGCTTTTTGTCCAGACTTGGTTGTAGTTTCTGGCACTGCTGAATTTGTTGAAGTTTTGGAAGCAGCCGTCCACTTGTTGATGATGTCCTTCAAGGTGCCATCTTTTTTCATCTGAGCCAAGGCTTCGTTAAACTCAGTGACTAGGTATTCGTATTTGCTGCCTTTTTTGACACCAAATGCGAAGCTACCAACAGCCTCACCCTTCATTGAGATTTTCAAATCTTGCCCTTGGTTGATTGCATATTCGATAACGGGTTGGTCATCCATAGCTGCATCAACTGCTCCGGCTGCTAGGCTGTTATACATGAGGTCGCCTGTATCAAATGTTTTGATAGTAAAACCATACTTGTCCTTGATTTTCTCAAGGAAACGTTGCGCGGCAGTACCGTTTTTGACACCGACTGTTTTTCCTTTAAGTTGATCGTAAGACTTTATTGTATTAGCCTTGGTCGTTGCAATGACAACTTTTGTGTCATAATATGTGTCAGACATAGTAAAGACTTTTTCGCGTTCAGCAGTCTTAGTCATACCTGCCATAATAGCATCGGCTTGTCCTGCTTGAACCGCATTAACAGCCGCATCAAAACCGGGGAAGGACATTTCATATTCCCAACCTTTGATGTCAGCTACTTTATTGATAATATCAACATCAATTCCTTTATATGTCTGGTCTACGTCTTTAAATTCAAATGGGGCGTAAGCCGTGTCAGATACGATTTTAATAGTATCTGCATGAATAGTTGTCCCTAAGGCAAAGATAGGGAACAATGCTAGCAGAAAAGCTATGATTTTTTTCTTCATACTTTCTCTCCTTTGTTAGAATATTGTCTGATTATATCAGAAAAATTTGAAAAAGGCAAATATTTTCTATTTCGATGTTATATTTTCTGACATAATAACAAATATTGGCTCTTATGCTATTATGATAAAATATGTTATAATAGATAAATCAAGAAAGGAGATTTCTATGTTTAAATCACGCATGTTAGATAATGTGAAGCTGTCGCGCTACATTCCGCCGATTTGGTTGGCAGTTTTGATTTCTATTGGCTTTATCCAGCTAGGAGAAATCCTTGCATTCATTGGAATGATTCCGATTGGGATCATCATTGGAACTGTGCTTGCCATGGTAAATCCGACAGCTGACCGAGCAACGGTTATGGAAGTGTTCGGGCATTATAGTATCTTTTTTCAGCTGGGTAGTTTTTTCTTTATGGCCTTACTTGTTTTTCTGTGGGTGAAGTTTCGAGAGAAGAGACCTTTCTCCAGTCTGGGATTCTTTAAGGATGGATGGCTGAAAGAACTGGGCAAAGGATTTCTGATTGGTTCGATACAATTTTCGCTTATCGTTGCCCTGCTCTTGCTGACAGGATCTGGAAGACTAGAATTGGCAGAGCTTAGTGTAGAGCCAGTTCTCTTTATTCTTGCCCTGATACCTTTTTGGATTCTGCAAGGTGGCACGGAGGAGTTGGTGACGCGTGGCTGGCTTTTTCCAGCGGTTAGTGCCAAATCAAATATCCTTGTCGGTGTCTTGGTTTCCAGCACTCTATTTGGGGCAATGCACCTCCTCAATGCTGGTGTGACTGTCCTTTCTATTGTTACTATTATTTTGGATGGGATTTTTGCCTGCCTACTCATGATCAAGTATGATAATATGTGGGTCTTGGCTGGTATGCATGGCGCTTGGAATTTCGTCCAAGGAAATGTCTATGGCATCCAGGTCAGTGGGAACGGAGCTACTGCCTCTGTCTTTAATTACACTTCTCAGACTTCTATTGATTGGCTTTCAGGAGGAGCTTTCGGTGCTGAAGGATCTATTTTTGCCAGTATCGTCCTGATTGGCTGCATTGCCTATCTTTACTGGTCACTCAAGAAAGAAAATCGCCTGCCTCAGGCATTGATCTTTAAGAAATAAAGAGATCGCTCAGCTTAGCTGGGCTTTTTTATGTCTTTTAATGAGAGGTGTGACAAGAGACAGACGATGGTAGCAGCGTGGCCATTCTACCTACACCAAAATCCAGAGAAAATAGGGCAAATATGGTAAAATGATAGAAGCACAATTTAAGGAATAAAAGATGATTAATAGAATTACAGATAATAAATTTGAATTGGTGTCTAAGTACGAGCCTTCAGGTGATCAGCCTCAAGCTATCGAGCAGCTGGTGGATAATATTGAGGGAGGCGAGAAAGCCCAGATTCTCATGGGAGCGACGGGTACTGGTAAGACCTATACCATGAGTCAGGTTATCGCTCGGGTCAACAAGCCGACACTGGTTATTGCCCATAATAAAACGCTGGCCGGCCAGCTCTATGGTGAGTTCAAGGAATTCTTCCCCAATAACGCGGTGGAATACTTCGTTTCCTACTATGATTACTACCAGCCTGAGGCCTATGTGCCTTCCAGTGATACTTATATCGAAAAGGATAGCTCGGTCAATGACGAAATTGATAAGCTCCGTCACTCGGCGACTTCTGCTCTCTTGGAGCGAAACGACGTGATTGTCGTGGCTTCGGTCTCGTGTATCTACGGTCTGGGTTCGCCTAAGGAATACTCCGATAGCGTGGTAAGTCTACGTCCTGGACTAGAGATTTCCCGCGATAAGCTGCTCAATGATTTGGTAGATATCCAGTTTGAGCGCAATGATATTGACTTTCAGCGGGGAAAATTCCGGGTTCGTGGTGATGTAGTGGAGATTTTCCCAGCTTCTCGTGATGAGCATGCCTTTCGGGTAGAGTTTTTCGGAGATGAGATTGACCGGATTCGTGAGGTCGAAGCCTTGACAGGACGAGTCTTGGGTGAGGTGGACCATTTGGCCATCTTCCCAGCCACTCACTTCGTGACCAATGAAGATCATATGGAAGTAGCCATTGCCAAGATTCAGGCCGAGCTGGAGGAGCAGCTTGCTATCTTTGAAAAGGAAGGAAAGCTTCTGGAAGCTCAACGCTTGAAACAGCGTACGGAGTATGATATCGAAATGCTACGTGAAATGGGCTATACCAACGGTGTTGAGAACTATTCTCGCCACATGGATGGTCGAAGCGAAGGAGAGCCGCCATACACGCTTCTGGATTTTTTCCCTGATGATTTCTTGATTATGATTGACGAGAGTCACATGACCATGGGACAGATTCGGGGTATGTATAATGGTGACCGCTCTCGCAAGGAGATGCTGGTCAATTATGGTTTCCGCCTGCCGTCTGCCTTGGACAACCGCCCGCTGCGCCGAGAAGAATTTGAAAGCCATGTTCATCAGATTGTCTATGTATCGGCTACGCCGGGCGACTATGAAAATGAACAGACGGATACTGTTATTGAGCAAATTATCCGGCCGACAGGACTTCTGGATCCAGAAGTGGAAGTTCGTCCAACTATGGGGCAAATTGATGATCTTTTGGGTGAAATCAATGCCCGTGTTGAAAAGAATGAGCGGACCTTTATCACAACCCTGACCAAGAAGATGGCAGAAGATTTGACGGACTACTTCAAGGAAATGGGCGTCAAGGTCAAGTACATGCACTCGGACATCAAGACCTTGGAGCGAACCGAGATTATCCGTGATTTGCGCTTGGGCGTATTTGACGTTCTGGTTGGTATTAACCTGCTGCGCGAGGGAATCGACGTGCCGGAGGTTAGTTTGGTGGCCATTCTTGATGCGGACAAGGAAGGTTTCCTCCGCAATGAACGTGGCCTGATCCAGACTATTGGCCGGGCAGCCCGCAACAGCGAGGGGCATGTCATTATGTATGCCGACACCATGACCCAGTCCATGCAGCGCGCTATCGATGAAACTGCCCGCCGCCGGGCAATCCAGATGGCTTATAATGAAGAGCACGGCATTGTACCGCAGACCATCAAGAAAGAAATCCGTGACCTAATTAGCGTGACCAAGGCAGCCCTGCCAGACAAGGAAGAAACCGTCGAAATCGAAAGTCTCAACAAGCAAGAACGCAAGGACATGATTAAGAAACTGGAAGCTCAAATGCAAGAAGCTGCTGGACTTCTGGACTTCGAACTGGCTGCACAGATTCGCGATATGATTTTGGAAATAAAGGCGATGGATTAGATTAAAGGAGAGGTATGAAATGTGTATATTGGATGATTATAAAGTGGTGTTTTCTATCTTGAGTTGGAAAATACTATACAGTCTTTAGAGGATTTAGATAGTAAAGTAGAGAATATCAAGAACATAATGGAAGCTTTTTTCCAATTTCCTCCAAAAGAAAAATGGGAAAAATTAGAAACAACTTTATATATATTACATAAATTTAGTAAATTTGTCGATGAAACAATTTTAAAAAAAGTTTTATTAGAGACAGAATTATTATTTAAAGAAAACAATGAAACATTTATTAGTGTGTATATACTAAATAATTACTTCCGATCTTTGAACGACTATTTGAAAAAAAATTTAGGAGTAGAAGATTGTCAAGACTTTTTCAATGATAATAGTATATTTTTTACCGTTATTAATCGTATCAAAAATCAAGACTTAAATGACATCAATGGAGTTACTTGTGCTCAAATACTCGATATAATGATTATTGTTTTTGAAAGAGGTGAAGGTTCTGAAAGACTAAAAGAAAAAATAAAACAAGATTTGGGATCTATTATTGATATGATTCTTTTAAAATTTCTGTTTGTTTCTATAAGTATTAGTTATTTTCACCTTGATATTCTATTAAAGATTTTTAAGTCGGAACATTTATATTTAATTAATAACTTCAATAAAATGAATCCTGATAATTATAGTGTAAGATATTATTTATCTTGGTTAGAGACAAAAGATTCTGATATTATCAAAGAATCTATAGAAACACTTAAAACTATACTAAAATATACTGACTCAGATATTCTGAAAAATGAAATTTTTAGCTTATTAGAGAAAGCAGGTGAAATAAAGAATGAAAATGAAGAGAAAAGAAATATACAAGATATTCAAGTAGATGAATTGGGAGAAATTGGAAATACTCTTATTGATGAAATTCGCTTTCACTTAACAATAAAAGCCCGAGATCTGGAGAATAGTGAAGAATATGGTCATTATACTAAAATTGAAACTTTAACGAACCACTTAATTAAAACGATAAAGTCTGGTGATTCAAGTGAACCAGCGTATTTAAGATTAACAAATTCTAAACAATTAAATGATCCTATGGAAGGAAGAGCCATCTATGACTACTTGGAAATAGAAAATTCCTCGGACTGCTATCAGAGTTCCAATGTCTTCCTATCTTCGATGACAACTATATCAGATAGTCTTCCCATGTGGAAAGAATATGCAGAAGAATCTAAAGGAGCATTTCTACAGTACGATAAAAAGTATTTACAACAAATTATTGAGCATGACTCCTTAGAGTTTGTGAGAATATTCTATTTAAACAGTACGAGAGAAGCCGATTCTAATATTATACAAAGGCTTAATGACTTAAAAGAGTTAATTCAAGAATTAAAGACTAGACATACTGAAGAAAGTAGGAAGGTACAGTCAAGTATTTTTAAAAATTTAGCGAAAATATCCTATCTTTTTAAGGTATCTGATTATGAATATGAGAGTGAGTATCGTATTCTAATCAACTTTGATGATTCAGAAATTGAAGGACGACTAAATCCAAAACTCAAAACCGAAGATAAAATCGAACTTGAAGAATTAAAAGTTTTATCAGGTAGTATTGGACTCAGTGAAAATGAGGAATCTGGTTATAAAGATTTTAGGAAATATATTCACTTAGAATCAAGGGAGGATGGGCGATATGCTTTATTTGTATACATCAATCTGGCTCCTTTGAAATACTCAAAAGTCATTCTAGGTCCAAAGGTTACAGATGCAGACTATATTGCTCCTTATCTCAAACTTGCCAATCCTGATATAGAGATAGAAAGCTCGAAAATTCCCTATCGATAAAGAAAATAACTGTTTTTAAAACATACAAATAAGGAGCACACATGCGTTATGCACTTTTACTCCGCGGCATTAATGTCGGCGGGAAAAACAGGGTCGTCATGGCCGATTTGAAGAAAGATTTAGCTGGGTTGGGTTTTGAAAATCCAGTTTCCTACATCAATAGTGGCAATCTTTTCTTTGATAGCGAGGAGCAGGAGGAGAGGATTCGGGAGATATTAACGGCTTATTTCAGTCGGACGTATGATTTTCCTCTGCCTTTCGTCCTTGTCAGCTCTGCTATGCTTCAAAAAGAAATAGCCAATTTGCCTACTTGGTGGCAGGATGAAACAGCCTTTCGGCGAGATGTTCTCTTTTATCTGCCGGAGATAGACAGGGAGAGCGTTCAAGAGTTGGCAGGCAGTTGGGCGAATGACAAGGAGCAACTGCATTTTGGGCAGACAGCTTTCTTTTATAGTAATGCTGACCAAGCGGACTATCTCAAGTCCAACTACCATAAGAAACTGCTCAAGTCCAGTTTCTACAAGCAACTGACCATCCGAAATGGTAAGACTTTCCAGAAGATTGTGGAGTTGGTTGGAAATGAATGAGTTAAATTTGGAAGATACAAGGGAAGAAAAAGCGAAGCGCTGGAAGTTTTCTAGAGTTATTTGGCTAGTGCTCTATATCTTGTTGTTTATCTTTGTCTTGCTGCATTTTAGTTTGAGTCCGTTTGGCTTGGCCTTTACTCCTCTCCTGTGGAACACATGGCTTTTTCTTCTATCAGTGGTTGTATTCTGTCACTTATGGTTTCTCTTTTTG
This sequence comes from Streptococcus cristatus AS 1.3089, assembly GCF_000385925.1. Lineage (NCBI taxonomy): Bacteria > Bacillati > Bacillota > Bacilli > Lactobacillales > Streptococcaceae > Streptococcus > Streptococcus cristatus. The sequence goes on from NC_021175.1 coordinate 454,718, forward strand.
AAAAAACGAGAATTTCGCTGGTTTTATCTCATCTGGGGAATTCTGAGTGTACCTCTTGCACTTTTTATATGGTTTACAATTTTCTTTCATTTCTCTATAGACAAATCAGAAAATTCTGTCCCAATCAATATGGATTACAGGATAGATGGGAATGAAGTTATTTTACAAAAAGGCTTTTTATTTGGGGAATATGATGAATACCATGATTTAGTTAACCCCTATATCATGAAAACCAAGGTCAATCGTGTTCGCTATATTGATTGATGCCGGTCTTGTCAATGGACTCTAGCTCCAAAGCCCGATCAAACAAGCTAGTAGAGGGAGGTGTGTGACTGTGAATAAAAATAAAACTAAGGATAGAGGAGCAAATCCAAACGAGTGGATTTGGCTAGATAAAGTGAATACCTGGCTCAAATGTCATGGTTTTCTAGCTTGGTTATTGGATTTCTCTGTCCTTATGCTTTTCGCAATGATTACGGGCATCCTAGTTTTTCAAATCCCCTTCCTCCCTACATATTTAAAGAGTAATTATGTTTTTCCTTTGTTTATAAATATTCTTGTTTTACTGTACTATGCCTATGGTTCTATTCTCCGTGAAAATAGTGCAAAGAGGGTGACTTCTTTAAAAGACTTAGTCAATCTCCTTCTTTATATAAATCCTATGGCTCTTTTGTTTCATTACTTTGGAGTGAGGAGCCGCCGTCATAGACCTTTGCTACCATTGCCTACTTTGGATCATCGCTATGTCTGGTTCCCAATTGCCACTTATATTATTTTCTTTCTGATAGCAGCAGTCATCACGATTGCAAGCAAAGGGAGTAAGAAAAAATAGAAAAGAGAGTGGGACAGAAATCGGTAATTCGTTAGAATTCGATTTCGTCATCCCACCTCCGCACAGTTGAGTAGGGCTGTAAAAGCTGATGAAATCAGCCTAGTAGAGCCCACTCAACCACTGCGTCTTGCTCGACAATCCAAAGACAATTGAGAGGCTAGGACTTTTGTCCCAGCCTCTTTTCTCATTGTTAGAGAAAAATTCTTTTTCGATCCTTTTAGATTTCCATGCTTCATTGCTGGGGAAATGTGGTAAAATAAAAGATAGATTTTTACGAGAATGAGAGAAGAAATGTCTAAGAGGAAATTTGATAGCCATTCTATCACAGGCAGACTCTACCTTTTATTTGGAATTGTCGGAGTCTTATTTTTGGTGCTAATCGCTCGTCTGGGCTATATGCAGGTCGTCAACCAAGAATTTTATACGGATAAATTAGCTAAGGCAAGTAAAACAAAGATAAAATCGAGTTCGGTTCGTGGGCAAATCTATGATGCTTCAGGTAAGCCCTTGGTGGAAAATACAACCAAGCAAGTGGTGACCTTTACACGAGACAATAAACTGACAGCCGCAGACATTCGTGAAACGGCACAAAAGTTACTGCAGTATGTGTCTGTATCGGATCTAAAGGTGACCGAGCGCCAAGAGGTTGACTATTATCTGGCCGATAATAGGGTCTACCGAGAAGTGGTTGAAAAATTACCCAAGGAAGAAAAATTTGATACGGATGGCAACCGTCTGCCTGAATCCAAGATTTATAAAGCGGCGGTAGAGAGTATTGATCCAAGCCAACTAGGCTATACAGATGAGGAAAAGAGGACCATCGCTCTATTTAGCCAGATGAATGCTGTACCAAACTTTTCAACAGGGACGATTCAGACGGATGACTTGACGACGGAGCAAGTCGCTACGATTGCTTCAATTGGCAAAGAACTTCCAGGCATTAGTATTTCAACTAGCTGGAATCGAAAAGTCTTGGAAACATCGCTGGCTTCGATTGTCGGTCATATCTCGACCGAAAAAACAGGTCTGCCAGCCGAGGAAGCAGATGACTATGTCAAGAAGGGCTATTCTCTGAATGACCGAGTGGGAATTTCTTATTTGGAAAAAGAGTATGAGTCTGTTTTGCAAGGAAAACGGGCAGAAAAAGAAATTCGGCTAGATAAAAATGGCAACATGGAGAGTGTCGAGACCATTTCCGAAGGCAGCAAGGGAAATAACCTGAAGTTAACTGTGGATCTGACCTTTCAGCAGGGAGTTGAGGATATTCTCAGAAATGCCTTTAATCTAGAGCTGGCAAAGGGCAATGCCACCTATTCAGAAGGTGTCTATGCCGTGGCTATGGATCCCAATACAGGGTCAATCTTGGCGCTGGCTGGTGTCAAGCATGATCTGGAAACAGGCAAAATCTCGGCGGATGCGCTGGGTACCGTTACAAATGTCTTTGTTCCTGGTTCTGTCGTCAAAGCGGCTACCTTAACCGCTGGTTGGCAGTACGGAGCCATTTCAGGAAATCAATCCTTGGTTGATCAGCCGATTCTTTTCGCGGGTTCTGCTCCCATCAATTCTTGGTTTACGGCCTATGGTTCACGCTCTATTACAGCGGTGGAGGCTCTGGAATATTCGTCTAACACCTATATGGTTCAGGTGGCCCTAAATATGCTTGGGACTCCGTATAGCCCAAATATGGCCTTAGGAACCAACAATGTCGATGCTTCGATGAAAAAACTCCGTTCGACTTTTGCAGAATATGGTCTGGGGACTGAGACAGGGATTGATTTACCGACAGAATCAACAGGCTATATTCCCAAAAACTTCACAGTCAGCAATTATATCACGGATGCTTTTGGTCAGTTTGATAACTACACACCACTTCAGTTGGCTCAATATGCGTCGACGGTAGCCAATAACGGCAAACGGGTTGCTCCGCATCTGGTTGAAGGTATTTACGCCAACAATGACCAAGGTGGACTGGGAGACTTGATTGAGAAGAAGGAAACAAAAGAATTAAATCAGGTCAACATTTCTGAGGAAAATATGGCTCTTATAAAACAAGGTTTCTATCAGGTGGTCAATGGATGGAGTGGCTTGACAACTGGACGGACGATTGCGCAAGGCGCTATGGTCTCCATCAGTGCCAAAACAGGGACTGCCGAAACTTTTGTCAACGGTGGTACATCTGCTATCAACACCAATGTAGTATCCTATGCACCAAGCGATCGACCTAAAATCGCTGTGGCCGTAGTCTTTCCCCACAATACTGACCTCTCTTCAACAGTCAGCCACAGTATCACCCGTGATATTATCAATCTTTATAACCAACAGCACCCTATGAATTAGAAAGGAAAAGCAGTAGAATCGGATCGAGATTTTACTGCTCAACTATTACTATTATGCTTTATCCAACCCCTATCGCCAAATTGATTGATAGTTTTTCCAAGCTGCCGGGTATCGGCATCAAGACAGCTACTCGCCTGGCCTTTTATACCATCGGAATGAGTGACGATGATGTCAATGAGTTTGCCAAAAATCTACTAGCTGCCAAGCGCGAGCTGACCTACTGCTCTATCTGTGGCAATCTGACGGATGATGATCCCTGTGCTATCTGTACGGATCAAACGCGCGATCAGACTGTAATTTTGATCGTTGAGGATAGCCGCGATGTGTCTGCCATGGAAAATATCCAAGAATACCACGGCCTTTATCATGTCCTCCATGGCCTCATTTCGCCTATGAACGGTGTAGGACCAGACGACATCAACCTCAAGAGTCTCCTGACTCGCTTGATGGACAGCCAAGTGATGGAAGTGATTGTGGCTACCAATGCAACGGCTGACGGAGAAGCGACTTCTATGTATATTTCTCGTGTGCTCAAGCCTGCGGGTATCAAGGTGACTCGACTGGCTCGCGGACTGGCTGTCGGCGCTGATATCGAATATGCAGACGAAGTGACCCTGCTCCGAGCCATTGAAAATCGGACAGAATTGTAAGATGAAAGAAAGATTTCCTGCTGAAAAACAGCTTTGGAAATCTTTTTTCTATTCAAAAATGCGGGGAAATATGGTATACTGAAACAGTCTAAAAAGAAGATGGGGCAACCCCAAATGAACTTATAGCTAGAAATGTTAGGATAAGATAATGGTCAAACAAACCTTGATTTTACTATACGGTGGTCGTAGTGCTGAGCGAGAAGTTTCAGTCTTGTCGGCTGAGAGTGTCATGCGAGCTATCAATTATGACAAATTTTCTGTCAAGACTTATTTCATCACAAAAGCTGGCGATTTTATCAAGACGCAGGAATTTACAGAAAAGCCGGCTGCAGATGAAAAACTCATGACCAATGCAACGGTTGATGTTTCACAGCAAGTCAAACCGAGTGACATTTATGAGGAAAATGCAGTTGTCTTTCCTGTTCTTCATGGACCGATGGGCGAGGATGGCTCTATTCAAGGCTTTCTTGAAGTGCTGCGGCTTCCTTATGTGGGCTGCAATATCTTGTCTTCCAGTGTTGCCATGGACAAAATTACCACCAAACGTATTTTGGAGTCTGCTGGAATTCCGCAGGTGCCTTATGTAGCAGTGATTGAGGGAGAAAATCTGGAAGAAAAAATTGCCGAAATCGAAGAAAAATTAACTTATCCGATTTTTACCAAACCGTCTAATATGGGCTCTAGTGTCGGTATTTCAAAGTCTGAAAATCAAGAGGAGCTGCGGGCAGCATTGGATTTGGCCTTCAAGTATGACAGCCGTGTCTTGATCGAGCAGGGAGTCAATGCGCGTGAGATTGAGGTTGGTCTCTTAGGGAATTATGATGTTAAGAGTACCTTGCCGGGCGAAGTGGTCAAAGATGTGGCTTTCTACGACTATGAAGCCAAGTATATTGACAATAAGATTACCATGGATATTCCTGCAAAAATCTCAGACGAGGTTATTTCAGTCATGCGTACGAATGCTGAGACAGCCTTTCGTGCCTTGGGTGGACAGGGATTGGCGCGCTGTGATTTCTTCTACACAGAGGATGGCGACATTTTCCTCAATGAGCTCAATACCATGCCAGGCTTTACTCAATGGTCTATGTATCCCTTGCTTTGGGAAAATATGGGACTGCCTTATTCCGAGTTGATTGAGAAATTGGTAAATTTAGCTGAAGAGGCCTTTGCTAAGAGAGAAGCGCATCTTTTATAAATATGATATAATAGAGGGACTGAGATGACAGACTGAATGTTCAATATTGAGTTTGGCCTCACTCCCTTCTTTTTTGGGAAAAAGTGGAAAAATGAGTTAAAAATATGAAATTAGATTTATATGAAATAGCAAAAGTCTTGGCTGCCAAAAATGATGTCAGTCAGTTTGAAAATGTGACTTTTAGAAATGCTGAATTTGACAGCCGTTTGATTGAGGCGGGGGATCTTTTTATCCCGCTCAAGGGAGCTCGTGACGGCCATGACTTTATCGCGACAGCCTTCGCTCAGGGTGCTGCGGCTACCTTGTCTGAGCGTCCAATAGCAGAAGGACCCTATGTCTTGGTCGATGATGTGCTAGCGGCCTTTCAAGCTTTGGCTCAATACTATCTGGAAAAGACAGGTGTGGATGTGCTCGCTGTGACAGGCTCCAATGGAAAGACTACAACCAAGGATATGCTGGCTCAGCTATTGGCTACTAGCTACAAAACCTATAAAACTCAAGGAAACTATAATAATGAAATCGGTCTGCCCTACACGGTGCTCCACATGCCAGATGACACAGAAAAGCTAGTTTTGGAAATGGGGCAGGATCACTTGGGGGATATCCATCTTCTGTCTGAAATTGCCAAGCCTAAAACGGGCATTGTGACCTTGATTGGCGAAGCTCACTTAGAATTTTTCGGAAGCCGTACAGAGATTGCTAAAGGCAAGATGCAGATTGCGGATGGCATGAAGAAAGGTGGCCTGCTCTTGGCTCCGGCTGATAAGATCGTCAATGATTTTCTGCCAGACCAGCAAAAAGTAGTTCGCTTTGGTCCCGATGCAGATATTTGTCTGACTCGTCTAGAAGAGCGCAAGGATAGTTTGACCTTTGAAGCGAATTTTCTGGAGCAGGCGATTGACTTGCCCGTGACTGGCAAATACAATGCGACCAACGCCATGATCGCCTCTTACGTTGCCTTGCAAGAGGGTGTCAGTGAGTCGGCGATTCGTCAGGCTTTTGCCCAGCTGGAATTGACCCGCAATCGAACCGAGTGGAAGAAGGCGGCGAATGGGGCCGATATCCTGTCAGATGTCTACAATGCTAATCCAACAGCCATGCGCTTGATTCTTGAGACGTTTTCAGCGATTCCAGCTAGTCAGGGCGGCCGGAAGGCTGCAGTATTAGCCGATATGAAGGAGCTGGGAGCTGACTCCAAGCTGATGCACGGAGCCATGATTACCAGTCTTAATCCAGAGATTATCACCGATCTTTTTCTCTATGGAGAGGATATGGAAGCCCTCTACATCTATGCTCGGGAAATCTACCCACCAAATCGGGTGCATTATTTTGTCAAAAGTGCTGACAAGGATCAGTTTGAAGATTTGATCAAGACCGTTAAGACTTGGTTGCAATCAGCTGACCAAATCTTGCTCAAGGGCAGTAATTCGATGAAATTGGATAAACTAGTGGAGGCCTTGGAGCATGGGGACAAGTGATACAGCTTTAATTTTGCAACGACTGCTGGCTATAACGGATACAGGTTTGTCTTTTGCAGCCAGTGACTTTGATCGAGAACGCTATGCGGATATCAGAGACAATCTGAATCAGTTGCTCAGCGAGACCAGCCATCTGGAACCGGATGAGCTGTCTGACTTGCTCCGGCCGACAGATTTTTATGCGACTCCTTTGGTCGATGTCCGAGCTTTTATCGTTCAGCAGGGCAAGATTTGTCTAGTACGAGGACAGCAAGAGGAGACATGGGCTCTGCCGGGTGGTTTCTGCGAAGTAGGCTTATCTCCCAAAGAAAATATTGTAAAAGAAATTCAGGAAGAAACTGGATTTCAAGCTAGCGTAGTACGCTTGCTGTCTGTCTTTGATAGCAATAAATTTCAGCCACAGAGTAAGCAGTACGTCAAGCTCGTGTTTGAATGTCAGCTGAAAGAGGGAGATTTTCAGCCCAATTTAGAAATCGCTGAGCTGAGTTTCTTTGACCCACAGGATTTGCCTCTTCTATCCGAGAAAAGGATAACAAAAGAGCAGATGCAGCTTCTCTGGGATATTTATCAGAATCAGCAAGAACAATATATAGACTAGATTGAAGTTGATGCTGATTGGATGCTTATATCCAATAGACCAGATAATCTAGCTCAATCTGTCCAGAGTTATAAGGGCCAGAAGCTATTACCTCTAGAAAGTTGAAAAACTTTTTGAAAAGAAATTAAGGACTTTGCTAGGAACAGCAAGCCTAGTGTCCTTAAAAATTATGTATTAGGATGAAAATTTGAAAGATGAATTTACTAGATTTTTTACTAGTCACAAAACAGAACCGCCTGTGATGACGCCTTTTGCTTATGTTCTGCTCATGATGAGCCTAGTGTCCGTTATCTATGTTGCTAGTCGTTATTTTGAGCAAAAAAAAGTGCAGACTTTTTTTAGAGTAGCCCAAATCGTGCAATTAGTCTCTTTGTATGGCTGGTACTTGGCTATTCAGGAGCCTTTGTCGGAGAGTCTCCCCTTGTACCATTGCCGAGTCGCTATGTTTGCTGTCTTGCTGCTGCCAGATAAAGTAGCTTATAAGCAATATTTCGCCTTATTAGGTGTATTTGGACCGATTTGCGCCATTGTCTATCCGATTTTGGACCCCTATCCATTTCCGCATATCACGCTATTTTCATTTTTCATCGGTCATTTGGCCCTGTTAGGCAATTCGATTATTTACCTGATGAAGCATTATGATAGACTCAATCTGTCCTATCGCCGTATCGTAGAAATCACCTTTGGCTTAGACTTCCTCATCCTGCTTGGAAATATTGTATTTGGAGGAAACTACGGTTTCTTAAAGGATCCGCCTCTGGTGGGGGATCATGGTATGCTTGGTAACTATCTGATTGTGTCGATGGTCTTAGCGACGGCCTTGCTTCTATTTTCTTACTTGTTCAAAGAAATGAAGGAAAGACAGGCAGAGCGATTGATCCAATAAGGATAGAAAGAGAAGCTGATTTCTATAGCAACTAGAAAAATGCTGGCTAGTCTCCATAGTTTCCTAGGAGCTAGATTACACAGGTTTTAAAAGTAGAAAGGAAACTGGATGCATCATTTTTTGACTACCAACCAAACTGAACCACCCTTTGTTTCAGCTTTGGCCTACTCTTTGATGATGGCATTGCTTTTGCTGTCTGTCTACGCATCGATAAAATACCATAAGAATCCTAGCTTTATTAAAAGCATGAAAATTCTTCAGTTGTGCCAACTGGCAATTCTTTATAGTTGGTATGTGGGTTTTCAGCTTCCTCTGGCAAATAGTCTGCCTCTATACCATTGCCGTTTGGCCATGTTTGCGGTAGTCTTTCTGCCAGATAAATGGCCCAGCAAGCAGTATTTTGCTCTTCTAGGGGCCAGCGGAGCAGTCTTTGCCCTCGGCTATCCAGTCTTTGATCCTTATGATTTTCCGCATATTACCAGTTTCTCTTTCCTGATTGGTCACTATGCACTGTTAGTCAATTCCCTGATTTATCTGATGAATCACTACGATAAGACCCAGCTCAAGAAATACACGATTGTCCTCTATACTTTTGTGCTCGATGCCTTTCTTGTCGGCGTCAATCAAGTGACGGGTGGGAATTACGGTCTGCTAAAAAGCCCGCCTTTTATCAGTCAGCAGAATCTTTTAGTAAAATATCTAGCTGTGTCGATTATTTTGTCCGCTACCTTGCTTCTTTTTGATGAAGTATTTAAGAAACGGTGGAAAAAACAGCTGGAAATTGTTTAATATTGAATGTTACAGCTCCTGTCAAGTTTATTTGGCAGGACTTTTCTTAAATCTGATTTTAATCTTAATCTTTGCAATTTTTCTCTTTAGCAGTGTCATTGTCAGATTTTAAGGCAAGTTAGCCAAATATAAAGAATAGAATCGCTGGGAAGAGCGATTTTTATCTTTCTTATATAATTGAAAAAAAGCGCTAAATCCGCTATAATAGGTAGGTTGAAAGGATTAGAATATTCCAATGTAAAATAAAAAATACTGACATTCACCATTATCCAAAAAGAAAAGAAAGAGAAGATATGACTATTCAAGAAGAAATTAAGAAACGCCGTACCTTTGCCATCATTTCCCACCCGGACGCGGGGAAAACAACTATTACTGAGCAGTTGCTCTACTTTGGAGGCGAGATTCGTGAGGCTGGTACAGTCAAGGGAAAAAAGACTGGTAACTTTGCCAAGTCTGACTGGATGGATATCGAGAAACAACGTGGGATTTCGGTCACTTCATCTGTTATGCAGTTTGACTACGACGGAAAACGCGTCAATATCCTAGACACACCAGGGCACGAGGACTTCTCAGAAGATACCTATCGGACCTTGATGGCGGTGGATGCTGCGGTCATGGTGGTGGACTCTGCCAAGGGTATCGAGGCCCAAACCAAGAAATTGTTTGAAGTTGTCAAACACCGTGGGATTCCAGTCTTTACCTTTATGAACAAGCTGGACCGTGACGGTCGTGAGCCACTGGATCTCTTGCAAGAGTTGGAAGAAGTCCTAGGTATTGCTAGCTACCCAATGAACTGGCCAATCGGGATGGGGAAAGCCTTTGAGGGCTTATATGACCTCTATAACCAACGCTTGGAGCTCTATAAAGGGGATGAGCGTTTTGCTAGTCTGGAAGATGGGGACAAACTTTTTGCGAACAATCCTTTCTATGAGCAAGTCAAGGATGATATCGAGCTTCTAAATGAAGCAGGGAATGAGTTCTCAGAGGAAGCTATTCTTGCAGGTGATTTGACTCCGGTATTCTTTGGTTCAGCCCTGACCAACTTTGGAGTGCAGACCTTCCTCGAAACTTTCCTCAAGTTTGCCCCAGAGCCACATGGACATAAGAAAACAGACGGAGAAATTGTGGATCCTTACGATAAGGATTTCTCAGGATTTGTCTTTAAAATCCAAGCCAACATGGACCCTCGCCACCGTGACCGCATCGCCTTTGTCCGTATTGTATCGGGTGAATTTGAGCGAGGCATGAGTGTCAACCTACCTCGTACTGGTAAGGGTGCCAAGCTGTCTAATGTCACTCAGTTTATGGCCGAAAGTCGTGAGAATGTCACCAATGCCGTAGCTGGAGATATCATCGGGGTTTACGATACAGGTACTTACCAGGTTGGAGACACTTTGACTGTGGGTAAGAATAAGTTTGAATTTGAACCCCTGCCAACCTTTACTCCTGAAATTTTCATGAAAGTTTCTGCCAAGAATGTCATGAAGCAAAAATCTTTCCACAAGGGAATGGAACAGTTGGTACAAGAAGGAGCCGTCCAGCTTTATAAGAATTACCAAACAGGCGAGTACATGCTAGGCGCTGTCGGCCAACTCCAGTTTGAAGTCTTCAAGCATCGGATGGAAGGCGAATACAACGCTGAAGTGGTTATGACTCCGATGGGTAAAAAGACGGTTCGCTGGATTTCGCCAGAGGACCTAGACGAGCGTATGTCGTCAAGCCGCAATATCTTGGCCAAAGATCGTTTCGACCAACCTGTTTTCCTCTTTGAAAACGACTTTGCCCTGCGTTGGTTTGCGGACAAGTATCCAGATGTGAAGTTAGAAGAGAAGATGTAGATCGCCAAAGTTACTTGATTGTGTAACAATCTAAGTAACTAACGCCAAGTTTCTATGGAACTTGGCTAGGCGCTCCACTAGTAAAGTTTTACGAATATTATCGATTCGTAAAACTTTCCGTCGTAACGGGTAGTGAGAGGCCTAGCTACCTGCCTTACACTTATGTTTAGAAAATAATATCGATTTGCTTGGTTATTGTCAGGATATAGGAGCTTTGGCTATGAGGCTAAGTGTGGACACTAGGCGTGAGCTATTAGACAATCATTCTAGATCCCAGAAAGGAGTTCTATGTTTCTGGAAAGAAAACTAAAAGACCAATCTGTCTGGATCAACATTGACTCAGATGATGTTAAAAAGAATGGACAAATTTATCAGGATTACAATATCGACCTGGAAACCATCGAGTATGCGCTGGATAAAAACGAGCGGGCTCACATGGACTACAATCGTGAGAATGGAACAGTTCTTTTCATCTATAATGTCCTGAATTTAGCGACAGAGAAGGACTACTATGAGACCATTCCGATGACTTTCGTGGTACAACAGGATCGTCTCATCACGATCAGCAATCAAGACAATGCCTATGTGGTTGATATAATGAAAGCCTATACGGAGAATCATGAGCCTGTGTCGGTCTATAAGTTTCTTTTTGCCAGTCTGGAGTTGATTTCCAATTCCTACTATCCAGTCATTGAGCAGATGGACAAGCGCAAGGATGAGATTAACCGACTTTTGCGTCAGAAAACGACTAAAAAGCACTTGTTTGCCCTCTCCGACTTGGAAACCTCCATGGTCTATCTGGTGGCGGCATCCAAGCAAAATACTATACTGCTGGAGCACATCAAGAGACATGCTGTCTATCGTGGCTTTGATGAACTAGAAACCGAGCAGTTTGAAGATGCCATGATTGAGGCACGTCAGCTGGTTTCAATGACGGATTTGATTGCTCAGGTTCTTAGCCAGCTTTCGGGCTCCTACAATAACATCCTGAACAACAATCTGAATGATAATTTGACTGTTTTGACCATTATTTCGGTTCTTCTGGCAGTTCTAGCCGTTATCACCGGCTTCTTTGGTATGAATGTCCCCCTGCCTTGGGCAACGGACAAGAATGCTTGGCTTTACATTGTCACCATCAGTATTGTTCTTTGGGTTCTTCTGACCAAGCTTCTCAACTGGGTGGTCAATAAAGAGCGATGAAAAAATACATTAAACGAATGAGGTTTTCGAGCCTCATTTTTTTTTGGTGCTAGCTGGAGTGAATTTCATATTCTATTTATGAAAAATAGAGAGAAAATTTCTTGTATAGTAGGACAAAAAGATGAAAAACTGCTTTCAAAGTAGTATAATAATCTTAGTATCATAGTAGGAGGTTTCATATGCTGCATGTAGAAAAACTAGAAAAAAGTTTTGGGCAAAAGCAAGTGTTGTTCGGTATTGATTTTGAAGCCCAGCCAGGGCATATCCTTGGTTTGATTGGGAAAAACGGTGCTGGGAAAACAACGATTTTTCACAGTATTTTGCGCTTCCTAGACTATAGTGGAGAGATTCGTTTCGAAGGGCAGGCTATCAAGCAGGAGACCTATAGTAGGATTGGCTATCTGCCTGAGGAAAGAAGCCTGATGCCCAAGCTGACGGTCTTTGAGCAAGTGCGCTATCTGGCAAATCTAAAGGGTGTGCCGACAGCTGTTGTCAAAGAAAAACTGCCCCAGTGGATGGAAAAGCTTCAGGTCAAGGGCAAATTAACCGACAAAATCAAGAGTTTGTCCAAGGGGAACCAGCAAAAGGTTCAGCTGATTATCACGCTCTTGCATGAGCCAGACTTGATTATCTTAGATGAGCCTTTCAGCGGTCTGGATCCTGTCAATACTGAAATTCTGAAGGAAGTGATTGTTGAGGAGAAGAAGCGCGGAGCGACGATTATCTTCTCGGATCATGTCATGACAAATGTGGAAGAGCTGTGCGATGATGTCCTGATGATTCGTGACGGGCAAGTGGTCTTCAATGGCGATGTACAGGCAGTCCGCAACCAATATGGCAAGACTCGTCTTTTCGTTTCAAGTGACCTATCCCAGGCTGAATTAGAAGCCCTGCACCATGTTGTCAAGGCGACGCAGACCAAGCAAGGAATCTGGAAATTGATTTTGGATGACGAAACAGCTGGTCCTGAATTGTTTGAGCGCTTGACGCAGGGAAGCTATGTGGCAACTTTCGACCAGCAGGCACCAACAATTGATGAAATTTTCAAATTAGAATCAGGGGTGGAAGTATGAAACAAATGTTAATCGTAATCAAAGAAACCTACCTGCGTCATGTCAAGTCTTGGAGTTTTGTCTTTATGGTCTTGTCTCCTTTTCTCTTTCTTGGGTTGAGTTTGGGAATTGGCTATCTGCAAGGAAGCTCGATGGCCTCTTCAAAAAAAGTAGCAGTGCTGACCCAGCTTGATTCTGTCCGAGAAGTATTAAGAGCTGAAGATCAGCTGAGCTTTCAGTACAAAGATGAAGCAGCAGCCAAGCAGGCTGTAAAAGATAAGAAAATCGCAGGCTATCTGACGGTTGAGGAAAAAGACGGACAGCTCTCTGCTACCTACTATGCAGAAACCAGCATGAACGCTGCAACGAAAATGGCTTTGTCCAATTCTCTTATTCAGGTCCAGCAGGCTTTAAACTTGGCTCAGGCCCATTTATCAGATGAGCAGAGTCAGATTCTTGCGCGGACAGTCCAGTTTGAAGAAAAAATTGATGAAAACAAAGAAAGCAAGAAGATGGTTCAGACCTTTGCTGCAATAGGACTGGGCTTCCTACTCTATATGATTTTGATTACTTATGCCAGCATTACTGCCCAAGATGTGGCCAGTGAAAAAGGGACACAAAAATTAATGGAAGTTATCTTCTCCAGCATTAAGGCGACCGATTATTTCTATGCCCGTATGATTGGGATTTTTGCAGTGATTCTTAGCCATCTGGGTATTTATGTGCTTGGTGGACTGGCTGCCTTTCTCTTTGCGGACAGGATTCCACTTGTATCTCAAGTCTTGAAGAGCAATCCGGCCATTCAGCAGTATATCGGAGAAGCTGTGTCTTTGAATACCCTAGCTTTTGTAGCTGTCAGCATCTTTATGTATGTCGTTTTGTCGGCCTTTCTTGGCTCCATGGTGGCTCGACCAGAAGATACAGGAAAAGTCCTTTCGCCAGTTATCATGCTCATTTTAGTCGGCTTCATGGGAGTTTCAGCTTTGGGGGCAGCAGGCGATAATTTGATTTTGAAGGTTGGTTCTTATCTTCCTTTCATCTCAACCTTTTTCATGCCTTTCCGAGCTATCAATGGTTATGCGACAAGCTTGGAAGCTTGGATTTCTCTAAGCATTACAGTTGCTTTTGCGGTTATGATGACAGTTTTCATCGCGCGGATATACTCCAGCCTTGTCCTGCAGACGGATGATTTGGGAGCTTGGAAGACCTTCAAACGGGCTTTAAAATATAAATAAATCACAACTTCACTGGAGTCATCTGGTGAAGTTTTCTTTTTGTATTTTAATTTAATATTTTGAATAATAGGGCTAGGTAAAAAGTGGAATTTATGGTAAAATAGTACAGATAAAACAAGGAGTGGAAAAATGGTAGAACCTAAATATAAGCGTATTTTGATTAAACTATCTGGAGAAGCTTTGGCTGGCGAAAAAGGTGTGGGTATCAATATTGCCACTGTCCAAAAGATGGCTGAAGAAATCAAGGAAGTCCATGAACTGGGCATTCAAATTGCTTTGGTTATCGGTGGCGGTAATCTTTGGCGAGGCGAGCCAGCAGCAGAAGCAGGCATGGATCGTGTTCAAGCGGACTATACTGGCATGTTGGGAACAGTCATGAATGCACTTGTAATGGCAGATTCTTTGCAACAAGTGGGCGTTGACACCCGCGTTCAGACAGCAATTGCCATGCAGCAGGTAGCTGAACCTTATATTCGTGGACGTGCTCTTCGTCATTTGGAAAAAGGTCGGATTGTTATTTTCGGTGCTGGTATTGGTTCACCATATTTTTCAACAGATACGACAGCTGCCTTGCGGGCTGCGGAAATCGAGGCAGATGCTATCCTCATGGCTAAAAATGGTGTAGATGGAGTCTACAATGCCGATCCAAACAAGGATAAAACGGCTGTGAAGTTTGATGAATTGACCCACCGTGACGTTATCAACAAAGGCTTGCGCATCATGGACTCGACTGCTTCTACCCTTTCTATGGACAATGACATTGACCTAGTCGTCTTCAATATGAATGAACCGGGCAATATCAAACGAGTGGTCTTTGGCGAGCAAATCGGGACAACTGTTTCAAATAATTTATAAAAATCAGGGAGAAAAGAAAATGGCAAATGCAATTATAGAAAAAGCAAAAGAAAGAATGACCCAGTCGCACCAAAGTCTGGCGCGTGAATTTGGTAGCATCCGTGCAGGTCGCGCCAATGCTAGCCTTTTGGATCGCATCCATGTGGAATACTACGGAGTAGAAACACCGCTTAACCAGCTTTCTTCTATTACGATTCCAGAAGCGCGTGTGCTTTTGGTGACGCCTTTTGATAAGTCTTCTATCAAGGATATCGAGCGTGCGATCAATGCATCTGACTTAGGTATCACACCATCTAGCGACGGCTCTGTCATTCGTTTGGTTATTCCAGCCTTGACTGAGGAAACTCGCCGTGACTTGGCTAAGGAAGTGAAAAAAGTCGGTGAAAATGCTAAGATTGCGATCCGTAACATCCGCCGTGATGCGATGGACGAAGCTAAGAAGCAGGAGAAAGCCAAAGAAATCACTGAAGATGAATTGAAGGTTCTTGAAAAAGATATCCAAAAAGTCACTGATGATGCTGTCAAACATATCGATGATATGACAGCGAATAAGGAAAAAGAACTTCTAGAAGTTTAATATTTTAGCAGAATCAAAACTCAGTTGGCTTTGGCTGACTGAGTTGTTTTAACATTAAAATCCTTGCGGTTTGAAGAAGCAAGGTAGAAATAGGACTATATGAATACAAATCTTGCTAGCTTCATCGTGGGGATTATCACAGATGAAAACGATCGGTTTTACTTTGTTCAGAAGGACGGACAGACTTATGCGCTTTCTAAGGAAGAGGGACCGCATGAGCTCGGTCAATCTGTCAAGGGCTTTGCTTACAGCGATATGAAGCAGAAGCTTCGCCTAACGACTCTTGAAGTCACAGCGACCCAAGAACAGTTTGGTTGGGGAACAGTGACGGAGGTTCGCAAGGATCTGGGCGTCTTTGTCGATACCGGTTTGCCAGATAAGCAAATCGTGGTGTCACTAGACATCTTGCCAGAAATCAAGGAACTTTGGCCTAAGAAGGGCGACCGCCTCTATATTCGTCTGGATGTGGACAAGAAAGACCGCATCTGGGGTCAACTGGCTTATCAAGAGGACTTCCAGCGCTTGGCTCGCCCTGCCTACAATAATATGCAGAACCAAAACTGGCCGGCCATCGTTTATCGGCTCAAGCTTTCTGGCACCTTTGTCTATCTGCCAGAGAATAATATGCTGGGCTTCATTCATCCGAGTGAGCGCTATGCAGAGCCACGTCTGGGGCAGGTCTTGGATGCACGAGTAATTGGCTTCCGTGAAGTAGACCGCACCCTTAATCTCTCCCTCAAGCCTCGCTCCTTTGAAATGCTGGAAAACGATGCCCAGATGATTCTGACCTATCTAGAGAGCAATGGCGGCTTCATGACTTTGAACGATAAATCTTCACCAGACGACATCAAGGCCACTTTTGGCATTTCCAAAGGCCAGTTTAAAAAAGCCCTGGGCGGTCTTATGAAAGCTGGGAAAATCAAGCAAGATCCGACTGGAACGGAGTTGGTTTAATAAAGACAATTCTTGTATCAATCTTTAAAAAGTATTTGATGTTTTTACAATAGATAATAATATGAAAACGAAGGGATAAGTATGGTAACGCATAATAGGGAAGCTAGTCAGCGAGCAGACTTACATAGGAAAATCTGGTCTATAGCTGACAATGTGCGGGGAGCAGTTGACGGCTGGGATTTTAAACAATATGTACTTGGAATTCTCTTTTATCGCTTTATTTCAGAAAATATGTCAGCTTATTTTGATAAGGCAGAGCATGAAGCAGGTGATTTAGAATTTCGTTATGCTAACCTGACGGACGAAGAAGCAGAAGAAGATTTCCGTCCTGGAACAGTTGAAGAAAAAGGTTTCTTTATCCTTCCTAGTCAACTATTTGAAAATGTGGTTAAGAACGCTTCAACAAAATGAAAAATTTAAACGAAGAATTGGCCAATATTTTCCTAAGCTATTGAGAAGTCAGCAATTGGTTCAAATCAGAGGATGATATCAAAGGTTTGTTTGATAACTTGGATACACGAAGCAACATCCTTGGTGGAACTGTTCCAGAAAAAAATAAACGCCTATCGGATATACTAACAGGTATTAATGATATCCCTCTTGGTAACTTTGAGGACAATGATATTGATGCTTTTGGGGATGCCTATGAGTTCTTGATTTCCAACTATGCGAGTAATGCTGGTAAAAGTGGTGGAGAATTTTTCACTCCCCAGACAGTTTCTAAATTACTTGCTCGTTTGGTTATGGTTGGTAAGGACAAGATCAACAAGGTTTATGACCCAACATGTGGTTCGGGATCGCTCCTCCTTCAAATGAAAAAACAATATGAAGATCATATCCTAGAGGATGGTTTCTTTGGTCAGGAAATCAATATGACCAACTACAACTTGGCTCGTATGAATATGTTCTTGCACAATATCAACTACAATAACTTTGATATTAAGCGAGGAGATACCCTTTTAAATCCTCAGCATTTAGAAGAAAAGCCTTTTGACGCCATCGTCTCTAACCCTCCTTACTCTGTCAAATGGGTGGGAGATGGAGATCCAACTCTGATAAACGATGACCGCTTTGCGCCAGCAGGGAAACTAGCTCCTAAGTCAAAAGCTGACTTTGCCTTTATCATGCATAGTCTAAACCACCTGTCTAATAAAGGTCGAGCAGCTATTGTTTGTTTCCCGGGCATTCTCTATCGTGGAGGTGCTGAAAAGACCATTCGTCAGTATCTAGTAGATAACAACTTTGTTGAAGCCGTCATTGCGCTTCCAGATAATCTCTTTTTTGGAACTTCTATTGCAACTACGATTTTAGTTCTGGCGAAGAATAAACTTGAAAATAAAACACTCTTTATTGATGCGAGTAAAGAATTCAAAAAAGAGACCAATAACAATGTTTTGACAGATAGCAATATCGAGCATATTGTTGAATTGTTCACTAATTATCAAAGTGTGGACTATAAAGCAACTCTTGTTGATAATGAGGAGATTGGCTCTGAGCAAGATTACAATCTATCTGTGTCAACCTATGTCGAACAAGAAGATACACGTGAGAAGATTGATATTGATGTGCTCAATAAAGAAATCGCTGAGACTGTGACAAAGATTGACCACTTGCGTGCAGAGATAGATAAGATTGTAGAGGAACTGAGCCATGGTAAATGATGTGATTCTCTATAGAACAGATGACGGAGAGTCCGTTATTGAGCTTCACTTGGATAACGGAACGGTCTGGCTGACCCAACAAGAACTAGCTAAGCTCTTTCAAACTTCCAAGCAAAACATTAGTAAACATATCAAGGCAATATTTGAAGATGGTGAGTTGGATGAAACAGTGGTTGTCAACTATCAGTTGACAACCACTCGACATGGTGCAATGGCTGGTAAAACTCAGTCAAAAAAAGTCGCCTACTACAATCTCGATATGATTTTGGCGATTGGCTACCGTGTGCGCTCCCCTCGTGGAATCCAGTTCAGGCACTATGCTTCGACAGTCTTGAAAGAGTATCTGATAAAGGGCTTTGCGATGGATGATGAGCGCTTGAAAAACTTGGGTGGGGGCTCTTACTTTAAAGAACTCCTGGAAAGAATCCGAGACATTCGCTCGAGCGAAAAAGTCTTTTACCGTCAGGTTTTGGATCTTTTTGCGACATCAAGTGATTACAATGCAAATACACCAGAGGCAAAGAAATTTTTTGCGACGGTTCAAAACAAGATGCACTATGCCATTCACCACAATACTGCTAGTGAACTCATCTATAACCGTGTCGATAGCGAAAAGGAGTTTATGGGCTTGACCACTTTTAAGGGAGACCTCCCTACTTTATCTGAAGCAAAAGTAGCCAAGAACTATCTGACAGAAAAGGAACTCCGTGGTCTTAATCAGCTTGTATCAGGATATCTAGATTTTGCTGAAAGACAGGCAGAGCGAGAAGAGGTCATGACCATGGCTGACTGGGTGACACACGTAGATCGAATCCTTCTAGCTACTGGAGAAGACTTGCTGGACAATAGTGGGATAATCTCTCGAGAACAGATGGAGCATAAGGTGGATAAGGAGTATAAGAGCTACCAAGCCAAGACCCTCAGTCAAGTTGAAAAAGATTACCTCAAGGAAATTAAAAGCATTGAAAATCTAGCCAAGGAAGGAGGTAAGTGATGAATAACCTAGAAGAAATCCAAAACTGTCCCGTTGAGTGGAAAGAGTTGGGGGAAGTAGTAGATTATGAGCAACCAACCAAATATATTGTATCAAGTAAAGCTTATACTGACAGTAATGAAATTCCTGTTTTAACTGCGGGACAATCATTTATTTTAGGCTATACAAATGAAAAAGACGGTATTTATCATGCTAGCGAAAACAATCCTGTTATCATTTTTGATGATTTTACTACATCAAAACAATGGGTAGATTTTAAATTTAAAGTAAAATCATCAGCAATGAAAATGTTAACGATAAAAGATGAATTTGAAAACGAAGTTTTATTACGCTATGTATGGCATTATTTGGGTACAATAACTTATAAACCAGATCAACATGGTAGACAATGGATTGGAACTTATTCAAAGTTTCTTATTCCAATTCCCCCTCTAGAACTTCAAGAAAAAATCGTGCAAACACTTGACAAATTCACTGATTATGTTACAGAATTGACCTCAGAATTGACCTTACGTAAAAAGCAATATTCTTATTATCGAGATAAACTCTTATCATTTGAGAATGAAGTTTATCAGGTTGAGTGGAAAGTACTTAAAGATGTTGCTACATTGAAAAATGGGAAGGATTGGAAAAATCTCCCAATTGGTGAAATACCAGTATACGGCAGTGGTGGAGAAATGGGAGAGTTTGTTGCGGATTATTCTTATGACAAACCAACTGTATTGATTCCTAGGAAAGGTTCTATTTCTAATTTATTCTATTTAGAAAAAGCTTTTTGGAACGTAGATACAATCTACTATACAGAAATTGATGAAACTAAGATTATTCCAAAGTATTTTTATTATTATTTAACGACTGTTAATTTAGAAGAAATGTCAACTAATCCAACAAGGCCTAGTTTAACTCAAGCTATTCTTGATAAAATTAAGATCCCAGTTCCCTCTCTCGAAATCCAATCCCGCATTGTTGAAGTTTTAGACAACTTTGATACGGTTTGTCATGACTTGAACATCGGACTCCCTAAGGAGATTGAACTTCGTCAAAAACAGTATGAATATTTTAGAGAAAAACTCTTGACATTCACCGCCGAAGGCGAGTACACTGAGAGTAGAGTAGAGTAGAGGAGTGGGACAACTCCGCTATTATCAAACTTTTACAGTGGGTATTTGGTCCAATTCGAGTGAAGTTGGGACAAGTTGTCAATTTACAACGCGGGAAACGTCTTGTGAGACAACAATTAGCTACTACAGGAAGTTTTCCAGTTTATCAAAACAGCTTGGCACCTTTAGGATATTTTGAAGAATCAAACAGGGTAAAAGAAACCAGCTTTGTGATTTGTGCTGGAGCGGCTGGTGAAATCGGATATAGTGATACAGACTTTTGGGCGGCAGATGATGTTTATACATTAGAGACATCAGAAGATATTTCTGATAAATTTATGTATTATGTCTTGTTAAGTAAGCAAGATAGACTCAAATCACAAGTTCGAAAGGCTAGTATTCCTAGATTATCTAAGGATGCTATTGATAAAGTTACTTTTTATTTACCATCCCTTACTGAACAAGAAGGAATTGTCTCCATTCTTGACAATTTCAACACCTTAACCACTTCTATTTCAGAAGGTCTTCCTAAAGAGATAGAGCAGAGACAGAAACAGTATGAATACTGGAGAAATCAATTACTCAATTTTAATGAATAAGGAAAAGTGAATTATGACGGATGATAAAGTATTTAATACCTTGGAAGATGTTGCAGACGAACTGATCTCAAGTGATAAGAAGGTGCATTTAATTTATGCTTTTAATGCTACAGGGAAAACAAGGCTATCTACAATTTTAAAGGATAAATTAAATATCTCGGAAAATGATGAAGAGTCAAAAGTAAAGAAAATACTTTATTTTAACGCTTTCACAGAAGATCTTTTTACTTGGGAAAATGATTTAGAGAATGATGAAGATCGTTACCTCAAATATGATAAGCGTACTTTTTTTGGTAAGTTTTTAGAAGAACAGCAACAATTTGGACAAGTTATTCTCAACTTTCAGAAGTATGTCCATAACCTCATAGTTCCAAGTTTTGAGGATATTGAGAGACAGGCTAATGATAGTTCTGGATTCCCGATTTTTGATATTATTGGAGACCAGCGTGTTCCAATATTGGTGAGTGATTTTAAGGGAATTCGCTTTACTTTAGATGGTGATACAGTCAAAATTTCTAGAGGTGAGGAGAGGATATTTGTTTGGTCTATATTCCTAACTCTTTTGGAACTTATTATTGAAGAGTTAAGCGATCCAGATATTGACTCTGATTTTCAGGCCTTTAAGTATATTTATATTGACGATCCAATTTCTTCGTTAGATGATAACAATACTATTGATTCCGCTATTTTTTTAAAGGAAATTATTTCCAAATCTAAACGCACTGATTTAAAGTTTATCATTACTTCTCACCAACCACTTTTTTATAATGTTTTGTACAATGAAATACGATTTGACAGAAAAATACCAAATAAAAAAAAGTCCTTTTATGTTATGAAAAAAGAAGTTGATAAAGAGGACAAAGTCAGATATATTTTAACTGACGTTGAGAAAGATTCTCCCTTCGGATACCACCTAAAGGTAAGAGAAGAGTTACGTAAAGCTGTAGACAGTGGACGAGTTGAAAAATTCCATTATGCTTTATTCAGAAATTTAGCGGAGAAAACAGCTACTTTCCTAGGTTACGGTAGATGGGAAGAAGTTTTATTAGGCTTAAAAGTAGCTGGCGATGAAATTACTTCAGAAAATATAGAGTTATATGCTCAAAGGATCGATTTATTTACACATAATCGCCAGTCGGAGTTAGAATACAGAGAATTACAAAGCCGAGACCAAAATACATTGATAGAGTTGTTTAATAGTTTTGAGAAAAAATATCAATTTAAGCAATTAGAGGAAGAATAACTATGGTTGATTATTCAAAAGTGCATGAAGTAATTGCAGAAACAAATGAAGGGATTCTCTTGGCTGAGTATCAACCAGAGTATCGCACAGATAGAGAATATCAGTCTGAGGCAGACTTGGAAAATCAGTTAATTTCTGATTTGGTACATCATCTTAACTACGAACGTTTAGATATCCATACGCCTGCTGAGCTTTTAGCAAACGCCAAGCTCCAAATTGAAAAACTGAATAAAGTGACCTTTACTGAAGATGAATGGCTACGCTTTGTGGTCGAGTATCTGGACTGTCCCAATGAAGGGCTAGTTGAAAAAACACGAAAAATCCAAGAGAACCATATCTATGACTTTGTCTTTGATGATGGACGGATTAAGAATATTTTCATCCTTGATAAGAATAATATTCACAACAACAGCATGCAGGTTATCAACCAAGTGACGCAGGTGGGGAGTCATACCAACCGTTATGATGTGACCATCCTAGTAAACGGCCTTCCTCTAGTTCAGATTGAATTGAAGAAACGTGGGGTCAGTCTGCAAGAAGCTTTTAATCAGGTTCACCGTTATAGTAAGGAAAGCTTTAATAGTGAGAATTCTTTGTATAAGTATGTGCAGATTTTTGTGATTTCGAATGGGACTTATACACGCTATTTTGCAAATACAACGGCTCAAAATAAAAATCATTATGAGTTCACCTGTGAATGGGCAGACCGCAAGAATAAAACAATTCATGACCTAGAAGACTTTACTGTCACTTTCTTGAGCAAGCGTGTGCTCTTGGAAGTTTTGACCAAGTATTGTGTTTTTGATGCTGATAATACATTGCTCATCATGCGCCCATATCAGATTGCAGCAACTGAGAGTATTTTGCGCAAGATTCATTCTTCCAATGAAATGAAGAGTTTTGGTTCAATTAATGCTTGTGGCTATATCTGGCATACGACAGGGTCGGGGAAAACCTTGACGAGCTTTAAGACTGCACGCTTGGCAACAGAGTTGGACTACATTGACAAAGTGATATTCGTCGTAGATAGAAAAGACCTAGACTATCAGACCATGAAGGAATATCAAAAATTCCAACCGAATTCAGTCAATGGTAGTAATAATACAAAAGAACTCCAACGAAGTATCGAAGAAAATGATGATCGAATCATTGTCACAACTATTCAAAAGTTAAATAAGTTTATCACAGCAAATCCAAATCATGAAGTCTATGGTAAGAAATGTGTCTTGATTTTTGACGAGTGTCATCGTTCCCAGTTTGGGAAGGCGCAGAAGCGCATCAAAAAGGCCTTTAAACAGTATGCTTTATTTGGCTTCACAGGGACACCGATTTTCCCAGAAAATAGCTTAACGGGTGAAACGACACAAGAAGTTTTTGGAGAACAACTTCATAACTATGTTATTACAGATGCTATTCGGGATAAAAAAGTCTTGAAGTTCAAGGTTGACTATAACTATATCAAACCTGAAATCAATAAGTATAGAGAAGCAGAGAAAGCAGTTGGTCAAGAGCTTGATGAGAAGAAACTAAAAAAGATGGAGAAGGAACTTCTTTTGCATCCAGAACGGATAGCAACCATCACAGAGTACCTGCTTCGAGTTTATAACACCAAAACGCATCGAAATCAACACTATACCCACAAACAAAAGCAGATGTCTGGATTTAATGCCATGTTAGCGGTACAAAGTATTGAAGCTGCTAAGTTATACTATGACGAACTCCAGCGACAACAAGCAACTTTACCAGAAACTAGACGCTTGAAAATTGCAACCATCTTTAGCTTCGCACCAAACGAAGAACAATCTGCTTACGGGGAAATTCAAGATGAAGAGTTAGAGCTGCAAACTACTCAAATGCCTCAATCTTCTAAAGAGTTTCTGGAAAAAGCGATTGATGACTATAATCGAATGTTCAAGACTAACTTCTCAACCGATGGAAAAGAGTTCCAAAATTACTATCGTGACCTTTCTAAACGAGTTAAGTCCAAGGAAGTGGACCTTCTAATTGTAGTGGGAATGTTCTTGACGGGATTTGATGCTCCGACTATGAATACTCTCTTTGTCGACAAAAATCTACGTTATCATGGTTTGATTCAGGCATTCTCGAGAACCAATCGAATTTTTAACAAGGTGAAACCTTTTGGGAATATCGTTTGTTTCCGTGATTTAGAAAAGGCTACGCAAGAAGCTATTAAAACTTTTGGGGATACCAACAAACTTGAAATCATCTTAGAAAAAAGCTTTAGTGAATACATGGATGGTTTCGTGGATCAAGTAACGGGTATCAAGGTCAAAGGCTATACTGAAGTCTGTCAGGAAATTCTTGAGAAATTCCCAAATCCACAAGAAATTAAAACCGAGCATGAGAAAAAGGAGTTTGTTAAGCTCTTTGGTGAATTACTGAAACTTGATAATGTTCTTCGAAATTATGACGAATTCCAAGAAATCGACAAACCTATTTCAGAAGGTTATCTTCAGGATTTAAGAAGTGCGTATGTGGAAATTCGAGATGAATTTTTGAACCTTAAAAACTATGAAAAGACCAAAGATTTAGAGGTTGACCTTTCAGATGTTGAATTTGAAATTGAATTACTAAAAACAGATGAGATTAACCTAGACTATATTCTGGCACTGATTGTTGAGAAATCGAAGAATTCTGAGTCTAAAGAAGTAATGAAAGCAGAAGTTAGCCGTGTGATTCGTTCTAGTATTGATATCCGTGCCAAGGAGGATTTGGTATTGAATTTTATCAATTATACGGATTTATCTCAATTACAGAATAATGAATCTATCTTAGTTTCTTTTTATACTTATGCTAAAAAAGAAAAAGAAGATTCTATTCAAAAACTAGCTAATGATGAAAATCTTGGGGAAGGCTATCGTTTGTTTATTGATAAAGCGATACAAAAAGGATATGCGGAAAGTGGTGGGACTGATCTAGATGATATTATTCCGCCAACTTCTCGACGTAAGGGGGCCCGGGAGTTGAAGAAGCAGCAAATACTTGCTAAACTTCAGAAATTAGTAGAAATTTACCGCGGTATATAATTATAATTTAGAAAGGACTCTATGAGAAAATCTTTTTACAGCTGGCTGATGACGGAGCGTAATCCCAAAAGTAATAAGCCAAAGGCTATTTTGGCGGACTTGGCATTTCAGGATACGGCCTTTCCCAAGCATACGGATGATTTTGATGAGGTCAGCCGTTTTCTAGAGGAGCATGCAAATTTTTCCTTTAACTTGGGCGAGTTCGATGCGATTTGGGAAGAGTATCAGGCCCATTGAGTGGATAATGGCTGGGGATAGTCATTTTCCGCTTGCTTTGATATAATAAATGTAATTCATTCAAAAAATTAAAATAGAGAGGTTCTTTGTTTGCAGGAACATTCAGTAGAATTGAAACTAGGTCATCCAGATGATGCCTTTCATCTCTTTGGCTCTAACGAACGCCATCTGCGCCTGATGGAGCAGGAATTGCAGGTTACCATTCATGCCCGAACCGAGATTGTTCAGATTTTGGGCACGGAGGCTGCCTGTGAGGAGACTCGCCAGGTCATTCAGGCTCTCTTGGTCTTGGTCAATCGTGGCATGACTATCGGAACGCCCGATGTGGTAACAGCCATTACCATGGTCAAAAATGACGAGATTGATAAGTTTGTAGCTCTTTACGAAGAAGAGATTATCAAGGACAGCTATGGCAAGCGAATTCGGGTCAAGACACTTGGCCAGAAAATCTATGTGGACAGTGTTAAAAATCACGATATCGTCTTTGGTATCGGGCCAGCCGGAACAGGGAAGACCTTTCTAGCGGTGACCTTAGCGGTGACAGCTCTCAAGCGTGGGCAGGTCAAGCGAATCATCCTGACAAGACCAGCGGTAGAAGCTGGTGAGAGTCTGGGCTTTCTGCCTGGTGATCTTAAGGAAAAGGTGGATCCATATCTGCGTCCGGTCTATGATGCTTTGTATCAGATTTTGGGCAAGGATCAGACGACGCGCCTGATGGAGCGAGAAATCATTGAGATTGCACCTTTAGCCTATATGCGGGGTCGGACGCTGGATGATGCCTTTGTCATTCTGGATGAAGCTCAAAATACCACCATCATGCAGATGAAGATGTTTCTGACACGTCTCGGCTTCCAGTCCAAGATGATTGTCAATGGAGATATCAGCCAGATTGACTTGCCTCGTAATGTTAAGTCGGGCCTCATTGATGCTCAGGAGAAATTGAAGAATATCTCCCAGATTGATTTTGTACATTTCTCAGCCAAGGACGTGGTCCGCCATCCAGTGGTGGCGCAGATTATCCGTGCCTATGAACCGCCAGCTCCTAAGAAAGAGGATAGTGAAATAGCTGAGGACGAAAGCACTAGCTGATAAAAAACGACTAACTTGATGAGCAAGTTAGTCGTTTTCTAGTATCTGCAAATTATTTGGTCAAACCGTAGTTGTAGTCGTCATCCTGCATAGCTTCCACTTCACCAAGAAGGTAACCATTTCCGACTTGAGAGAAGAAGTCGTGGTTGGATGTTCCTGTTGAGATTCCGTTCATGACGATAGGGTTGACATCATCCGCTGAATCTGGGAAAAGGGGATCTTGTCCGAGGTTCATGAGGGCTTTATTGGCATTGTAACGAAGGAAGGTTTTGACTTCTTCGGTCCAACCAACACCGTCATAGAGGCTTTCTGTATAGCCTTCTTCGTTTTCGTAGAGGGTGTAGAGCAGGTCGTACATCCATTCTTTGAGTTTTTCTTGCTCTTCTTCAGGCAATTCATTGAAACCAAGTTGGAATTTGTAACCAATGTAAGTTCCGTGAACAGATTCATCACGGATGATCAGTTTGATGATTTCCGCAACGTTGGCCAGTTTGTTATTGCCAAGATAGTAGAGTGGCGTAAAGAAACCAGAGTAGAAGAGGAAGGTTTCAAGGAAAACGCTGGCTACTTTCTTTTCAAGTGGGCTACCATTGAGGTAGATTTCATTGATAATTTCAGCTTTTCTTTGTAGGTAGGGATTAGTGTTAGTCCATTCAAAGATTTCTTCGATTTCAGCCTTGGTATTCAAGGTAGAAAAGATAGAAGAATAGGATTTTGCGTGGACAGATTCCATAAATTGGATGTTATTGAAAACAGCTTCCTCATGTGGTGTACGGATGTCTGAGCGAAGAGCCTGTACACCCGTTTCAGATTGCATGGTATCAAGAAGGGTCAACCCACCAAAGACTTTTCCTACCAAGTCTTTTTCTTTGTTTGAAAGTTTTCTCCAGTCGTCTAGGTCATTTGACAGAGGGATACGAGTATCGAGCCAGAATTGCTCCGTCAGCTTTTCCCAAGTGGACTTATCGATAACATCTTCGATAGCGTTCCAGTTAATGGCTTTGTAGTAAGTTTGCATGACAATCTCCTATGAAATAATTTTTAATTTTTAAAGTGACGAGAGTTGTGTATCCA
The DNA here is from genome assembly GCF_000385925.1 of Streptococcus cristatus AS 1.3089. NCBI lineage: Bacteria > Bacillati > Bacillota > Bacilli > Lactobacillales > Streptococcaceae > Streptococcus > Streptococcus cristatus. The sequence goes on from NC_021175.1 coordinate 482,238, forward strand.
ATTTATATTTTTAAAGCGATTATAAATATACATTTGTTGTGTAATATTAAAAGGCTTATTTGATATTATATAATAGTTGGCAGTATTAATAGTGGCTTCATTAATATAGCACAATTTCTCATTTGTCATTTTCACCCATAAATTATCAGAGCAATTCATTTCATTATTTTGGAATTCAAAACACAGATAGGGGGAAATAGGCATTAGGATTTGAAATCCATTTGGAATGTTTGGAGGTCCGAATGTTGAAACAACTGGATTATCACTAGTTAGAAAGCCATTGCCAATAGAGATATGAAAATTCATTTGTTTAGGCTTTTTAAAAAAACTGAGAAAACTCTCTAAATTTTTATCTTTTTTCATTACTTTATTAAAAATATTTATATTTTCTAGATTGTTCTTTATTTCAGCTAATTCAATTGGGAACTCCCGAGATTCTGAGAAATGATTAATAAAATTAGATACTAACCTTACTCTGCCAGAGTCAGTTCTGATTTCTTGGAGAAACATATATTTCCAGATTGTTTCAATTTCGCTTTGATTTAAGGTACATGGTTTTCTTGATAATACGATATGTTCAACTATTTCAGAAATCTCCCCTTCAAATCTACTAAGCTTATTTTCAAGAATATTATCAACAATAATACGATCATCTGAGCTTTTTTCTTCGTAGGTATATCTCTTGTAACATATACTTTCATAGTGGACATATTGTTCCATATTAGCAATGCAATTATAAACATGAAACTTACTTGTATTATCAGCAAAATGTTTAAGTAAGCTTCTTGGATAATAATGTTGTTTTTTGTAACCATAAGTAATCAGATCACACAGCTTTCACATTGGTTAGCGCCTACTTCGCCACCATCGTCAGTAAAGGTGCGGACGTAGTAGATGGACTTGATTCCCTTGTTGAAAGCGTAGTTACGCAGGATAGAAAGGTCACGGGTTGTTTGCTTGCTTTCTTTTTTCCACTCGTAGAGGCCTTTAGGAATATCGCTGCGCATAAAGAGAGTCAGTGAAAGTCCTTGGTCCACGTGCTCAGTTGCAGCGGCGTAAACATCAATTACCTTTCGCATGTCCATGTCGTAGGCACTGGTGTAGTAAGGGATAGTCTCAGTTGACAGACCAGCAGCAGGATAGTAAATCTTACCGATTTTCTTTTCCTGACGTTCTTCGATCCGCTGGGTAATTGGGTGAATTGAAGCAGAAACGTCATTGATGTAGCTGATAGAGCCATTTGGTGCAACAGCTAGGCGGTTTTGGTGGTAGAGGCCGTCCGCTTTTACCTTGTCACGAAGTTCTGCCCAGTCAGTAGCGGTTGGGATAAAGATATCTTTGAAAAGTTCCTTCACACGGTCAGACTTAGGTACAAATTCACCCGTCAGGTATTTGTCAAAGTAAGTGCCGTTGGCATAGTCAGATCTTTCAAAGTTATGGAAGGTCACGCCACGCTCGCGAGCGATATTGTTAGACTCCACCAAGGTCCAGTAGTTCATGAGCATAAAGTAGATGCTGGTGAACTCGACAGCTTCTGCTGATCCATAGTCGATCAACTGCTGCGCCAAATAGCTGTGCAGTCCCATAGCTCCTAGTCCAAAGGTATGCGCCAGACTGTTACCGTGGTCAATCGAAGGAACAGCTGTGATGTGTGAGCTGTCAGTGACAAAGGTCAGGGCGCGTGTCATAGTCCGGATGGATTTTCCAAAGTCAGGCGAAGTCATCATGTTGACAACGTTGGTAGAGCCCAAGTTACATGATACATCTGTTCCCAAGTGGAGATACTCTTGAGCATCATTCAAGAGGCTAGGCTCTTGAACTTGCAGGATTTCAGAGCAAAGGTTACTCATGATGATTTTGCCATCGATTGGATTAGAACGGTTGGCCGTATCAATGTTTACGACATAAGGATAGCCAGACTCTTGCTGGAGTTTAGAAATTTCTGTTTCCAAATCACGGGCCTTGATCTTGGTCTTAGTGATATTTGGATTAGCGACTAGCTCATCGTATTTTTCAGTGATGTCGATATAGGCAAATGGTAGGCCGTATTCACGTTCGATTGAGTAGGGACTGAAGAGGTACATATCTTCATTTTTGCGCGCTAATTCGTAGAACTTATCCGGAATCACAACACCGAGCGAGAGGGTTTTAACCCGAACTTTTTCGTCGGCATTTTCCTTTTTAGTAGAAAGGAAAGCGATGATATCTGGGTGGAAGACGTTGAGGTAGACGACCCCTGCTCCTTGACGTTGACCAAGTTGGTTTGAGTAAGAGAAGCTGTCTTCAAAGAGCTTCATAACAGGCACAACACCAGACGCAGCTCCTTCATAACCCTTGATAGGGGCGCCAGCTTCCCGCAGATTGCTGAGGGAAATACCGACCCCGCCTCCGATACGAGACAATTGCAGGGCAGAGTTGATGGAGCGGCCAATAGAGTTCATATCATCTGTTACTTGGATGAGGAAGCAGGAAACCAATTCGCCACGACGAGCCCGACCTGCGTTGAGGAAGCTTGGTGTCGCTGGTTGATAGCGTTGGTGGATGATTTCATTGGCAATATCCTTGGCAATAGCTTCGTCTCCGTTGGCAAAGTAGAGGGCGTTGAAGAGTACCCGATCTTCCATGCTTTCCAGATAGTATTCACCATCATTTGTCTTCAGCGCATACTGGTTGTAGAATTTGTAGGCTGCCATGAAAGATTTGAACTTGAAATCTTGAGCATGGATAAATGCAGCTAACTCTTCAATATATTCAGGAGAATAGAGCTGGATAAATTCTTTTTCCAAGTAGTTTTCTTCAATTAAATACTGAATTTTTTCGGTAATAGAAGCAAACTTCATTGTGTTTGGTTCAACATTTTCTTTAAAGAAGGCATCCAAGGCTTCTTTGTCTTTGTGAAGCATAATTTGCCCATTGACTGGACGATTGATTTCGTTATTTAGACGGAAGTAAGTCACATCTTCTAAGTGTTTGAGTCCCATAATTTTCCTTTTTCTAAAATGGTTTTTGCTTTAACAATATAAAGGGCTCCTACGAATGATAGGAGCGGCAATAAAGCTCTAAATACTGACGAGATTATGATAATTTTTTAAGTTTGCCAGGTTGGAAACCAGAGAATGCTTCAGTTGGCGTTTGGATAACAGGCGCTGCATTGAAACCAAGGCTTTTGACATGGTCAATGTATTCTGGTTGCTCATCAAGGTTGATTTCGCGATATTCCACATGGTTGGTATCAAGAAAACGCTTGGTCATTTTGCATTGGACGCAATCGTTTTTGGAGTAAATAGTCACCATTACATGATTCCTCTATACTTTCATTTTCTTAAATTTTAATATGAAACTAGTATATCTAAAAGCGAATACGATGTCAACAGTTTTGAACTAAATATTGTATGACGTTTTCTTATAGATGCTAGTAAGATACAATATATAGTGTATAAAAAGTTGTAGTGAAGGGAAGAACTACAAGTGCTGATAACGCTTACTTGTGCTGATGAAAGATAGACTAATAGTAACTTGATAAGAGAAGACAGCCTTCAAAAACTTTAAGAAAAAGATGGCGAAATATAGCTTTAGTCTACTATATCAAGACCGAATTTATTTTCAAAGTCTAACGAAATATTTTGTAAGCGAGCCATAAAATTCTTGAAAAAGATTTCAAAAAGTGATATAATACCAATTTGTAAGGGTTATCACAATAACTCAAAAAGAATTATTTTTATTTAAAGGAGAGTCTAACTATGGCTTCTAAAGATTTCCACATTGTGGCAGAAACAGGTATTCACGCGCGTCCAGCAACTTTGTTGGTGCAAACTGCTAGCAAATTTGCTTCAGATATCACACTTGAATACAAAGGTAAATCAGTAAACCTTAAATCAATCATGGGCGTTATGAGCCTTGGTGTTGGTCAAGGTGCAGACGTAGTTATCTCAGCTGAAGGTGCAGATGCAGACGACGCAATTGCAGCTATCTCAGAAACAATGGAAAAAGAAGGATTGGCTTAATATGACAGAAATGCTTAAAGGAATTGCAGCATCTGATGGTGTTGCTGTTGCTAAGGCATATCTATTAGTTCAACCGGATTTGTCATTTGAGACTGTTTCAGTCGATGATACGAATGCAGAAGAGGCTCGTTTGGATGCAGCTCTTGAAGCTTCACAGAACGAGCTTTCTGTTATCCGTGAGAAAGCAGTAGATAGCCTTGGTGAGGAAGCGGCTCAAGTATTTGACGCTCACTTAATGGTACTCGCTGACCCTGAAATGGTTGGTCAAATCAAAGAAACTATCCGTACTAAGAAAGTAAATGCGGAAGCTGGTCTGAAAGAAGTTACAGACATGTTTATCGCTATTTTTGAAGGTATGGAAGACAATCCATACATGCAAGAACGTGCGGCAGATATTCGTGACGTTACCAAGCGCGTTTTGGCAAACCTTTTGGGCAAGAAATTACCAAATCCAGCTTCTATCAATGAAGAATCAGTTGTCATTGCACATGACTTGACTCCTTCTGATACAGCTCAATTAGACAAGAAATTTGTTAAAGCTTTTGTAACTAATATTGGTGGACGTACAAGCCACTCTGCGATCATGGCGCGTACGCTTGAAATCGCAGCGGTATTGGGAACAAATAATATCACTGAACTCGTTAAAGATGGCGATATCATTGCAGCAAATGGTATCACTGGTGAAGTAATCATCAACCCAACTGAAGAGCAAGCAGCAGAATTCAAGGCAGCTGGTGAAGCTTATGCTAAACAAAAAGCTGAATGGGCTCTCTTGAAAGATGCTCAAACAGTGACTGCTGATGGCAAACACTTTGAACTCGCTGCTAATATCGGTACACCAAAAGACGTTGAAGGTGTCAATGCAAATGGTGCGGAAGCTGTAGGTCTTTACCGTACAGAATTCCTTTACATGGATTCACAAGACTTCCCAACAGAAGATGAGCAATACGAAGCTTACAAGGCTGTCTTGGAAGGTATGAACGGTAAGCCAGTGGTTGTCCGTACAATGGACATCGGTGGAGATAAGGAACTTCCGTACTTCGATATGCCGCACGAAATGAATCCATTCCTTGGATTCCGTGCATTGCGTATCTCTATCTCTGAAACTGGTGACGCTATGTTCCGTACACAGATCCGCGCTCTCTTGCGTGCTTCTGTACATGGACAATTGCGTATCATGTTCCCGATGGTTGCTCTTCTGACAGAATTCCGCAAGGCTAAGGCAGTTTACGAAGAAGAAAAAGCTAAATTGCAAGCTGAAGGAGTTGCTGTAGCTGACAATATCCAAGTGGGTATCATGATTGAAATTCCAGCGGCAGCGATGTTGGCGGATCAATTTGCTAAAGAAGTTGACTTCTTCTCTATCGGTACTAACGACTTGATCCAATACACAATGGCAGCTGACCGTATGAACGAACAAGTTTCATACCTCTATCAACCTTACAACCCATCTATCCTTCGCTTGATCAACAATGTTATCAAGGCAGCTCACGCTGAAGGCAAGTGGGCAGGTATGTGTGGAGAAATGGCCGGTGACCAAACAGCTGTGCCACTCCTTGTCGGTATGGGCTTGGATGAGTTCTCTATGAGTGCAACATCTGTCCTTCGGACTCGTAGTCTCATGAAGAAATTGGATACAGTGAAGATGCAAGAACTTGCACAACGCGCTTTGACTGAGTGTGCGACAATGGAAGAAGTTCTTGAACTTGAAAAAGAATATCTTGACTTCGATTAATCTGAAAAAATAGAGAGCGGGACAGAAATCGGTAATTCGTTAGAATTCAATTTCGTCGTCCCACCTCCGCACAGTTGAGTAGGGCTGTAAAAGCTGATGAAATCAGGGTAGTAGAGCCCACTCAACCACTGCGTCTTGCTCGACAATCCAAAGACAATTGAGAGGCTAGGACTTTTGTCCCAGCCTCTTTTAGTTTGCTGCGGTGTCCTAGGGAAGCCAGTTTAGGAAGTAGGAATTCGGGAAAAGGGCAGATATACAGAGAAAATATGGACAAATTAAGATCATTTATCCAACTTGTGAAAATTTTCTTTAAATTTACGAAATTGACTTGAAATTTTCAGAAAATTTGGTAAAATGATACTTAATAAGATTTTGGAGGGGACACGTGAAGCAATATAAGAATTATATAAATGGTGAGTGGCGCGTTTCTGAAAATGAAATTACCATCTCATCTCCTATTAACAATGAGGCTTTAGGAACTGTTCCTGCCATGACACAGGCAGAGGTAGACGATGCGATGGCGAGCGCTCGTGCGGCTTTGCCAGCTTGGCGCGCTCTTTCAGCGGTTGAACGTGCGGCTTATTTGCATAAGGCTGCGGATATTTTGGAGCGTGATCAGGAGAAGATCGGCGAAATTCTGGCAAAAGAAGTTGCTAAGGGCATCAAAGCGGCAGTTGGAGAGGTAGTCCGAACAGCAGACTTGATTCGCTATGCAGCTGAAGAGGGGATTCGTATTCACGGTCAGGTTATGGAAGGCGGGGGTTTTGAAGCTGCCAGCAAGAAAAACTAGCTGTAGTCCGCCGTGAGCCTGTAGGAGTTGTATTGGCTATTGCGCCATTTAACTACCCAGTTAATCTGTCTGCTTCTAAAATTGCTCCTGCCCTTATCGGTGGAAATGTCGTGATGTTTAAGCCACCTACTCAAGGTTCAATCTCTGGTTTGCTCTTGGCTCAGGCTTTTGCTGAGGCAGGTCTGCCTGCTGGTGTTTTCAATACCATTACTGGTCGTGGTTCAGAAATCGGAGACTACATCATTGAGCATAAGGAAGTAAACTACATTAACTTTACTGGCTCCACTCCAATCGGTGAGCGCATCGGTAAGTTGGCTGGTATGCGTCCAATTATGCTTGAATTGGGTGGTAAGGATGCTGCAGTCGTGCTGGAAGATGCTGACTTGGAGCATGCAGCTAAGCAGATTGTTGGCGGGGCATACAGTTATTCCGGCCAGCGCTGTACGGCCATTAAACGTGTCATTGTCATGGAGAGCGTAGCAGATAAATTGGCAGCGTTGCTTCAGGCAGAGGTAGAGAAACTGACGGTTGGTGATCCCTTTGATAATGCGGATATCACACCAGTCATTGATCATGCATCAGCAGATTTCATCTGGGGGTTGATTGAAGACGCTCAGGAAAAGGGAGCGTCAGCCTTGACAGAAATCAAACGTGAAGCAAATCTCATCTGGCCTGCCTTGTTTGACCATGTGACACTGGATATGAAAGTAGCTTGGGAAGAGCCATTTGGTCCTGTTCTTCCGATTATTCGTGTGACTTCCCTTGAAGAGGCTATCCAGATCTGTAATCAGTCAGAATTTGGTCTTCAATCTTCAGTCTTTACAAATGATTTTCCGAAAGCATTTGAAATTGCTGAAAAACTGGAAGTGGGTACTGTACATATCAATAATAAGACCCAACGTGGTCCAGATAACTTCCCATTCCTTGGTGTTAAAGGGTCTGGAGCTGGAGTGCAAGGGATTCGTTACAGTATCGAAGCCATGACACAAGTGAAATCCATCGTGTTTGATGTGAAATAATGAGAAAGGCGGCTTTGTGCGGCCTTTTTTCTTACCATAATGCACTTGCAAATCTAACATGTGATCGAACAATTTGAAAAGAAATAAGTATTTATATTTTTGATTACTTACCAATTTAAAATGTAAATTTACATATTGGTCTAGATAAATTATTTTAGGAATCCTAGTACAGGGATTGATTTCTAGGTATAGATATTAGCCTCAAACTCTTTGAAATCAGTATTTTATCAGATATTTTCCACAAAAACGTTGATATAGCAACTCATTCTTTTGAAGAAATTGGGCTTTGAAATTTTTGAGACTGTTTTTGGAAATTTACTTGAAAAATATAAGAAAATGAGGTAAAATAGAAACATAGAAAACGCTTACAAATAGGAAGGTGATTGAATGGACAAAAAAGAAGCATTAAGAACCTTTACAACAGGTGAAAACTTTCATTTGCAGCATTATTTAGGAGTGCATCAGGATGTGGTGGATGGCAAAGCTGGCTACACCTTTAGAGTCTGGGCTCCAAATGCGCAGAATGTGCATCTGATTGGAGATTTTACCAACTGGTATGGAGATCAGATTCCTATGACTCGCAATGAAGGCGGTGTCTGGGAAGTCTTCACGGATTTACCTAAGGAAGGGGATATTTACAAGTACAATATCAAACGCAGTAGCGGTCAGGAAATCTTGAAAATTGATCCGCTGGCTATCTATTTCGAAGAGCGCCCAGGTACGGGAGCTATTGTTCGGACTATTCCAGAGAAGAAGTGGCAAGATGGACTTTGGCTAGCTCGGAGAAAGCGTTGGGGCTTTTTCTCAAGACCGGTCAATATCTATGAAGTGCATGCTGGATCTTGGAAACGTAATCCTGACGGCAGTCCCTATTCTATGGCTCAGCTTAAGGAGGAATTGATTCCTTATCTGGTAGAAATGAACTATACACACGTTGAGTTCATGCCACTCATGGCGCATCCTTTGGGACTCAGCTGGGGCTACCAGCTCATGGGTTATTTTGCCTTTGAGCATACTTATGGAACGCCAGAGGAATTTCAGGATTTTGTCGAGGAATGTCACTTGAATAATATTGGTGTCATTGTGGACTGGGTTCCAGGTCACTTTACCATCAATGACGATGCCTTGGCCTACTATGATGGAACACCAACCTTTGAGTACCAGGATCATGACCGAGCTCACAACTATGGCTGGGGTGCCTTGAATTTTGACCTAGGAAAAAATGAAGTGCAATCCTTCTTGATTTCTAGCATCAAGTTCTGGATTGATTTCTACCATCTAGATGGGGTTCGTGTGGATGCGGTTAGCAATATGCTCTATCTAGACTACGATAGTGGTCCTTGGCAGCCAAACAAGGACGGCGGTAATCGTAACTATGAAGGCTACTATTTCTTGCAACGTTTGAACACAGTCATCAAGCTATTTCATCCAGATGTCATGATGATTGCTGAAGAGAGCTCGTCCGAAACCAAGATTACGGGTATGATAGAGATGGGCGGTTTGGGCTTTGACTTCAAGTGGAATATGGGTTGGATGAACGATATTCTCCGTTTCTACGAAGAAGACCCGATTTACCGCAAGTACGATTTCAATCTGGTGACTTTCAGCTTCATGTATTCATTTTCTGAAAATTTCCTCTTGCCTTTCTCTCACGACGAAGTCGTTCACGGTAAGAAGAGCATGATGCATAAGATGTGGGGTGACCGCTATAATCAATTTGCTGGTCTACGAAACCTCTTGACCTATCAAATCTGCCATCCAGGCAAGAAATTGCTCTTTATGGGTTCAGAATTTGGTCAATTCCTAGAGTGGAAGTCAGAAGAGCAGTTGGAATGGTCAAATCTGGACGATCATATGAATAAGAAGATGCAAACCTTCACTTCTGAGCTCAATGCCTTCTATAAAGACAATCGTCCGCTTTGGGAGATTGATTTGAGCTATGATGGCATCGAAATCATTGATGCCGACAATACCGATCAGAGCGTCCTTTCTTTTATCCGTAAGACGGAAAAAGGGGATATGCTAGTCTGTGTGTTCAATATGGTGCCAGTAGAGCGCAAAAACTTTACAATTGGTGTGCCAGTGGCAGCCGTTTATGAAGAAGTATGGAATACTGAATTAGAGAAATGGGGAGGTGTTTGGAAAGAACACAACGAAACAGTTCAGTCTCAAGAGGGACTATGGAAAGATTATCCGCAGACCTTGACCTTTACGCTACCAGCTTTGGGAGCAAGTATTTGGAAAATCAAGCGTCGTGTGAATGTTCGTAAAAATGCTAAAAAAGATTCCACAAAGGAGTAGGATATGAAGAATGAAATGCTAGCTTTGATTCTTGCCGGTGGGCAAGGAACTCGTCTTGGAAAGCTCACACAAAGTATTGCGAAACCAGCAGTACAGTTTGGTGGTCGTTATCGTATTATTGATTTCGCGCTGTCGAACTGTGCCAATTCTGGGATCAACAATGTCGGTGTGATTACCCAGTACCAACCACTTGCTTTGAACAGCCATATCGGGAACGGTTCAAGCTGGGGCTTGGATGGTATCAATACAGGTGTATCCATTCTTCAGCCTTACTCTGCTAGTGAAGGAAATCGTTGGTTTGAGGGAACTAGCCACGCTATTCTCCAAAATATAGACTATATCGATAGCATCAATCCTGAATATGTTTTAATCCTATCTGGAGACCATATCTACAAGATGGACTACGACGATATGCTCCAATCCCACAAGGATAACAGCGCTAGTTTGACGGTTGCTGTCTTGGATGTGCCTCTCAAGGAAGCTAGCCGTTTTGGTATCATGAATACTGATGCTAACAATCGGATCGTTGAATTTGAAGAAAAACCAGAAAATCCTAAATCAACCAAGGCTTCTATGGGTATCTATATCTTTGACTGGCAACGTCTCCGCAATATGCTGATTGCTGCTGAAAAGACCAATGTAGATATGTCCGACTTTGGTAAAAATGTTATCCCTAACTATCTTGAATCTGGCGAAAGCGTTTATGCTTATGAATTTAGTGGCTATTGGAAAGACGTTGGTACGATTGAGTCACTTTGGGAAGCGAACATGGAATACATTAGTCCAGAAAATGCTTTAGACAGTCGTGATCGTCAGTGGAAAATTTACTCACGCAACTTGATTTCACCACCAAACTACCTTGGTGCGAATGCTCATGTTGAAGATTCTTTGGTAGTTGATGGCTGTTTCGTAGATGGAACTGTTAAGCATTCTATCCTCTCAACAGGCGCTCAAGTTCGTGAAGGTGCAGAAGTCATTGATTCTGTGATTATGAGTGGCGCTGTTATCGGGCAGGGAGCTAAGATTAAACGTGCGATTATTGGTGAGGGCGCAGTCGTTTCTGATGGTGTAGAGATTGACGGAACAGATGAAGTGCAAGTAGTCGGATATAATGAAAAAGTGGGGGTACCAACAGATGAAGATTGATAAATATTCAGCGATTTTAGGAAATACGGTCGGTTTCCACGACATGTCAACCTTAACAGACCATCGTCCAGTTGCTAGTTTGCCATTTGGTGGGAAATACCGCTTGATTGACTTCCCCCTTTCTAGCCTTGCCAATGCTGGTGTTCGTAGCGTCTTTGGTATCTTCCAGCAAGACAATATCAGCTCTGTATTTGACCATATTCGTTCAGGTCGTGAGTGGGGCTTGTCTACACTTTTGAGCCACTACTATCTAGGCATTTACAATACTCGTGTAGAAAGCAGCACAGTTGGTAAGGAATATTATGAACAGTTATTGACTTACTTGAAGCGTTCAGGCTCTAACCAAACTGTAGCCCTCAACTGTGATGTGTTGATCAACATTGATCTTAATCAAGTTTTCCACTTGCATAATACAACCAAACAACCGATGACAGTGGTTTACAAGAAATTGCCATCTAAGGGCATTTCCGATGTGAATGCGGTTTTGCAAATCAGTGAAACGGATCATGTTATCGGTCATAAGCTGCATAGTGATAAAGACCAAGGCGAACTTTTCAACATGTCTACAGATATTTTTGTAGTAAATACGCCTTGGTTGATTGAAAAATTGGAAGAAGAAGCGCAAAAAGAATTCCCACAAAAACTGCGCTATGTTCTTCGGGACTTGGCAGCTGAAGTTGGAGCTTTTGCTTACGAATACACAGGCTATCTAGCAAATATCCACTCGGTTGGTTCCTACTATAAAGCTAACATTGACATGCTTGAACAGCAGAAATTCTATTCTCTCTTCTCACCAAATCAAAAGGTTTATACCAAGGTGAAAAACGAAGAGCCGACTTACTATGCTACAGGATCAAAAGTAAATCGCTCTCAGTTTGCATCAGGTAGTATCGTAGAAGGTGAAGTTGAAAACTCTGTTATTTCGCGGAATACAAGAATTTTAGCAGGTAGTAGTGTCAAAGACAGTCTCCTCTTCCCACGTGTTGTCGTTGGAAAAAATGCAGTGCTAGAATATGCAATTGCGGACAAGGGCGTTGAGATTGCTGAGGGAGTAGTCGTTCGAGGTACAGCTGAACATCCAGTTGTCCTGAAGAAAGGTCAAAAAGTTACAGAGGACATCGTTTCATGAAAATTTTATTTGTAGCAGCAGAAGGGGCACCTTTTTCCAAGACGGGTGGTTTGGGGGACGTTATCGGCGCCCTCCCCAAATCCTTGGTCAAAGCTGGCCATGAAGTTGGAGTCATTCTGCCATACTATGACATGACGGATGCTAAATTTGGTGATCAAGTTGAAGACCTCTTCTTCTTTGAAGTTAGTGTCGGCTGGCGTCGGGAGTATGTCGGTGTCAAAAAGATTGAGTTGGAAGGTGTCAGCTTCTACTTTATTGACAATCAGCATTATTTCTTCCGTGGGCATGTCTATGGCGATTTTGATGACGGCGAACGTTTTGCTTACTTCCAATTAGCAGCAATCGAACTGATGGAGCGCATTGACTTTATTCCAGATGTTCTCCATGCGCACGACTACCATACGGCCATGATTCCTTTCTTGGTCAAGGAAAAATATCGCTGGATTCAGGCCTATAATAATATCAAGACAGTGCTGACGATTCACAACTTAGAGTTTCAGGGACAGTTTTCGGACAGCATGCTCTGGGAACTCTTTGGTGTCGGCTATGAACGTTATGCGGACGGAACTCTCCGCTGGAACGACTGCCTCAACTGGATGAAGGCGGGCATTCTCTATGCGGATCGCGTGACAACTGTTTCACCAAGCTATGCCAACGAAATTCGGACGGCTGAGTTTGGTTGTGGTCTGGATCAGATTCTTCGGATGGAGTCTGGCAAGTTGGTCGGTATTGTCAATGGTATCGATACAGATATCTACAATCCAGAAACCGATAAATTGCTGGCTTACCACTTTAATAAAGATGATTTGACTGGGAAATTGGAAAACAAACGAGCTCTCCAATCGAAAGTAGGCTTGCCAGTTCGGGACGATGTTCCTGTCGTTGGTATCGTCTCTCGTTTGACACGTCAAAAAGGCTTTGATTTGGTGGTGGAAGAGTTGCATAATCTGCTTCAGGAAGATGTGCAAATTGTGCTACTTGGAACAGGTGATCCTGCATTTGAACGGGCCTTCGCTTGGTTTGGCCAGGCTTATCCTGAAAAATTATCTGCTAATATCCTTTTTGATGTTACTTTGGCTCAGGAAATCTATGCGGCTAGTGATATTTTCCTCATGCCGAGCCGCTTTGAACCTTGCGGTCTGTCTCAGATGATGTCCATGCGTTACGGTACTCTGCCACTGGTTCACGAGGTTGGTGGCCTGCGGGATACGGTTGAACCTTACAACGTCTATAGTGGACAGGGAACAGGTTTTAGCTTCAATAACTTCTCTGGTTATTGGCTAACCTGGACTTTCAAAGAAGCCCTCAATCTTTACTGGCATGACCGAGAAGCTTGGCGCAGTCTGCAAACTCAGGCTATGGAAAGAGATTTCTCTTGGGATACAGCCAGTCGAGCATATAGTGATTTATATGAGTCACTACTCTAGTATGTTGCATTAGAACAGTAATCCTCTCTTGTTTTTAACAAGAGAGGATTTGTCGGGTAAGTGGTCTTTCTTATGTTGACATCTTATCCAGACTGATGCTTTTCCCTAAAGGAAAGGAAGTTGATTCGTAAAAAAGGAAATCTGGAACTTGGAGAAACAATACTCTTCAGAAAAGATAAACAATAAGAGATTGGGGCTTGGGTCTCAGTCTCTTTTGCTATCCATCTACCATCTTATCTAGAAATATGCTATAGTAGAGAAAGTACGAAAATTCGACTTTTTGAAAAGCAGGGAAAGCAAGTATGAAAGACTACGAGATTTTTTATCAACAATTGACGGCTCCCTTTCGCAGTTGCCCTAGGATAGTGAAAGGGATGGCCCATTTTAATAGGGGGATGACTGTTTTTATGCCTCTGGTGTATGGAGTGGTCTTGATTGATGCCTTTCTGACAGAGGGTTGGAAAGGGTTGCTTGCTTTATTCTTCCTGCCAGCTATCGGATTTGGCCTGTTGACAGCGATTCGTAAACGGCTGAATCAAGCACGCCCTTACGAGAAATGGGCTATTCAACCCTTGCTGGCCAAGGATACATCAGGCAAGTCCATGCCCAGCCGCCATGTCTTTTCGGCGACAGTGATTTCCATGTGCCTACTCTACTTTTTCTGGCTGCCGGGGCTTATCTGCCTCTTGCTTTCAGCAGGGCTGGCTGCGGTGCGCGTGATTGGCGGGGTGCACTATCCAAAGGATGTGCTGGTCGGCTATCTTTGTGGCATTTGCTGGGGAGCTTTACTCTTTTTATTATAAAGGTCTGGCCAGAGCCAGATTTTTATGTAAAGTAAGGTAGGAGTAGACAAAGGGCCCGAGTCTATATTATAATATAAGCAGTTCCAAACTTTCATCGCCAAGGAATATGGGATTTTGGAAGATGAAAAATATGTAAGGAGACTATTATGTCAGAACCGTTATTTCTACAGTCTGTGATGCAGGAGAAAATTTGGGGCGGCACCAAGCTGCGCGATGTCTTTGGCTATGAAATTCCCAGCGACCATGTGGGCGAGTATTGGGCGATTTCGGCTCATCCTAACGGTGTCTCAACCGTCAAGAATGGCCGTTTTGCAGGTCAGAAGCTAGATGCGCTCTATGCCGAGCACCGTGAGCTCTTTGGCAATCGTCCAGAGCCTGTCTTTCCGCTTTTGACCAAGATTTTAGATGCCAATGACTGGCTCAGTGTTCAGGTCCATCCAGATGATGCCTATGGACTAGAGCACGAAGGCGAACTTGGCAAGACTGAGTGCTGGTATGTTATCGCTGCAGACGAAGGAGCAGAGATTATCTACGGTCACAATGCCCAGAGCAAAGAAGAGCTACGCCAGCAAATCGAGAGCAAGGACTGGGATCATCTTTTGACCAAAATTCCGGTCAAGGCTGGTGACTTTTTCTATGTGCCAAGTGGCACCATGCATGCTATTGGCTCAGGCATTCTGATTTTAGAAACTCAGCAGTCTAGTGATACCACTTATCGGGTCTATGACTTTGATCGCAAGGACGATGCTGGCAATCTTCGTGAGTTGCATTTGGAGCAATCTATTGATGTTTTGACTATTGGCGAGCCTGCTAATAGCCGTCCCGTTACCATTCAGACAGACGATTTGACTTCTACTCTTTTGGTAGCTAATGACTTCTTTGCTGTTTACAAGTGGGACATTGCTGGTTCTGTTGAGTTTAAAAAGACAGCAGCTTACAGTCTGTTCAGCGTTTTGGAAGGTGCTGGCGAGTTGACAGTGGATGGACTAGTGTATCCAATCGAAAAAGGCTCTCATTTCATCCTGCCGAGCGATGTCACAGAGTGGACCTTGTCTGGTGACTTACAACTGATTGTCAGCCATCCGTAGTGAGAAAAACAAATAAGAGTGGGACAGAAATCGGTAATTCGTTAGAATTCGATTTCGTCGTCCCACCTCCGCACAGTTGAGTAGGGCTCGACAATCCAAAGACAATTGAGAGGCTAGGACTTTTGTCCCAGTCTCATTTTTCTTTATTTTCGCAGAATGGATAGAGAAAACAGGACCTTAACTTTAATCGGTGAAAAAGTCCAATAAATAAGGCATTTCATCATGGTTGCTTGAAGATATTTTTTCTGAAAAATGTTACAATGAAATGGAATATCCAAAGGAGTCGAATATGGAACACAAAGAAAAAGATTTTAGTTTATCCTGGTTTTTTAGATGGTTCTTGGATAACAAGGCCATTACCGTATTTTTGGTGACTTTGCTCATCGGTTTGAACATTTTTATTCTCAGTAAAATTAATTTTATTTTTACACCGGTGATTGAGTTTATTGGTGTCATTATGTTGCCAGTGATTTTGGCTGGGCTGCTTTACTATCTGCTCAATCCCATTGTCGACTGGATGGAAAAGCGCAAGATTAGCCGTGTGGCTGGAATTACAATTGTCTTTGTCTTAATTGGTATCTTGATTGTGTGGGGCTTGGCGGTTGCTATTCCTAGCTTGCAGCATCAGATAGTGAGTTTTTCAAAAAATGTTCCCGCCTATCTCAAGCAAGCCAATAAAATGATTGAAGATGTTTTGACCAATCATATTTCAGATGATTTGAAGCCACAAATCGAGCAAGTTACGAATAAGCTATCGACTCAGATTACTTCATGGGCCAGCAATTTTTCATCTAAGGCAGTCAATTGGGCCAGTAATTTGATTAGTACGGCTTCGCAAATCATTGTGGCTATCATCATCATGCCTTTTATTCTTTTCTATTTGCTACGCGATGGGAAAAATCTCAAAGGCTATGTGGTTCAGTTCTTGCCAACGAAATTCCGCGAGTCATTTGGTCAGGTTATGACGGATGTCAATACCCAGCTGGCCAATTATGTTCGTGGTCAGGTGACCGTAGCGATTATTGTGGCCTTTATGTTTATGATTCTTTTCAAGATCATCGGCTTGCGTTACGGTGTGACTTTAGCCGTTGTGGCAGGAGTTTTGAACTTGGTACCTTATCTGGGAAGCTTCCTTGCCATGTTGCCGGCCTTGGTTCTTGGTTTGATTGCTGGTCCTATCATGCTGTTGAAAGTCATTATCGTCTTTATCGTGGAGCAGACTATTGAGGGGCGTTTCGTGTCTCCATTGATTTTGGGAAGTCAATTAAGCATCCATCCGATTACGATTTTATTTGTTTTGCTGACTTCAGGAACCATGTTTGGTATCTGGGGCGTCTTGCTGGGAATTCCAGCTTATGCGTCAGCCAAGGTTGCCATCACAGCGCTTTTTAAGTGGTACAAGAAGGTTAGCGGTTTGTATGAAGAAAGTGTTCAAGAATTAGGAGAAGGCAGTGAGTAAGAGTGAACAAATGTTAACAGCCCTGCAAAATCAGGATTTGGAATGGGCTGAGAAGTATTTTGAAGAGGCTTTAAGCCAAGATACCGATCAAGAGTTATTAGAATTAGCCGATTACTTGGAAAGTATCGGCTTTTTCCCTCAAGCTAAGCGTATTTATGAAAAATTGGCTCCGCTTTTCCCCGAGTCCTATATCAGTCTGGCAACGATCGCTGCTGACGATGGTGACTTGGAAGAAGCTTTTGCCTATTTAGAGGAAATTGACTCAGATAGTGAATGGTATGTGGCAGCTCTTTTGGCCAAGGCTGATCTCTATCAGCTAGAAGGATTGCCAGATGTAGCACGGGAGAAATTGCTGGAAGCTGCCAAACTGTCGGACGAACCTTTGGTGACTTTTGGTTTAGCAGAAATTGAGTTTGAATTAGAAAATTTTGCTCAGGCCATCAAGGAATATGCCCAGCTAGATAATCGCTCTATCTACGAGCAGACAGGCGTATCTACCTATCAGCGCATCGGCCTTTGCTATGCCAGTTTGGGGAAAATTGAAGCCGCTATTGAATTTTTGGAAAAGGCTGTGGAGCTGGAGTATGATGAAGAGACGGTCTATGAATTGGCAGCTATCTTGTATGAGCAAGAAGAGTACCAGAAGGCCAATCTGTACTTCAAGCAGCTGGATACGATTTCGCCAGATTTTGAAGGCTATGAGTATGCCTACGCGCAGTCTCTCCATGCGGAGCATAAGACTGAGGAAGCCTTGGCAATGGCAGAGCAAGGCTTGACCAAAAATCCTTTTGAGACTCGCCTTTTGCTCCTCGCTTCCCAATTATCTTACGAACTGCATGATGTGGAAAAATCTGAGAACTACCTGCTAGCAGCTCAGGAAAATGCAGATGATGTAGAGGAAATTGCTTTGCGCCTGACCAATCTCTATCTGGAGCAGGAGCGCTACGATGAGGTCTTAGCTTTTGAAGATCAGGAAGTGGACAATGTCTTAACCCGCTGGAATCTGGCGCGGGCTTATCAAGCCTTGGAAAATCTGGAAAAAGCTGGAGAGCTTTATCAGGAACTGGCAGTTGACTTGCAGGAAAATCCTGAATTTTTGGAAGAATATGTTTATCTCTTACGAGAATTAGGGCGTGTGGAAGAAGCAAAAATACAGGCTGGCAAGTACCTGCGTTTGGTTCCAGATGATACTGCTATGGCAGATTTGTACGAAAGTTTGTAGAAGTTTCTGTGAAGAATCTCTTGTGTTAGTAGCTTTCTGTGCGGACAAGATAGTTTGATTAAAGAAGGAGTAGAGATAATGTCCCAATTGAAAAGAATCCAAGAAATGGAAGAGCATTTGAATAAATACGCTCAGACGCTGGCTGCAGCTCAATCTGCTTTGGCTGAGCTGGAGGCCAGCCAGAAGCATTATATCCAGCTCCGAGATTATTACACCAGTCAAGCTTTCTTTGACGATTTGGAATTTTCCAATCGACCTGACTTTCCTGATGATGTGGCCTGCGGTGTCCTGAGCGAAGATGCTGTTTATGACCTGATGGGAGAGCACTTTGAGACGGCGTTGCAGCTGCTAGACCTATCCAGTGCCATGCTGAAAGAAAGGTAAGAGCACAGGATGAGTGGTAGCTGAGAAGTCAGAACTGTAGTAAAACCTAAACAAAGTTCGACCAACCATTGACAATTACTAAACTAATACGAGATTAGCAGAGAGGGGCTCCAGCATGCGTGACAACCATCTTCATACCTATTTTTCCTATGATTCTGAGGCGGATTTCTGTGACTATCTGGACTATTATGAGGGCGAGATTGTCACCACCGAGCACTATGATTTGTCCAATCCCTACCCCTACGAAGCTGCCTCGCCCCATGATGATGTGCCTGACTATGCGGCCTATTCAGCAAAAATAGCAGAGCTGAACCAGCAATATGGCAACCGCATCAAAAAGGGCATTGAAATTGGCTATTACGCCCCGCGTAAGGAGGATATTCTGGCTTTCCTAGCGGACAAGGATTATGATCTCAAGCTCCTGTCTGTTCATCACAATGGTAGTTTTGACTATCTGGAGGAGCCTGTCTTGCAGCAGGACAAGATGGAGCTGATTCCCCGCTACCTGATAGAGCTGGAAGAGGCTATCGAGTCTGTTCCGGCGGATGTCCTAGCCCATTTCGACTATGGTTTCCGCAAATTCGATCTGACATTGGAGGAGTTGAAAACTTTTGAATCAGAGCTGCGCCAGCTTTTTCAAAAAATGATTGACCATGACTTAGCCTTTGAACTCAACTGCAAGTCTATGTACCTTTACGACCACGAGGAACTTTATATATATGCACTCTCTCTGGTCAAAGAGCTGGGTGGTCAGCGCTTTTCAGTTGGCTCCGACGGCCACAAACTAGAGCATTTCCGCTTGCAGTTTGACCGCGTGGCTCAAATCCTCGCTGATGCCGGTATTGAGGAAAGTCAGTTGATTTAAGGTATCCCGTGTGGTTTTCCAATCCTCCATTAAACGCTTTTTTTGAAATTCAACCAGAATATGATATACTTAATTATCTTAGAAAATACAGAAATTTGTTGATATAGGAGAAAAAATGGCAGAGCCAGTGAAATTATTTCAGTATAATACCCTAGGAGCCTTGATGGCAGGACTTTATGGCGGGAGTATGACGATTGGGGAGCTCCTGAAATACGGCGATTTAGGCATTGGTACACTGGATTCCATCGATGGGGAATTGATCGTTCTTGATGGCAAGGCCTATCAGGCCAAGGGATCTGGCAATGTGCCTGAAGTTGTAGAAGTTTCAGATGATGTAACGGTGCCCTACGCTGCGGTTGTTCCCCACCAAGCGGAGGTCATTTTCCGCCAACGTTTCGAAATGACAGATGAAGAGCTGGAACAGCGAATTGAATCCTATTACGATGGGGAAAATCTATTTCGCTCCATCAAGATTCACGGGGACTTTGCTCACATGCATGTGCGAATGATTCCAAAATCGACCTCAGAGAAAAAGTTTGCTGAGGTGGCCGTGAGCCAGCCGGAGTACCATGCGGACAATGTTTCTGGAACCATTGTTGGCTTTTGGACACCTGAAATTTTTCACGGTGTCAGTGTAGCCGGCTATCATCTTCACTTTATTTCAGACGACCATACCTTTGGTGGTCACGTTATGGACTTTGTTATCAAGGAAGGGATTGTGGAGCTAGGTGCTGTCGATCAGTTGGATCAACGTTTCCCAGTTCAAGACCGTAAGTTCCTCTTTGCAAAATTCAATGTCGATGAAGTAAGATCAGATATGGACAAGGTTGAGTAGTCAATTACTGTGACCATTGTCTACTTCTGATAAAAAAAAAGAGGCTAGGAATCCGCGGTCCCAACCTCTGAAAGATAACTAGAATTTTTAATTTAGTAAGTTTGAGGAGCCTAGGCTCCTTTTTGTTTTTAATATCTGATAAAAACCATATTTTAAAAACTGACTAGCTTACATTTTCATGCTTTTGATTTTCTCTTCGTCTGGTGTGACGCGCAGGGTTTTCTGGCCTGTATAGGTGACAAATCCTGGCTTACCACCGGTTGGTTTGTTGAGTTTTCTGACTTCAATCATATCTACTTGGACCAGATTAGAGAGTCTGGCCTTGGAAAAGTAGGCCGCTAGCTCGGCAGCGTCTGTCTTGACTTCATCGCTGGGCTGAAGATTGCCTGTGATGACCACATGACTGCCTGGAATATCCTTGGCGTGAAACCAAAGCTCGTCTTTCTTAGCCATCTTAAACGTCAGTTCATCATTTTGCAGGTTGTTACGGCCGACTAGAATAATGGTTTGACCGTCAGTTGCCAAATATTTCTCCGGTTTCTGCCTTTTCTGGATTTTTTCTCTTTGTCGGCGGCGGATAAAGCCAGTCTGGATGAGTTCTTCGCGAATTTCTGCAATTTCAGTCAGGCTGGCCTGAGCAAGGGCGGTTTCCACGCTCTCTAGGTAGAGAATCGTAGACCGTGTCTCCTCAATCAAGCTGGTCAGGTGTTTGACAGCTTCCTTGAGCTTCTGGTAGCGTTTGAAATAGCGCTGGGCATTTTGATTGGGGGTCAGGGCCTTGTCAAGTGCGATGATAATCTTCTCACCCGTGTAGTAATTCTCCAGCTCCACCTGATCCTGATCGTTGGGCACCTGATGGAGAAAGGTGGTCAAGAGTTCCCCTTTTTGGCGGAATTCTTCTGCATTCTCCGTTGCTAGGAGCTCTTCCTCTTGCTTGCCCAGTTTTTTCCGGTTCTTTTCCAACTCATTTTCTACCCTGCGGATGAGTTCGCTGGCCTGCTGGTTGACCCGATCGCGCTCAGCCTTGTCCTTATAGAAAGTATCCAAAAGCTCGGATAGCGTGGACATTTGGGTCTTGCTGTCAGAAAATAGCAGAGCAGAGAAGGATTTTTCGGTCAGGCTAGGCTGAGTTGGACTAGCAAAAAATGTACGGAAGGTTTTGAGATTGTCAGCTGTCAGACGGTCACTGAGTTCGGTAGCTGTATCCCGACCCAAGCCCTGAAACATTTGCTGCAGGCGTTTGGGCTCTAAGTCCTCTGTCTGTAGGATTTGGAAGAGCTTTTCATCACCCACAGTGAAAGGATTGAGACTGCCATTTTGAGGCGGTGCGACATAAGTTGAGCCCGGTAGGATAGTTCGATAACTATTTTGAGAAAATCCGACGTGTTTAATAGCCTCAATAATCTTACTGCTAGCCTTGTCCAAGAGAATGATATTGCTGTGCTTGCCCATGATTTCGATGACCAGAGTCACAGCCACGCTATCGCCGATTTCATTCTTATTGGAAACGCTGATTTCCAAAATCCGGTCATTGTCTACCTGCTGGATTGCTTCAATGACAGCTCCCTGTAAGTATTTGCGCATGACCATGATAAAGGTATTGGGAACAGCTGGGTTTTCAAAAGTAGTCTCAGTCAGTTGAACGCGCCCAAAGACTGAGTGGGCTGAAAGGAGCAATTTGTGGCTTTGGCGATTGCTGCGAATCTGTAAAACCAGCTCCTGTTCAAAAGGTTGATTAATCTTTTGGATGCGGCCGCCCAGCAATTCGCGGCGGAGCTCCTCTGTCATGTGGTGTAAAAAAAATCCGTCGAAAGACATGCTTTTCTCCTTGAAAGTTGCTACAGAAAATTATAACAAAAAACCAAGCCAAAAGCTTCTAAAGTCTCACCAAAAAGAGATTTATTTTTTGTCAATAATTATCGATATAAACAAAAACCGAACATTTTATAAAAATTTTCAAAAAGCCTTGACATCCCTTAAGGAAAAATTTACAATATAGGAAATTAGAAAAGTAGTAGATGCATTTGTTTTTAGCGAGCTTGTGGTTGGTGGAAATGAGCAGCAAATCTTTACGAAATTGGGCTAATTGATAAATATGAATTTGAAACAATAAGAATTCGGTGCGCACACCTTACAGTGCAACTTGTTTGATGACAAGATAGAGATATGGGGAATACTAGCTATTTTTCCATAATTGAGGTGGCACCGCGATTTACGCCCTCACACAGAATACCTGTGTGAGGTTTTTTGTTGCTTATTATAAAAAATAAGGAGAATTGCCCATGTTTAAACGATGGCGTCCCTAGGGATTGAATAGAAAAAATGAAATAAAGAAATGGAGAAAGAACATGAAAAATAAACGTTTAATGACTATTTTGGGCCTCTTGGCTATTTTGGTAATTGGTGGGATGGCTTATTCCAGCTTGAGTGGAAAGAGCAACGGATCTAAGACTGGCGACGATAGTAAGACAGTCAAGGTTGGTGTCTTGCAGTATGTCAGCCACCCATCCCTTGATTTGATTTACAAGGGAATTCAAGATGGTCTAGCTGAGGAAGGCTACAAGGGTGACAAGATTAAGATTGACTTTATGAATGCCGAGGGAGATCAGAGCAAGGTTTCTACCATGAGTAAGCAGCTGGTGTCCAATGACAATGATGTGCTGATTGGGATTGCTACTCCATCTGCGCAAGGACTAGCTGCGGCTACTAAGGACAAACCTATCGTCATGGGAGCTATCACAGATCCAGTCGGAGCAAACCTAGTGAAAAATCTGGAAAAGCCAGGTGGTAATATCACTGGTGTCTCTGACCACAATCCAGCCAAGCGACAGATAGAGCTGATTAAAAAATTGACACCAAATGTAAAAACGATTGGTGCCCTCTATTCTAGCAGTGAAGACAACTCCAAAGCTCAGGTAGAAGAGTTCAAAAAATTGGCCGAAGAGGCAGGCTACAAAGTTGAGGAATATTCTGTTCCTTCAACCAATGAAATTGCTTCAACTATGAATGTCATGACTGGTAAGGTTGATGCTATCTGGACTCCAATTGACAATACTATTGCGTCAGCTTTTGCGACAGTTGTGTCCAGCAATAAAGAAGCTAAGAAACCGATTTATCCAAGTGCGACAGCCATGGTTGAAGAAGGTGGTCTTGCCTCTGTCGTTGTAGACCAGTATGACCTCGGTGTTGCGACTGGTAAAATGGCAGCTAAAGTCCTTAAAGGTGCTAAACCTGCTGACACTGCAGTAGATATTTTTGATAAAGGTAAATCTGTTATCAATACTAAGAATGCCAAAGAACTCGGTATCACTATACCAGAAGATGCTCTCAAAGAAGCAGGTCAGGTTATTAAATAGAAAGAAGGAAGTCTGTTCTTTGACAGGCTTCTTTTTCTGCTTGTAAAATCTGTAACTGAGCTTGCGAAATGTTTAGAAATTTGTTAGAATGAATTATAATTGAATAGCAATCCGCAAGACCAGTAACCTAGGGGAAGTTTGACAGGGAGGGGAGCCAGCGACTGAGAGCTCTCTAGATGAAAGCTAGGCGAATTCACTTGCTTTAGGATTGGTAATTAAGGTCTGGCTTGCCAGATAAAAAACGGATGGTACCGCGTGTCAACGCTCCGCTTCGGTGTGGGTGAGACCGCGGTTTTTATTTTTGGAGGAACTATGTCAACAATTGAAGAACGATTGCAGAGTCTGCGTGAGGAAACTTTAGCCCAATTGCAGACCATTACTCTGGAAAATGCTAAGGATATGCAGGAGCTGAAAGTATCTGTCCTAGGTAAAAAAGGGAGTCTTACTGAGATTCTTAAAGGGATGAAGGATGTTTCTGCTGAGATGCGCCCTATTATCGGGAAGCACGTCAATGAAGCGCGCGATGTGCTGAATGCAGCCTTTGAAGAAGCAGCTCAAATCTTGGAAGAACAGAAAGTAGCAGCCCAGCTGGCCAATGACGCCTTGGATGTGACCCTACCAGGTCGTAAGATTCCAGCTGGAAATCGCCATATTTTGACCCAGACGAGTGAAGAAATCGAAGATATCTTTATCGGTATGGGCTATCAGGTCGTGGATGGTTTTGAAGTTGAGTCAGACTACTACAACTTTGAGCGCATGAACCTGCCTAAAGACCATCCTGCTCGAGATATGCAGGATACCTTCTACATCACAGAAGAGATCCTCTTACGTACTCACACTTCTCCTGTTCAGGCTCGTGCCATGGATGCCCATGACTTTAGCCAAGGGCCGCTCAAGATGATCTCTCCGGGACGTGTTTTCCGTCGTGATACAGACGATGCGACTCACTCTCACCAGTTTCACCAGATTGAAGGTCTGGTCGTAGGGGAAAATATCTCTATGGCTGACTTGCAGGGAACTCTGCAGCTGATTGTGCAAAAAATGTTTGGTGCGGATCGTAAGATTCGTCTGCGTCCATCTTACTTCCCATTCACAGAGCCATCTGTCGAAGTGGACGTATCTTGCTTTAAGTGTGGTGGTGCCGGCTGTAATGTCTGCAAGAAGACTGGCTGGATCGAAATCATGGGAGCTGGAATGGTGCACCCAAGTGTCTTGAAAATGAGTGGCATCGACTCAGAGAAATATTCTGGCTTTGCCTTTGGTCTTGGCCAAGAACGGGTTGCCATGCTTCGCTACGGTATCAATGATATTCGTGGCTTCTACCAAGGCGATGTACGTTTTTCACAGCAGTTTAAGTAAGAAGCTTAGACTAAGACTCGATTTGAATAATCCCATCACGACAAGCCTGATTAGCAATGTTTGCGGACTTGAAATGCGCGGCAAAGATGCTCATCAGTTTACTTGCCTATAAGACAATTTTAGCTGGGAATATCGCTCTCAGCCGCTTCTGAGAAAGGAGTGCCCTATGTTAGTTAAAGTTCGGCCAGAGGATCTGGATATTTTGCGGGACTTGGAAGTGCAGACCTACCAAGAAACTTTTGGTCCTTTCATCAAGCAGGAAGACTTGGAGCATTATTTTGCCCATGAGCTGGCGCGTGAAAGGCTGGAGTTGGAGTTGGCAAATCCTGAGTCTGAGCATTATTTTGTACTGGACAAGGAAGAAAAAATCGCTGGTTTTCTCAAGTGTAACTGGGGTCAGGCTCAGACAGAGCAGGAGTTGGAAGATTCCTTTGAAATTCAACGGATTTATGTGCTTGCCTCCCATCAGGGCCTCGGCTTGGGCAAGGAAATGTTTGAATTTGCCCTAGAAGAAGCCCAAAAACGTGGTTTTAGCTGGGCTTGGCTGGGCGTTTGGGAAAGAAATTTCAAGGCGCAGAATTTTTACTTTAAATATGGCTTTGAAAGGTTTAGCCAGCATGAATATATCACTGGTGACACAGTCGATATTGACTGGCTTTTAAGGAAGAAATTAAGCTAAAAAGACGATAGTATCGCTGCTTATTGGGCTTTTAGTAAAAACAGAAATTTATAGAGAGGAATCAAATACGACCGAAGATAGAACGGGCTGGCTTTGTCTATGAAGTCAGAGTTAGGTCTGGTCGGTCGTAAAATCATAAATATGTTAGTTAGTTATAAATGGTTAAAAGAACTGGTTGATTTGGATGTGACGAGCGCCGAGCTGGCGGAGAAAATGTCCACAACTGGTATTGAAGTAGAAGGAGTCAGCTCGCCAGCTGAAGGTCTTTCGAAAATTGTTGTCGGAGAAGTTCTGAGCTGCGAGGATGTACCTGAAACCCACTTGCACCTCTGTCAGGTCAATGTCGGTGAAGAGGAGCCTCGCCAGATTGTCTGTGGCGCACCGAATGTTCGTGCTGGAATCAAGGTTATGGTAGCTGTACCAGGCGCTCGCATTGCGGATAATTATAAGATTAAAAAAGGGAAAATCCGTGGGCTAGAGTCACTGGGCATGATTTGTTCCTTGGGCGAGCTGGGCATTTCGGATTCTGTCGTGCCAAAGGAATTTGCGGATGGCATCCAAATTTTGCCAGAAGAAGCAGTGCCGGGTGAGGAAGTCTTCTCTTATCTAGACTTGGATGATGAGATTATCGAGCTTTCCATCACACCTAATCGGGCTGATGCTCTGTCTATGCGTGGGGTGGCGCACGAAGTAGCAGCTATCTACGATAAGCCTGTTCATTTTAAAGAATTTCCTTTGACTGAAGGGGATAAAGAGGCTGCGGCTAGCTTGTCTGTTGCTATTGAGAGCGAAAAAGCGCCGTTTTATGCAGCTCGCATTTTGGACAATGTGACCATTGCTCCGAGTCCTCAGTGGCTGCAAAATCTCCTCATGAATGAAGGGATTCGTCCGATTAATAATGTAGTGGATGTAACCAACTATATCTTGCTCTACTTTGGTCAGCCAATGCATGCCTTTGATTTGGACACATTTGAGGGTGACCAGATTGTCGTGCGGGAAGCGCGTGCTGGTGAAAAACTGGTGACGCTGGACGGCGAAGAGCGTGAACTGGAAGTCGGTGATTTGGTCATCACTGTGGCAGATAAGCCAGTGGCTTTGGCTGGTGTCATGGGTGGAGCAGCCACCGAAATCTCTGATAAGTCGACTCGTGTCGTTCTGGAAGCAGCTGTCTTTAATGGCAAGTCAATTCGTAAGACAAGCAGTCGTCTGGGCTTGCGTTCCGAGTCTTCTTCACGCTTTGAAAAAGGGATTAACCTTGCAACAGTAACCGAGGCTCTCGATGCTGCTGCGAGCATGATTGCTGACTTGGCAGGTGCAACTGTTCATGCTGGTATTGTCCAAGCAGGACAGTTAGATACGACTGACAAGCAGGTTTCGACTAGCCTTTCTGATGTCAACCGAGTTTTGGGAACAGATTTGACTTATGCGGATATTGAAGATATTTTCCGTCGTCTAGGCTTTGGCCTCAGTGGATCTGCGGACTTGTTCACAGTCAGCGTGCCTGCTCGTCGTTGGGATATTAGTATTCCAGCAGATCTTTACGAGGAAATTGCTCGTATTTATGGCTATGACCGTTTGCCGGTTTCCCTGCCTCAAGATGCTGGAACAGCTGGCGAATTGACGGCCACTCAGCAGCTACGTCGCAAGGTTCGGACGGTGGCTGAAGGAGCAGGTCTGACCGAGATTATTTCCTATGCCTTGACCACGCCAGAAAAAGCTGTCGAATTTACGCTTAATCCTACGAATCTGACTGAGCTTATGTGGCCTATGACAAGGGAGCGCAGTGTTCTTCGCCAAAATATGCTCTCAGGCATGCTGGATACTGTCAGCTACAATGTTGCTCGTAAAAATAAGGATTTAGCCCTTTATGAAATTGGGAAAATCTTTGAACAAACAGGCAATCCGAAGGAAGAATTGCCTAATGAAATCAATAGCTTTGCCTTTGCTTTAACTGGCTTGGTAAGTGAAAAGGATTTCCAAACGCCAGCGACTCCTGTGGACTTCTTCTACGCTAAGGGTGTGGTTGAAGCACTCTTTGACCGCTTGGGATTAGAAGCTGATTATCAAGCAACTGACCAGCTCAAGAGTCTGCACCCAGGTCGGACAGCGCTGATTTCGATCAAAGGTCAGCCAGTGGGGTATATTGGGCAGGTTCATCCAGTGACGGCCAAGGCTTATGATATCCCAGAAACCTATGTGGCGGAGCTCAATCTGACGGCTATTGAGGCGAGTCTTGAGCCAGAACAGCCTTTTGTAGAAATCACCAAATTCCCAGCTGTTACTCGCGATGTGGCACTCTTACTCAAAGCAGAAATCAGCCACAGACAGGTGGTGGAAGCGATTCAAGCTGCCGGAGTGAAACGTTTGACGGATATCAAGCTCTTCGATATCTTCTCAGGTGAAAAGCTGGGTGTTGGCCTCAAGTCTATGGCTTACACACTGACCTTCCAAAATCCAGAAGATAGCCTGACCGATGATGAAGTGGCTAAATACATGGAAAAAATCCAAAAATCCTTGGAAGAAAATGTCGGTGCAGAAGTACGCTAGTATATACAAAGAGAAGCAGTCCTTTGGGCTGCTTTTGGCTATAAAAGAGCTTTATAAAAGTCGTGATTTATGGTATTCTAGTCCCATAAAGATTTTACAGAAAGAATATTTTAATGGAATATAAAAGAAGTTATGCAGCTGAAATTGTAGCTATTATTATTGTTATTATTGGAGCCTTCATATTCATTGGGGTAATGCAATCACCAAATAGTAGTGGTAGGAACCATAGTGATAGCTTGGAACAGCTAGAATCTGAACGAAAAGAAGCAAGGTTGAATGAAAGCCCAATGACTATCGGAAAGGCTAGGACGATGCTTGGATCGATTTATGCACCTGAGAATGAAACACCAGAAGAGGAAGAAAAAAGGCTACAAGCTTTTGTAGATCTCTACAATAAACAATTAGAGTCCGAACAAGCTTCTATCCGAAGAGAAAAGGAAGCTGAACAAGAAATTCTCAATCAAAATAATGAATATGTGGGTCCAATTCTAATTGTTGCAGGTATTATAGTTACTATTTTAAGTATCTCGGCTTATAAGAAAGCTCATGAGCCCGCAGCTTTTGCTATTTCTGATGATAAGATCGATGTTAAACCCTCTGTTTTCCAAGATATAAATCAAATTGATTTAACAAATATTAAGCAAATCGAGTATGAAATTAGAACTTCTTATTCTAAAAATTCGAAAAGGATTTATCGAATGCTTTATTTTAAAGGTGAAAAGGGAAAAAAACTTGGAGAGATTGATTTGGATGAGCTTGTTGATGCTGATTTCAATACTATTTATAAAGAAATCAGTAAGCGAGCTCCGCATATTGAATGGATCTTTCCAGAGTAAGAGAAAGATTAATAGTCGATGAATCAACTCGCTTTTTGTCTCGCTAACTTTATTACTGGGAGCAAGCAATGTTGTAGATGGTTCTGAAGAATTCGAAAGTGAAGATTAGAAGGAAAAGTAATTATGGAAAATTTGAACCAAATCTCCCAATGTCAGACTCTTTGGGCTAAAAATAAATATTTAGTGCTCAGTCATTCTAGTAAGATTTATCTGGAAATCCGCCAATCTCTAAAAAGTGACTCGGTGGAAGCGGTACATGTTCAAGACTTGATTGACCAGGCGGTGTCCCTGCCTGAAAATCGCGGTCAGGTCTGCAATGCCTTTCAGCATATTTGGGGCTATTTTAAGAAAAAAGCCAGCCCAGCTGAAAAAGAAAACTTTATACTGCTTTTAGAGCGATACCAAGCAGGTCAGGTGGAGCAGGAGGTTTTGGTAGAAGCTGTGAAAGCTTTGCTTCGAAAGTACCCCAATTCCTATCTGCAGCATTCGACATTGCTATTTGGTGATGAGGCGTGAGACTCGGCTATCGAAGATGACTAGCGTTAATTCTCTAGAAGAAGCAATAGATTCTACATCTCCAGTCCAATAAGACTGGGGAATTTTTTATTTTGAGATAAAACATGCTATATGATGGACAAATAAAACAGATAAATGTAGAATATACATGTAAACTACAAATGTAGAAAAAGGAGGAGACGATATGACCATTTCAAAAAAGCCTTTACTGGAATATTATCATAACAGTCGCAGTTTTATTGACTGCTTGTTTAGGTAATGCTAATCAGGGAGGAAATATCAACTCATCACAAAATACCCAAAGCCAAACATCACAACCTGTGCAAGAACAGACTTCTTCCTCAAATGCAGGTCAGACCAGCAATTTAGATGGACGCTACCAAGCAACCGACCATGATGGTGACCAGCATGTCCTAGAAATCAATGGAAATGCTGGAACCTGGACTGAGACTGAGGTCGACGGCAGTAAGGAAATCAAACAGGTACAAGTAGATGCAGCGAACCAAAGACTGATTGTCGGTGACGATGTCAAAAGTTATCGTCAAAATGGCAATCAGCTGATTGTGGATGAACTGGATGATGATCCAGATACTTTGACCTTTAGCAAGCAATAAGCCGATTTTCAATCTGCTCTGGATAAGAGAAGGAGCAGGTCAGATCGCGGTCTAAACCTAGAGAAAAGAAACAAGGCAAGCTTCGGTATACGAACTGAAGTCCGTGCTTGTTTCTTTTTATTTTACGATTTTCTTTCACGGAATGTTTCTGACTTAGTGAATAAGTGATTTTCGCCTGAATCTAGTCACTATTGGTCTCATATGTTTTTCTAGCTTGCTTCTTTATGATATAATAGTCTTCAATATCTCAAAGGAGGATAGCCGTGTTTTTAGCATTTAAAGAGATTGTCTACAGTCGCGGACGCTATCGTTTAGTGGTTTCTGTAGTCTTTCTCATTACCTATATGGTTTTCTTTTTATCCAGTCTTTCTGTCGGCTTGGCTAGGCTCAATCGCTTGGCTCTGGACCAATGGCAGGCTGAATCAATCGTCTTGTCAGAGTATGCCAATAAGAATCTAGTTGCTTCGACTCTCAAGGAAGAGGAATATAGTAGCCTGCTTAAAGGAGACTCAATTGCGGCTTTGGGACAAACGTCAGCAGTGGCCAATTATGAAGATGGGACAGATAAACTCAATGCTCAGGTTTTTGGTCTCTCTTGGGATAGTTTTCTAGCGCCTGACATTATTGAGGGACGTCCTGCTGAGACTGCTTATGAAGTCATTGCGGATAAGCGCCTGCGTCAAAAAGGAGTGAAACTAGGCGACCAGCTTCAGCTCAATGGCAGTGAGCGCCTCTATCAGGTTGTTGGTTTTACAGAGGATAATAGCTTCTTTACGCAACCTGTAATTTTTATGGCTCTAGATGATTTCAGGGAATTAAAGTACGGCTCTAGTCAGGTTAAGAATATCAGCGCACTTGTAGTCAAAGATAGTCAAAAAATTGAAGAAACTGGGCTTAGTCAGCTCTCTATGAGTGATTTTATAGAAAATATCCCTGGCTATCAGCCTCAGGTTCTGACTTTTTCCTTTATGATTGGGTCCATGGTTCTGATTACCTTTTTAGTATTGGGGATTTTCATGTACATCATCACCATTCAGAAGACTCAACTTTACGGTATTATGCGTGCCCAAGGGATTGCCAGTGGGAAGATTATTGCTTCTATTTTCTGGCAGATTTTCATCCTGTCCACTCTGGGAATCAGCTTAGCTGTCATGGCTCTTTTGGGAACCCAGCTAGTCTTGCCGGCTTCCATGCCTTTTTACAGTGATTGGCGGGCTTATACTGGATTGATTGTTCTGATTGTTTTCATGTCGCTGGCTGGCGGACTCTTGTCCATTCATCGGGTTCTAAAAATTGACCCTATCACAGCGATCGGAGGCGAGTAAATGGCAATTATAGAACTAAAAGGTGTTACAAAAGAATATGGTCAAGGGCATACGCTAGTCCAAGCCCTGAAGCCAACTGATTTCCAACTGGAAGCAGGGCAGTTTGTAGCTATTATTGGGCCGTCAGGATCAGGGAAAACAACCTTTCTGACCTTGCTGGGGCATTTGCAAACTCCCTCAAAAGGCCAGATTCTCCTGCATGGGAAAGATACCTCCCAGCTCAAGGAAAAGGAACGTGCTGCTCTGCGTTTCAATGATTTCGGCTTTATTTTGCAGGCTTCCAATCTCATTCCTTTTTTGAAAATCGAAGACCAGTTCCAGCTGATTGACCGCTTATCTAAAAAGGAAAGAACAAATCTGGACAGTCTGATTGAACTGCTAGATCTAAAAGACACGCTTAAGCAGTATCCCAAAGAATTGTCCGGTGGGGAACGGCAGCGGGCTGCTATCGCCAGAGCGCTTTACAATAGCCCAGATATTATCTTGGCTGACGAGCCGACAGCTAGTCTGGATACGGAGCGGGCTAAGCGCGTGGTTCATCTGCTCAAAGAAGTGACCCAGAAATTCAACAAGAGCGTGGTCATGATTACCCATGATACCCGCCTGCTGGACGAGGTTGACAAGGTCTATGAAATGCAAGACGGAGTGCTGACTCAAGTCCGATGAAGATGTAGCCAAACAAAAAAATAGTTTGGGACAAGGAGAGTGCCACGATTCATGATCAGGCAAATTCTCAGCTAGATTGAATAGAGAAATAAACACGGTTCCATTTTTCAAGAACCGTGTTTCGTTTTCTTCATTTTTTGGTGATTTTCAGGATTTATTTTGGTAGTGCGGGCTTTGTGGAAGAGAACCTCCAAACAGCTACGTTGTTGGATGCGTTCTCTGACCTGTCCGTGCTTTCGACTTTCTAGGTATTCGCCTAGATTTTTTGCTTTGAAAAACTCTGTGATTCCCATATTATTTTCCTAGGCAGAATTGGCTGAAGAGTTGGGTGATAAGCTCGTCTGGTGCAGCGTCACCAGTGATTTCACCAAGGATTTCCCAAGTACGAGTCAGATCGACTTGGAGGAGATCTACCGGCATGCCCAGTTCCAATCCCTGATTGACGGCTTGCAGGCTTTCGACAGCCTTTTCGATGAGAGAGATGTGGCGGGCATTGGACAGATAGGTGGCGTCTTGTTCGACAATTCCAGCATTTTCAAAGAAGAGCTGATTGATGCGATCCTCGATTTTATCAATATTTTGGTTGTAAAGGACGGAAATCTTGATAGCATCTGCTGGTAGCTGGTCTAGTTCAATCCTCTCTTCAAGGTCAGTCTTGTTAAGCAGGACGATGCGATTGCTGTCTTGGCTGATTTCTAGCAACTGGCGGTCTTGATCTGTCAGTTGCTTGCTGGCATTGAGAACCAAGAGAACCAAGTCAGCTTCCTGCAAGGCTTTTTTAGAACGCTCAACGCCAATCTGCTCCACAAGATCATCCGTTTCCCGAATGCCTGCAGTGTCAATGAGCTTGAGCGGTACGCCGTTGATATTGACGTACTCCTCGATCACATCACGAGTTGTCCCCTCGATATCGGTCACAATGGCCTTGTCCTCACGCAGAAGATTGTTGAGGAGGCTGGATTTGCCAACATTAGGTCGACCGATGATAGCAGTAGAAATACCTTCGCGAAGAATCTTGCCTCGTCGCGCAGTTTTGAGAAGATGGGTAAGAAGTTGCTCAAATTCTAGCGTTTTTTCACGAATGATTTCCGTCGTTGCTTCCTCAACATCGTCGTACTCAGGATAGTCAATGTTGACCTCGACCTGAGCCAGTGTGTTGAGGATTTCCTGACGGGTGCTGTTGATAAGGTCGGAAAGAGAGCCATCCAACTGCTTGACAGCATTGTTCATTGCTTTATCGGTCTTGGCGCGGATGATGTCCATGACAGCCTCAGCCTGAGTCAAATCCACGCGCCCGTTGAGAAAGGCTCGCTTGGTAAATTCGCCAGGCTCGGCCATTCTAGCCCCCTCGCGGATAGCCAGCTGCAGGATTTCATTGGTCACCGCAATCCCACCGTGGGTATTGATCTCGATGATGTCCTCGCGCGTGAAGGTCTTGGGAGAACGCATAGCCCCGACCATGACCTCATCCAGAATCTCCTGATTTTGAGGGTCGATGATATGACCGTAGTTGAGTGTGTGGCTGGCAACTTTGTCTAGGTCCTTGCCTTTAAAGATTTTTTGGGCAATAGCAAAGCTGTCAGTCCCGCTTAGTCTGACGATGCCGATGGCTCCTTCCCCAAGAGGGGTCGAAATCGCAGCGATGGTATCAAATTCTCGTGTTATCATGTATATCCTTTCTGAAAATCTATTTTGCAAGCCTTCGACGTAAGTCTCCACCCAAAATCATTCAAATGATGGCTAGAGTTTCTTCTTTGATTTTACCAATATTCATAAAAGAAAAACAGCTGTCGGGTAGGGAATTTAGTTTATTCTAAACCTGTTCCTATCTTGCTAGTAAGTAGGAAAGAACCGTCTTCGTTTTTTGAAAAAGTTAGGATGACGGCTTGATATTTGCTTCCTTCTGGTAAGTAGGTGATGGTTTTTATTTCAGAGCCGCTGACAGTGGAAGTGGTTTCGTCAGTTGGTTTGCCGTGGTCGCGAATGACGTCGTCGTATTTTGTTCCGCCTGCACCTCTTTTCAAAATATCGCCCTCTTTGAGTGCATCAAATTCTGCTTTTGTCCATGTAAACTTCGTACTTTCTTCTTCTTTTTCTATTTTTCTTTCTGACGAATCAAAATAGGAACTATAAGAGTTTGTCAGAGTATCAAGTCCTTTTCCCACTTCATTAAACAACACATGGGAATAGAATGCTTGAGTAACAAGCGCGATGACTAAAGCGAAGAAGGAAATGATAGAACCAATAATAGCCAAAGTTTTCTGGCCTTTTGGGTTAATAACGAGACCGACAATACCAAGAACAAGAGCAATAGTACCGATAAAAAAGATAGATAATTGATGATTGGTATCCAGGAGCCAAGTAAAGCGATTGCTCCAAAGACAATGGCTAAAATACCTAGAACTTTATTTTCTTGTTGCATCATAACAACCTCCTCAAATTTTCTATAACTTACTACCTGAAATATGTATTTCTTTTAGTAATTTGCCTATCTTCATTGTAACGCAAAATAGAACTAGGAGCAAGATTTTAAGGAGATTTTCGTGAAATGGAGCACTGTTTAAACGCGAAGAACCGTTTAAAGAGCTGAAAACACTTTCAAATTTCAAAGAATTGTGATATACTAAACATAGTTGATTTGAGGAGGTGCTATGGAAACTCTAAAGAAACTAGCAGGCATCAAGGCTGCTGAATTTGTCGAAGACGGGATGGTGGTCGGTCTGGGAACAGGTTCGACTGCTTACTATTTTGTCGAGGAAATTGGTCGACGTATCAAAGAGGAAGGCTTGCAGATTACTGCAGTCACCACCTCTAGCGTGACCAGTAAGCAAGCAGAAGGCT
Source organism: Streptococcus cristatus AS 1.3089 (assembly GCF_000385925.1). Lineage (NCBI taxonomy): Bacteria > Bacillati > Bacillota > Bacilli > Lactobacillales > Streptococcaceae > Streptococcus > Streptococcus cristatus. The sequence continues at coordinate 517,184 of NC_021175.1, forward strand.
TGGGCATTCCGCTGAAATCCATCGATGAAGTGGATCAGGTCGATGTGACCGTTGATGGAGCTGATGAAGTGGATCCTCAGTTCAACGGCATCAAAGGCGGAGGCGGAGCCCTGCTGATGGAGAAGGTTGTTGCGACACCTACCAAGGACTACATCTGGGTGGTTGATGAAAGCAAATTGGTTCAAAAGCTAGGTGCTTTCAAGCTGCCAGTCGAAGTAGTGCAATATGGTGCAGAGCAAGTTTTCCATCGCTTTTCTGAGGCAGGCTACAAGCCAAGTTTCCGTGAAAAAAATGGCCAACGTTTTATCACGGATATGCAGAATTTCATTATTGATCTAGATTTAGGTGTAATCGAAAATCCAGTCGAATTTGGCCGAGAATTAGATCATATCGTAGGCGTTGTTGAGCACGGCCTTTTCACCCAAATGGTCAACAGGGTGATCGTCGCCGGTCAAGGTGGTGTAAACATTTTAGAAACAGATAACTAGAAAAGAGGGTTTCATGTCAAAATTTAATCGTATTCACTTAGTCGTTATGGACTCAGTCGGCATTGGGGCAGCACCAGATGCTAACAATTTTGTTAATGCAGGGGTGCCAGATGGAGCTTCCGATACTCTGGGACATATTTCCAAAGCAGTCGGCCTAGATGTGCCAAATATGGCTAAGCTAGGCTTGGGCAATATCGAGCGTGAGCAAGCCTTGAAAACTGTCCCAGCTGAGGAAAATCCAAGTGGTTACTATACTAAATTAGAAGAAGTTTCTTTAGGTAAAGACACGATGACAGGCCACTGGGAAATCATGGGTCTGAACATTACCGAGCCTTTTGATACTTTCTGGAATGGCTTCCCAGAGGAAATCTTGACTAAAATTGAAGAATTTTCTGGCCGCAAAGTTATTCGTGAGGCTAACAAACCTTATTCTGGCACGGCAGTTATTGACGACTTCGGGCCTCGTCAGATGGAAACTGGCGAATTGATTATCTATACTTCTGCAGATCCAGTGCTTCAAATCGCAGCTCATGAGGAGATTATTCCTTTAGATGAGCTCTATCGTATTTGCGAATACGCTCGCTCTATCACTTTGGATCGGCCAGCACTTCTAGGCCGTATCATCGCTCGCCCTTATGTAGGTGAGCCTGGTAACTTCACTCGTACAGCCAATCGCCATGACTATGCAGTCTCTCCATTTGAGCCAACTGTTTTGGACAAGCTCAATGAAGCCGGCATTGATACTTATTCTGTTGGTAAGATTAACGACATCTTCAATGGTGCAGGTATCAACCACGACATGGGCCACAACCAGTCCAATAATCATGGTGTAGACAATTTGGTTAAGGCTATCCAGTCTGAGGACTTCAAGTATGGCTTCTCATTTACCAACTTGGTAGACTTCGATGCTCTTTATGGTCACCGTCGCGATCCGCATGGCTATCGTGACTGTCTGCAGGAGTTTGACGCTCGCTTGCCAGAAATCATTGAAAACATGCGTGAGGATGATTTGCTCATGATTACCGCTGACCATGGAAATGATCCGACCTATGCCGGAACGGACCACACTCGTGAGTACATTCCGCTCTTGGTCTTTGGTAAATCCCTCAAGGGGAATGGTCACTTGCCTGTCGGACATTTTGCGGACATTTCAGCAACCGTTGCGGATAATTTCGGTGTCGACAAGGCTATGATTGGTGAAAGCTTCTTGGATAAATTGGTCTAAGCATAAGAGAGTGAGGGAAATATTTATGACAACATTATCTGAAAAAATCAAAGCAACAGCAGCCTTCTTGAAAGAAAAAGGGATGACAGAACCTGAATTTGGTCTGATCTTGGGATCTGGTTTGGGAGAGTTGGCTTCTGAAATTGAAAATGCCGTTAGTCTTGACTATGCGGACATTCCAAACTGGGGCCGCTCAACTGTTGTTGGCCACGCTGGTAAATTAGTCTATGGAGATTTGGCAGGGCGCAAAGTCTTGGCACTGCAAGGTCGTTTCCATTTCTACGAAGGAAATCCATTGGAAATCGTTACCTTCCCAGTTCGTGTGATGAAGGCTCTCGGTGCGACAGGTGTTATTGTTACCAATGCTGCTGGTGGTATCGGTTATGGCCCTGGTACTTTGATGGCTATCTCAGACCATATCAACTTTACGGGTCAAAATCCTTTGATTGGTGAAAACTTGGATGAATTTGGTCCACGTTTCCCAGATATGTCTAAATCTTACACTCCAGAATATCGTGCAACTGCTCATCAAGTCGCTGATAAGCTTGGTATTAAACTGGATGATGGTGTCTATATCGGTGTTACCGGTCCAACTTACGAAACGCCAGCAGAAATCCGTGCTTATAAGACGCTTGGAGCAGATGCAGTTGGCATGTCTACTGTTCCCGAAGTGATCGTGGCTGCCCACTCAGGCTTGAAAGTCCTTGGAATTTCATGCATTACCAATCATGCTGCTGGGTTCCAAGAAGAACTCAACCATGAAGAAGTGGTTGAAGTAACAGAGCGTGTCAAAGGTGATTTCAAACGACTGCTTAAAGCGATTCTTGCTGAATTGTAATCATGTTAATAGAATTGAGGAGAATTTTTCGAAAAATCCCTTATAATTTTAGATTATTCATAGCAGTAATTCTGCAAGGAATAGTTTCGGGTTTATCTGGTATATTTCTCCATTATCTTTTAGAGCTGGTTGAAGAGATTGCTTTCGGTCAGTCAGAGCATAATACTGGATTCTTGACAGATGGGGTTGCCTCATCACGGATAGGCTTCAGTTTAATAATTGTGGGTATCAGTTCTGCCTTGGTCTGGTATTTCTTGCAAAGAAAAGCAAAGATTTTTTCCATCAAAGTGCAGATGAAGGATGAAACATCACAATACAAGCTTCATTTTTTAAAACAACTAGTTCATTCAATTTGGCAGATTATTGCGGTTGGAGGAGGGGCACCTATCGGTAAGTCAGCTGCGCCACGGGAGATTGGAGCTTTATTTGCAAGACCTATTGCCAACATTTTTTCTCTCTCCGTGAAGGACCAAGTTTTTCTCATTGCCTGTGGAGCTGGTGCGGGTTTAGCGGCTGTCTATCAGGTTCCGTTAACGAGTGTGTTTTTCGTTTTTGAAACCTTGGGGATTGCTTTATCCCTCAAACGATTTTTCTTGGTCGGTTTGACTACCTACGTGTCTACCTATACAGCAGGCCTAGTTATTTCAGATCATGCTCTCTACCAGATTCCATCCATCACATGGTCACTAAGGGAAATGTGGATTATCCCCTTATTACTTCTTTTTCTAACACCTTTGGCTTGGCTTTTTGGTTGCCTAAACAAAGAAGCATCTTCAAATAGAATAAAAGATAAACGGATACTCCTCACTCTTCCCTTAGCTTTTCTTTTCCTTGTTGGTCTGGTAAGTCATTTGCCACATCTACTTGGAAATGGGCGCATGATGGCTCAGGAAATTTTAAATGGTAGCAGTGGTGAGACAGTGCTTCTCATGTTTTTCCTAAAAGCAGTGGTCGTTCTTATTATCCTTTGGGCAGGGGCCTATGGTGGTACTCTTACGCCATCTTTTGCCTTGGGGATGGCTGGAGCTGCTCTCTTGGGCATGAATCTAGGTGATGGCAACCATCCATCTATCTTACTTTTAGGTTCGGTTTGCTTTTTGTCTGTGACCTTGAGGGCTCCCCTGTCTGCAACCGGATTAGTAATAGGCTTTACTGGTCTGGGTTTAGATTCTCTTCCTTATCTATTAGTAACGGCTTTCTTAGCTCATGAATTTGCAAAAGCGTTAGACCGTTTTCCTTGGGCTAACCTATTACGGCGAAAGTTAAAGAATAGAGCAATAAGGTAGGGAACGACAGTTTCTTCTGGTCAGGGCTTTAACTTAGAAGATAGAAAATACTATCAATTTATCAATAACTGTTTGAAACAAAGAAAAGAAGACTCATCGGGGTCTTGATTGAGTCTGATTTTGCCTAACATATAAAATTAAAAAAAGAAAAGTAGAGTGAGGTGTTCAGATGTGAACACGAGCGGGAAACTTTTCTAAAAACACAGAAAGGAAGGGCTTCTGAGTTTAAATTGAACTCGGGCTAGAGGCTTTGTAAAAAAGATAAATCCTCCTAGATGCCTTGCATCTTTGTCGGATTTCCTATTTTTGCTTGGTTCTCTATCGCTATCCTGAATCTTAAAAAAAAGAAAGGTAGAGCGTGTGTTCAAATTTGAACACGAGCGGAAAACTCGGAAAATAGATAATCTGACTGAGAAATCAGGATTTCTCGTCAGATTCCTAATTTTCAGTCGTTTTCTTGTCGCTCTTTGTATCATAAATTATGTCTATCCATATTGCTGCTAAACAAGGTGAGATTGCTGATAAAATTCTCTTGCCAGGCGATCCGCTTCGTGCCAAGTTTATTGCGGAGAATTTCCTAGAAGATGCCGTTTGCTTTAACGAAGTGCGGAACATGTTCGGCTACACTGGAACTTATAAAGGCCAGCGTGTTTCTGTTATGGGGACAGGGATGGGAATGCCCTCAATCTCTATCTATGCGCGTGAGCTGATTGTGGACTACGGTGTGAAAAAGCTGATCCGTGTCGGAACAGCGGGCTCACTGAATGCTGATGTTCACGTCCGTGAATTAGTACTGGCTCAGGCGGCTGCAACTAACTCCAACATTATTCGTAATGACTGGCCACAGTATGATTTTCCACAAATTGCCAGCTTTGATTTGCTGGACAAGGCTTATCATATTGCTAAAGACTTGGGCATGACAACCCATGTCGGAAATGTTTTGTCGTCAGATGTTTTCTATTCGAACTATTTTGAGAAAAATATCGAGCTGGGCAAATGGGGTGTGAAAGCTGTTGAAATGGAAGCTGCAGCCCTTTACTATCTGGCTGCCCAGCACCAAGTAGATGCCCTAGCTATCATGACCATTTCTGATAGCTTGGTCAATCCTGACGAGGATACGACAGCAGAGGAACGACAAAATACCTTCACCGATATGATGAAGGTTGGTCTGGAAACCTTGATCGATTAAGCATGAATCTAGATTTAAAAGAGGAAATTCTCTTTGCGATTTCCCGTTATGACTATGCTTATGCCTATAAACTGGCACAGAAGTTGATGGGAAGTTCCTCGATTGTAACCAGCCTATTGGCTATTCTGGCAGAGCGCAGAGAGCTCAATATTCTGCCAGCCATGGATGAAGAGTTGAAGACTGCCTTGCAGACGCAAAGCGGTTTTCAGCTTTTTTGTCATACCGATTTGGCTGACGAGCAGCTGGCCAACTATCTCTACGATTTGGAAGCCAAGCTGCGCAATGAGCAGATTATCGACTTTGTTCGAGCGGTCAGTCCAGCGATTTATCGGATTTTCATGCGCTTAATCAAGCTGGAAATTCCTGATATTGACCACTTTATCCATAATTCCCGTGAAGCCAGCTATGACCGTTGGAAGTTTGAGCGGATGCGGGAGTCAGACTATACTGTCTTGCAACTTTTTCATGCAGAAAGCACGGTCAATTCATCCAGTCTGACAGAGTTGATTCTGCATTTGGATTTGCCGGAGTCTGTTAAGGAAGAGGTCAGACAGCTGCGGGAGTTGGAGAAATCAGTCCGAAATCCGCTAGCACATCTGATTAAGCCCTTTGATGAGGCAGAATTATATCGGACAACGGGCTTTTCATCCCAGTATTTTATGGATATTTTGGTGGATTTGGCGCGCTTCACAGGGATTGTCTACGATCGGGAACATTTTTATTTTGATGAGGCAAATCGCTTGGTTAGAGCTTTATTGACAGGAGAGGAAAATGGATAAAATACAGCAGTTGCAAGACATGATTGACCAAAGTCAGCATATCGTTTTTTTCGGTGGGGCGGGTGTCTCGACCGAGTCTAATATCCCTGACTTTCGCAGTTCGGATGGGATTTACAGTGTCAAGCTGGGTCGGCATTTTACGGCAGAGCAGCTGGTTTCGCATACCATGTTTGAGCGCTATCCACAGGAGTTTTTCGACTTTTACAAGAAATACCTGCTTTATCCAGATGCCAAGCCCAATGCGGCTCACGCCTATCTGGCTCATCTGGAGAAGACCGGCAAGCTCAAGGCTGTAGTGACGCAAAATATTGATAGCCTGCACGAAATAGCTGGTTCAAAAAATGTCCTCAAATTGCACGGTAGTGCGGATAGAAATTTCTGTCTAGATTGTCAGCGATTTTACGATTTGGAGGCATTTCTAGCTCTGCCTGGAACGGTGCCCTACTGCCCTGACTGCGGCGGCATGATCAAGCCTGATGTGACCCTCTATGAAGAGTCTTTGGATATGGAGACTTTCCAGCAAGCTGCGCAGGCCATTCATCAAGCCGACCTGCTAATCATCGGGGGCACCTCCTTGGTGGTCTATCCCGCAGCCAGTCTCATCCAGTACTTTGCTGGCAAGCATCTGGTCGTCATCAACAAGACCAGCATTCCACAGGACAAACAAGCTGACCTCGTCATCGAAGGCAAGATCGGAGAAGTGTTTGCGCAGTTGAGGCAGAGTGAGTAAAAGAGTTTTTCAATGGGAAAGTTTATTTGTGAGAGATGGTTAAGATTTTATGGCTGATTTATATATTCAACATTCGTCTTATAGCTTGTCGGTGAGGGAGCAGCGTGTGCTTGTGCGAAATGAGGAGCACGTCTTGCTGAAAGAGATTTCCTTCAATCTGATTGACAATATCTTGGTCTTTGGCAATGCACAGCTGTCTACTCAGCTACAGAAAGCCTTGGCCACTAGAGCTATTTTGTGTTCTATTTCTCGAGCAAGGGCGAGTTTCTATTTTCCTTTGATTCATTTAGGAAGGAAGATTTTGAAAAGCAGCGCAGTCAGGCTCGGGCTTCTTTTGATGCGGACTTTTGGTTGGGAATCGCTCGGAAAATCGCTGCCGCTAAGATAGGCAATCAGCTCAACCTGCTCCAGGCTTTTGACGAAAATGCTCTGCTGGATCAGGAGGATGTCAAACGCTTTAGAGATGGGCTGGTGCATATCGAGCAAGCTAGAAGCATTGCAGAGATTATGGGAATCGAAGGGCGACTGGCTAAATCATACTTTTATCTCTTGAACCTACTGGTCATTGATGGTTTTCATTTTTCTGGTCGGAGTCGTAGGCCAGCTCTGGACAAGTTTAATACCCTGCTAAACTTTGGTTACTCTATTCTTTATTCTTGCTTTATGGGCTTGATTCGCAAGAATGGTCTGAGCTTGGGCTTTGGCGTGATGCATCAGCCACATGACCATCATGCTGTCTTGGCGAGTGATTTGATGGAGGAATGGCGGCCGGTGATTGTGGATGATACGGTGCTGGGGCTGGTCAATCGTCAGGAAATTCTTGAAGAGCATTTCGTTGAGAAGGAAGATGGTATCTTTTTGACACCTGAAGGAATCGAGATCTTTTCTCGGGCTATGAGGGAGAGGATCTTGGAGATTCATCACTATGTCGAGCTGGACAAGAATCGCTACACTTTTCTATATGCGGCGGATCAGCAAATCAAATCCTTGATCCGAAGCTTTGAAGCCTTGGATCCAGCAGAGTATGTGTCTAGCTATACAGGAGGAGGGAAAGATGGTCTTCTTTAATCTTGATGATGATGAAAAAGAGTTTGCCAGAAAGAAAACAAAATTTTGTCTGGTTATTTACGATATCGTCAGCAATAAGCGGCGCTTGAAGCTGGCAAAGCTTTTGGAAGGCTATGGCGTGAGGGTTCAGCGCTCCTGCTTTGAGCTGGCTCTTGAGAAGCTGGACTTTGACTGCCTGGTGAGAGAGCTGAGAACCTTTTATCAGGCAGAAGAAGGGGACAATATCATTATCTATCTGGGGCATAAGGAAGAGAGGATTGTTTTTAATCCTTATGCTAGCGCGGAGTTGCTAGAGGATATTTTGTTCTTTTAAGCTGTTATTTCTGGGCTAGACATGGTATAATGGACTTAGGTTTTAGCTAGTTTCTAAGGGGTACAAGATGTGGTGGGGCTCTTTTGAGGCTTTATACAAGATATGCCGTTAGACCCCCCCAATCCTCGCGAGGGGACGGAAACTTATTGTTTTTAATCTCATAAAAATCTAAATAAAGTTAGACCCCCCCAATCCTCGAGAGGGGACGGAAACGATTTTGAGTTTAGGAATGCGTATGCCCCATCGATTCGTTAGAACCCCCCAAATCCTCGAGAGGGGACGGAAACCTATTTGTGTCCTTATCTGTAACCTTATTACGGTTCGTTAGAACCCCCCCAATCCTCGCGAGGGAACGGAAACTTATAATGCTTGTGGCTCTTAGGAAGGAACTTCCGTTAGAACCCCCCTAATCCTCGAGAGGGTACGGAAACGATCCTATGTCAACTACATCAAAATAATATACGCGTTAGAACCCCCCTAATCCTCGCGAGGGAACGGAAACTTGTTTTGCATTGGTGTGTGGAAATAAAGATCCATACGTTAGCCCCCAAAAAAATCCTTGAGAGGGAACGGAAACAAATCTTAAGTTTTTCAATTTACTTGAAATTCCCATTGGTTAGCCCCCCCTAATCCTCGAGAGGGGACGGAAACTTTCGCACGATGTCGCTTATGTGGTTGATGTGTTCGTTAGAGCTCCCCAATCCTCGCGAGGGAACGGAAACTTGTTTTGCATTGGTGTGTGGAAATAAAGATCCATTCGTTAGATCCCCCAAAAATCCTCGCGAGGGGATGGAAACCTGCATCTTCTTCTGTCCAGACCAGCTGGTATGTTAGCCCCCAAAGAATCCTCGCGAGGGGACGTAAACCTACCGTTCTGCGGCGCTATCCCAGTGAGGTACTGGTTAGAACCCTCCATATCCTCGAGAGGGGACGGAAACCCAACAGGGGCTTTACCTTGATTTGCTGGGTCTAATGTTAGCTCCCCCCAAAATCCTCGCGAGGGAACGGAAACTTGCGATTCCCATGTTTTAAAACAAACATTTTTTTAGTTAGAATCTCCCAAATCCTCGCGAGGGGACGGAAACTGTCATCATTTTATAAATATAAGAGTCGCTCATTTCGTTAGAACCCCCATAATCCTCGCGAGGGGACGGAAACATAAGTTTATAGGTTATCATCGAATTAAAGAACTTGAGCTAGACTCTTCCACATACCTCGCGAGGGTACGGAAACTCGTCGATACGACTCTGAATGTCCATATCAAGATTTTGTTAGACCCCCAAGAATCCTCGCGAGGGTACGGAAACAAAAAATCCACTAGTGAAGCGATAGGAGTTTGGGATGAGTTAGACCCCCCCCCCTAATCCTCGAGAGGGGACGGAAACCCCAATTGGCTCTTTAGTTTCAATCTCAAGGATTGTGTTAGAACCCCCAAATCCTCGCGAGGGGACGGAAACTTAAAATACTCCTTCGTCCAGCTGTACACTGTATCAGTTAGACCCCCCCTAATCCTCGAGAGGGGACGGAAATGGTTCTAAAACCTCGCATTGAGCAATATCTTCTGTGTTAGATCTGCCCTAAATCTTGCGAGGGGACGGAAACGAAGTAACGAAGCCTAATACATTATCAGGACCCTTTGTTAGACCCCCCCTAATCCTCGAGAGGGGACGGAAACGTTTCACCGCTTCTTCTTATCCGGTGTTTTAGTTAGAACCCTCCATATCCTCGAGAGGGTACGGAAACTTGACGATGACAGGGCGCTTTTGGACATCACGGTACGTTAGATCCCCCCTAAACCTCGAGAGGGGACGGAAACGCCATGCCAGCATCTTTAATAAAATCAATCATTGTTAGACCCCTCCATATCCTCGAGAGGGAACGGAAACATAAGTTTTATAGGTTATCATCGAATTAAAGAACTTGGTTAGACCCCCCACAATCCTCGCGAGGGTACGGAAACTCACGCTCCCAATCTAAAATCACGCGCATTTGTGTTAGAGCCCCCTAATCCTCGAGAGGGGACGGAAACAGAAGAGTGCCGGATTTACAGAAATGGTCGATAATGTTAGACCCCCCACAATCCTCGCGAGGGGACGGAAACGAAATCAAGTGCACTCAAATCATCAGCTCCTTTAGTTAGAGCCCCCCATAATCCTCGCGAGGGGACGGAAACATACTTGAAGATTCAACAATAGCGAACCTACGGCCGTTAGAACCCTCCATATCCTCGAGAGGGGACGGAAACCTAGCAATTTCGATTGCCAGTTTTGATTGGATGTTTGTTAGATTCCCTCTAAACCTCGCGAGGGTACGGAAACGCAACATCCATGTCGTCAAAGTGCGATCGATAGCCAAGTTAGAGCCCCCCAAATCCTCGAGAGGGAACGGAAACATAGGGTCAAATGGTGCTACTAAGTGTTTACGTTTGGTTAGAACTCCCATAACCCTCGCGAGGGTACGGAAACGATTCACCCCACGAAATTTTGAAATAGATACCTGCTGTTAGAATCCCCTTAATCCTCGCGAGGGTACGGAAACAGCTCTGGATTTTCGTAGATGTTACCGATGATTTCGTTAGAACTCCCTAATCCTCGAGAGGGTACGGAAACTTTTTCAAACTACTACTAGCGTTTGCTAGCTATCTAAGTTAGAACCCCCAAAATCCTCGAGAGGGAACGGAAACGATAAATGTACCAATCAGGTAGACCAAGAAAATATGTTAGATCCCCCCCAATCCTCGAGAGGGTACGGAAACAGAAAATCAGTTAAGGTTCGACTTTCGTATTTTGTTAGACCCCCCTAAACCTCGAGAGGGGACGGAAACTCTAAAATTTCAATATCATGTATCATAGTCTCACCTATATGTTAGACCCCCAAAAATCCTCGAGAGGGAACGGAAACTGAATCCTCCTAAATAAAATTTTCAAGCAAAAGGTTAGAACCCTCCATATCCTCGCGAGGGTACGGAAACTACCATCGATCATCCCAAAATGATCCTTGTCAGCGTTAGATCCCACACAATCCTCGAGAGGGGACGGAAACTAAAATCTTTTTACCATATCGTTTAACAGCCTTTTGTTAGATCCCCCCTAATCCTCGCGAGGGGACGGAAACTCTTTTCAAACAGTTCTTCCCAAATTGTAGATTTGTTAGACCCCCCCTAATCCTCGAGAGGGGACGGAAACTTGTGATTCCCATGTTTTAAAACAAACATTTTTTTAGTTAGAATCCCCCAAATCCTCGAGAGGGTACAGAGTGGCTGGGGGCTTTTTTACTTTCCCTCAGCTTCTTGCTTCGCCAAGAAAGAAGGATCTTGACTGCTTAAGCTTTTTTTAAACGCTTCAAAAACATTGACAACGCTTTCAAAATTTTATATAATAAGCTGAGTAGATAATAATCGTTCTAAAGGGCGCCATGAAATCGGTGAAAGATTCTTTTGCCTTTTTCGGGCGCTTTTGCAGTATAGAGAGGAGACCGTGTGAAGAAAGTAGAGTTACATTTATCAAAGACAAGACTAAAAGACGAAGAATTGGTCAGTAAGCTTCAGGGCTTTTTGATGGCGCAGATTTCGCCAGACTTTGCGACCTTTCTCCATGAGCAGGAGACCAATCCCTACTCGATGAATCTGAGTTCCACGCGCGATGAGTCGGTGTGGGTTGTCAATTTGCTTTCAGAAGAGGCGGAACGGCAAATGCTAGCTCCTTTATTAAACTTGGAAACCATCAAGCTAGATAGCTATGCTGAGGAAATCCTTGTCAAAAAGGTGGAAATCCACTCCTTGTCCCAGCAGACCTTGCTGGATATTTACCAAGATGATGATGCTTCCCACCTGATACGGGTGCATTTTTATACGCCAACGACCTTTAAGCGACAGGGGCAGTTTGTGCTATTTCCAGACACGCGTCTGATCTTTCAAAGTTTGATGCAAAAATACAGTCGACTGGTGGAAGGAAGAGTGGAAATCGAAGAGGAGACCCTGCAGTTTTTAGCAGACCATAGCCAAATCACCAGCTATCATCTAAAAAGTCATTATTTTCCAATTCATGGACGAAAATACCCCGCCTTTGAAGGCAGGGTGACGATACAGGTAAAGGGAGCATCCACACTAAAAGCTTATGCCCAGATGCTCCTGAGATTCGGTGAATATGCCGGAGTCGGCACAAAGTGTAGCCTAGGAATGGGAGGAATGAGAATTGAAGAAAGAAAAGATTGATTTGATTTACTGTGCCTTGTTTCACAATCTTGGCCGTATTGTCAGTCGCTCACTTGGCCAGTCTGATGATATAGGCTTAGGAAAAGCATGGTTAAAGAAACAACTTCCTCAGCTGAATTTGTATGAAGATAGCAGAGCAGGAAAGATCGTTAGCTTAGCAGATCGTATTGCAAGTGGTTTACCAGATGATAGAAAGGTTATGTCAGATAAACTTTTCTACCCTCAAGCAGATATTTTTAATGCTTTCAAAGAGGACAAGGGTTCTCGTTATCAGAAATTTGAAGTTCTGACAGATGATAGTGAACTCAATATTGCCAGCCACGAAGCAGATGATATTAGTCAGGATTGCTATGAGGAACTGCTGAATATTTTGAAAGAAAAACTGCAAGAACTTCCCTTAAGGGAAGAAAGCTTGCCATCCTTTTTCAATCTTTGGCGGATTTTGTTTTCGAAAGTACCTCTACTTCCTGGCGACAAGGAGCTGGGAGATCTCTCTCTGGCAGAGCATAGTAGATTAACAGTTGCTTTTGCTACTGCGATTTTTGATTATCTGAAAAGTCAAGACCAATATACTCTACTAGATGATGAATCCAAATTTTATAGAGAATCAGCCTTCTTGCTAGCTAGTTTTGATTTGTCTGGCATTCAGGACTTTATCTACAATATCGCCAGCAAAGGGGCTGCTAAGCAACTCAAGGCTCGCAGTCTTTATCTGGAATTTATGAGTGAAAATATTGTGGATAGTCTCTTGGAGAAGTTGGCTCTATCACGCGCCAATGCCCTTTATGTCGGTGGTGGCCATGCCTATTTTGTTTTACCCAATACAGAAGCTACAGTGGCAGCTTTGGAGCAGTTTGAAATAGATTTTAACAGTTTCCTACTGAAGCATTTTCAGACGGGTCTCTATGTTGCTTTTGGTTGGGCACCATTTGCCGCAGAACAGATTATGAAATACCGTTATGGCTCGGTTGCCAGCTATCTACAACACTATCGCGAGATCTACCAAGAGACTAGCCGGATGATTTCTGAAAAGAAAATCTCTCGCTACGATGCAACTATCCTGCGAGAGCTCAATAAGGGTGGTAAACAGTCTGAACGGGAGTGTGAAATTTGCCATGCAGTTGGGGAGATTGAGATGTTGCGGATAGGTAGTGAGGATGTACAAAATCTTTGTCCTATTTGTCGTGAGCTTAGAGGCTTTGCTGCTAAAATTCATACTTTTGACGATACTGAAAATCCTGAAAGGGAAGACTACTATTATTTCCAAATTGTAGAGGGAGAAGAAGGACTGCCGATTGGCCCTGAAGCTGTATTGCTGGCTGTTGATGAAGATGATATTTCCACCTCTAGTCGTTTATATGTGAAAAATAAATTTTCTACGAATAATGCTGCTATTCATGTCTTTATAGGAGACCGTCAGGCAGCGAATATTGAAGACTATGCAGGTCTATCTCAAAAAGAAATCGAAGGAACTGAGGGAGTAGCTAAGGGAATTAAGCGGCTGGCCGTTTTGCGTTTGGATGTAGACAATCTAGGTGCAGCTTTTATGGCTGGATTTTCTAAGCAGGAAGGTGGAAGCTATAATACTCTTGCTCGCTCTGCTGTATTTTCTCAGCAGATGAGTCTTTTCTTTAAGTTTCACATTAACCAATTTGCAAAGGATAAGAATTTGACGATTATCTATGCAGGTGGTGATGATGTATTTGCGATTGGCAGCTGGCAGGATGTTATAGATTTTGCGGTGGATATTAGGCAGAAATTTATTGCTTTTACAAATGGGAAGCTGACCTTATCTGCAGGTGTTGGGCTTTATCCAGACAAAACTCCGATTCATCTGATGGCTTTGGATGCTGGACAACTTGAAGAGGCCGCCAAGGAAAATGGTAAAGATAGTATTTCTCTTTTCAATGAACGGTACACTTTCAAGTTTGATGACTTTATTAATGAGATTTACAAAGGGAAATTGAAGGATATTCGGAAATATTTCTCTGGTCAGAAGGAGCGGGGTATCAATTTTCTCTATCGCTTGGTTGAACTTTTGCAACTTAATGACAAAGAAATGTATAAGTCACACGGATCTTCTGATGATAGAAGGATGAATGTTGCCCGCTTAGCCTACCTACTGGCGCGAATGGAAGATGAAGCCAACAAAGAGGAGAAGGAACATTTCAGAGAATTCAAAAATGCTTTTTGGAATTGGTATAAGAGTAGCAGTAAAACACAGAGAGAAGCAGAGTTAGCTCTCATCTACTATCTATATGAGATTAGAAAGGTATAAAAAGATGGCACCGTACGAAAAAAATAAAAATAACCAAAATAACGGTGGAAAGAAATTTCCAAACAATCGTAATCAAGATAGATATGGTAATCAAAATAATGAACAAAAATATTTCAAGCTTGAGCCACCTATTTTGACGGATGATTATGTCGATAAGGCTGAGAAGGTTATTCGTAAGTTGGATAATTCAGGGAAATACGAAAAAGGACCAAGTAAGGGCAAGATGAAATTTAAATTAACCAGTACACAAATTCGTAATTTAGCAGCTTTGACCAGTAATCTTTTTGACGAAAGTAAATCCAAAAATGATATTGAAGAGTTAAGAGAAAAAATTTCCTATTTGAGGATTCAGTTTGTTTACCAATCTGGAAGAGAACCAGCTGTAGAAGATTTTGTTAAAAAAGCAGGTTTATTAGAAGCGTTGACAGAAATTCAAGATATACCGAGTTTGCAGCGCTTCTGTCGATATATGGAAGCTTTGATTGCATATTTTAAATTCAACGGAGGAAGAGATCAATGACCTATTCAAAAGTAAAAATTTCAGGAATTATTGAGCTGAAAAGCGGACTTCATATTGGGACCAGTAATGCCTTTGCAGCTATTGGTGCTACCAATAATCCCATTATCAAAGACCCCCTTACGAATCTTCCCTATATTCCTGGATCCACTTTAAAAGGAAAAATGCGCAGCTTACTTTATCGGACAGACTATAATAACAATACAAGTGATAAGTTAAGTAAAGATAGTTTGGAAATTAGCCGTCTCTTCGGAAATTCAGAAACTTATAAAATTGGTCGCTTGGTTTTTCGAGATGCCTTTCTAAACAACAAAGAAGAGCTAGGTAAAAGAGTATCTACTTACACAGAAGTTAAGTTTGAAAATACTATCAATCGCATTACAGCTGAAGCAACTCCACGACAAGTTGAGCGAGCTATTCGTGAAAGTCAATTTGCTTTTGAGATTATCTATTCTATCCAGGAGAAAGAACTCACTGAGGTAGAAAAGGACATGGAAATTCTCAAAGCTGGTTTTGAATTGTTGGAATGGGATTACTTAGGCGGTTCTGGTAGTCGTGGCTATGGTAAAGTGTGTTTTAAAGACTTTGAGGTTAAGACTGTCTTTGGTGAATTTGATAAAGATAGGATTATAGAAGCTCTGAAGCCATATACTAAGGATGAGTCCGATGGTGGAGAAAGTGCAGAGAATCCAGATTCGGATATTAAGTAAGGAGGTCTGCTATGGCCTATCAACTCTATAAATTAGATTTTAAGTCTGCGCATTTTGGCGAAGGTCATTTGGATGATTCGGTCATGACTTTCACGGCAGCCCGTCTTTACTCCGCCTTAGTGCTTGAAGCTATTAAGATGGGGGTCTTAGATAAGTTTGAAGCTTTATCTCAACAGGAGGATTTTGTGCTGACTGATGCTTTCCCCTATAATGAAGTTCCCTATCTCCCCAAGCCTATCGGCTATCCATTATTAGATAAAGTCAACCGAAGTGAAGATATTATCAAACAGCGGGAAGAAGCTAAAAAAGTAAAGAAGTTAGCTTTTATTAAGCTGGGGGATTTTGACTGCTTTCTATCTGGAAATAGTATCATCGGTGAATATCTGGCTACAAAATCAGTTAACACAAAAAACCAGCCCTTCCAAGATGGAAATCTTTATCAAGTTGCTTCAGTTCACTTTGACAAAAGCAGTCTGTATTTCATCGCCAATCAATCTGATTTGTTGGATCGTTTGTTGGAAAGTCTTCAGTTTAGTGGTATCGGAGGAAAGCGCAGCAGTGGTTACGGTAGTTTTACTCTGGATAAAACAGTTCAACAACCGCTTGATTTTTTTAAAAGATTAACTGTTAAATATACAGGGAAAGTAATGACTTTGACAACTTCTTTGCCAGTGGATAGTGATTTGGAAATAGCAATGAATGAGGGGCGTTACTTACTGAAAAAGGGAAGTGGCTTTGCATTTAGTGAGAAAATAGAGTCTAATTATCGTAAGCAGAATCTTTACACTTTTAAGGCAGGTTCAACCTTTTCCAAAACGTATAATGGTCAAATCTGTGATGTCAGGCCAAGTAATGAGTTTCCTCATCCAGTCTGGCATTATGCTAAACCTTTATTTTATATATTGGAGGAATCCAAATGAAGACAGAATATAGGAAATTTAAGTTGACCCTGTGTACATTGGGACCAGTGCATATTGGGAGTGGTCAGCTTCGTACCGCTCGTGAGTATATCCTTGAAGGGGACGAATATTATTTTCCAGATATGACGCTGCTTTATGACGAACTTATCAAACAAGGAATTGATGAAAAATTTGAAAAATTTTTAATTAACTCGGATAATAAAACCAATCGAATAAGTGATTTTCTAGCTGAGCATGGCATAACAAAACGTGATTTTGGGGGGTATAGACTTAAAGCAACAGGACTTGAAAAGCCTAAAGGAGACTATGCAACCCGAAATCAGGAAACGACAGATCCAGGAGAAATCAATGGTGTTCATCAATTTATGAGAGATTGTTACGGTAACCCTTATATCCCGGGCAGCTCTCTTAAAGGTGCTATTCGCACTATTTTGATGAATACGCATTGGCACTCAACGAATTTTAAGCAGGAAAATAAAAAAGGCAAAATCGTTGAAAATAAGAAAGCGATTCCTTGGGGACCAACTCGACGGCAGAGACATAAAGAATTAGAACCTTTTGATGATATTTTTAATGAGATTCGTGTCTCAGACAGTCAGACTCTGACAAATGATGATTTAATTCTTGTTCAAAAGTGGGATTTTACTCCAGATGATACAAAGCCGCA
Organism: Streptococcus cristatus AS 1.3089; assembly: GCF_000385925.1. Classification (NCBI taxonomy): domain Bacteria; kingdom Bacillati; phylum Bacillota; class Bacilli; order Lactobacillales; family Streptococcaceae; genus Streptococcus; species Streptococcus cristatus. Next base: position 534,405 of record NC_021175.1, read on the forward strand.
TTCACTGAGTATATATCGTGAAGCTCTGAGACCTGGAACTAAGATGGAATTTGAAATCATTACTGCTTCAGGTTTTAAAGATGGAAGAGCCGGTGAGCTCGTTGCTTCTCTTGGAGAATATGCACAAAAATTTTACTTTGGAGTGACAGAAGATGAAGCCTATGAAGGCTACGAAGCTTTCTTTCTAAAGAAATTTCCTAATCATTTAATTCAGAACAATCTATCCTATCCCCTCTATCTAGGTGGTGGAAGTGGTGCTTGGACCAAAACAGTTTTTAGGCAGGCGGATGGCGAAGTTCAACAACGACATGAGAAAATGTCTGGACGAGGAGCTCTAAAATTGACAAAGGCGCCTTTTTTAACCGTTGATGGTGAAATAGAATTAATTAATAATGCAGAGAATTTCTATGAAATGGGCAAAACCTGTTTTACGATTATGGAGGAGTAACAAGATGAAGACATTAATCACATTTATTAGTCAGTATGATCCGATTGGTGTTGAATTTGTGGATACAAAACAAGATAATGTAGATGGTCGTCAAAAAAGATTTAGACCTGAATTCGGACAGGAATTAACTTTAGATTCAGTTGAAAACTATGAAAAAGATGGCTATGGATTAAAGATATCAGATGGTGCTGCTCTTTTTATTATAAAAAATGAATTACCTGACAAAATTATTGTGATATATAGTGATGAGATGAAGGTAAAGCAGAAAAACTTTGAAGCAGCTGTTCAAGCTGTTTACGATGGAAAAGAATCTCCAGTGATACAGAATGAGCATGTAAAAGAAGGGATTCACAAATTTGATACAATGTATAAATTCGTGGAAGAAATTCTTAACAGAGAAGATATGTCACAAGGGGATTATATTTTAAATGTGACGAGTGGAACTCCCCAGTGTCAGGCTGCTATGTATGCTATCAATTTTGTCAAGGATTACCATACAAGGCTTGCTCGGGTGAATTCTCCAAGAAGTGAGAAGACAAATCAATCAAACCAAGGAGCTCCCTGGTTTGAAACAGATACTTTTAAATATTTTTTGGAAAAACAAGCCTTAGATAGTAAAGACAATCGTCAGTTGGGGATTGAAAAAGGAGAGAAGTTCAAAAATAATTTACTACAGCGGACTTATAAAGATTTCATTTTGAAGTATGAATACAAAGCGGCGTTAGATATCTTAAAGGCAAATCGCGATATCATTTCCAACGAACAAGATTGGGAAGATTCAAAAAATATATTAGAAAACATGATTAGTGTTTTTCAAAAACAGAGAGTTCTTGAAGATCTTGCAGCTGATGCTAATTTGCAATATGATGACACAGATGAGTTTCAAAAAGTGTTAAACTATTATCTGATGATTGATATTCTAAACCGTAAAGGTCAAGTGACTGATGTGCTAGTCAAGGCAAAATCCTTTGCGGAGTTTATCTTAAAATCTGTGATTGAAAGAAGACATCCAGATTTAGAAGTAATTAAAAAGAATAAGAGAATTAATATCTTTGATATGATTAAAATTCTCAACCATTATCATGAATATTCTGAATTTGAAACTTCAATTTCAAAAATTATAGCTGTAAATAATCAAAGGAATAAAGTTGCTCACGGACTGGCTGAGATTTCAGTGGAGCAAGAGGACTTGGACGAATTGGTGAAAAGTTTGAAGGAGCTCATCATTACTGCATATTCTGATATAAATGCCTCTTTATATCAGAAATATTTTGATTATTATGATATAAAGAATCGAGAGTTAATCAGCTGTATTAAATAGACTCCCAACCTTCCCTAACGCTTTCCCCTATCTGATAGACCTGAAGGGAAACCAAGTCTGAAAAATAGAAAAAAACACCTGAAAAAGGTTTTTCGGGTGTTTTTTGCAGTTTATTTATCAAACTGTACTTCTTCAATCAGGTACTCGATAAAGCGCTCGCCCATCTTGGACAGGCTGGCTTTTTCGTGCTGGATATAGACCAGCTCGATCGGGTCATCGATGTCCAGTGGGATGGAGACGATATTATCACCGTTGAGGTTGCTGTTGAGAATACCAGTCGCAATCGTGTAGCCATCCAGACCGATCAAAAGGTTAAAGAGGGTCGCACGGTCGCTGACAACGATGGACTTTTTATGGTGCTCCTGTGAGAGAATTTCCTCAGAAAAGTAGAAGGAGTTGTGAGTACCTTGGTCATAGCTGAGATAAGGGAAATCTTCCAAGTCTGACAGTTGTACCAGCTTTTTCTTGGCTAACGGATTGGACTTGCTGACAAAGATATGGGGCTGAGCTGTGAAGAGGTGGGTCGCAATCAGATGGCTATCATCCAGCATTTTAGAGAGGACATCACGGTTATAGCTGTTGAGGAAGAGGACACCGATCTCGCTGCGGAAGTTTTTTACGTCGTCAATGATTTCCCAAGTCCGAGTTTCCCGCAGAAAGAGTTCGTATTTCTCCATATCGCTTTTTTTAAGCAGGGAGACAAAGGCATTGACCACAAAGGCATAGTGCTGGGCAGAGACGCTGAAAAGCTCGCGGTGGGCGACAGGATTTTTGTATCGCTCCTCTAGAAGCTGAGTCTGCTCAACTACCTGACGAGCATAGGAAAGAAACTCCATGCCGTCTTTAGTCAAGGTAATTCCTTTGGGATTGCGAATGAAAATCTCGATGCCCATTTCATTTTCCAAATCTCGCACAGCGTTGGACAAGCTAGGCTGGGTGATAAAAAGTTGCTTGGCAGCCTCGTTCATGCTGCCTGTCTCGACGATTTTGATAATGTAGTGTAACTGTTGAATTCTCATAGGTCTATTTTATCACAAATTGGGGATTTTTTCTTGACAAATCAGGAAGATTAGCAAATGTTTGCTTGCCAAACTTGCCTGTGCTAAAATGAAAGAAATAAGGAGGGCGATATGGCCAAAGATGCTGACTATAAGAAGCGTTCAGTAGGACTACCCATTGCTATTTTTATAGTATTTTTGACAACTTGCTTAATGATTCCACTTGGGAAGGTGACGATCATGTGGGGGCTTAACTCTGCTTATGAGGAACTTGGGCGAAGCAGTGTGTCTTCATCTGTTCGTCAAAAATCACCAGAGGAGCTTGAGCTAGAGAAGAAAGTTGTTGATAGAGAAAACTCTCGTTTTAAATGGACAACTGATGACATCATCAATCTGCAAATTAAGGATACTGCAGCTGGTCAAAACGGAGCTTCTCTGGACCAAGTCCTTGAAAAGCATGGCAAGGCTTCAAGCTTTTTTTATACTGAGAGCAATGGGAATATTGAATTAAGCTATGTCAGTGAGGGTATTCAAGGCCGTCATAGTAGTTTAAGATTGACATATGAAAAAGATGGAGCAGGCTATTATCTCATTGCTAAGAAAGCGAATATTCTTGATGAGGCTTATCCAAGTTTGCCACAGGAGCATAGTCCTCATCTTTGGACAAAGGACGAAGTAGCCAGTTTACAAGTCCGTGACGAGAGTACAGGTAATCTTGGTATGTCCTATGAAGAAATCATTCAATTATTTGGTCTCCCTCGAGAATCAGAAGTGTTTATTTCGCGCTTGGATGCGGCAGATAGCCAGCATATTGGCTTGGAACTCAAATACTTAACATCAGATCAAGTCTATGATAATGAATGGGTTCATTTAATTTTACACCGTCAAGAAGATGGCGTCTTTCGGTTGACGACAGTTACTAGTCATATCGATAGAACAGAAAGATAGGGAGATTGATGCCCTCATTTGGTAGCCCAAGTAAGCCGACAGGATATTCTGAATGGTGGAGAGTCTGGCACTTTCTCAAATATATACAAACAGATTCAAGTCCATTTTGCAATTTCAATCTATTCGTGATATGATGATTTTTTAGACTGATAAGGAGTAGTTATGAAGAGACAAGAAGATTCGTTTGAAGATCTTGCTTTCGAGTTAGAAAAGCAAACCTATAAGTCCAAGATTTTACCATTCATGCTAGTAGCTATTGTTGTATTTTCTATCATTGGAACGGTTTTTTTGACGCTTTCTCTGTCAGAAAAAAGCAAAGCCAAGCAGACGCCAATTCTGTCTAGCCAGATTAGTTCATCATCAAATAGTTTGGAAGATGAGAAAGCTGAAGCAGAACAATTCGCTAAAAGTCTTATCGTCCCTCCAGAAAAAAGCGATCCCTTTCTTTGGACAGTTGAAAAGGCAGTCGCGCTTCCCATGAATAAATACAAGGGCGGAGCCGTCTTGGAAGATGTTTTAAAAGAATTTGGGAAACCAGTTCAAGGTGGGGCCTGGATTGAATTTTTGCCGAATCACGAAGTTCAAAAGCGTATTCATCTTATCTGGGAATCGAACAATAGTAGTCTGGGCTATGTATCTTTAACCTTTGCTGAATTTGATGGTGTCTATAAGGTCATTTCAAAACACCATTTTAGCCTTCCAAGTGATAAAATTCAGGTGGATAACAATCCTAAAAGATCCTTTTTATGGACACAAGAATACGTAGATAGTCTTGTTATTGATACTAAAGAAGGAACATACAAAGGTACACCATATGATGAGATTGTTTTAAAAGTTGGCTTACCACTATATCAGAAGATTACTGGAGACGACAATCAACTGAAGATGCAGGTTGATTATGTTAATCCACATTATTGGCAAAACCCAGAGCAATTGAAAAGAGTTAATTTAGAATTCTACAAGCAAGTAGATGGTAGATGGCGTTTGGTGTCTAAAGAAAGTAAGTAAAATAAATCGATAAGAAAGAGGAGGAAAATGAGGAGAAGTAGCAAGAAAAAACGTGATCTTCATTCGTTTAGAGAGATCAAAAGAGACCTTTATCGTCAACAAAAGCTAAAAAGGGAAGAGCTCAGCACAATGACGATGCAAGAGGAGAGAAAAAGGCTTGCCTTGGCCTATCTCCTTCTTTGTTTGGCGATCTCATTTGCTTTGTTCTTTGGCTTCTATTATTTATCGCAAAAGGTTCCTAACAAAGCTGAACTGAAGTACAAATATGACGATAAATCCTCGTCAGTTAGTGGAGACAGCTCAGCTAGTCAGCAAGGTGATGACGAATCAAAATTGACCCAAGAACAAAAGGAGCTGAAAAAGAAAATTGTTGAGGAAGATGAAGAGAAGTTTGCTTTTAATTGGACATTAGATAATTTTGTAGAGCTCAAGGTGGAAAATGGGGGGACTAATAGCCCAACTTTAGAAGAAGTCATTGCGAAATATGGTAAGGGTTCAGCTGTGAGTTTTGGTACAAAAGGATTGACACTAACTTATAAGACAAGAATTATAGATGTTCCTAGATATGGCTCATCGGGACATCCTCAGGAGATTCGTTTGAGCTTTTATGATCCTGATTCAAATGGAAAGACCTACTATTTGATAAATAAAAGTGCAGTATATTTAGATGACAGTAGATATCCTTCAGCGACGAAAGATGAATTTGTCTTTAAGTGGAAGCAAGAAGATATGGATACATTAAAAATAGGTGATAGCCAGCATGGCAAAGGCGGGATGACTTATCAAGAGGTTGTTGAGCGTTTTGGACTTCCTTCAGAACTTAATATTTATGGAAGTGGCATGAGCAATAGCCCCTTATCACTACAGGCCAATTATAGAAACTTTCGAAATATAGAACGAAAATATGATTCAGTAACCTTGACTTTCAAGAGGCAGGAAGATGGCAGTTTTTATCTGGCAAATGCAAATAGTGAATTTGACAAGAGCTGGTAAGACTGTAATTCCTTGGAGAAAATTTGAAAGTTCTAATGTTTTTTCTATCTTGACAATCCTTATCGCTAACGATATAATGTTTACAATTTAACCTTTAATCAAGCCCAGTGAGGCTGCAAGGTAGGAAAAACGGTATAAGAGGCAATTTGACTGCCTTGTTTTTTGCGAAACCTTGCCGTGGCGAGGTTTTTTCTTGTAGAAAGTGAGGTTGTCATGGTTAGTGACAGTTGTAAAAAGAGATTTGGCAAGATTATGCTGGAGCAAATGGAGCTCTTGGAGCAGGTAGAAATTGCGCCTCAGATTTTTTCGATGCGGCTGAGAGGCCGGATGGTGAGCCAGATGCAGGTCGGGCAATTCCTGCATATCCGAGTACCAGATGATAGCAAGCTGCTACGGCGTCCGATTTCCATATCGGAGATTGATCGGGAGAAAAATATCTGCCGGATTATCTATCGGGTCGAAGGTGGCGGGACGGCCATTTTCTCTCAGCTTCCTGTTGGTAGTTACCTCGATGTCATGGGGCCTCAAGGAAATGGCTTTGATTTGTCTCCAGTAGAAAAGGGCGACAAGGTCTTGATTATTGGTGGTGGTATCGGTGTGCCTCCTCTCTTGCAAACGGCCAAAGAACTCCATGCTAAGGGTGCCCACGTTACAGCAGTATTAGGCTTTGCCAATCAATCTGCTGTTATTTTGGAAGAAGAATTTCGTGAGTGTAGTCAGCTGTTTATCACTACAGATGATGGCACTTATGGTCAAAAGGGCTATGTATCAACCATTGTCGACGAGTTGACAGAAGAGTTTGCTGCGGTTTATTCTTGTGGGGCGCCTGGTATGCTCCAATATGTGGATCGGAAATTTCACGATCATCCTCATGCCTATCTATCAATGGAGTCTCGCATGGCTTGTGGCATGGGCGCCTGCTATGCCTGCGTCGTTCATGTAGCAGGTCAGGATGAAGCTGTTAATAAGCGGGTCTGCGAAGACGGTCCAGTTTTTGAGACTGGGACTATCGTGCTTTAGGAGGATAAGGAAATGGCTGAAAATCGTTTGAAAATTTCTCTGCCAGGATTAGAGCTGAAAAATCCAATCATTCCAGCTTCAGGCTGTTTTGGTTTTGGTCAAGAATATGCCAAATATTATGATTTGGATCTATTGGGCTCAATCATGATTAAGGCGACGACGCAACATCCCCGCTTTGGCAATCCAACGCCCCGTGTGGCCGAAACGCCAGCTGGTATGCTCAATGCTATCGGCCTCCAAAATCCAGGTGTTGATGCCGTTTTGTCCGAAAAACTTCCTTGGCTGGCTCAGCACTATCCAGACTTGCCGATTATTGCCAATGTGGCCGGTTTCTCCAACGAAGAATATGCTTATGTATCTGGAAAAATCTCCCAAGCTCCCAATGTCAAAGCGATTGAGCTCAATATTTCCTGCCCCAATGTAGACCACGGCAATGCGGGGCTTTTAATCGGGCAAGTCCCTGAGCTAGCCTATGAAGCAGTAAAATCAGCAGTTGCTGCCTCCCAAGTCCCAGTCTATGTCAAATTGACCCCCAGCGTAGCAGATATTACCCAAGTGGCCAAAGCAGCAGAAGATGCGGGCGCGAGTGGACTAACCATGATCAATACCTTGGTGGGAATGCGTTTCGATTTAAAAACGAAGCGGCCCATCATCGCCAATGGAACGGGAGGCATGTCTGGTCCTGCTGTCTTTCCTGTGGCGCTCAAGCTGATTCGTCAGGTTGCTCAGTTCACCAAACTGCCAATCATTGGCATGGGCGGAGTTGACTCAGCAGAGGCGGCGCTGGAGATGTTTATCGCCGGTGCGTCAGCTATCGGCGTTGGAACGGCGAATTTTACCGATCCGTATGCCTGCCCTAACATTATAGAAAACTTGCCGCAAGCCATGGATAAATATGGCATTGAAAGCCTAGAAAGCTTGAGAAAAGATGTCAGAGAAAATTTACTTTAAGCTCTATTTTCTCTTGACAAACTTCCCAGTAAATTATAGAATGTTTAAGATAAAACCTTTAAAGAAGTCCAGAGAGGCTCTAAGGCGTATACGTTTAAAATGGCAGATTCTGCCACATTTTCGTGTAACCTTGCTCTCGGGCAAGGTTTTTTCTATGATTGTAATCATCTTTATAGTAAGTAACAAGCAAGGAGAACCTACCTCATGCGTGAAGAACGTCCTATTATCGCCCTAGACTTTCCATCTTTTGATGATGTCAAGAACTTTCTGGAGCATTTCCCTGAAGATGAAAAACTGTATGTCAAAATCGGCATGGAATTCTTTTATGCCATCGGTCCAGAAATTGTGCATTATCTGAAAGGCTTGGGACATAGTATTTTCCTCGATTTGAAATTGCACGACATTCCTAATACGGTGCGTTCAGCTATGTCTGTTTTGGGAACATTTGGGATTGATATGGTGACAGTTCATGCGGCTGGCGGCGTTGAGATGATGCGGGAAGCTAAAAAGGTTCTCGGTGACAATGCGAAGCTGGTAGCGGTAACCCAGTTGACTTCGACCAGTGAAGAAGACATGCGCGACTGCCAAAATATCCAAACAACCGTGCAAGAATCCGTTGTCAATTATGCCCGCAAGGCCAAGGAAGCTGGGCTGGATGGGGTTGTTTGCTCAGCCTTGGAAGTTGAGCTGATTAAGGAAGCTACGGCCGACGATTTCCTTTGCGTGACGCCAGGTATCCGGCCAGCAGGTGCTGAAATCGGTGACCAAAAGCGGGTCATGACGCCGCAGGAAGCCCACCAGATTGGCAGTAATTATATTGTGGTTGGCCGTCCGATTATTCAAGCTGAAAATCCTTGGGATGCCTATCACGAGATTAAGAAACAGTGGAACAGCTAAGTAAGAATTTCAAATGAAACCGTCATAGGAAACGAATAGCTTAAAAACAGATGTATAAGGAGTAAAAAATGACTTTAGCCAACGATATTGCACGCGACTTGTTGAAAATCAAAGCGGTTTACTTGAAACCAGAGGAGCCTTTTACTTGGGCTTCTGGGATTAAATCACCGATTTACACAGATAACCGAGTGACTCTGGCCTACCCAAAAACTCGGACTTTGATTGAAAATGGCTTTGTCGAAAAAATCCGTGCGGAATTTCCAGATGTGGAAGTGATTGCAGGTACGGCAACGGCGGGTATTCCTCACGGTGCTATCATTGCCGACAAGATGAATCTGCCTTTTGCTTATATCCGCAGCAAACCAAAGGATCACGGGGCGGGAAATCAGATTGAAGGTCGAGTGGCTCCTGGTCAAAAGATGGTTGTGATTGAAGATTTGATTTCCACTGGTGGCTCTGTCTTGGATGCTATTGCGGCAGCTAAGCGTGAAGGAGCAGATGTAATCGGTGCTGCAGCTATCTTCACCTACGAATTGCCAAAGGCGGATAAGAACTTTTCGGATGCAGGCGTGAAGTTGGTGACCTTGTCAAACTACACAGAGCTTATCCACTTGGCTGAGCAAGAAGGCTACATCAATGCAGAAGGATTGGCTTTGCTGAAGAAGTTCAAAGACGATCAAGAAAACTGGCAAAATTAAGAAGGTACGAGGAGGCAGGACTAGCATGTTCCTGTCTCTTTTTTAGGATTTACTTGGCCTCTGCTCACTTTTTAAAATAGCAAAAAGTGCCTGATTTTGTTATAATAAAGCCATGTCTAAGATTTATCATATCACTTTTTTGATTCTACAAAAAATCATGCTGGTATTGAGTCTTCATTGGCTGTTTACAGCTATTTTTCATGTGTCGCAGTTAAGTAGCTTGGCTCTGATTTTGTTTGGAGTCTTGGCAATCCTAGCGAATCGCTATCGGTTTCAGCTTAAAAAGTCTTATCATTTTCTCATGAGGCACAAGCTTGCCATTGCTTTAGCAGCTCTCCTTTTTCAGCTCATCATGCTCCTATCGGCTGAGCTTTTGATTCGACGGGATGCGGCAGTGGTTTTCACAGGGGCTTTCAAGTACCTGAAGGAGTCCTCTATTTCCAGCTATCTAACGCGCAATCCTAATAATCTGCCCCTCTTTCTCTATGAGCGCTTTTTCTTTAATCTTTTTGGTGAAGCAGCTCTCTGGATTATGCAGGGGCTCAATCTTTTTTACGTCAATATTGCGTCTTGGATCCTCTACAAAGGCTGTCAGCGATACTTTTCGCAGGCTACAGGAGATGCGATTTTTAGCCTTTATATGGCCTTGGTCGGATTTTCGCCTTACTACATCTCCATGTACACGGACATTCCCCCCTTGCCTTTGATTAGTCTACAGATTTTTCTGGCTCTGAGTTTGTTGGAAAATAAGGGGAATAGTCGCCAAATCATTTCTAGAAGCCTTTTATTAGGAATTCTGACCAGTCTTGCCTTTTTGATTCGTCCGACAGTGATGATTCTGCTGATTGCTGTTTTTGGAGTTTTATTTTTGAGACAAAACTGGAAAAAGTTTTTCTTGACTGCTGCGTTCTTTGCTCTAAGCTTTTCGGCAGGCTACCTTCCACTTCATTATGGTCTGGCTCACCAGACAGAAGTGCCGATCATCCAAGGCCAAGGACTGGCCAAAGGGCCACTACTTTTCATCAATCTGGGCCTAACCAATATCGGTCACGATCAGGAAGACATGAAGGAGGGGTTGTTGCAATATGTGGAACCCGACAAGCGGGCTGACTACAATAATGGCATGTTTGCCAGGGAAAATGTCATCAAAGAAATCAAACGCCGCTTGAAAGAATACACTCCGCTGACCTTTCTACAACACCTGTATTATAAACACTCTTTGACAGTTGCTGAAGGAAACTTGGGTTGGCTCTATCGCAGTGTTGAAAATGAAAAAACACCTTATATTTCACCGCTTTATGAGTTCACAAAAGACAATGCATTCGCCCAGTTTATCCGTGATTTCTTCCTCAATTCTGATAAGGATAGTTTTCGATTTTATTCGCTGATCAAGCAAGCGGTTTGGATTGTCATGGCTTTGGGGCTGGTCTTTGCCCTCTGGAAATACCGACCAAACGATTCCTTGAATTTCTTAAGCTTGGCAGTCTTTGGCGGCCTACTCTTTTTGCAAATTTTTGAGGGAGGCAAGACCCGTTATCTGATTCAGTTTTTGCCACAGATTTTGATTCTGTCAGCTGTGGGATTGACTCAATATCCGCTAGACTTGACTCGCATGAAATTTTGGGAAAAGAAGGTCTAACTAGACTTGTCAGCTTAGTTGCCCGTAAGTATGGAATGTAAAATAAAAAGGAGACATATATGCAGCATTCAGCTTGGCACGCTTTGATTAAGGAGCAGCTGCCGGAAGGTTATTTTGCAAAAATCAATCATTTTTTAGACGAAGTGTATGCTTCTGGGACCATTTACCCACCTCGGGAAAAGGTGTTTAATGCCATTCAGACGACAGATTTAGCAGATGTTAAGGTGGTTATTTTGGGGCAGGATCCCTACCATGGGCCGAGACAGGCGCAGGGCTTGAGTTTTTCGGTTCCTGATGACATTCCAGCTCCGCCTTCTTTGCAGAATATTCTTAAAGAACTGGCAGACGATATCGGAGTGAAGGAGTCGCATGATTTGACTTCTTGGGCCCAGCAAGGAGTTCTCTTGCTCAATGCTGGTCTGACAGTGCCTGCTGGGCAGGCCAATGCGCATGCTGGCTTAATCTGGGAGCCCTTTACGGATGCTATTATCAAGGTCGTTAATGCAAAGTCAGATCCAGTTGTCTTTATCCTATGGGGGTCTTACGCTCGCAAGAAAAAAGCCTTGATTAGTAATTCCCAACATTTGATTATCGAGTCAGCTCACCCAAGTCCGCTGTCTGCCTACCGTGGTTTCTTTGGCAGCAAACCTTTTTCACGTACCAATGATTTCTTAGTAGCTAAGGGCTTGGAGCCAATCGATTGGTTAGCTTAGGAGGTAGTATGGTTCAGTTAGCAACAATTTGTTATATCGATAATGGGCGGGAATTTCTCATGCTGCACCGCAACAAAAAGCCCAATGATGTTCATGCTGGGAAATGGATTGGTGTCGGTGGCAAGCTGGAGCGGGGAGAAACCCCGCAGGAGTGTGCTGCACGCGAAATTCTAGAGGAAACAGGTCTAAAGGCAAAGCCTGTCCTAAAAGGCGTTATCACTTTTCCTGAGTTTACTCCCGACTTGGACTGGTACACCTATGTTTTCAAGGTGACGGAGTTTGAAGGAGAGTTGATTGATTGCAATGAAGGGACGCTGGAATGGGTGCCTTACGATCAGGTGCTTTCAAAACCGACTTGGGAAGGAGATCATACCTTTGTTGAATGGCTGCTGGAGGATAAGCCCTTCTTTTCAGCCAAATTTGTTTATGATGGTGATAAACTGCTCGACACGCAGGTTGATTTTTACGAATAAAGGAGATACAAAATGCTACTAATCAAGAATGGCCGTGTTATGGATCCTAAGTCTGGTCTGGATCAAGTGTGTGATGTGCTGGTGGAGGGCAAGAAAATTGTCAAAATCGGTCAAAATCTGGAAGCGGCTGATGCCCAAGTCCTAGATGCTAGTGGTTTGGTCGTTGCCCCCGGTCTGGTTGACATTCACGTTCACTTCCGAGAGCCGGGTCAGACCCATAAAGAAGACATTCATACAGGAGCTTTGGCAGCGGCAGCGGGCGGCTTCACAACGGTTGTTATGATGGCCAATACCAATCCGACCATTTCTACAGTTGAAACCCTGCAGGAAGTGCTGGAGTCAGCCAGTCGTGAAAATATCCATATCAAGTCCGTCGCGACCATTACAGAGAATTTTGATGGTCAGCATCTGACAGATTTCCAAGGTCTTTTGGCTGCTGGTGCCGTTGGCTTCTCAGATGACGGAATTCCCCTGACCAACGCTGGGATTGTCCGCCAAGCCCTGATAGAAGCACGTAAAAACGATACTTTTATCAGCTTGCACGAGGAAGACCCAAATCTCAACGGTATCCTCGGCTTCAATGAACATATCGCCAAAGAACATTTCAATTTCTGCGGGGCGACAGGTGTAGCAGAGTACAGCATGATTGCCCGCGATGTTATGATTGCTTATGATGCCAAGGCTCATGTGCATATCCAGCATTTGTCTAAGGCAGAAAGTGTCAAGGTTGTCGAGTTTGCCCAAAAACTAGGCGCTCAAGTCACTGCTGAAGCAGCACCTCAGCACTTCTCTAAGACAGAAGCTCTGCTATTGACCAAGGGTAGCAGTGCTAAGATGAATCCGCCTCTGCGCTTAGAATCGGATCGTCTGGCCGTTATCGAAGGGCTGAAGTCTGGCGTTATTTCTGTCATTGCGACGGACCACGCACCGCACCATGCCGACGAGAAAAATGTTGCGGATATTACCAAGGCGCCGTCTGGTATGACTGGTCTTGAGACCTCGCTTTCTCTAGGGCTGACCTATCTGGTGGAAGCAGGGCATCTTAGCCTCATGGAGCTCTTAGAGAAGATGACGGTCAATCCAGCTAGTCTCTACGATTTTAATGCTGGTTTTCTGGCTGAAGCAGGTCCGGCTGACATCACTATTTTTGATCCTAAAGCTGACCGTCTGGTTTCCGACCATTTTGCCTCCAAGGCAGCCAATTCACCTTTTGTTGGCGAAGAGCTCAAAGGCCAAGTCAAATATACCATCTGCGATGGAGAAATCGTCTTCCAAGCATAAGCAGACATTCATATAAAATATGAGAGTGGGACAGAAATCGGTAATTCGTTAGAATTCGATTTCGTCGTCCCACCTCCGCACAGTTGAGTAGGGCTGTAAAAGCTAATGAAATCAGCGTAGTATAGCCCACTCAACCACTGCGTCTTGCTCGACAAACCAAAGACAATTGAGAGGCTAGGACTTTTGTCCCAGCCTCTTTTTTATCAGAAGAAAGATTAAGCTGAAATAGCATTCCCTTTTTACAGAAAAACAGTATAATAGTAGAAAAAACATAGACTGGAGCTTTTATTTATGAAAAAGAAGCATCTTATTTTACCTGTTTTGTCTACGGTTCTGTTGGCACCTGCCTTTTTGGACCATCAAGTTGCTGCGGATGAGGTTCAGCCAGCAACTGCTGTAGCAAATGTGAGTGACTCAGCTCAAAAATCAACCGAAACAGATTTGGCGCAAGCAGGTGGAGTTTCTGCCGATGAAGCTAGCGTAAATGCGGCCATCGCAGCTAATGCTCAAGATGTATCAGGAGCGTCTGACGCAAGCTTGCCTGAAGCTACCATTCTTCATACAAACGATGTGCACGGTCGTATCGTCGAAGAAAAAGGTGTTATCGGAGATGCCAAACTTGCAACAGTTATCAAGGAAGAACGAGCTAAAAATCCTCAAACACTGGTTGTAGATGCAGGAGATGCTTTCCAAGGTCTGCCAATTTCTAACAGCTCCAAAGGGGAAGAACGCGCGAAGATTCTCAATGAAATCGGCTATGATGCCATGGCAGTTGGAAACCATGAATTTGACTTTGGTTTGGATGAAGCCAAAAAATATAAAGAAATCCTCAATTTCCCACTCCTCAGCGCTAATACTTATGCCAACAATGCTCGTGTCTTCCAAGCATCAACTATTGTTGACAAGGATAAGAATGTAGAAGGTGATGAATTTGTCGTGATCGGGGTGACCACTCCTGAGACAGCTACAAAAACTCACCCTAAAAACATTCAAGGTGTGACTTTCGCGGATCCAATCACAGAGGTTAACCGAGTGATTGACGAAGTTGAAGCGCGTGCAGCAGCTGAAGGCAAGACTTACAAAAACTATGTGGTTCTGGCCCACTTGGGTGTGGATACGACGACACCAGTTGAATGGCGCGGTTCTACCTTGGCTGAAGCACTTTCTAAAAATGCCAAACTGAAGGGCAAGCGGGTTACAGTGATTGACGGCCATTCTCACACAGTAGAGTCCACTACTTACGGTGAAAATGTGACCTACAACCAGACTGGTAGTTATTTGCACAATATCGGTAAAGTTACCTTTAAGGCCAACCAACTTCTGGGCAATCCTCAGCAAATCCCAGCTGAAACAGCTAAAAAAGCGACTCCAGACCCAGTTGTAGCAGAGATGGTCAAGAAGATCAAGGAAAAATACGATGCAGAAAATGCCAAGGTAATCGTAGCCAATAGCCCTGTTGAGCTTAACGGTGACCGTGAAAATGTCCGCGTTCGAGAAACTAATCTGGGAAATGTGGTAGCAGATGCCCTTTACAAATATGGACAAACAGGCTTTGCCAACAAAACAGACTTGGCTGTGACCAACGGTGGTGGCCTACGGGAAACCATTGCCAAGGACAAGCCAATCACTAAGGGAAATGTTATCGCCGTATTGCCATTTGGAAATACCATTTCTCAAATCAAGGTAACAGGTCAGAATATCGCAGATATGTTCGCCAAATCCTTGGGCTCAATCCTGCAAGAAAAAGATGGAAAACCTGTCTTGGATGAGAATGGTCAACCATTGCTAGAGCCAAGTGGCGGTTTCTTGCAAGTTTCTGGTGCTAAAGTTTACTATGATACAACTCTGCCAGCAGAGAAACGGATTCTCCGCATTGAAATCAAAAACAAAGAAACAGGTGCTTATGAAGCCCTTGACTTGGCTAAGACCTATTACCTGACAACCAATGACTTCCTAGCAGCTGGTGGTGATGGTTATACCATGCTGGGTGGTGCGCGTGAGGAAGGGCCATCTATGGACGTGGCCTTTGCAGAATATCTGGAAAGTGCAGATTTGACAGCCTATGCAGCAATCAATCCAAATTCTCGCACGATTTCTATGTCTGCTAGCAAGGATACAGATGGAGATGGTTACACAGATATCGAGGAAATCCAGCAGGGCACTGATCCAAAAGATGCCACTTCTAAGCCTGGACAAAGCAATCCAGCAAACCCAATCAATCCGACTAACCCAGTAAATCCTACCAACCCAACTAATCCAACAACACCAAGCAATCCAGTAGTTCCTAGCCAACCTAATCATCCAGTTGTGCCTGAGACAAAACCACAAGAACAACCTTCTGTTGAGAAACCAAATACAGCTCAGCCAGCAGCAAATAAGGCAACTTATCAAGCTCCAGCACAGGTTCGTCCGACAGAAGTAGCAAGCAAACAAGGAACTCTTCCGAAAACAGGAAGCAAGAATCCTGTCCTTCTTTCTATGTTTGGCTTGGTATTCGGAATGCTGGGTGCAGCAGGTCTGAAAAAAACTCAAAAAGATTAAAAAAATGAGGCTGGGACAAAAGTCCTAGCCTCTCAATTGTCTTTGGATTGTCGAGCAAGACGCAGTGGTTGAGTGGACTCTACTACGCTGATTTCATCAGCATTTACAACCCTACTCAACTGTGCGGAGGTGGGACGACGAAATCGAATTCTAACGAATTATCGATTTCTGTCCCACTCTCATTTTTTTGGATTTTGTTTGGTTAGGTTAATACCCCAAGGGATCAGGTTTTCGGTTTTATTTCGAATCCGCTGGATATTGTCTCGATGACGAAGGATGATAATAGCTGCTAAGAGAATGATAATCAGGGTAAAAAGGAAATCATAGCTTGGTAAGAGAAAGCCTGAAGCAGGGAAAATTAGGGCGGACAGGATGGCCACGATTGCTGAAACCACGCTGGCTAGAGAAATCATACTTCCCAGATAGAGAGTCGTCACAAAGACAACTATCAGGTAGACAAAGAAAGCGGGTGAGAAGGCTAGAACAGCTCCAGCACTGGTCGCAACGGCTTTGCCTCCCTTAAATCCTGCAAAGATTGGATAGGTATGACCAATCACAGCCAAGAGGCCAAAAATCAGTGGTGAAATCCCTTCAATATGCAGGAAAAGCGGTAGCAGGGTTGCCAGTGTCCCTTTGAAAAAGTCAATGACAAAAGTGGCGCTGCCGGCCGTCTTACCCAAGATCCGGAAAGTATTGGTCGTGCCAGTATTGCCACTGCCATATTCGCGGAGGTTCTTTTTAAAGAAAATCTGCCCAATCCACAGACCTGTCGGAATGGAGCCCAATAAATATGCTAGTAATAATCCAAGTATCGTGTTCATCATGATTTTATTATACCATGATTTGGAACTTGGACAAAGAACTATGATAAGAATATTTTTAGAGAATTGTCTAGTCTGACGCTTGTGGCTAGCTTGCCTTTCTCCAAAATCATTTGAAATCCAGATTCTATCGAGGCTGGGACAAAAGTCCTAGCCTCTCAATTATCTTTGGATTGCCGAGCAAGACGCAGTTGTTGAGTGGGCTCTATTACGCTGATTTCATCAGCTTTTACAGTCCTACTCAACTGTGCGGAGGTGGGACGACGAAATCGAATTCTAACGAATTACCGATTTCTGTCCCACTCTCATTTTTTAGAAAAAACTTTGCAAAATTTACCAAAAACCTGTAAGATAATAAGGATGACTATCATGCAGGAGGTTCCTTGTGGCAAAAAAGGAAATCAATATTAACAATTATAATGACGATGCCATTCAGGTATTAGAAGGGTTGGATGCGGTCCGCAAACGTCCAGGGATGTATATTGGATCGACCGACGGAGCGGGACTCCACCATCTGGTTTGGGAGATTGTGGACAATGCAGTCGATGAAGCCCTGTCAGGCTTTGGTGACCGAATCGAGGTTACGATAAACAATGACGGCAGTCTAACCGTTGCTGACCACGGACGCGGGATGCCAGTCGGCATGCACGCTATGGGCATTCCCACGGTCGAGGTCATCTTCACAGTTCTCCACGCTGGCGGTAAGTTCGGCCAAGGGGGCTATAAGACTTCAGGCGGTCTCCACGGTGTGGGTTCCTCTGTTGTCAATGCCCTGTCTAGCTGGCTGGAAGTGGAAATCACGCGGGACGGGACTGTTTACAAGCAACGCTTTGAAAATGGCGGAAAACCAGTCACCACGCTCAAGAAAATCGGAACGGCACCTAAGTCTAAGTCTGGAACCAAAGTGACCTTTATGCCGGACGATACAATTTTTTCAACGACAGACTTCAAGTACAACACCATTGCGGAGCGGCTTAAGGAATCAGCCTTCCTGCTCAAGAATGTTCGCCTGTCGCTGACCGATGCACGGACTGGCGAAGAAGTAGAGTTCCACTATGAGAACGGGGTTGAAGACTTTGTCAGCTATCTCAATGAAGACAAGGAAACCCTGACTCCCGTCCTCTATTTCGAGGGCGAGGAGAGCGGCTTCCAAGTTCAGGTGGCCCTCCAGTACAACGACGGCTACTCGGACAATATCCTGTCCTTTGTCAATAATGTCCGCACCAAGGACGGCGGTACCCACGAGACGGGGCTCAAGACCGCTATTACCAAGGCTATGAACGACTATGCCAGAAAGACAGGCCTGCTCAAGGAAAAGGACAAAAATCTGGAAGGTTCGGACTACCGCGAGGGTCTGGCTGCTGTCCTGTCTATCCTCGTTCCAGAAGAACACCTCCAGTTTGAAGGCCAGACCAAGGACAAGTTGGGCAGTCCTTTGGCTCGCCCTGCCGTGGACTCCATCGTCTCTGACAAGCTGACCTTCTTCCTCTTGGAAAATGGTGAGCTGGCTTCTAACCTCATCCGCAAGGCTATCAAGGCCAGAGATGCCAGGGAAGCAGCCCGCAAGGCGCGTGACGAAAGCCGCAATGGCAAGAAAAATAAAAAAGACAAGGGCTTGCTCTCTGGTAAGCTGACTCCGGCCCAGTCCAAGAACCCAGCCAAGAACGAACTCTATCTGGTCGAGGGAGACTCTGCCGGTGGCTCTGCCAAGCAAGGCCGTGACCGTAAGTTCCAAGCCATCCTGCCCCTACGCGGTAAGGTCATCAACACCGCCAAGGCTAAGATGGCCGACATTCTCAAGAACGAGGAAATCAACACCATGATCTACACGATTGGAGCGGGTGTCGGGTCAGACTTTACCCTTGAGGATGCCAACTATGACAAGATCATCATCATGACCGATGCGGACACCGACGGTGCCCATATCCAGACCTTGCTGCTGACCTTTTTCTATCGCTATATGCGTCCGCTGGTCGAGGCTGGCCGCGTCTATATTGCCCTGCCGCCTCTCTACAAGATGTCCAAGGGCAAGGGTAAGAGCGAAGTTGTTGAGTATGCCTGGACCGATGGCGAGCTGGACGATCTGCGCCGTAAGTTTGGTAAGGGAGCCATGCTTCAGCGCTACAAGGGGCTTGGTGAAATGAACGCCGACCAACTCTGGGAGACCACTATGAATCCTGAAACCCGCACCCTCATCCGTGTCACCATCGAAGACCTGGCCCGCGCTGAACGCCGTGTCAATGTCCTCATGGGCGACAAGGTCGAACCACGCCGCAAGTGGATCGAGGATAATGTCAAGTTTACGCTTGAGGAGAGTGGAGTGTTTTAATACCTAGTTATTGAGATTTGCTAGATTATAAGTTTATCAGACTTGGAAAGGGTAGAAAATGATTATTAGACCTGCAAATATGAAAGATTGTCCAGTTATTTACGCCCTTTATCAAAGTGAAAAATTATTTTCTTTTACATCCTTACTCAATCTCCCTTCGCAAAAAAGTCATGCAGAAGCTAGGCATGGAATTTGTCAAAGAATTTGATAATGAAAAAGTTCTAGCTGACAGTCCCCTTTGTAGACATGTCCTCTACAGAATCAAGAGTTTCAACTAAAAGGCAGGTATTCCCATGAGAACTGAAACCGAAATGTTTGATGTGATTTTGCAAACCGCAAAAGTGCTACAGGTTGACGCTGTCGCTATGTCCGGTTCGCGGACAAATCCAAATGCTCCCAAGGACGAGTTCCAAGACTATGATGTAGTCTACATTGTGGAGGATTTGGATGGCCTGTTGGCTGACCTTGCTTGGTTGGAAGAATTTGGCAAGCGCATCATCGAGCAGCATAATATACTTGACCATCGCCGCCTCTATCTCATGCTCTTTGAAGATGGCAATCGGATCGATTTGACCCTCTGCCCCAAGGAGCACATCAAAGAGTGGGTGGATAGCGAAGCGGATTTCACGGTGCTGGATGACCCGCAGGGGCTGTTTGCCCCTTATGCACCGACGACTAAGCGCTATTGGACGGCACCAGCCAGTGCGACTGACTTTGACAAATCTTGCAATGAATTTTGGTGGGTGTCAGCTTATGTAGTCAAGGGCATTCATAGAAATCACCTGGTCTATGCGACGGATCATCTGTATGGTATCTGCCAGCAGGAATTGCTTAAGCTGTTAGCTTGGCAAGTAGCAGCAGATAAGGGGACGGTCGATGTTGGTAAGAACTACAAATACCTCTTTCAGTATTTTCCTTCTGAGAAAGAAAAGGAATTTACAGCCTTGCTTGACTTTTCTGACCAGAAAAAAATTACTAAGTCTCTCTTTGCTACCATGGACTTTTTCCACAAAGAAGCCCAAGCCTTCTCTCTCAAAACCGGCTTCCACTATGACAAAGAAACTGCAGAGAAGATGATGGAGTATGCTGAGGAGAGGTTGAAATAGTTTCAGATACACTTACAAGATGAACAAATGCTTTAGTTTATAATAGCTATTGAGGTGAAATAGTATGTTGGATTTTATGTTTGGAATATTTTCTATGTTATTCCCATTTCTTCAGATTGTGTCCATAATCTTATCAATATATATTGCCTTACAAAATAACAAACTTGGCAAAAGATTTTATGGTTTATTTTTTCCTGTAATTATCACTATATGGAATATTTGGTTATTTTCCATAGATCGGACAGATATGTTTGATGATGCTTTAAGGTTTTATTTTTTTCTAATTGATTTTGGTTTACCTATGCTTATTTCTTCCACGCTTTATCACTCAATACGCATATATTATTTATACAAATCAATCAAGTGGCGAGTCTTCCCTATAAGTATCTGTTATTTATTCGGTTTAATTTTTCATTATCTTAATACAATGCATTGGGAGGAGCTATTTCGAGGGCAAAAGTTTGTATTTGATATCTTGCTGATATCGACTGCTATAATTTCTTATTTACCTTGTCTATATTTGTACATACTTCAAAGAAGAAAGAACAATCTATAGGGAATAGTTGCTTTTGGATAATCTAAATAAGTGTTTGTGAATGATTTAAATAGTATCTAAAAATATTTTTCTTAAGTACCAATATTAATGTAAAAATCTACTCTACATTCTTTGAAAGGAGTTGAACACGCCCTAAATACTGTGTGAAAAAGATAAATTCTCTTGTGAGCATCGCTCACTACAAGAATTTCCTATTTTCACTTTGTATTTTACGGGCTCTGTATCCTATATGAGTAATATTCAAAACATGTCCCTTGAGGACATCATGGGAGAGCGCTTTGGTCGCTACTCCAAATACATCATTCAGGAGCGGGCTCTGCCGGACATTCGCGATGGCTTGAAGCCCGTGCAGCGCCGTATTCTTTATTCCATGAATAAGGACGGCAACACCTTTGACAAGGGCTACCGCAAGTCTGCCAAGTCAGTCGGGAACATCATGGGGAATTTCCACCCTCACGGTGACAGCTCCATCTACGATGCCATGGTCCGCATGTCTCAGGACTGGAAAAACCGTGAGATTCTCGTCGAGATGCATGGGAACAACGGCTCTATGGATGGTGATCCACCAGCGGCTATGCGTTATACCGAGGCGCGGCTGTCTGAGATGGCTGGCTATCTTTTGCAGGATATTGAGAAAAATACCGTTCCTTTTGCTTGGAACTTCGACGATACCGAGAAGGAGCCGACTGTTCTGCCAGCTGCCTTTCCGAACCTCTTGGTTAATGGAGCAACTGGGATTTCCGCTGGTTATGCGACTGATATTCCACCTCATAACCTAGCCGAAGTCATTGACGCGGTTATTTATATGATTGACCATCCGTCTGCCAAGGTGGACAAACTCATGGAGTTTCTGCCTGGTCCAGACTTCCCAACAGGAGCTATTGTCCAAGGCCGAGATGAGATCAAGAAAGCCTACGAGACTGGCAAAGGTCGCGTCGTGGTGCGCTCCAGAACTGAGATTGAAAAGCTGAAGGGCGGAAAAGAGCAAATCGTCATCACCGAGATTCCTTACGAGATTAATAAAGCGGTCTTGGTCAAGAAGATTGACGATGTACGGGTCAATAACAAGGTGGCTGGCATTGCTGAAGTGCGGGACGAATCAGACCGGGACGGTCTTCGCATTGCCATCGAGCTCAAGAAAGACGCTAATACTGAGCTGATTCTCAACTATCTCTTTAAGTACACCGACTTACAAGTTAATTACAACTTCAACATGGTGGCGATTGACAATTTCACGCCGCGTTTGGTAGGGATTGTGCCAATCTTAACCAGCTACATTGCCCACCGCAAGGAGATCATTTTGGCTCGCAGCCGTTTTGACAAGGCTAAGGCTGAGAAACGGCTCCATATCGTGGAAGGATTAATTCGGGTGCTTTCCATCTTGGACGAGGTGATTGCCCTGATTCGTGCTTCAGAAAACAAAGCTGACGCCAAGGAAAATCTGAAAGTCAGCTATGATTTCACCGAGGAGCAGGCTGAGGCGATCGTCACTCTCCAACTCTACCGTTTGACAAATACAGACGTAGTTGTGCTGGAAGAGGAAGAAGCAGAGCTACGCGAGAAAATTGCCATGCTGGCAGCCATTATCGGTGATGAGCGAACTATGTATAATCTTATGAAGCGTGAGCTCCGCGATGTCAAGAAGAAGTTTGGCAATCCGCGTCTCAGTGAGTTGCAGGATACGGCAAACGCCATTGAGATTGATACAGCTAGTCTGATTGTCGAGGAAGAGACCTATGTCAGCGTGACACGTTCTGGTTATATCAAGCGGACAAGTCCGCGTTCCTTCTCTGCTTCGACCTTAGAGGAGATGGGCAAGCGTGATGATGACCGCCTGATTTTCCTCAGTCCAGCTAAGACGACTCAGCATCTATTGATTTTCACCAGCCTAGGAAATGTCATTTACCGGCCTGTTCATGAGCTGTCAGACATCCGCTGGAAAGAAATTGGAGAACACCTCAGCCAGACCATCAGCAACTTTGATACCAAAGAAGAGGTTATCTATACAGAATTGCTGGACAACTTTGAGGAGGGCACTTACTTTGCAGCGACCAAGCTCGGTCAAATCAAGCGTGTAGAGCGCAAGGAATTCAGTCCTTGGCGGACCTATAAGTCCAAGTCACTTAAATTTGCCAAGCTGAAAAATGAAGACGACCAGGTCATTGCTCTGGCGCCGATTAAGCTGGATGATGTTATGCTCGTGACTAAGAATGGCTATGCACTGCGCTTCAATATTGAGGAAGTACCAGTCATCGGAGCTAAGGCAGCTGGGGTTAAAGCTATCAACCTCAAGAAAGATGATGTCCTAGCGGCAGCCTTTATCGCCAATACAGACTCGCTTTACATCCTGACTCAGCGCGGTTCGCTCAAACGTATGGCAGTAGCAGATATTCCTGTTACCAGTCGGGCAAATCGCGGTCTTCAGGTTCTGAGAGAGCTTAAGACCAAGCCGCATCGTGTCTTCGCAGCTGGTCCAGTTTATGGAGAAGCAGCAGACTTTGACCTCTTCACAACAGAAGCTGAAGTTAGCGAAAAGCAGATTTTGCAGGTGCTTTCTAATAAAGGAACGACCTATGAAATCAATCTAGCTGACCTCAGCCTGTCTGAGAGAACTAGCAATGGCAGCTTCATTTCTGATACCATTTCAGACGAAGAAGTCTTCTCGGCTTATATCAAGTAATCAACAAGCCAGTTCACACGAACTGGTTTGTTTTAAAAATAAATTTTCAGAAAATTGAAAATAATGATTGAATTTTTCAGAAAAAGGTGTACAATAGGGAGTATCTATAAATTGAAAGATAAGAAAAAGAGGAAAAGACTATGACAGTAAATCTTGATTGGGAAAATCTTGGCTTTTCATATATGAAATTGCCCTATCGCTATATCGCTTATTATCGGAATGGTCAGTGGGAGGAAGGCAAGCTGACAGAAGATGCGACCCTGCATATTTCTGAGTCTTCACCAAGTCTTCACTATGGCCAGCAGGCTTTTGAGGGACTGAAGGCTTATCGGACTAAGGACGGCAGTGTCCAGCTTTTCCGTCCAGACGAAAATGCTAAGCGTCTGCAACGCACTTGCGATCGTCTCTTGATGCCACAAGTTTCAACTGAAATGTTTGTGGAAGCGTGTAAGGCTGTTGTCCGCGCCAATCAAGAATATGTACCGCCATATGGAACAGGGGGAACTCTCTACCTTCGTCCCCTTTTGATTGGTATCGGAGATATCATCGGGGTAAAACCAGCAGAGGAGTACATTTTTACGATTTTTGCTATGCCAGTCGGAAACTACTTCAAGGGTGGTTTGGTTCCAACCAACTTTTTGATCCAAGACGAATATGACCGAGCAGCTCCCCACGGTACAGGTGCAGCTAAGGTGGGTGGTAACTATGCAGCTAGCCTTTTACCAGGTAAGATGGCGAAGTCTCGTAACTTTTCAGATGTGATCTACCTAGATCCGTCAACTCATACCAAGATTGAAGAAGTTGGATCAGCCAATTTCTTTGGAATCACCAAGGACAATGAATTTGTGACACCGCTGAGTCCATCTATTCTGCCATCCATTACCAAATATTCTTTACTTTACTTGGCAGAGCACCGCTTGGGCTTGACGCCAATTGAAGGTGATGTTCCGATTGATAACTTAGATCGCTTTGTCGAAGCAGGAGCCTGTGGCACCGCGGCTGTTATCTCACCAATTGGAGGAATCCAGCATGGCGATGATTTCCATGTGTTCTATAGCGAGACAGAAGTCGGGCCAGTGACCCGCAAACTCTACGATGAGCTGACTGGTATCCAATTTGGTGATGTGGAAGCTCCAGAAGGTTGGATTGTAAAAGTAGACGAATAACCCAAGAGCCCTTTGAGGCTCTTTTTATTGAGGAAATCACTTGCCAGCTTAGCTATTTTTGTGTAAAATAGAAACTTGAAAGAGGTAGAAGAATGAGTAAAAAAGATAAAAAAATTGAGATTCAGATTGCAGATAGTAAGGTGAAGCTTGGCGCTGATCAATTTGATGGCTACACCCTTTCTATAGGGAAAAAGGTCATTGGCGAGATTGCCGAATTTGACGGCCAATTTGCTATTGTCAAAAATGGCAATGTTGAAAGTTTATATAAAAAGCTTGAAAAAGCGGTGGAAACTTTGATTGAAACCTACAATTTAGGAAAATAAGGGCTTGCGCTTTTATTAGATTAATGATATAATTGATATCGTTGATTGTCGGAGAGATAGCGAAGAGGCTAAACGCGGCGGACTGTAAATCCGCTCCTTCGGGTTCGGGGGTTCGAATCCCTCTCTCTCCATTTGATCATTGGGGTATAGCCAAGCGGTAAGGCAAGGGACTTTGACTCCCTCATGCGTTGGTTCGAATCCAGCTACCCCAGTTCTTAGGTAATATATCAGATAAAGGATAAAATATCGTCGGATATTTTATTTCTTTATAGGGTGGAAAACGTTAAAGATACATCAAATGTCGTTTGCGGGTGCTTAGGAAAATAATTATAAGTATGTCAAGTAATATACTTGATTGTTGGAGGATTTTTTTAGATGAATGAATTTGAAGATTTGCTAAACAGTGTTAGCCAAGTCGAACCAGGTGATGTCGTTACTGCTGAAGTATTGACAGTGGATGCTAACCAAGCTAATGTTGCCATTGCTGGTACTGGTGTTGAAGGGGTTTTGACTCTGCGTGAGTTGACAAATGATCGTGATGCTGACATCAATGACTTTGTAAAACCAGGTGACACACTTGAATTGCTTGTTCTTCGTCAAGTAGTAGGTAAAGATACAGACACAGTTACTTACCTAGTATCTAAAAAACGTTTAGAAGCTCGCAAAGCATGGGACAAATTGGTTGGTCGTGAAGAAGAAGTCGTTACTGTTAAGGGCACTCGTGCTGTTAAAGGTGGACTTTCTGTTGAGTTTGAAGGACTTCGTGGATTTATTCCAGCTTCAATGCTCGATACTCGTTTCGTTCGCAACACTGAACGTTTTGTAGGTCAAGAATTTGACGCTAAGATTAAAGAAGTAGATCCAAAAGAAAACCGCTTCATCCTTTCACGTCGTGAAGTTGTAGAAGCAGAAGCTGCTGCAGCACGTGCAGAAGTATTTGGTAAATTGAATGTTGGTGATGTTGTAACTGGTAAAGTTGCTCGTATCACAAGCTTCGGTGCTTTCATTGACCTTGGTGGTGTTGATGGTTTGGTTCACTTGACTGAACTTTCTCACGAACGTAACGTTTCACCAAAATCTGTTGTTTCAGTTGGTGACGAAATCGAAGTGAAAGTTCTTGATTTGAACGAAGAAGAAGGCCGCGTGTCTCTTTCACTTAAAGCTACAACCCCTGGACCATGGGATGGTGTTGAACAAAAACTTGCTGCTGGCGATGTAGTTGAAGGCACAGTAAAACGTTTGACTGACTTCGGTGCTTTCGTTGAAGTATTGCCAGGTATCGACGGGCTTGTTCACATCTCACAAATTTCACACAAACGTGTTGAAAATCCAAAAGATGCTCTTAAAGTTGGTCAAGAAGTAACTGTTAAAGTTCTTGAAGTGAATGCTGCTGCTGAGCGTGTATCACTTTCTATCAAGGCTCTTGAAGAGCGTCCAGCCCAAGAAGAAGGCCAAAAAGAAGAAAAACGTCAATCTCGTCCACGTCGTCCACGTCGTCAAGAAAAACGTGACTTCGAGCTTCCAGAAACTCAAACTGGTTTCTCAATGGCTGATCTTTTCGGTGATATCGAATTGTAATTTACTTAAGAAGAGGCTGAGTTTCTCAGCTTCTTTTTTCGTCTTTTCAAGTGGGAGTTTGCATTCGAGTCATTTATTGTGATACTTGCTCTTTATGCATATTCAGTTTTATTTAAGCGAAAGATGCTAGACTAAATCTCTCGTGCATTTTATGAGAAAGGAGCTTGCCGTGAAGTTTATTTTCAATTCTATTAGATTTATAGTTCGCTTGCTTTGGCGGCTCATCTGGGGGCTTATTTGGTCTGTGGCACTCAGTTTTCTTGTTCTTGTAGGTGTTTTTTATTTTACTACTTCGACAGAGACGGGGGCAGAGGGATTATCGCAGGCTCTTCGAACTACTGTTACTCAAGTGGATCAATTTTTAACGCATCAAGGACTTTCCACTGGTCTTCAGACTAGTGAGGGAATTCAGCCCCATCAGCTGACAGATGAGCATAAAGGGACGGGAGCTCGCTGGGAGAAGGCTGGTGCTACGGTATATATCGATACCACGAATGCAACTTTACGTTCAGCCTATCAGGAGGCCATTAGTTCTTGGAACCAGACAGGAGCTTTCACCTTTCAAATCATCAATGACAAAGAAGAAGCGGATATCGTTGCGATGGAAATGAATGATGGCAATGTCAGTGCAGCTGGCGAGGCAGAGTCCAAGAACAACCTGCTGACCAATCGTTTCACCCATGTGACTGTTCGCCTCAATAGTTACTACTTGTTGGACAGACGCTATGGTTATTCTCATGAGCGGATTGTCAATACAGCAGCGCACGAATTGGGCCATGCTATCGGATTAGACCATAATGAGGAGGAATCAGTGATGCAGTCGGCAGGCTCATTTTATAGTATTCAGCCAGCAGATATCCAGGCTGTAAAAGACTTGTATCAATCATAAAGGTATGCTAAAAACGATTTTTAATTTTGTTAGACGCTTCCCAGAGCAAGTTTTCCTCTTTCTTTTTAACTCAGGAATTTTTGCTTGGCTGTGGAAAAGCGGCAGCGATATTGCTAACCAGCTAGGCGTGACAGCGGCTTGGGAAACTCATATTCCAGCGCCCATTCAGGCCTTCTTTGGAGAGAATGTTGAGACAGTTCAAGGATTTTTCCAACATTCAGCCATTATGTGGTTGATTGGTTCCATGATGATTCTATGGATCGTTCGTTTTGTTAAAGGGATGATAAAGCTAAGTCTTTTTGTTTTAATTATTTTGCTGGGCATCTATCTGATTTTGCAGAATCAATCTATTCTCAATAGTTTTATGTAGAGAGGCTGGGACAAAAGTCCTAGCCTCTCAATTGTCTTTGGATTGTCGAGTAAGACGCAGTGGTTGAGTGGGCTCTACTAGGGTGATTTCATCAGCTTTTACAGCCCTACTCAACTGTCCCACTCTCTTTTTCTTTTGGGGAGCTGAGTTCGCTTTCTCTTGAATTCTGATAGCTGTACTTCTGGAAATCTGCTATAATGGTCTTATGATTATTTTACAAGCAAACAAGATTGAACGCTCTTTTGCAGGGGAGCTACTTTTTGATAATATCAACCTGCAGGTGGATGAGAGTGACCGGATTGCACTGGTCGGTAAAAATGGAGCTGGCAAGTCAACCTTGCTCAAGATTTTGGTGGGCGAGGAAGAGCCGACGTCTGGTCAAATCAATAAGAAACGATACCTGTCCCTGTCCTATCTGGCTCAGGACAGCCGCTTCGAATCGGAGAATACTATCTACGACGAGATGCTGCTGGTCTTTGATAGCCTGCGCCAGCAAGAAAAACGCTTGCGGCAGATGGAGCTGCAAATGGGAGAATTGTCAGGGGAAGACCTGACTGCTCTCATGACCCAGTATGACCAGCTGTCAGAGGATTTTCGCCAAAAGGGTGGTTTTACCTACGAGGCCGATATTCGAGCTATTTTGAATGGTTTCAAGTTTGACCAGTCCATGTGGCAGATGAAGATTTCTGAGCTTTCAGGTGGGCAGAATACCCGCCTAGCCCTGGCCAAGATGCTGTTGGAGAAGCCAGAGCTGCTGGTCTTGGATGAGCCAACTAACCACTTGGATATCGAGACCATTGCCTGGCTAGAGACTTACTTAGTCAACTACAGCGGTGCTCTGATTATCGTTAGCCATGACCGCTATTTCCTAGACAAGGTAGCAACCATCACGCTGGATTTGACCAAGCATTCCTTGGATCGCTATGTGGGCAATTACTCTAGCTTTGTGGTCCAAAAGGAGCAGAAGCTGGCCACTGAAGCCAAGAACTATGAAAAGCAGCAGAAGGAAATCGCTGCGCTGGAGGACTTTGTTAATCGCAATCTAGTTCGGGCTTCCACTACCAAGCGGGCTCAGTCTCGTCGTAAGCAGCTGGAAAAGATGGAGCGTTTGGAGAGGCCGGAGACCGGCAATCGCTCGGCCAATATGACCTTCAAATCCGATAAGGTTTCGGGAAATGTTGTTCTGACCTTGGAAGATGCGGCTATTGGCTACGGAGAGGAAGTCCTGTCGGAGCCGATTAACCTTGATATTCGCAAGTTTAATGCGGTAGCTATTGTCGGGCCAAATGGGATTGGAAAGACGACCTTGATTAAGTCACTAATCGGTCAAGTGCCCTTTATTCGAGGCAAGGAGCAGCTGGGAGCTAATGTGGAAGTGGGTTACTATGACCAAACCCAGAGCAAACTGACTCCCAGCAATACAGTTCTTGATGAGCTATGGAATGACTTCAAGCTAACGCCAGAGGTCGACATTCGCAATCGCTTAGGCGCTTTCCTCTTCTCGGGGGACGATGTCAAGAAATCGGTCGGCATGTTATCAGGTGGAGAGCGGGCGCGTCTGCTTCTAGCCAAGCTGTCTATGGAAAACAACAACTTCCTCATCCTGGACGAGCCGACCAACCATCTGGACATTGACAGCAAGGAAGTACTGGAAAATGCCCTGATTGACTTTGACGGCACCCTGCTCTTTGTCAGCCATGACCGTTACTTTATCAATCGCGTGGCTACTCAGATTATTGAGCTCTCTGAGACAGGCTCTACCCTTTATCTGGGTGATTATGACTACTATCTGGAGAAAAAGGCAGAGCAGGAAGCCATGCAGGAGGAGACAGAGCAGGCCAGTCCTGACAAGCCAGCACCTGCCAATGACTATCAGCTTCAAAAGGAAAACCAGAAAGAACAGCGCCGGCTTGCCCGCCGCCTAGAACAACTGGAAGCGCAAATCGAGGATTTGGACAGCCAGATCAGTCAGCTTCAGGAAGCCATGCAGGCCACTAATGACGCCGCCGAACTCATGGAGAGCCAGCAGCAAATCGAACAGCTGACCACCGCCCAAGAAGAAGCCATGCTAGAATGGGAAGAACTAGCGGAGAAGGTGTAGGAATAGAAAGGAATAGATACTATGTTTAAGATTGCTTGGGATAATGCATCATATTATAAAATTTATAAAAAGTGAGAAAGCTCCGAATACGTTTGTGTTCTACACAGAAGGATGGGATGATTATCGTTATAAAATAACTTATATAGTATGTTTCTATAATCAAGATTTAGAGGAGACTCTTTTAGGATATTATAGAATTTACAATCCAGAGGTCGAGGAGAAGTCTGTACCAAAGCGGATTTCCATTCTGATAGACCAAGATTTAGATAATGACAGTTTTTATAGTTACGATAATGATTATAATATTGTAAGTATAAAAGATACATATTATTCATTGGCTTGGAGTAGTAATTTTTATCAAGAATTATATAAACTCGGAGCAGAATACTATGAAAAATTTTTGAAGATATTTCGAGATTTAACAGTTATAGACTTACCTGATGATATAAAAGAAAACGTGGGTGTAAAAAAAGCTCTGTTAAGAAATAATGACATAACAAATAGTGAAGAGATTATAGAGCTAAATCAACAACTTAAGAAGATTGATGAAAGATTAAATATTGGGAATTGGGTATCTGTTATTGTAGAAGAATTAAAAGATGATCAACTAGATGATGAGAAAATAGAATCTTTTTCTAAAATTATTGAAGTTTATGATTTTGATTATGATTTATATTTTGATTCATTGAGTGAGTTAGTTAGAGTTTGTATAGAAAAATATCATATGCCGAACTTTGATAAAATCTACAAATTAATAAAGTTATTACTTGATAAGACTGATTTTGAACAATTAAAGTCAGAATTGGAAGTTAGTAAAAATGATGATTTAAGAAAAATAAAAACTAGTGTTATGAAAATTAAGGATACATTAAAATACCCTAAAACTTCAAACGATGACAGTTCTGTTCACTCTCCAAACGATGACAGTTCTGTTCACTCTCCAAACGATGACAGTTTTGTTCACTATACTTCCCTAAAAACCTTAAAATTTTTACTTTATAAATCTGATGAGAATAAAAGCTATCCTAAATTACGGCTAAGCAATGCTAGACAGATGAATGATCCGAATGAAGGATACACATTGTTTAATCTCATAGGAATTGAAAAAAAGGATCTACCTATAACTGATTATGATAGCTCGCCGTTCTTCTTTGCTTCTATGACAAAAATTGGGAAAGATCAAAAGCTAGATGATAGTCTTCCAATGTGGAAACAATACGGTGATGATGCGAAGGGAATTAATTTAACTTATCATTCAGATTATATAAAAAGTTTAATAGATGAGGGAATAGAAATTTATGAAGTTTGTTATAAAATTGAGGAAAATTCACTAGAAGAGGAAATCAAGACAATAAAATCAGCATTAGACAACATTAGAACGTATGAGGACAGCGACAGAAAAAAATTCTTCTCTATGGCCTTGAAATTAATAGATGTCATTCGTTATTTATTTAAAGAGGCGGATTATAGCTATGAAAAAGAGTATAGGATTATTAAATCTTATGAAGGTAAGAATAAAGAAATTATTACTAGCGATAGTTCCAATAGTGTGATTCCTGGTCTATATGTCTATATTGATAAACAACTAAAATACTCCAAAATTAAACTAGGTCCTAAATGCGATGATATTGATTTTGTTGCTCCATATATCAAACACATTGATGGGGAAATTGAGGTAACTCGATCCGAGATTTCATATCGTTAATCATTTATTTCTATCAGGAAATTTCTCTGGACAGCATGCGCAATGTCTATTTTTTCAAGGAAAAGAAAGCATTCTTCATGTAATCTAAGTTCTTTTAGAGCAAAGTCAGCCCGTCAGATTTTCTGAAAAGCTATTTTGGAGCAAAATGGCTCTATCAGATTTTCGGCCGATAAAATTTTAACGAAATGAGGCTCTTCCGAAAGTAGAATCCGAACAAGGGGTGATGAAGGTAATTTTGAAAGAGCTACTTAGGGAAGCGAAACAGCAATTAAAGAAATTAAAGTGGTAAACAAATGGAAGATTTAGGCAAAGTTTTTCGCGATTTTCGTTTAAATGGACAGTATTCTTTGAAGGAAGCGGCGGGTCAGGTTTGCTCGACCTCTCAGCTGTCTCGTTTTGAGCTGGGTGAGTCGGACATGACCCTCTCGAAATTTTTAGATCTTTTGGATAATATTCATGTGACTCTTGAAAATTTTATGGACAAGGCTCGGAATTTCCAGCAGCATGAGCACGTGGCCATGATGAGTCAGATTATCCCTCTTTACTACTCAAATGACATCAAGGGATTTCAAGACTTGCAAGCGGAGCAGTTGGAAAAGGCCAAGGATAGCAACGCACCTCTTTACTATGAGCTGAATTGGATTTTGATGCAGGGCTTGATTTGTCAGCGAGACAGTCAGTTTCGCATGAGGCAAGAGGATTTAGATAAGGTGGCCGATTATCTCTTTCAAGTGGAAGATTGGACTATGTATGAGCTTATCCTCTTTGGAAATCTCTATAGTTTCTATGATGTGGACTACGTCTACCGTCTGGGCAAGGAAGTCATGGAGCGGGAGAGCTACTATAAAGAGATCGGTCGCCATAAGAAATTAGTCTTGATTATAGCGCTCAATTGTTACCAGCATTGTTTGGAAAGTTGTTCTTTTGATAAGGCTAGTTATTTTGAGGCTTATGTAGAGAAAATCATTGGCAAGGGCATCAAACTCTATGAACGCAATGTGTTCCTCTATCTAAAAGGTTTTGCAGCTTATCAGAAGGGGCAGAAGAAGCAGGGAATCAAGCAAATGCAGGAAGCCATGCATATCTTTGAAGTGCTGAATTTACCAGAGCAAGTTGCCTATTATCAAGAGCATTTCGAGAAGTTTGTAAAAGTGTAATTTCCCAAATATGGGAAAAACAAAGAACCTCCCTCTATTTCTGATACAATAGTTTCAGAAATGGAAGGAGGTGTTTTTATGAATCGACATGCTGCACAGCTGATTACACGGGCTGCTATTAATAAAATTGGAAATATGCTCTATGACTATGGAAACAGCATCTGGCTTGCTTCTTTGGGAGCTCTGGGACAAACGGTCTTGGGCATTTACCAGATATCGGAGCTAATTACTTCCATCTTATTCAATCCTTTTGGGGGAGCTATTACGGACCGCTTTTCCAGACGTAAGGTGCTGATGGTAACGGACTTGATTTGTGCTGGACTTTGTCTGCTGATTTCCTTTATCTCTAATGACCGACTCATGATTGGAGCACTAATTTTTGCCAATGTGGTTCAGGCTATAGCCTTTGCCTTTTCTCGACCAGCTAATAAGTCCTACATCACTGAAATTGTGGACAAGGAAGACATTGTGGCCTACAATTCTCATCTGGAGCTGGCCTTGCAGGTTATCAGTGTCTCAGCTCCAGTTCTGTCTTTTATCGTGATGCAGTATGCAAATCTGCGCGTGACCCTTCAGCTAGATGCCCTTAGCTTTTTTCTGGCTTTTTCCTTGGTTTATTTTCTGCCCAATCATGAGCCAAGCAAGCAGAAGTCTCCCATCAATCTTGGAAATATCCTGAGAGATATCAAGGAAGGTTTAGTTTATATCCGTCAGCAAAAAGA
This sequence comes from Streptococcus cristatus AS 1.3089, assembly GCF_000385925.1. Lineage (NCBI taxonomy): Bacteria > Bacillati > Bacillota > Bacilli > Lactobacillales > Streptococcaceae > Streptococcus > Streptococcus cristatus. Next base: position 567,837 of record NC_021175.1, read on the forward strand.
AATTTTCTTTCTGCTCTTGGTAGCTTCTGCAGTTAACTTTTTCTTTGCGGCTTTTAATTATCTGTTGCCTTTCACTAATCAGCTCTATGATAAGACAGGCTCTTATGCGACTATTCTGAGTTTGGGCGCTATTGGCTCAATCATAGGAGCCATTCTAGCCAGCAAGGTCAAGGCCAGTATGGGAAATCTTCTTCTAGCCCTGTTATTGACAGGTGTTGGAGTCGCAGTCATGGGCGTCTCTGCCTTGCTACCGGTTCATCCATATTTCTCCTATTCTGGTAATCTAATCTGCGAACTCTTTATGACTGTGTTCAATATTCATTTCTTTAGTCAGGTTCAGACCAAAGTGGAGCAGCAGTACCTAGGCCGCGTTTTCTCGACTATTTACACGCTGGCAATTCTTTTCATGCCTCCTGCGACTTTCCTGATGACGCTGCTACCGAGTGTCCACACCCTTTCCTTTCTCCTGATTGGTCTGGGGGTAATAGGATTGGCTCTCATTTCCTTCTGTTATCAAAAGAAAATAGAAAAAACTAGGAGAGTGGGACAGAAATCGGTAATTCGTTAGAATTCGATTTCGTCGTCCCACCTCCGCACAGTTGAGTAGGGCTGTAAAAGCTGATGAAATCAGCGTAATAGAGCCCACTCAACCACTGCGTCTTGCTCGACAATCCAAAGACAATTGAGAGGCTAGGACTTTTGTCCCAGCCTCTATTTTGATCTTTTGTCTTGCATGTTTTCAGCTTATTCTTTTAACCAAAAAGCTGGGTTCTAATGAGAATTTTTAAAGTCATTACTAGCCTAATTTGGCTTAGAACTTTATTTCTAAGCTACCATCCCAATCGGCTGAGAAATTAGTAGTGCAAGGTATTTGAATAGCTGGTGGAAAAAATTTTCCATTAGAATATGATTATAATCATTGTTCCTTTCTAGCAAAAGTAGTATGATGAAGTAAAAGTAAAATAAACGGAGTGAGGAATGAAAGATTTTCATTTTGATGCGATTTCAGCATTTGAGAACTATAAAATTGAGGAGGCCAAGGACGGCCATGTTTTAGTAACGACAGAGGTCGTCCCCTCTTCTTTGAATTACTATGGCAATGCGCATGGAGGCTACCTATTTACCTTGTGCGATCAGATTAGTGGTTTGGTCATCATTTCCCAAGGTGCTGACGCCGTGACCCTACAATCCTCCATCAACTATCTCAAAGCGGCTAAGCTTGGTGATATCCTAAGTATCACGGGGAAATGTGTCCATGCTGGCCGAACGACTAGAGTGGTAGATGTGGATATTACCAATCAAGACGGTAGAAATGTATGTAAGGCGACCTTTACCATGTTTGTCACTGGAGAAAGGGGAGAAAATGCGCAAGTTAGAATATAAACATTATCTTTTTGACTTTTATGGAACCCTGGTGGATATCAGGACTGCCGAAGATGATCCGACTTTATGGCTGTATCTTTCCCACATCTATGCAGCTTATGGAGCAGATTATCAGCCAGAAGACTTGAAAAAGAAATATGGGCAATTGGTAGTAGAGCAGGAAAACAAGATAGCTCAAGAGAAAAGCGTTGCCTATCCAGAGGTTGATTTGGTGGCGGTTTTCATTCAGCTTTTGCAGGAAGCACCATCTAAGCATGAAACCCAGACTCCGCTTCCAGATGTGCAGGCTTGGGGAGAGCAGTTGGCTGTGACTTTTCGGAGTTTGTCTCGTCGTCAGCTCTATGCTTATCCGAATACCCTCAAAGTTTTAAAGGCCATTAAGGACCAGGGAGGCGATATTATATTGCTATCCAATGCTCAAAAGGCTTTTACAATGCCAGAAATTGAATTGACGGGTTGTGCTCCCTATCTGGATAAAGTTTATATTTCTTCTGATTATCAGATCAAAAAACCACAAGCAGAATGGTTAGAGCTTGTGTTGGAAGAGAATCAGCTCAATCCAGAAGATACGGTGATGGTTGGCAATGATTTTTCTACGGATATGGCTATTGCTCAAACTGTTGGGATTGATGGAGTGTTGCTGAACACTTTCCCATACTCGGATGCAGAGATAAACAAGCTCAATAAAATGCAGTCCAGGGTCATTACAGATATAGGAGAACTGCTGGAAAATAGGAAGTAAAAGATGCCTTGGAGGTCTTTAAACAGTTTATTCACAGACCAAAACTGTGGATAACTCAGAGAAACATTACGATTTGATAGAAAAATTGTGGATAACCTTTATTAATTTGCTTTCTTATGATATAATAGCCCATATAAATAAAAATAGAAGAGGTATGTGAAATGTCACGTAAACCATTTATTGCCGGTAACTGGAAAATGAACAAAAATCCAGAAGAAGCAAAAGCATTCGTTGAAGCCGTAGCATCAAAACTTCCTTCATCAGACCTTGTTGAAGCGGGTATCGCAGCTCCAGCTCTTGACTTGACAACTGTTCTTGCTGCTGCAAAAGGTTCAAATCTTAAAGTTGCTGCTCAAAACTGCTACTTTGAAAATGCGGGTGCTTTCACTGGTGAAACTAGCCCACAAGTTTTGAAAGAAATTGGTACAGACTACGTTGTTATCGGTCACTCAGAACGCCGTGACTACTTCCATGAAACTGACGAAGATATCAACAAAAAAGCAAAAGCAATCTTTGCAAACGGTATGCTTCCAATCATCTGTTGTGGTGAAAGCCTTGAAACTTATGAAGCTGGTAAAGCAGCTGAATTCGTAGGCGCTCAAGTATCTGCTGCTTTGGCTGGCTTGACAGCTGAACAAGTTGCTGCATCAGTTATCGCTTATGAACCAATCTGGGCTATCGGTACTGGTAAATCAGCTTCACAAGATGACGCACAAAAAATGTGTAAAGTTGTTCGTGACGTTGTAGCTGCTGACTTTGGCCAAGAAGTTGCTGACAAAGTTCGCGTTCAATACGGTGGTTCAGTTAAACCTGAAAATGTTGCAGAATACATGGCTTGTCCAGATGTGGACGGAGCTCTTGTTGGTGGGGCATCACTTGAAGCAGAAAGCTTCCTAGCTCTTCTTGATTTTGTGAAATAAGAATAACAATAAATGGCTTGTCGCCTTAAAGGTGGCAAGCTTTTTAAAAGTTTGGAGAAAAAAGGTGAAATCAAAGGAACTTATCTATTTAGCCAGTACAGCTATATTGCTAGCAGCAACGGCTAACGTGGTACAGGCAGAAGAAAATACGCCGACAACCACAGACCCTGAAGTAGCTAAAGCAGAACTTCAAGTAAAAAATGATCATCAACCTCAGCAGGGAGCCTTAGCAGAAGTGGTGTCTACCGATCAACAGGTAAAACAAGAAACCTCGGTACGTAAAAGCTGAAGCTAGTCCAGTATACAAGGCACCAGAAAATACTGGCACCTGCTGCTAGTCTGGTCAAGGAGAATGTACCAGAAAATAAAATCAAGTGAACAAGCAAAATCAGCTGCTTCTGAAGAGATTAAGAATCCAGTAAAGGTTGAGCAGACTTCCCCAGCGATCAGCGCCAGTCCTGGTTCCAAAAAAGGCGGCACTTCTTTTTATAATGTGGCTTCTTCAGCAGGACAAACAGCGCGTGGCAATTCAGAAGCAGAAATCAAGGGCTCTACCTTTGTTGGATGTGAGTAGTCATAACGGCCATATCAGCGTAGAAGACTATCGCCAATTAGCATCCAAAGGTGTCGGCGGTGTCGTCGTTAAACTGACAGAAGGCACCCACTATACTAATCCTTTCGCTGAGTCTCAGGTTCGGAATGCGCAAGCAGCTGGTTTGCAAGTATCAACCTATGCCTTCTCGCACTATACAAGTGATGCAGAAGCGAGAGCAGAGGCCCGTTACTATGCTGCCTTTGCTAATAAACTGTCCTTGCCTAAAAATACAGTCATGGTCAATGACATGGAAGACTCTAAAATAGCAAACGGGGATCAACCAGCATACTCAGGCTTGGGCAGATGAAATGCGCAAGCAGGGATATGACAAATCTGATGTATTATACGAGCGCTAGCTGGGTTGACCAGAATAACCTACGCCACAAAGGTTCAATCAATACATCTCTTTTTGGCCTTGATAATTTTTGGATTGCTCAGTACCCAGCACCTAAGCTAAGTGCAAATGATGCTAAAAGTTTGAAGTATAATAGCAGAGCAGGAGCTTGGCAATTTACTTCTCAAGCACAATTGTTGCCAGGTAAGCATGTTTTCGACCAGAGTATTGACTATTCTGGAAGATTTACAGCTAGAGCTACTTTGGTTAAACAACCGCTGACAGGTAAGATTAGCATTCAAAATAATAATACCAAAAACTGGCACATTTGATGTCGTTGTTTCCGAAGTTTCCGCACCGCATGGAGTTCAGGAAGTTAAACTTCCAACTTGGTCCAGTGAGCGTGGGCAAGATGATATTGTTTGGTACACTGCGACGAAGCAAGCCAACGGAACTTATAAGCTGACAGTTAATGCTGCCAACCATAAAGGTTCTACGGGCGAATACAATGTTCACTTGTATTACGTTCAAGGTGACGGTAAGTTGGTCGGCGTCGGTGGTACAACGACTAAGGTTTCAGTTGCTAAACCAGAAGGTAAGCTGACTATTGCCAACAACGATCCAAAGACCGGCACTTTCGATGTGATCGTGTCTGAAGTTTTTAGTCCACAAGGCGTTCGTGAAGTCTTGCTTCCGACTTGGTCAAATGATCAAGGTCAAGATGACATCATCTGGCACAAGGCACAGAAACAGTCAGACGGAACTTATAAATTTACTGTCCGTTCCAGCGAGCATAAGAATTCTGTTGGCGACTACAGTGTCCACTTGTACTATATCCAAAACGACGGCAAGATGGTCGGCGTCGGAGGTACAACGACTAAGGTTTCAGTTGCTAAACCAGAAGGCAAGCTGACGATTGCCAACAACGATCCAAAGACCGGTACATTCGATGTGATCGTGTCCGAGGTTTCTAGCCCACAAGGCGTTCGTGAAGTCTTGCTTCCGACTTGGTCAAATGAGAATGGTCAGGATGATTTGATTTGGCACAAGGCACAAAAACAGTCAGATGGTACTTATAAATTCACCGTCCGTGCCGGCGAGCACAAGAATTCTGTTGGTGACTACAGTGTCCACTTGTACTATATCCAAAACGACGGCAAGATGGTCGGCGTCGGAGGTACAACGACTAAAGTCACTCGAGCTTCAGTTGCTAAGCCAGAAGGCAAGCTGACGATTGCCAACAACGATCCAAAGACCGGAACGTTCGATGTGATCGTGTCCGAGGTTTCTAGCCCGCAAGGTGTTCGTGAAGTGCTGCTTCCAACTTGGTCCAATGAGAATGGTCAGGATGATTTGATATGGCACAAGGCGCAGAAACAGTCAGACGGTACATATAAATTCACCGTCCGTGCCAGCGAGCACAAGAATTCCGTTGGTGACTACAGTGTCCACTTGTACTTTGTTCAAAATGACGGCAAGATGGTCGGTGTCGGCGGTACAACTACTAAGGTTTCCATTGCGACAGGGGAGAAACCACAAGGAAAAATCAGTATCCAAAATAAAAACAATGAAACTGGTGAATTTGATATCGTCGTTTCTGGTGTTGTAGCTCCAGAAGGGGTCAAAGAAGTCTACCTTCCAACGTGGTCCAGTGAAAACGGACAAGATGATATTAAGTGGTACACAGCAGAACGCCAAGCAGATGGTACTTATCGCAAGCATGTTTATGCGAGAGATCATAAAAATAGTCAAGGCGAGTACAATGTACATCTATATTACTTGAACAATCGTAATCAGCTGCAAGGAGCTGGTGGAGAAAAGACCACGATTTCTATTACGCGTCCTCAGGCGCCTAGCAACCAGCGGGATCGTGTGCTTGCAGCAGCGGCTGCTCTAGTCGGTGTCAAGGGAGGCAGTGCTGAGCACCATCGTCTGGTCAATGACTATAATAGCGTTAGACCGTTACCGGTTGGTTATGCTGTGAAGAATTCAGATGACTGGTGCGATATTTTTACGACAGTTATTTTCCAAAGAGAAGGCTTGAGCGATCTCATCGGTCGCGAATGCGGTGTTGAGCGCCATATTCACATCTTTAAACGTCTAGGTATCTGGAATGAAGATGGTAATTCTACACCTAAAGCCGGCGATATTATCACCTTTAACTGGGACAAAGATACCCAGCAAAATGATGGATGGGCTGATCATATCGGTATTGTCGAAAAAGTCGAAAATGGCATCATTCATACGATTGAAGGTAACAGTAACAACGAAGTTAAACGCAATACTTACCGCATCGGTCATGGCAATATCCGTGGTTTTGCATCACCTCGTTATAGATAAACACAAAAAACCAAGGGAAACCTTGGTTTTTTAACGTCTTAGAATTTTCTTTATGAGCTGAAGCAGCTTAAATTTGAGAGGGTTAGGATAATAACGGAAAGTCCCCATTTTTCGGACGATGAAGCCGTTGAAGTTCTGCTTGAAGCGCAGAACACCGTCAGAACCGTCGAAAATTCCCATAATGCCGAGGAAATTGTAAAATGGGATACCTCTCTTGATGCTTTCGGTCATAACGTATTCCTGCAGCAGGGCTGGAGCGTAGAATTTGTTAAATTCAGGATAGGAGCCGCTGAAGAGGTAGGTTGTTTCCTGGGGAGTATAGATAAAGAGGCTGGCAGCTAGGATCTGATCTTGGTCGCCGTATTTTTCAATCAGTTCTTGGGCTTCAGCTTTGCGGGTTTCAAAGCTGTCAAACTGACTGGAAAACTCTCGCAGCTGATTTTGCTTCTTTTCAGATTGAGGATTGTTTTTCAAGTCAGCCTGCAGTTTCTGAATTTTCTGCCTCAGTTTTTCTTGATCTTTTTGTAAGTTCTGAAGATAGTCCTTGAAGTTGAGACTGGCTGTCATAAAGTCCGCCTGCTGACCAAAGCTATCATAAAAATCTTGATAGTAGTCTAGTGGCTTATCATCGTATTCCCGTCGGTCAGAAGTAGCAGCTGTGATGTCTTTGAAAATGCTGAGTTGGTCACGTTCCAGCCTTTTTAGCTTGATACCAAAGGTATTAGCCTTTTTGACAGTCGCCTTGCCATTTTTACTGAAGGATTTGAGCAAGTCTTTCTCTGTCAGACCAACTAAGTCTTTGACATAATGCCAATCAGGCTCCCCGCCTGGATAGCCTGTCTGTAAGCCGTCAAAGGCAAAGCCCAAGTCCGTCAGTTGCTGGATAAGCTCGACTTTTTCATCAGATGTGGGCTGGCCATTGCTGTCAAAGGTCTGGTACGTCTCGTAGGGCTTGATGATGAGCTCTAAGGCGCCTTCTTTTTTAGCGTAAGCCTGCAAGGATTGATAGAAGGGAGTCAGGTATTGAGCATCAGTAGAGACAGGGCCGCAGTTGATTTCCATATGGAGGCCGCCAGTCATAGGCATGCTGTAGAGGACAGCTGACACCACTACCTGTCCCTGCGGGTCAGTGTAGCCGACATATCGGGTACTGAAGCCACGCTTGCTCAGCAGCTCTGCCATTTCCACGGTCTGCATAAAAGAGCGTTGGGAGCTAGCTGAGGTATGCTGGATGAATTCTTCTTGGCTGAGAAGTTTGAAGGTCATAGGCTTCCTTTCTTTTAATGCTTGCTGCGCAGTTTCTTTCTGAGAGTGTAGGCCAGATTGGAGAGGTGGTAAAGAGGATTGGTCGGCAAGTTAAACTCACCAGCAAATTCCTCAATGGTCGGATTGAACTTGGATTTAAAACTGTAGAGACCACCCTTGAGGTCATTTTCGATTCCGCCCATATTTTGCCAATCAGCTCCACGCTCAAAAGCATGTTTGGCCGTTTCGTACCAAGTGATGATGGCAGGCTGGTAACGACGGTACTCCTCGTCCATTCCGGCATAGATATTTTCAGAGGTCTTGCCGTATTCTAGGACCAGCGTGCCAGACAGGGGAACGACAGCAGCACCTTGGCTGATTTTGTCCTGCAGAAAGTCAATCTCTTCCTGGAGGCGTTTCTGTTCTTGCTGGTTATTCTCAATCTTGCCGGGTTTGGTTTTCTCGGTAAATTTCTCTGCTTCTTTAAGTGCCTTAGTCAGCTGAGCCTGCAAGTCTTCCAAGCGTGCCTTTAGATTAATGCTGGACAAGGTGATGTAGGAGTGCTCAGGATAAGTATCCAAGAGTTTTTGGTAATAGTCTTTGCCGCGTAGGTGGATGTTTTTTCTGTTTTCTGTCTTCTTCATTAAAGCTGAAAAGTCATCCAGCAATTCTGCTCCGCCAAATTGGATTTGAATGCCTTTGTTACGGGCTGTACGAATAGCCTGTCGAGTACTCTTAGAAAGCAACTCTTCGCTGAAATCTTCTTTATGGATATTGGCCTGCAAGCGAGGCTGAATGGTTTCGTCCAGAGACTCAGTCCGTCCGACCCAGACAGCTCCTGCTTGCTGTAACTGTTGAATCAGCTCAATCGTCTCTGCTTTGTCTTGCAATTCACCGCCCATCTTGCTCTCTGCCAAAAAGAGGCTGGGATCAAACTTGACAAAAAGCGCTTTTTTCTCCTTGGCAAATTTCTTGAGCGACGCCAAAACAAAGGTCAGCAGCTCCTTGTCACTATAGTCCATGATAGGACCGCGCGGGATATAAAGCATGGTCATCCCCAAAGGCAGTGGTTTGATTAGGATACTGGCTGCAGCAACCAAGTGGCCGTCTTTATAGAAGCCCAAGCGCTCATTTCCCCAGTTGTCCTTGATTTGAGCCCAGGCTGCGCTCTGCAGGAGATTGGTCTGCGGATGAGCCATGACAAAATCATCGTGTTCCTGAGCTGAAATTCCAATTTTGTAGCTGTACATTATTTTAAAACCCACTCTCTAATAGCGTGTGCTACGCCGGATTCTTCGTTCGATTTGGTGATATATTTGGCGATTTTCTTGAGTTCTTCCTTACCGTTTTCCATGACAACAGGAGAGCCGACAGCTTCCAGCATGGCGCGGTCATTTTCTTCATCACCGATAGCCATGGTCTGCTCCTTGCTCAAGCCCAGTTTTTCAGCCAGATGGAGGATAGCAGCTCCTTTATTGACAGTTTTTTTGACAATTTCTAGATAGAAAGGAGCTGATTTGACCAGTGTATATTTTTCGGCTAATTCCGGTGGCAGCTTGGCAATGGCTGCATCCAAAATTTCCGGCTCATCAATATACATGCACTTAACGATTTCTTTATTGATCATTTCTTCAGGTGTGCGGTAGAAGATAGGCATGCTGACAAGATTGGACTCGTAAACAGTGTACTTGCCGATGTTGCGATTGGCAGTATAAATGCCGTCCTTGGTGATGGCATGCATGTGGACACCTAATTTTCGCCCAAGCAGTTCGATATCCAGATAGTCGTCATAGGTCAGTGTTTCTTTGATTAATTCTTGACCTGTGACAGTATCCTGCACCAGTCCACCATTGAAAGTAACGACATAGTTGTCGGGCTGATTAAGCTCAAGTTCCTCGAGAAGTTTTTGAACACCCGCAATAGGACGGCCGGTTGCAATGACGATCTTGACGCCAGCAGCCTTGGCATCCTGAACAGCGCTGAAGACTTCAGGAGTGATTTCTTTTTGGTTATTTAAAAGGGTGCCGTCAATGTCAACGGCAACTAATTTGATAGACATATTTATTCTCCGTAGGTAAATTGGTCGTTTTTGATATAGTGCATAAAGGTCTGGTTCTTCTCGCTGAACAGTCCTGTATCTGCCAGCATTTCCTTAGGGAAGTAGAAACGATTATCGCCCTGTCTGGTCCCAGCTAGCGAATGGACGATAGGAGACAGGTTAGACAGTTCTGCTAATCTACCATCTTTTTGCAGGATTTCAATCTGGGTCCGAGGTTTTTCAACGTCAGGCCGGTAGAAATCATAAGGTAAATCAAAATTACGATGAATAGCAGTATAGTAATCAGGGTCAAAACCAACCTGTCCAACAAGGTCTCGCATGATATCCAAATGCGCTTCGTTTTCCTGAGAGAAGACGATAGACTTGAAGACCTTGCGGTTGATAAAACGCTGAGCCAAGTCAGATAAAATCTTGTCTGGACTTGTCATCCAAACTTGGAAATAGGTATTCATAACACCATCATCCAAGGCCAGATAATCCTGCAGGGTCACTCTGTTTTCAAAGAATGGAATGAGGTTGGGCGATGACAGAGCAAAATAATCCTTCTGAGCCGGATAGAGAAACTTAGCCCGCTTGAGCAGATTTTGCAGTAAGACTTCCATAGCTCTGCTAGCTGGGTGGAAATAGACCTGCATGTACATCTGGTAGCGGCTGACCACATAGTCCTCCACCGCGTGCATACCATTGCGCTTGAAGGCAATTCCCTTTTCTACAGGACAGATCACTCGTAGAATCCGAGTCAAATCGAACTGCCCGTAAGAAGCTCCAGTGAAAAAGGAATCTCGCAAGAGATAGTCCATCCGATCCACATCAATCTGGCTGGAAATCAGCTGGACCACCTGTTTATTAGGATAGGTATGATTGATGACGCTAGCCACCTTTTCGGGGAAATCTGGCGAAACCTGCACCAAGGCTTGATGAATCTCTGTCTCAGGACTGGTGATGATTTGCCGTGTGATGTCCTCATGATTGGTATCAAAGAGGCGCTCAAAAGTATGTGAATAGGCGCCATGCCCCAAGTCATGCAGAAGAGCAGCCGTCATAGTCAGTAGACTTTCGTGGCTGTCCCAGATCTCGCTGTATTTTTCATTGAAAATTTTGGTGATGCGTCGGGCAATCTCATAAGCTCCCAGACAATGCGAAAAACGGCTGTGCTCTCCGCCGTGAAAAGTATAGCCAGAAGTGCCCAGCTGTTTGATGCGACGCAGCCGTTGAAATTCTTTGGTATTGATTAAATCATAAATGACCTGATGATCCACATGCACATAATTATGGACGGGATCACGAAATACTTTTTCAACCATAGTCCTATTATATCATAAATGCTCAGTGGGCGAAATTCAAAGCCTGAAGTAGAAAGGAAGAATTCTCAAGAAATTTTTGGTAAAATAGAAGAAAGAAACAAGGAATGTGAGAAAATAATGAAAATTAGAATGAGAAATCAAATCAAATTAGATGAGCAAATGGAGTTGATTGACCAAGTCTACGATGTAGAATGGACACAAAAAGGAAGCAATCACTATTTGGTTTATCAGAGCGAGGAGCAGGAAAAGGTTGTTCTAAAGTTTAATGAAGACAAGCTGACCATGACCCGCTTTTCTGAGCCTAAAACCATTCTTCATTTTATCAAGAATGGTCAGCATTTAGTATCCATCCCTACTCCGCTGGGAGCTCAACAGTTTGTGACGGACACTCAGCATTATCACTTAGATGTAGACAATCAGGCTTTGGAACTTCACTATGATTTGAAAAGAGCCGACGACGATCAGCTTTTTGCTTCCTATCAAATGAAAATCGAATGGAAGGAAGAAAAGTTTGAAAAATAACAGCTCTGCCTTGAAAAATACAAAAATTTTGGTATAATAAATACACTCAAGGGAGTAGCTAACGGTTTTACCGTTACAAGGTCGTCAATACGAAAGAAATTTCCGGCCTTGTATGAAATAGCGAGACTTGTTAATAAACAGGTCTCTTTTTTGTTTATTTTGAAAGAGGCCCATAAAAAGGAGGAGACATTTTGTCAAAAGAACAAAAGCGCCAAGCTTTTTATACGCAAAGTCCTGAGGAAGTTTTGCAAGCAATGGAAGCTTCCGAACAAGGGTTGACCAGCAGCCAAGCCCAGCAACGTTTGGCGGACTACGGTCGCAATGAATTGGAAGAAGGGGAGAAAAAGACTCTCTTGATGAAATTCATTGAGCAGTTCAAGGATTTGATGATTATCATCTTGTTGGTAGCGGCTGTCTTGTCTGTCGTGACATCAGGTGGTGAGGATATTGCAGATGCTATCATTATCCTAGCTGTGGTCATCATCAATGCTATTTTCGGTGTCTATCAGGAAGGCAAGGCTGAAGAAGCTATTGCGGCTCTCAAATCTATGTCCAGCCCGGCTGCGCGTGTCCTGCGTGATGGCCATGTCACAGAAGTAGATTCTAAGGACTTGGTACCTGGTGATATCGTCCGGCTGGAAGCCGGCGATGTTGTACCGGCAGATATGCGATTTTTGGAAGCTAATTCCCTGAAAATCGAAGAAGCCGCTTTGACAGGGGAGTCTGTGCCAGTTGAGAAAGATTTGACTGTTGCAGTAGCTGCTGATGCTGGTATTGGCGACCGGGTCAATATGGCCTTCCAAAACTCAAATGTGACCTATGGTCGTGGGGTTGGTGTTGTTGTCAATACAGGGATGTACACCGAAGTCGGTCATATTGCAGGCATGTTGCAAGATGCAGATGAAACTGACACACCGCTCAAGCAAAACCTCAATAGCCTGTCGAAGGTTCTAACCTATGCAATCCTAGTGATTGCTGCGGTGACCTTTGTAGTCGGTGTTTTCATTCAAGGAAAAGATCCACTTGGTGAACTGATGACCTCAGTTGCTCTTGCGGTTGCGGCGATTCCAGAAGGTCTGCCAGCTATCGTTACTATCGTTTTAGCTTTGGGAACACAGGTTCTGGCTAAGCGTAATTCGATTGTCCGTAAGCTTCCAGCTGTTGAGACTTTGGGATCAACTGAGATTATCGCTTCAGATAAGACTGGTACCCTGACCATGAATAAGATGACGGTCGAAAAAGTCTTTTACGACGGGGCCCTGAATGAAGCTGGACAAGATATTGAACTTGGCTTGGAACTGCCGCTCTTACGTTCAGTTGTTTTGGCCAATGATACCAAGATTGACCAGGAAGGCAAGCTGATCGGTGATCCAACGGAAACAGCCTTCATCCAGTATGCTTTGGACAAGGGCTATGATGTCAAAGGATTTTTAGAGAAATATCCTCGTGTGGCTGAGCTGCCATTTGATTCAGATCGTAAGCTCATGTCTACCGTTCACCCATTGCCAGACGGTAAATTCCTCGTGGCAGTGAAGGGAGCGCCAGATCAACTCTTGAAACGCTGTGTTGCCCGTGATAAGGCTGGAGATGTTGCAGCGATTGATGACGCTACTTTACAGTTGATCAAGTCTAATAACTCAGAGATGGCTCACCAAGCTCTGCGCGTGCTGGCTGGTGCTTACAAGATTATCGATGCAGTTCCGACTGACTTGACATCTGAAAATCTAGAAAATGATTTAATCTTTACTGGTTTAATCGGTATGATTGACCCAGAACGTGCAGAAGCAGCAGAAGCCGTTCGTGTAGCCAAGGAAGCAGGTATTCGTCCGATTATGATTACCGGTGACCATCAGGATACAGCTGAAGCTATCGCTAAGCGCTTGGGTATCATCGAAGAAGGAGATACTGAAGACCATGTCCTGACTGGTGCAGAGCTCAATGAGCTTTCTGATGCGGAATTTGAAAAAGTAGTTGGTCAATACTCTGTTTACGCGCGTGTATCTCCAGAACACAAGGTACGGATTGTCAAAGCTTGGCAAAACAAAGGTAAGGTCGTTGCCATGACAGGTGATGGTGTCAATGACGCACCAGCTCTGAAGACAGCTGATATCGGTATCGGTATGGGCATTACAGGTACAGAGGTTTCTAAAGGGGCTTCAGATATCATTTTAGCAGATGATAATTTTGCGACCATTATCGTAGCTGTTGAAGAGGGAAGAAAAATATTTTCTAATATTCAAAAGACTATTCAATACCTACTTTCAGCTAATATAGCAGAAGTATTAACGATATTTTTTGCAACCTTATTTGGTTGGGATGTCTTGCAGCCGGTTCATCTGCTTTGGATTAACTTGGTAACAGATACCTTCCCAGCTATCGCCTTGGGAGTTGAGCCTGCTGAGCCAGGTGTCATGACTCACAAGCCTCGTGGTCGTAAGTCTAGCTTCTTCTCTGGTGGTGTCATGAGTTCCATCATCTATCAAGGACTGCTGCAAGGTGCTCTCGTTCTGTCTGTCTATGGCTATGCTATTGCTAATCCTGTTCATATCGGCGATGTAAAAGCGATCCATGCGGATGCCCTTACCATGGCCTTTGCGACTCTTGGACTTATTCAGCTCTTCCATGCTTACAATGTGAAATCTGTTTACCAATCTATCTTTACAGTTGGACCGTTTAAGTCTAAGACCTTTAACTGGTCTATTCTGGTTTCTTTCATTCTATTGGTTTCAACCATTGTGATTGATCCACTTGAAAAGATTTTCCATGTGACCAAGTTAGATGTGACCCAATGGGCTGTTGTCCTGATCGGCAGTTTCTCTATGATTATCATTGTTGAAATTGTTAAGTTCATCCAACGTAAATTGGGTATGGACAAAAATGCTATTTAGCAACAAAAAGTCATCTACGGATGGCTTTTTTGCGTAAATACGACGTTGGTGGCGGTGTGGATTTGACCAAAAACCAGTTCATTTTCGTGGAGAAAGGCTGGGAAGTCTCGAAAAAATCCTAGCACCCCATGTCATTATATTACTTTTTTAACAATTCCATGACAAGGGGTTCCTATTCTTGCCTATCCATTAAAAATTGTATAAAATGAAGGAGCTTCATTATCCGATTAGGCAAATGCCTGAAAATGTGTTATAATAAAACGATATATGAAAAGAGGTATTTATGGACATTTCAGAAATTCGTCAAAAGATTGACGCAAATCGTGAAAAATTAGCTTCTTTCAGGGGGTCTCTTTGACTTAGAGGGCTTGGAAGAAGAAATTGCCATCTTAGAAAATAAGATGACAGAGCCTGACTTTTGGGATGATAATATTGCAGCTCAAAAGACATCCCAGGAGCTCAATGAACTCAAGCAAACCTATGAGAATTTCCATCAGATGACCGAGCTTTTTGATGAATCGGAAATCTTGCTTGATTTTCTGGCTGAGGATGACTCAGTTCAAGAAGAGTTGGAAGAAAAGTTAACCGAGCTTGAGAAGATGATGACTAGCTATGAGATGACTCTCTTGCTGTCGGAGCCTTATGATAATAACAACGCCATTCTCGAAATTCACCCAGGTTCTGGTGGAACAGAAGCTCAGGATTGGGGCGATATGCTGCTGCGGATGTACACGCGCTACGGCAATGCCAAGGGCTTCAAAGTAGAAGTCTTGGACTATCAGGCTGGCGATGAGGCTGGTATTAAGTCAGTGACTCTTTCCTTTGAAGGGGCGCATGCTTATGGTCTACTTAAGTCAGAAATGGGTGTTCACCGCTTGGTTCGAATTTCACCATTTGACTCGGCTAAACGTCGTCATACTTCCTTTACTTCAGTAGAGGTCATGCCAGAGTTGGACGATACGATTGAAGTAGAAGTCCGTGATGATGACATTAAGATGGATACTTTCCGTTCAGGTGGAGCCGGCGGACAGAACGTCAATAAGGTATCAACTGGTGTGCGATTGACCCATATTCCGACAGGAATTGTCGTACAGTCTACTGTTGACCGGACCCAGTATGGCAACCGTGACCGAGCTATGAAAATGCTGCAGGCTAAGCTCTATCAGTTGGAGCAAGAGAAAAAAGCAGCAGAAGTCGACTCGCTCAAGGGAGATAAAAAAGAGATTTCTTGGGGCAGTCAGATTCGTTCTTATGTCTTTACTCCTTATACAATGGTCAAAGATCATCGAACTAGCTATGAAGTAGCTCAGGTGGATAAGGTCATGGACGGAGACTTAGATGGCTTTATTGATGCCTATTTAAAATGGAGACTCAACTAAAAACAGAGTGAAATCGCTAGATAAAAACTCTGATGAAAGGAATTGTACTAATTCATGTCAATGATTGAAATGAAAGACGTTGTTAAAAAGTATGACAACGGGACAACTGCTCTACGTGGTGTATCTATACGTATCGAACCAGGTGAATTTGCCTATATTGTAGGTCCATCAGGAGCAGGTAAATCAACCTTTATTAGACTCCTCTATCGTGAAATTAAAATCGATAAAGGGAGCCTTGCTGTAGCAGGTTTTAACTTGGGAAAAATCAAGAAACGGGATATTCCAATGCTGCGCCGTAGAGTTGGTGTGGTTTTCCAAGACTATAAACTACTTCCTAAGAAGACCGTTTATGAGAATATTGCCTACGCTATGGAAGTTATTGGTGAGCGTCGTGGAAATATCAAGAAACGCGTTATGGAAGTTTTGGATCTGGTTGGCCTTAAGCACAAGGTTCGTTCCTTCCCGAATGAGTTATCAGGGGGAGAACAGCAGCGGATTGCGATTGCGCGTGCCATTGTCAACAATCCTCAGGTCTTGATTGCTGACGAGCCGACTGGTAACTTGGACCCAGATAATTCATGGGAAATCATGAATTTGCTGGAGCGCATTAACCTGCAAGGAACTACAGTCCTGATGGCGACTCACAATAGTCAGATTGTAAATACCCTACGTCACCGCGTCATTGCTATTGAAAATGGCCGTGTGGTACGTGATGAAGCGGAAGGAGTATACGGATACGATGATTAGAAGATTTTTTCGTCATTTGATTGAGTCGCTTAAGAGTCTTATGCGGAATGGTTGGATGACTGTAGCGGCTGTCAGCTCGGTTATGATTACCTTGAGCTTAGTAGCTGTTTTTGCTTCAGTAATTTTAAATACAGCCAAGTTGGCAAATGATGTTTCCAATAATGTCCGCGTTATGGTATACATGCGTAAGGATGTTTTCGATAATAGCGAAACGATTGTAAAAGAAGGCAAAACAGTTCAGAATGAAGACTATCACAAGGTCTATGATGCTCTGACTTCTATGAAAAATGTAGAGAAGGTTACTTTTTCTAGTAACAAAGAGCAGTATAATAAGCTGACAGAGACCATGGGTAGTGAGTGGGATGTTTTTGATGAAGAAAATAATCCTCTCTACGATGCTTATATTGTTGAGACCAAGGCACCTAAGTATGTAGAATCTGTTACAAAAGATGCTCGTAAAATTGAAGGTGTATCAGAGGTTCAAAATGGGGGTACCAATACCAAAAATCTCTTTGCGTTTTCTAATTTCATCCAAACGTGGGGATTGATTGGGACAGCGCTTCTGATTTTCATTGCTATCCTTCTCATTTCCAATACTATTCGGATTACCATTATTTCCCGAAGTCGTGAGATTCAAATTATGCGCTTGGTTGGTGCCAAGAATAGCTATATCCGCGGACCATTCCTGTTTGAAGGAGCATGGATAGGCTTGTTAGGAGCAACAGTTCCGTCAATTGTAGTGTATTTGGCATATGGTATAGCCTACCAGACTATGAATAAGAGCTTGGTAGGTCAAGGACTTTCTATGATTGATCCGAAAGTCTTTAGTCCGATTATGATAGCAGCACTCTTTGTGTTGGGAATTCTTATCGGATCATTGGGATCTATCATCTCCATGAGACGCTTCTTGAAGATTTAATAAAAAAACAGCCTACAAAGGCTGTTCGGATTGAAGAGGTTGGGACAAAAGTCCTAGCCTCTTCAATTGTTTTTGGATTGTCGAGCAAGACGCAGTGGTTGAGTGGGCTCTACTACGCTGATTTCATCAGCTTTTACAGCCCTACTCAACTGTGCGGAGGTAGGACGACGAAATCGAATTCTAACGAATTACCGATTTCTGTCCCTCTCTCTTTTTATTGCATTAAAAATATAAATTATTGTTATTGCTTTGTTTTTGAGAGACCAAGGCTGATTATGATGAGGGTAAAAAAGAATGCAGACAAGAGGCCTTTTGTGGTACTGTTTAGAAAAGGCTTGTCAAAAACATAAAAAATATAAGCAGAAAAACCTAATCCAAGGAGAGTTATCATAGCTGAAATAGCCAGCAGAATTAACAAAATTTTCTTTTATCCATGATGAAGACCATCCTTTCTTTTCTATGAACCAAGTATATCATATTAAGCAAAAAGCGACAAGACATGGAAGTCAGGTGGCTGAATAATTTTCTGCCCTTTTTCTAGAGCCTTCTCTTTCCATTCTTATATAGAAATAGTCATTTAGCAGCTAATTAAAAATGAGGCGGTCTTGTTATCTGCCTCATTATTAGTTTATTGGAAAAATGGATTGAAATTCTTTTCGTGGCCAATCGTTGTGTCATTTCCATGGCCGGGATAGACACGATAGTCTTTGGGCAAGACAAGTAATTCTTCACGAATACCAGTAAGGAGCTGGTCCATGCTACCAGTCGGCAGATCTGTACGGCCGATGGTTTCACGGAAGAGAGCATCACCAGTCAGAACGACCTGATCTTCTGGGAAAATAATGGAAACTCCTCCGATAGAATGACCAGGTGTCTGCACAGCATAGAAATGAAAGTCGTCCAGTTGGTAGTCCTCGTGATAGTTGAAAAAATGTTCAGCAGGTCTGAGAATGACGTCTTCCAAATCTGAATGGCGGTCAAGACCGGATAGATTGTCTGTCGGTGTATAAAGCCAGCTTGCTTCGCTCTCCGCTACATAGACAGGTGGATTGGCAAAGTTATCTCGGACCTTATCCAGACTCATAATATGATCGTAATGCGTGTGAGTCAGCAAAATAGCTGTGATGGGCTTAGCAATTTCTTCTAATTTTCGTTGGATCTTCCGCCAGTCGCTGCCGGGGTCAACTACGATGACATGATGGTCATTTTCAAGGATATAAGTATTTTCAAAAGCGATGAGATTGACAATTTTGTGAACTTTCATTGGGCTTCCTTTGCGTATGTTTTCTCAATAAAGAGTGTAACAAAAAAGCAGAAATTTTGCACAAAATTTATTTTGAGGCTCAGCTTATTTTCAGATGTTTCAGGCTAGCATTTGTGATATAATCATAGCAGTATGACACAATCGAACTATAAATATGCTGTTATCGACTTGGAGGCTACAAGTGCGAACAGCAATGCAAAAATTATTCAAATCGGCATTGTCATCATTGAAAACGGGGTGATTTGCCAAACGTATGAAACAGATGTGAATCCGCACGAGGCTCTGGATGAGCACATTAAACAGCTGACAGGCTTGGATGATCAGCGCTTGCGCCAAGCTCCTGATTTCTCACAGGTTGCTCGTGTGGTTTATGAGCTGATTGAGGATGCGATTTTTGTCGCCCATAATGTCAAGTTTGATGCCAATCTATTGGCAGAAGCTCTCTTTTGGGAAGGCTTTGACCTGCTGACTCCGAGAGTGGATACGGTGGAACTGGCTCAGGTTTTCTATCCGACTTTTGATAAATATGCCTTAGGAAATCTGTGCGAGCTTCTGGAAATTCCTCTGGAAAATGCTCACACCGCTTTGGCAGATGCTCAGGCGACAGCTCAGCTATTTCTAAAAATCCAGAAAAAGATGACTGGACTGCCAAAAGCTTTGTTAGAAAAAGTGCTGGAATTTTCCGATAGTCTCATCTATGAGTCGCGGCTAGCTATAGAAGAGATTTTTCAGTCGATGCCAGACTATTCTGGACAGGTTTTGCAGGAGACGCACGGTATCTTTTTGAAAAAGCCGAGCATCCTGCCGCCTGAAAAGAAACTTTCGCAGGACTTTCTGACCAACCTTTATCTGCTGGGGCTGGACGAGCGTCCTGACCAGCTGACATTTGCGCAGTATGTGACTGAGGCGCTTAGTCAGACGGCACCTAGTTTTTTGGAGGCCCAGACAGGACTTGGCAAGACCTTTGGCTATTTATTGCCCATTTTGGCTCATGGTCGGGAAAGAGTCTTGGTGACCGTTCCGACGAAGATTTTACAGGACCAGCTGATGCAAAAGGAAGGCCGACTCTTGGAGGAAGTCTTTCACATCTCGTTCCATAATCTCAAAAGTCCCGAAAATTATCTGAAATTAGATTATTTTTATCAAAGTCTCTCGGTCTTGGATGATAATCGACTTGTTAATCGTTGTAAAATGCAGCTTTTGGTTTGGCTGACAGAGACGGGGACGGGTGATTTAAATGAAATCGGTCAGGCTTATCGTTTCGAGTCTTACTTTAGCCAGATACGCCATGATGGGAAATTAAGTAAGCATTCGCTCTTTTATGAAGAGGATTTTTGGCGACTGGGGCAGGTCAAGGCAGCTAGCAGTCGTGTCGTGATTACCAATCATGCTTATCTTTTGACGCGCCTTGAAGATGACCAGTCTTTGCTGGACAATCGGATGTTGGTAGTGGACGAGGCTCAGAAAATGTTTTTTGCCTTGGAAAGTTTTTCGCAGGCCAGTATCAATTTGACCAAGCAATTGCAAACTATCAGTCAGGCTCTGCAGACAGAAAAACAGATTTTACAAGAACGCCTTTTGCAAAGCATCCAATTTGAATTGGCGGATGCTGCTGAAAAGCATCGGGGCAAGACCAGTGAATTGGACTCACAGAAGATAGCCAAGTTACGTCAGGATGTGTCTGAGCTGGATGAGAGCTTGCTGCCAGAGCTCAGGGAATTGTTTTCAACCAAGTACCAATACTACTGGCTAACGGAAGAACAATTTGCAGATCATCGGGTGACAAGGCTTCATGCTGGGCGCTCAGAGCTTATGAGATTTAAGGATTTCCTGCCTGAGACAGTTAAGGTGATCTTGGTTTCCTCTACTTTGGAGATTAGTTCCAAGGTGAATTTGCCTCAGTTACTAGGTTTTGAGGATTATCATTTTTATAAACTTCCTCAGCAAAAGAAGCCCCTGCAGAAACTTTTCTTAAATCTGGATTTTCCAGATGTAGTGGAATTATCAACGCAGGAATATGCTGAGAGGATTGTTTCAAGCTTGGAGAGTTTAGCTCCACTGAATTTGCCAATGGTGGTTCTCTTTACCTCAAAGGATTTATTGCTGGCTACTTCAGACCAGCTGAGCTTGCCGCATTTGGCCCAGTATAAGAACGGCGAGCCAGCCAATATCAAGCGTCGTTTTGACAAGGGAGAGGCCTCTATCTTGCTGGGAGCAGGAAGTTTCTGGGAAGGAGCGGATTTTGCTCAGCAAGAGCAAATTATTCAGATCATCACGCGGATTCCTTTTGATAATCCCAAAGATTTCTTTGTGCAGAAAATCAATCATCATCTGAAGGCAGAAGGCAAAAACCCTTTTTACGATTATCAGTTGCCGTCAGCTATTTTACGATTGAAGCAGGCCATGGGGCGAACCCGTCGCAATGAATACCAGAAGTCGGCTGTCATTCTTTTGGACAAGCGTATTTCAACCAAGCGCTACGGTCGGCAAATCCAGCAAAATCTAAAGCAGTTGGCATCTTTAGAAATGCTTTCTCAGGGGGATATTTTAAAGGAATTAAGAGAATTTTTCGACTAAAACTGCTTGAAAACAGTCAATTTTATCTGGCTGTTTTTCTAAATGATTGCAAATTTTCTCGGCTACTGATGCCAAAAATCTGCTATAATGAAAAGACTAGGAAGAAGGTTATGACGTGAAAAAGAATCTATCAGGAATTGCTCTATCGTTTGCGATAGCAGCTAGTTCCATTTGTTTAGGGACTTGGTTTCCGCTGATTGGATCCAGTGTGTTTGCCATTGTCTTAGGAATTTTGCTTAGTAATTTATGGAAATTGCCAGACTCCTTTCAGTCGGGCTTGACCTATTCAGGAAAGAAACTACTTCAATATTCTATTATTTTTTTAGGCTTTTCCATGTCAATCGGCAAGGTCTCTGCAACGGGTTTGTCTTCTTTGAAGATTAGTATTTTGACTATTTTGATTGCTTTCTTGGCGGCCTATGCAGCTGGGAAGTTCTTCAAGATGAGACGTGTTTTAACCATTTTGATTGGCTTTGGAACGGCAATCTGTGGTGGTTCAGCTATTGCAGCAGCTTCGCCCATTTTAGAAGCAGAAGAAGAGGACATCGCTTTGTCTATTTCAACGATTTTCTTTTTCAATATTTTAGCTGTGTTTATCTTTCCTTTTCTGGGGCATCTCCTGCAAATGTCTGATGCCTATTTTGGGACTTGGGCAGGGACTGCCATCAATGATACTTCGTCAGTCGTCGCAGCAGGTTATACTTACAGTCAAGCGGCGGGCGATTTGGCAACTATTGTCAAACTAAGCCGAGCCTTGATGATTGTACCCGCCTGTCTTATCTTTGCAGCTTATCGATATGTCCGAGATAAGCGATCAGCGCAAAAAGTAGATCTAAAGAAGATTTTTCCCTGGTTTATTTTGTGGTTTGTTTTAGCTTCTGTGGTGAGCAGTTTGGGAATTTTCCCGTCAAATCTAGTTCCTTATACGAAACTTTTATCCCAATGGCTGATGGCCATGGCTTTGGCTGGAATCGGAGCCAAGGTCTCTTTCAAACAGTTCAAGGAAGCTGGAGCTTGGCCTTTATTAACCGGAGCTTTTGCTTGGTTCTGTGTCGCAATCTCTAGCTTGATTATCCAATATTTTTTGTAAGAAAGGAGAATTATGCCTTTACAGCAAAGAACCTTTGAGTCGCGGATTGATTACAGCCTGCTTTTACCAGTCTTGCTCTTGTTATCAATCGGAGTTACGGCTATTTATATAGCGGTTAGTCACGATTATCCAAATAATGCTTTGCAGATAGTTGGTCAGCAAGTAGTTTGGATTTTATTAGGCTTTCTGATTAGCTTTATCGTTATGTTTTTTAACACTAAGTTTCTTTGGAAAATGACGCCTTTTCTGTATGTTTTAGGCTTAGGACTTATGGTTCTTCCGCTTGTATTTTATAGTGAGAGCTTAGTGGCTTCTACAGGGGCGAAAAACTGGGTAGCTATTCATGGCGTCACTCTCTTTCAGCCATCTGAATTTATGAAAATTTCATATATTTTGATGCTGTCGCGAGTTGTAGTGAAGTTTCTGCAGCAAAATAAGAACTATGAGCGAACCATTGCTTTAGATCTCTTTTTGATTGTAAAATTAGCATTATACACCTTGCCAGTCTTGTTTCTTTTGGCCTTGCAGAGTGATTTAGGAACAGCCCTAGTATTTGCTGCGATTTACTGCGGCATTGTTCTCTTATCTGGTGTTTCGTGGAAGATTATTCTACCGGTTTTCTTGACAGTATCCCTTCTTTTTACTGTCTTTATGTTGATCTTTATTTCAAATGGTGGCCGTGCTTTTCTCCATGGTTTAGGGATGCCGACGTACCAGATCAATCGAATCTCAGCCTGGCTCCATCCTTTTGAATATGCTCAGACAGTAACCTATCAGCAGGCACAGGGACAGATTGCTATTGGAAGTGGTGGTTTGTTAGGTCAAGGATTTAATGTCTCAAATCTGCTGGTACCTGTCCGTGAAAGTGATATGATTTTCACTGTAATTGCAGAGGATTTTGGTTTTCTTGGTTCGAGTTTGGTGATTGTTATTTATCTGTTCTTGATTCATCGTATGCTTCAGATTACTATCAAGTCCAACAATCAGTTCTATACCTATATCTCGACCGGTCTCATTATGATGCTGCTCTTTCATATTTTTGAAAATATTGGTGCTGTGACTGGGATTTTGCCTTTGACAGGGATTCCACTCCCCTTCATTTCCCAAGGGGGGTCCTCCATCGTCAGCAATCTCATCGGAATCGGACTCCTACTGTCTGTCTCTTATCAAAATAGCCTAGAAGAGGAGAAGCATGCGGTGACTCCGCTTGTTCGTAAAAAAGTTGTACTTAGAAAAATAAAATAAGAAATGGATACCTCGTATCCTAGAAAGGTGTTTTACATGAAAAAAGTAGCTCTTATGTTAGCCAATGGCTTTGAAGAAATAGAAGCTCTCACCGTTGTCGATGTCTTGCGTCGTGCAGGCTTTATTTGTGATATGATTGGCTTTGAGGAGGCTGTGACCGGCTCTCACCAGATTACTGTCAAAGCCGATCAAGTCTGGAATAGGGATTTATCTGCTTATGATATGGTCGTTCTTCCGGGCGGTATGCCAGGATCAACAAATCTGCGTGATGACGACCGCCTGATGGAAGTTTTGCAGGAATTTCAAGCAGAAGGTAAATTTGTCGCAGCGATCTGTGCGGCTCCTATTGCCCTTGACCGCGCAGGGCTCCTGAATGGCAAGAACTTCACTTGCTACGATGGGGTGGAAGGCAACATTGAGAACGGTAGTTATCAGAAGCAGACCGTTGTCGTAGATGGAAAGCTGATCACCAGCCGTGGCCCATCCACAGCTTTGCCTTTTGCCTATGAGTTGGTTCATCAGCTCGGAGGAGATGCGGATCAGTTAGCAAGTTCTATGCTTTTTAAAGATGTTTTTGAGAGAATAAAAATTCACTCGATTTTCGGGTGAATTTTTTCTGTCTAAGTTGGATGAAAAATCTATGAAAATATGCTATTTCATCATAAATAAAAGCCCCTTTTTTTCAAAAATATGGTATAATAAAGGGTATGAATTATCAAGATTACATCTGGGATTTGGGTGGGACTCTCTTGGATAATTATGAGACTTCAACCGCAGCTTTTGTCCATACCTTGCAGGACTTTGGTCTGACTGCGAGTCATGATGAAGTTTATAAGGCTCTCAAGGTTTCGACAGAGTATGCAGTCCGCCAGTTTGCCCCTAGAAACAAGGAATTTTTAAAGGCTTATAAGGCGAACGAGGCCAAGGAATTAGAGCATCCGATTTTATTTGACGGTGCATCCGAATTATTGGCGCAAATTATCCAGCAAGGTGGCAGAAACTTTCTGATTTCTCACCGAGATGATCAGGTGTTAGAGATTTTGCAGAAGCCGCAGATTGATCCTTATTTTACAGAAGTAGTGACGGCTACTAATGGTTTTAAACGTAAGCCAGATCCTGAGTCTATGCTGTATTTAAAAGACAAGTACCAGATTGAGTCTGGGCTGGTTATCGGAGATCGGCCGATTGATATCGAAGCTGGTCAGGCGGCAGGCTTTAGCTGCTATCTCTTTGATAACATGAAAAATCTTGAAGAATTTGTAGATATTGAACTAGAAAAGGAATAACATGACAGAAGAAAAGCAACAAGACATACAAGCGCAAGAATATGACGCCAGTCAGATTCAGGTCTTGGAGGGCTTAGAAGCCGTTCGGATGCGCCCTGGTATGTATATCGGTTCAACCTCTAAGGAAGGTCTGCACCACTTAGTATGGGAAATTGTTGACAATTCGATTGATGAAGCCTTGGCTGGCTTTGCCACTCACATTCAAGTCTTTATCGAAAAAGATAATTCGATTACAGTTGTTGATGATGGTCGAGGCATTCCGGTTGATATTCAGGAGAAAACAGGCCGTCCAGCTGTGGAAACCGTCTTTACTGTCCTTCACGCAGGAGGAAAATTCGGCGGTGGCGGATACAAGGTCTCAGGAGGTCTGCACGGTGTGGGCTCTTCCGTTGTAAATGCCCTGTCTACTCAGCTGGATGTCCGCGTTTATAAAAATGGCCAGATTCATTACCAAGAATATAGCCGCGGTCAAGTCGTCGCTGACCTAGAAGTCATCGGTGAGACAGACCGTACTGGTACGACAGTTCACTTTACACCAGACCCAGAGATTTTTACTGAAACAGTAGAATTCGACTTTGAAAAGCTCAACAAACGGGTGCAGGAATTGGCCTTCCTCAATCGTGGTCTCAGAATTTCCATCACAGATAAGCGAGATGGAATGGAGCAGGTCAAGGATTACCACTATGAGGGTGGGATTGCCAGCTATGTCCAATACATCAATGAA
Source organism: Streptococcus cristatus AS 1.3089 (assembly GCF_000385925.1). NCBI lineage: Bacteria > Bacillati > Bacillota > Bacilli > Lactobacillales > Streptococcaceae > Streptococcus > Streptococcus cristatus. The sequence goes on from NC_021175.1 coordinate 593,400, forward strand.
AACAAGGATGTCATCTTTGACACGCCGATTTATACTGATGGCGAAATGGACGATATTACAGTTGAAGTAGCCATGCAGTACACGACTGGCTATCATGAAACAGTCATGAGCTTTGCCAATAACATCCACACCCACGAGGGTGGAACGCATGAGCAAGGTTTTCGGACTGCCCTGACACGGGTCATCAATGACTACGCCAAGAAAAACAAGCTTCTCAAAGAAAACGAAGATAATCTGACTGGGGAAGATGTCCGTGAAGGATTGACAGCTGTCATCTCTGTCAAACACCCTAACCCTCAGTTTGAAGGTCAGACCAAGACCAAGCTGGGCAATAGCGAAGTGGTTAAGATTACCAATCGACTCTTCAGCGAAGCTTTCTCAGATTTCCTTTTGGAAAATCCTGCGGTGGCTCGGAAAATCGTCGAAAAGGGAATTTTGGCTTCCAAGGCGAGAATTGCTGCCAAGCGAGCTCGGGAAGTAACCCGCAAGAAGTCTGGCTTGGAAATTTCCAACCTGCCAGGTAAATTGGCTGATTGCTCGTCCAATAATCCAGAGGAAACAGAACTCTTCATCGTGGAGGGAGACTCAGCGGGTGGTTCAGCTAAGTCTGGCCGTAATCGTGAATTTCAGGCTATTTTGCCGATTCGCGGTAAAATTCTCAACGTTGAAAAAGCCAGCATGGATAAGATTCTGGCTAATGAAGAAATTCGCAGTCTTTTCACTGCTATGGGAACAGGCTTTGGAGCTGACTTTGATGTCAGCAAGGCTCGTTATCAAAAATTAGTCATCATGACCGATGCGGATGTGGACGGAGCCCACATCCGAACTCTGCTCTTGACTTTGATTTACCGCTATATGAAGCCGGTTCTGGAAGCAGGCTATGTCTATATCGCCCAACCACCCATCTATGGTGTCAAGGTCGGAAGTGAGATTAAAGAATACATCCAACCTGGTGCGAATCAAGAAGAAGAATTGCAAGCTGCTCTAGCTCGCTATAGCGAAGGCCGCTCTAAGCCGACGATTCAGCGTTATAAAGGTTTGGGAGAAATGGATGACCATCAGTTGTGGGAAACGACCATGAATCCAGAACATCGCTTAATGGCGCGAGTTTCTGTCGATGATGCTGCAGAAGCCGACAAGATTTTTGATATGTTGATGGGGGATCGAGTAGAGCCTCGTCGTGACTTTATCGAAAAAAATGCAGTATATAGCACACTTGATGTCTAAAAAGTTAGAAAAAACAACCATTACAAATAAATTTGTGATATAATCAATATGTTTGCTTTTTAGTAAAAGAATGAAGGAGTTTTATATGTCTAATGGACTGATTATTCTCATTATTGTAGTAGCGGCACTATTAATTTTAGGCTATTTTACTGCTATCTATATGAGAAAACGAAATGAAGCGAAGCTTCGAAGTTTGGAGGAGAAAAAAGAGGAACTTTACAATCTTCCCGTGAATGATGAAGTTGAAGAAGTTAAAAACTTACACTTGATTGGGCAAAGTCAAGTGACTTTCCGCGAATGGAATCAAAAATGGGTAGATCTCTCTTTAAATTCATTTGCTGATATCGAGAACAATCTCTTTGAGGCAGAGGGCTACAATAATTCTTTCCGTTTCCTCAAGGCCAAGCATGCTATCGAAAAGATTGAAAGTCAAATTGATTTAATCAGTGAGGACATTCATGCCATTCGTCAGGCTTTGGAAGATCTTAAAAAACAAGAGTCTAAGAATAGCGGACGGGTTCTGCACGCCTTGGATCTATTTGAAGAATTGCAACATACTGTGGCTAGCAATCCTGATGCTTATGGTCAAGCACTTGCAGAAATTGAGAAGCAGATGGAAAACATTGAGTCTGATTTCTCTCAATTTGTTACCCTCAATTCTTCTGGGGATCCTGTAGAAGCAGCGGAAATCTTGGACAAGACCGAGAATCGTATCCTAGCTTTGACGCAGATTGTCGAAAAAGTTCCAGCAATTGTGGAAGACTTAACTAAGAAGTTGCCAGATCAATTAGAAGACTTGGAATCAGGTCACCGTAAGTTATTAGAGACCAATTATCATTTCATCGAAACGGATTTGGAAGCACGTTTCCAACAACTTCATGCTAGTTTGAAGCGAAATGAAGAAAATCTTGCGGCTTTGGAATTGGATAATGCTTTGTATGAAAATGAGCAAGCTCAAGAGGAAATGGATGCTCTTTATGCTATCTTCACTCGAGAAATTGAAGCTCACAAGATGGTTGAAAAGTTAGTCAACTACCTTCCAAATTACTTGGCTCATACTAAAGAAAATAATCAACAGCTGCAAAATGAAATGGAACGCTTGTCGCATTCATTCTTATTGTCAGAACCTGAGATTAGCCATATTAGAGATTTAAAATCTGAGCTATCTGCTCAAGAAGAAGTCGTTCTGACTGCTCTCGAAGATGCAGCTGAGATGAAAAAGCCATTCTCACTTGTTAAGGAAGAGTTGGAATCCATTCAAGCTCGTTTGAGAGAAATCGAAGATGAACAAGTTGAACTTGGTGAGCAACTAGATAAGATTGAAAAAGACGATGCCAATGCTCGTCAAAAAGTTACGATTTATGCCAATAAATTGCATACAATTAAGCGATTTATGGAAAAACGCAATTTACCAGGTATTCCAGAGTCCTTCTTAACCATTTTCTTTGGTGCAAGTGACTATATCGAAGAGCTTGCAAGAGAGTTGGAAGCACCTCGTGTGAATATTGACTCAGTTAACCGTTGGTTGGAAATCTTGGCAAATGCCATGAATGATTTGGAAGAGGAGACTTATCGAATTGTTCAAAATTCCACATTGACAGAGCAGTTGTTGCAGTATTCTAATCGTTATCGTTCATTTGATGACAATGTGCAGGCGGCCTTCAATGAATCCCTTCATGCTTTTGAAGTTGAATTTGATTACGCAAAATCTTTGGAAATTATTTCAAAAGCCTTGGATGTTGTCGAACCTGGAGTTTCAGCCCGTTTCATCAATTCATACGAAAAAACACGCGAAAATATTCGCTTTTAAGAAAGTTCCTTCGGGAACTTTTTTCCATTCTCAGCAAAAAGTGTCTTATGTTATAATAGAGAGACAGATTAAAGTAGAAAGTCTAAAAAATGAAAAAGATTAAAAAATATATTACTCTCATTTTTCTTGGAGGTGTAGCAGTTTTATCGATAGCATTGATAAATGGCTGGCGTTTGGATGATTACACTGTCCCAAAAAACAGAACAAGGGAACAGTATGATTTTGAAGGCACTTTTGAGCCAATGTTTAAGTTTTTAGAACAAGACAAGAAGGACTTTACGGGATTAAAGGCTTATATTTGTGATGTTTATATAAAAGTCGGAGATCAAGTAAAAGATTATCAGATTGATTTAGATATTACTGAATCAGCTATTAAGGGTGATTATACAATAACACATGGTGACACTAAAGAGAAAGTTCCTGTTACCTATTCTAATGGTAAACTAAGTTATGGCTCGGAGATAAATCCTTTATTTGATGAAGAGATTCTTAACTTAGTTGTTCAAAGAGCTCATTTCGCTTCCTTGGATGTGAAAGAGACTTTTAAGAGTGCAGAAACAGAGCTTCGTGATATTATCTATGAACCAGAAAATTCCTCTGACCTCTATAAATATCTTAAAAATAAGTACGATATGCCAGATGATACGACCTGTCGAATAAGAGTTAGCTATTCTAGTTATACAATTTATGGTGTTACAATCCAGATGAAATCGAGTGAAAAGTCTGTTCAAATAAGATCAACTGTATTAAAAAAATAGGGAGGATAATCAATGAATGGAATTGAAAAAAGTAATCGACGAGTTAAAATGTCTGATTAGGTAGGGAGCAAAGAATGAAAAACAGAACTGGTTATTAGGGATAGTGATAGCAGGGCTGCTCCTATTTTTGTCGTATCACTACATGGATGTGATTTTGGCGGCGAAACTATTCCAAAAAACAGAACAAGAGAACAGTATGATTTTGAAGGCACATTTGAACCAATGTTTAAATTTTTGGAGCAAGAAAAGAAGGATTTTACAGGGCTAGAAGCGTATCAAAGTAGTATTTATATAACAATTGGAGACGACGTAAAGAATTATGAAGTTGACTTAGATACTACTATAGTTGACATTAAAGGTAAGTATAAAATAACAGCTGGGGATAACAAAGAAACGGTTCCTGTAATATACTCTAATGGGGAATTACAGTACGAATCAGAGATAGAACCCTTATTTGATGAGGAGATTCTTAATCTAGTGCTTAAAAGAGATTATTTCGCTTCCTTGGATGTGAAAGAAACCTTTAAGAGTGCAGAAACAGAGCTTCGTGAAATTATTTACCAGCCAGAGAATCACTCTGAACTATTTAAAACTTTAAAAAATAAGTATGATTTACCAGAAGGCACTAACTGTCGAGTAAGAATTAAACACTCCAGTGGAAGTATTTATCAGATTTCTGTCCAAATGAAATCGATGGATAAGTCAGTTCAAATAGATTTAATGATATTTAAACAATAGGGTGGATAATCGATAAGTAGGAAGGAGTTAAGACAATGAAAACAGTCAAAGGTTTGTTAGTCATGGATGTAGATAGCACTCTAATTATGGAAGAGGGCATTGATTTGTTGGGCGAGGAAGCTGGAGTTGGGCAGCAAGTGGCTGCTATCACTGAGCGAGCTATGCGCGGGGAATTGGATTTCGAGGCAGCTTTGCGAGAGAGAGTTTCACTTTTAGCAGGGCTTCCAGAAACTATCTTTTCTCGGATAGCTGACAAGATTCATTTCACGCCTGGTGCTAAAAAATTAGTAGATGAGCTGCATGCGCGTGGTTACAAGATTGGCTTGGTTTCAGGTGGTTTTCATGAAACGGTGGATAGGCTGGCTGAGCAGCTAGGAATTGACTATGTAAAGGCCAATCGCTTAGAAATAGAGAATGGCTTCCTGACGGGTTATGTTCTGGGAGACATTGTTAGTAAAGATACTAAAGTTCAGATGCTGAAAGCATGGGCTCAAGAAAATAATTTGGAATTAAATCAAACCATTGCTATTGGGGATGGAGCCAATGATTTGCCTATGATTCAAACAGCAGGCATCGGAATTGCTTTTAATGCCAAGCCAATTGTAAGAGAGCAAGCGCCCTATCAAATCAATGTTTATGACCTCTATCAAGTAATTGACATTTTAGATGCGAAGGAAAAATAGGAGGCGTTATGCATATCTTGTTAGCACCAGATTCTTTTAAGGAAAGTTTGTCTGCCGTTCAGGTGGCAGAAGCCTTGAAAGAAGGTTTTTCCCAAGCCTTGCCAGAGGCGACTTTTGATTTGCTGCCTATTGGAGATGGCGGTGAGGGGACTGTGGCTTCCTTGATTTCTGCTATGAAGCTAAAAGAGTTTTGCCACTGGGTAACTGGACCTTTTGGCCAGCCAGTCGAAATGAAATATGCTAGACAAGACCAGCTAGCCCTTTTTGAAATGGCAGATTTAGTGGGACTGGCTTTAATTCCTAGAGAAAAACGCAATCCTTTAGGCTTGGAAACCAGAGGGCTGGGGGAGCTGATTCTTCATTTGGCCGAAAATGGAGTCAGGAAGATTCTGGTCGGTGTTGGAGGCTCGGCGACGAATGATGGGGGGATAGGTCTGGCAGCCAGTTTGGGTTATGAATTTTTTGATGAAAACAATCATCGACTACGACCGATCGGTTCCTCTTTAGGGAGAGTTGCTCGAATTTCTGCGGAACGTGTTCCAACTTGCTTGGATGATATAGAAATTGAGATTTTGACAGATGTTTCCAATCCTTTATGTGGTCAGCAGGGAGCAACGCAGGTCTTTGGACGACAGAAAGGCTTGTCTGAATGGCTTCTTTCATCTGTGGATCAGGAAATGAGGAAGTTCTATGAACTGGCCAATCCACAGATTTTTACCCAAGCTGGTGCTGGTGCAGGAGGGGGCATGGCAGCAGGGCTGGTCACATTTGCTAAGGGGAAAGTCGTGTCAGGAATTGACACCTGTCTGGATTTGCTGGATTTTGATCGCAGGGTTAAAGAAGCGGATTTAGTTGTTGTTGGTGAGGGGCGCATGGATAAGCAGTCTTTGGCAGGAAAGGCTCCAGTTGGAGTAGCAAGGCGGACGCCAAAAGAGATCCCTGTTCTTGCGATCTGTGGTAGTTTAGCAGCTGATTTGCCCCCATTTCCTAGGGAAAATATCCAGGCAGCTTTTCCAATTATTTCCCAAGTTGCGGATTTGGATGAAACCTTAGCCCAGGCGAGGGAAAATCTGGTTCGTACTGCTCGCAATATTGGCAATCTATTAGCCATCAAAAAAAGACTGGGACAAAAGTCCTAGCCTCTCAATTGTCTTTGGATTGTCGAGCAAGACGCAGTGGTTGAGTGGGCTCTACTAGGCTGATTTCATCAGCTTTTACAGCCCTACTAAACCGTGCGGAGGTGGGACGACGAAATTGAATTCTAACGAATTACCGATCTCTGTCCCCCTCTCTTTTTCAGTAAGTATTCGATTTCTTTGACGATTAATCCGTTTGCAAATTCAAATAGATCGAAGGAAAGGTCTCCGTGGTCATTGACCAAAATTGTTAGAATCCGACTTTGCTCGGCATTAGTGTGATAGTATTGGCAACTAAACTGGGCGGAACTGTCCTGATAAGCCTCCTTTATCCTGTGGAGGTAGCCTTCTTTTCCCTGAATGATTTCTGGGGATTCTCCATGCAGCTCCCAGATGACATACTCGTCTAAAAAAGTTTGATAAATGTCCCAGTCACGCTGATTTTCCGCCTCGAAAAAGGTAAATAATTTCTCTAAATTTGTCATTTATGAAACATTTTTTTCCAAAGGGAAGTTTTCTTGCGGGGAGATGGTTTACTCTCTGCTGGATGGAGGACGTCGGCAAATTGCTTGCTCAAATCCTTGTCTTCCACGGTCACAGGACGATCACTATGGATAACCAAACCGAAAGGAGAGGATTGGCAAAAAGCAGAGACGATGGTGGCCTCGCAGCCTAAGTCTTTGGCGGTTTTTAGGTAGAAAACCTGCTGGCTGGATATGACTTCAGGCGATATTTTGACTGTGACAGGATAGTAGCTTTTAGTGATCTTCTCAACTATTTCTTTAAAATGCTGCTTTAGGAGAGTAGAATTTGCATCAGAAATAGAGCAGTAGCCAATTACCCGCTCTTCAAAAGTTTCCAGAAATTTGCGCTGTTCATCAGGATTGAGCTTAGCATTTCCCTGAGATTTTTCCATGATAATATTATTTAGATCTGTCATATTTCTAGTATATCATAAATAAAGGATTTCTGATTTACAAACTGTAAAGAAAGAGACAGAATATAACCGATTGCATCTTAAGATTTGTGATTTTTCACGCAAAGATATTGTTTTTCCTTGAAAAAAAAGCGCTTTTGAGGTATCATAGACTAGTAAATAATTTTAAACAATAAGGAGAGTCAAAATGTCAATTATTACTGATGTTTACGCTCGCGAAGTCCTCGACTCACGCGGTAACCCAACACTTGAAGTAGAAGTTTATACTGAATCAGGTGCTTTCGGACGTGGTATGGTTCCTTCAGGAGCTTCTACTGGTGAACACGAAGCAGTTGAACTTCGTGATGGTGACAAATCTCGTTACGGCGGTCTTGGTACACAAAAAGCAGTTGACAACGTGAACAACGTTATCGCTGAAGCTATTATCGGTTACGATGTACGTGACCAACAAGCTATCGACCGTGCAATGATCGCTTTGGACGGTACTCCAAACAAAGGTAAATTGGGTGCGAACGCAATCCTTGGTGTGTCTATCGCTGTAGCTCGTGCTGCTGCTGACTACCTTGAAATCCCACTTTACAGCTACCTTGGTGGATTCAACACTAAAGTTCTTCCAACTCCAATGATGAACATCATCAATGGTGGTTCTCACTCAGACGCTCCAATCGCTTTCCAAGAATTCATGATCGTACCTGCTGGTGCACCATCATTCAAAGAAGCTCTTCGTTGGGGTGCTGAAATCTTCCACGCTCTTAAGAAAATCCTTAAATCTCGTGGTTTGGAAACTGCTGTTGGTGACGAAGGTGGATTTGCTCCTCGTTTCGAAGGAACTGAAGATGGCGTAGAAACTATCATTGCTGCGATCGAAGCTGCTGGTTATGTTCCAGGTAAAGACGTATTTATCGGATTTGACTGTGCTTCATCAGAATTCTACGATAAAGAACGTAAAGTATACGACTACACTAAATTCGAAGGTGAAGGAGCTGCTGTACGTACTGCTGCAGAACAAATCGACTACCTTGAAGAATTGGTAAACAAATACCCAATCATCACTATCGAAGATGGTATGGACGAAAACGACTGGGATGGTTGGAAAGCTCTTACTGAACGTCTTGGTGGTAAAGTTCAATTGGTTGGTGACGACTTCTTCGTAACAAACACTTCTTACCTTGAAAAAGGTATCGCAGAAGGCGCTGCTAACTCAATCCTTATCAAAGTTAACCAAATCGGTACTCTTACTGAAACATTCGACGCTATTGAAATGGCGAAAGAAGCTGGTTACACTGCCGTTGTATCACACCGTTCAGGTGAAACTGAAGATTCAACAATCGCTGACATCGCAGTTGCAACTAACGCAGGTCAAATCAAGACTGGTTCACTTTCACGTACAGACCGTATTGCTAAATACAACCAATTGCTTCGTATCGAAGATCAACTTGGTGAAGTTGCTGAATACCGTGGATTGAAATCATTCTACAACTTGAAAAAATAATCTCTTTATGGGATTAGGGGCTGTAAAGCCTTGATATTAAGCACTTTGGGGCACTTTCCCTTAGTGCTTTTTTGATATTACTACCCTTTTACTACCCTACTAATTTTGGTATAGTAAGAGGGTAGCCCGAAAATGGGTCACCCTTATTATTTATAAATTGCTGATAGCTGTTTCATAATTTGAGACAGCTTTTTTTGCGTTTTCTTGGTTAGTATGCCAATAAGTATTTTCAGTGATCATCAAATTAGAATGACCTAATCTGTACTGAACATCTTTCGGGCTAGCTTGAGCATAGAGCATCATAGTAGTATGTGTATGGCGGAAACCATGAAATGATACGTTAGTTACTCCTGCAGCCTTAAAATGCTTATTAAGGCGCTTTCGTAAGTTACAAGCATAGGCATATTTTTCTGTAAATACAGAGAATACAACCGTTTCAGATCGGCCTAGTTGCCATGATTGAATTTGTTGACGGTTTTTGTATTGTTTCAGTAAAAGTAACGTGGCGTTGTCTATTGGTATATCACGATAACCAGCATTTGATTTAGGAGAGTTTATTTCTTGATAGCGATTTAGTGTCTTATTGATACTTATAACACCGCTTTCTAGGTCAATATCAGACCATTCAAGAGCTAGAGCCTCACTTATTCGGCATCCAGTGGCCAGTAAAGTCTTATACAGGACAACATCAAATAAGTTCTCATAATTTGATTGATCCAGAGTGTCTAAATAATCGAGAAACGGTTTTAATTCTTTGTTGTCTAAGTATTTGACAGCAGCCTTTTCTTTTTGCTGTTTGCGTGGAACGATGACATCATTAGCTGGGTTGTATTGTATTACCTGGATAGTTACGCCATATTTCAAAATACGCTTATTCATGTTATGGAGCAAGGAGTAGTTAGCAAATGCCCCTTTTTCGGCTTTATTTGCCTTGTCAGCCCATTTGTTTACTTGCTGCTGAAGAATAGGCGTAGTGAGTTTAGAGAGCTTATAATCGCCAAATACGGGCAATAAATGTACTCTAACCACCCCCTCCATAGATTGTCGAGTATTTGGCTTAACTGTATTCTTATAACTATCCCACCAAACTTTTACAAGCTCATTGTATGTTGTAATTGTCGGCTTGTCTTTAACTGTATATCCGTTAGCAGCAAAAGCATTGATAGCATCACGCGCTTTTGCTTTAACTCCCTTTTTAGTGGTTGCTGTAACAGTTGTACGGGCTTTTTTGCCCGTTAGTTGGTCAACGCCTATATAAACACTAGCATAATAAACTCTTTGGCCATTCTTTTTGATTTTTTCTTTGATATTCATGTATTTGTACCTTTCTTTCCATCAGCAGGCAAGGCGCGTGATTTTGTTAGGTATTTATACATGATAAGGGATGGAGTGGTTTTGGGATTTCTTTTTAGTTGTTGTCTCCCATACTTTCGTGATTCTTTTCTGCAAAAGGTTTCAAGATAGAAATTATTCCATCTATACCAATATCTATCTTTAGTTCTTTGAGATAGACATCAAGCATCATTTCATTTTCAGGTTTTTCGTATCGATCATCAAGCAAGATACTGTAATTCTGTATATAATCATCTTCATATTGATGAAAATCTTTATTTAAAGCATCTTTAAATAGTTTTCCTTTGAGATTATTAGAGTTACTTAGATCCATAGATATCAATAGCTTATAGATAGATTTTATTTCTGTATCTGAAAGTAACATGTGATTGGTTTTAATATATTGCACAAAACGTTTAAAGTATAATTGTTCTTCATCTTCTTTGTCTCTTGATTTTGAACTGGTTAAAATTACCCCCCAATTTGCATATTGATCGTTAATTTGTTCATCATCATATTGTTTTGGGTTTTCAGTGAAACCTAAGAGATACCCTACCGATACTCCAAAATAGTTAGCTAAAATTTTCCAAGTCTCTGAGTTTCTAGGCTGGCGTTTACCATTCTCATAGTACATTAGTTGACTAGGTGAAAGAGAAAATTGATAGTTTTCTTTCAATTCAGTACTAAGTTTTCCCAGCGAAACACCTTGCTTTTGTCGCAATTCTTTCAATCTATTTGATTGACTTCCCATAAGTAGTAACTCCCTCCAAGTGGTTTGTTTAGCTAGAGTATATCATACATTTGAAATTATTGGAAGAAAAATTCTCAAAAATAGAATAAAAACCCTTGATATTCTCAAAAAAGGAATATATAATTAACTTGTTCTTGAAATGAGAATGTAAAATTAATAGGAGGTTGACAATGATTATCACCGATACACAAGCTAAAGCTATACGGCGAAAGATTGCTGATAAGCAGTTGAAACAATATGAATTTGCTAAAGAAATAGGCGTAGCAAGTCGTACAGTGCCTAAAATAGTAGCTGGTAACTATAAAGCACCAAAGCGAATTTATGCTGCGGTCATGGAATGGCTAGCAAAAGACTACTAAATTAATATGAGAAAGGAATAGGCTCACAGAGCAAACAAAAAGCCATGTACAGGCGACCAAACCAACGTACACGGCTAAGGAAAAATAACAAAACTCAAGCAAAGGCAAGGCGCGTGGTTTTGTTAGGTATTTAGCAAGGGGAAGCGCCCCCTTTGTAAATAATCTCCTCTTATTTTATCAAAATTAGAGGAAAATGACAACTTAATTTATAAAAAGGAAAAGTGGAGGATATAAATGGAAATTCTGTCTAAAGAAATACAGTTACAGGGTTTACAACTTCTTAAACAGACTCTTGAAACTTTAGTTGAGCTAGAAAAACAACGATCTAGTAAGTTAGATTTAATTTCTCGTAAAGAATTAATGGATTTGCTAAGTGTAAGTGCTACAACCCTTGATAGCTGGGAAAAATTAGGTCTTCGGCGGTATCAGACCCCAATGGATGGAGCTAAGAAAGTATTCTACCGTCCGTCAGATGTGTATATATTTTTAGCAATAAAATAGGAGTTATGAAATAAACAAGAATCAAAAAATAATCTAAAAAATAGCAATAAACATAGAAACAGAGGTAAATATCATGAATACATATTTTGAAAATTTTGAAAAAGAGCTAAAACTAGTTGATGAAAAGCTAGATATTTTATCGGAGTGGCATCTAGCAAAAGATCATAGGGGAGCAACAGAGATTACTGAGGATTGTAGATCAGCAATCAGTCAGCTATGGTTTCAGTTTTACAAATTATCAAAAGTCTATAAAAAGCAAGAGGCAAGTCATGAGGATTTCTTTAATAGAAATGTTGAGAATTTGCTTGGGGAATTAAAAAAATATGACGATGAATGCACGGAAAGACACGGCCAGGCTCCTGACTGGTTGCTATTCAATTTCTTAGATCGAGCAATAAAAGAAAACAATTTAAGTAATGGGATTGATCATGCAACAGCTTCGACGTGGATGTACTTACGTAGTTTAGTAGCTGCTGATCTACAAAAAAGAGGGTTATTAAAATAAACGAGCTAGATTTAACCAATACACAGGCGCTTATCTTTTCCGTGTTATTGCTTGGCTTGAAGCTGTATCTAAACCACCGAGATCGCCAAAAAAGCGCCCAAATTGAGCGAGAAAGCAAACAGACGATACCAAAACCTAGCGAGAGTTTAAACCTTGACTATGGGCGTTATATTCAAGCGAAACAATATGATCAGATACCTAAAAATGGAGCTAAAAAGATTTTTTATCGGCCTAGTGATGTTTATCTATTTTTAGTGGTGAAGTAGGAGGATAGAGTATGGAAATAGTAATTTTTGATTCAGCAAAAGAATTGGACCTTGATGCATTTTATAGTGAGTATCTAGATGTGTTATTTATTTCAAACCAGGTAGACGAAGAAACACGCGCAGCAATCATAGAGTGTTATAAGAAACAGTAGGAAGCTGATAAATTAGAATAAGGAGGGGACAATGGCAAAAACAAAGTCTATTTTTGGCTAAAAATTGATAAGAAATTTTTTGATAATATCTTTATCAAGAGACTAAAGACGGTACCTGGTGGGTACACTATGACAGTGATTTATATTAGGCTCATGCTAGAGAGCTTGGAAAGTGACTGTATTTTATACTATGAGGGCTACTTTAACAATCTCAAGGAAGAGTTAGCCCTAAAACTAGATGTATCAGAAGATGACATAGATATGACTATGGCGTACTTTACAAAATGTGGTTTAATTCAGATTGACGAAGATAAAAACGCAGAACTGCCACAGGCTAAAGCTATGGTTATGAGTGAAACAAACTGGGCGAGTTATAAACGTGAACAACGAAAAAAAGGAAAATTGGAAGAAGTCCAACCATCTTTGACATTTTCCAACTCATGTCCAACAGAGATAGAGATAGAGAAAGAGTTAGAGAAAGAGTTAGAAGAAGAGATAGAGAAAAAATTTCCTACTGCTGAAATCTCTAACTACTACCAAACCCGTATAGGGATTATAGACGGACAACAGTATCAGATATTGACCGACTATCTCACGCTTGACGGTATGGAGCTAGAGGTTATCAAGACTGCCATAGACAAGGCTGCAGATAACAGCAAGCGATCTTTTAGCTATATCAATTCAATACTCAAGAACTGGAGACAGAACGGTATTAAAACCATGGTACAAGTTGAAGATGAACAGAGACAGTTTCAGCAAAAGAAACAAGGTCAGTCTGATGACGTTATTCAAGACCCGTTTATCTACTGACGGAGAGGAGAAACAATGGAATTACTGAATACAGACCAGCTAAACGAAAAAATAAAGGTCACTGATGAGCTTTGCCCAACTCATCAGATTAACCTGGTACAGTTCCAAAAGCCAGATGGTTATACATCGCCTTACTGTATGGAATGTACTAAGGAGAACATTAAACGAACGGAGTTAGAGGGCGTAGAAAAAGCCCTAGGGCATGATCTGGACTATTCAACCTATGATGTGCTAGCGCGTGAAAGTACGGTGTCAAATGAGCTAAGAGAGGCCTCTTTTAGCACTTTCAAAGCTGAGACAAAAGAGGAACATGAGGCCAAGGAGTTTGCTATTAAGCAAGCTAAACAGTACCTAAACGGTATGACAGGAAACACGCTGATTATGGGCAATCCTGGCACTGGCAAAAGCCATTTATGCTATTCCATGGCCAAAGCCATCAACGAGGGTTATAAGGCTAAGAATGAGCCTAAGAGCATCCTCTTTGTCAGCATTGCTGAAATCGTCACGCGCATTCAGTCAGGCTGGCAGTATAGGCAGAGTGATTTTACAGAGTATGATGCCTTGAAGCTGCTGACTGAGGTTGACTATCTCTTTATTGACGATTTAGGTACAGAAAGCGTTATGAATAGCCGAAAAGATGAGGCTAATAACTGGGTACAGACCTTTCTTTTCAAGATTTTTGATAAGCGGGAAACAACTATCATCAACACTAATCACAACGGCAAAGAGCTGGCCAAGATTTATAACGACAAGCTAGTCAGTCGAATTGGGAAACGATCAGAGGGGAATGTATATAACATGATAGACATCGAAGACAAGAGGATGAAGCGGAATTTTTAGCCATACGGAGGGCACCATCCCTTAAAACTGGGTAGAGAAAAGTATTAGGAGCTGGTATTGGCATTAGTGAAAACTAAACCACCCTGAGAAAACCACATACAGCTAGGCAGTCATTTTGGCACAGATTTACATGACCACGGGGCGACCAGGTAAGTTTGGGGCGGTTATCCGCTGGGGACAGTCTAGGCTTGCAAAAAAACAGTATAAGAAACTATGTAAGAAATAAGTCTTTTTATCACGGAAAAGCATGCTCATTGGCATAGCAATTACACAGAAAAAAATCAAAAAAAACAGAGGTAAAAAACATGGAACAATATTTTAAAGATTTTGAAGAACGGTTACGCATTGCAGAGGAAAAACTGGACATACTAAGTGAATGGCATTTAGTAAAAAAACACAAAGGAGCGACTGAAATCACTGAACAGTGCAGACTTGCTATCACTGCCTTATGGTTTGAATTTGATAAGCTAGCAGAGGCTTACAGAGAACAGGAAACCGATCATGAGAATTTCTTAAATGCAAACGTGGATAACTTGCTGGGAGAGCTGAAGAAACATGATGAGTTTTTAGCCACAAATTCCCTTAACTTAGGGCACCCTCGCCCCCACTGGCTTTTATTCAATTATCTTAATGCAGCGGTAAGAAGTTTCACAGATCCTGAAGAACTGGTGCTAGACGACACCGGCAATATTTGGCAATATCTGCGCGATTTGATTATAAAAGACTTAAAAGAAAAGGAACTACTCAAATGAGCGAGCTACTAGGCGCAATTTTAACACTACTACTTTTCTTTCTAGCTGGCGTATGTGCTGAGCTGTTTCACTCCTGGGCTATCGCTTACAGACACCGAGGATATATCACCAAACGGCAACTCAGAAAGATGGAAAAATGGCTTGAAACAATGGAGGCGAGAAGATGAACCAAGGATGAACCAAGGGAATTTATCAAAAATTGGCTTTTGGGATATTAAAAGGGTAGTATTTTAGATGTAGAAATAAGAAGAGCTAGTATTAACAAGCGCTTAAGAGATACTGGATTACAATAGTTTAGAATAATGAGGTTTAAAATGTTAGAAAATAGCGATAAAACAATTCTTGAAATTTTAGAGCAAGGCTTTATAATTTTTTCGAAAAATGGTATAATAAACAAAGCTGAGTTACCGAAACATGGTAGTGTCACAATTAAAACACAAGATGGTCAACCAATATTTTTGGAAATTCAGAAAAAAGAAAAAATAAGCTGACTAGAAAAACTAGAGGCGAGATAACTGAGTCTAATACTCTTTTGTCTCGTCTTTTTAATTGTCATAAGGAGATAAAATATGTCATTTACAACCATCAAAGAAGAGATTAAGATTTTTGGAAAACGTAAGTACCAATTAATGAAAGACTATGTAGAACTTGATGAAGAAATGAATAAGAAGTTAGCTGCTGGGACAATTGGAACAAAAACAGCTCAAGATCAGTTAGATCAGGCATACAATAATTCTAAAAAAGAGTCGCAGCATAGACGTGACGAACTCGCTGATAAGATTGAAGTAGAATACGAGAAAGAACTAAAAACTCTGAAAGAAAGTGTACAGAGTGTTACAGCTGATGATGTGGCAGAACTGTCCCTGTTAGCTAGTACAAAGGAAATCACAAAGGAAGAACTGGAGGGGTATTTTGTCAAGTATGCAAATAAGCCGTTAGCATTGAAAAAAATACGGGAAATTGCGAACGAAAAACCCGATCTGCTGATGATTGATTTTGAGCGATTTGATACTGAACAAAGATTGTATAATCTCCGTCAGCGCCTGAAACAAGAAGTTTATTTCATTGATGGTAATTACTTGGTAAATGGTGATAAAATTGCACTGGCAGGCGCTAGCATGACAATCAATGATACTATGGAACATTTAGACCAGCTTGTTGATGAATATATGACTGGTGTAGAGCTGAAGAAAAATATCTAAATAAAAGTATGACAAACACTAAAAATCTAATACCAGTTACCAAACGAACAAGACAAGAACAAATAGCAATCAGTCGTAAAGGTGGCAAGGTATCGGGAGAAGCAAGGAGAAAGAAAGCTCATTTAAGAAAGACCTTAGATGAGCTTTTAATCATGGATGTCTCAGATGAGCGACTAAAACAAAAGTTAGAAGAGATGGGACTACACGCTGATAATCAAACCTTGCTGTGTGTGATTATGCTTGAAAAAGCTATTAAAGGTAATGTAAGAGCTGCTGAATGGATTGCTAACATCATAGGGGCGTATAAGAAAGATAAACTGGATATCCAAGAGCAAAAGGAGCGTATCAAGTTTCTTAGACATCAGAATAAGAAACAAGAGACTCTTATTGGTGAAATAGAGCAGCCTTTGATAATCGTAGATAAATGGGCTAGTGAGTACGACGCAGTAGAGATTGATTTAGGAGATATAGATGACAAAGAAGAAAATTGAGCGCATTTCTGTTATACACAGAGAAAAGATTTTATGGCTCAAGTGGTATTTTATGCGCGATAAAGAAAAACCTAAGTACAGTATTCTTGAACGTAAAATGTTTGATGCTGCTAAAAATCAAGATATGCTAGCTTATCAAAAATACGCGACTATTAAGCAGATAACAGATATTAGGGTACAGACAAGCGAAGATGACGTTTTAGAGGCAGTAAAAGAGGTTTATGTCTATAATCGCATGAATGTTATTGGAGCTTGTCAGCGAATACTATTTGTGAGTCAGTCGCCAGCTTATACCAAATTGAATAAGTGGTTTGATACCTATTCTGATCTGTATTTTAGTATTATACCACTATCTAATATATCTACTTATCATGAGCTAGTAAGAAATTGATTTCATTGCTAAAGTCAATAGAATATGAGATAATAAGATTTGGATAAGTAGGGCAGTGGTTTGAAGAAGGAATACGCTCTCTCGTAGAGAAATGGCGGTGCAAATCCGTCCGACTACTTATTTAGCCCCAGATATGGGGTTTTTATTGTATGGATTAAAATGAGAACTCTAATATAGTGAGTTGCTTGATAACATCGAAAAACTGATTAAAATAGTGTAAAATCCCCCATTTTTTACACATATAAAATGAAATCATGAGTAATATACTTGTGATTTTTTTTGCTGGAAACGAAAGACAGAGGCGCTTTGCAGATGAGTAGATAAAGACAGGGAAGGGTTATTAATCAGCAATTAAAGCTGGTTATAGTGATAGTTAAGCTAATAACCCTATTGCTGAACTGTTGGGAAATGTTGGGATAAAAGAGTACATAAACAAACAAATGCAAGAGCTGCATAAGACTAATACCTCGCAAGTAGAAGGATCTTTATCCATTCTATCAGATGTTGCAAGAGGCAAGAGAGAATTAAAACGAGGAAAAGCATTCGGAAAAAGAATTTAATGACTAAAAGTATTTACAAATAATAACTTTTGAGTTATAATTCTTCTTAGAGAGAGGTGCTAATAGTGCATAATATCTATTTTTACAAGGATAAGAACGGTAATGAGCCTGTTTTAGATTATATGCGAGAGCTTGCCAGTAAAAAGGGAAAAGATAGTAGAATTAAACTCAATAAAATCAATGATTATATTGAGTTGTTAAGCCAGCATGGAACACGCGCAGGTGAGCCATATATTAAGCATTTAGATGCTGAAATTTGGGAACTTAGACCACTAAGGGATAGGGTTTTATTTGTTGCTTGGATTGATGGCAGTTTCGTTTTATTGCATCATTTTATGAAAAAGACACAGAAGACTCCAAAGAGAGAAATTGAACAAGCCAAGCGTGAATTAGAAGATTTAAAAGAAAGAGGGCTAGATAATGAAAAATAGTGCGATCGGCAGCAATTGGAAAGATGTTAGAGCTGAGCTTTTTAGCAAAGAGGAGATTTTAGAAAGTGATATGCGCGTGGCTATCATGAGCGAGCTTATCGAGGCCAGAAATGAGAAGGGAATAAGCCAAAAGAAATTGGAGGAATTAAGTGGTGTAAGTCAGCCTGTCATTGCTAGAATGGAAACAGGTAAGACAAGCCCGCAACTGGACACGGTGCTAAAAGTATTAGCAAGTCTGGGAAAAACTTTAGCAGTGGTACCTTTAGAACATGAACAGGCATAGAAAAATAGCACCATTAAATGGGTGCTATCTCCTTGCCTGCTGAACTCATAAATATAGTACCTTTTTTGTTACCCTTTAATAATTTCTAACTTGTTTGTACGTTGGTTATTTTGACAAAATAAGTAGAAATAAAATTTATAAATAGGCGTAATTTATTGTAATATATAATAGGGAAATAACTTGAAAAAATAATTCATTCTAATGGAATGAAGTAAATCCCTTGAGGTTCACTCAAGGGATTTTTAATAAATAAGGGGAGAATTTGGGATGCTTTATTTTATTCTGTATATTCTAAGCAGAGAGTGGCTAGCTCTATCTATTTTATTGCTAGGACTCTTTTTAGCTTATAGACGGAAATCATGGTCTCTGGCACTTTTGGCAGTTCTTTTATTTCTTACAATCACCAGTATATGCTTGTATCCTCAGTTTAGTCCATGGATTGCTTTTCCCTTTTTGTTTCTCGCTTTCTATTTATTGGTCAAAAGATATAGGTGGCTTCTTTATCCTGCTCTTGCTTTAGGCTTGTTGCTATTGGCAGTTTCTCCTATTATTGGCTATATTTTTAGAGTTTATGTTCCAGTGACCCATTATGCCTATCTTGAGGAAAAAGGGCAGACAGTAGTGGTTCGGGAAGATTATTATGGAGCATTTTTTAGTGAGAGCGATATAGCGATTATGACTTATGTAAATGGTCAACTTGCTTATACAAATAGGATAGTTTATGAGAAGGTTGACTTACATGATTTTAATAAGGACAAAGATGTCGATAAGGATGTTTTTCTTGCTCAAGCCTTGACAAGGGAGCGATTGGAAGAATTAGAGAATTTTATGAATCGGAAATAGACTAAATAAAGCTCGATGAATCAAAATGAGGCTAGGACAAAAGTCCTAGCCTCTCAATTGTCTTTGGAGTGTCGAGAAAGACGCAGTGGTTGAGTGGTCTCTACTAGGCTGATTTCATCAGCTTTTACGCCCTACTCAACTGTGCGGAGGTGGGACGACGAAATCGAATTCTAACGAATTACCGATTTCTGTCCAACTCTCATTTTTGATTCAGATTTTAGAAAAGAGACTTAACTTTGTTGATGACGTCATCGAGTCCTTTTGAATTTGCGACCAAATCTTTAGCCTTATCTAAGTATTCGCCCAGCTCATCCTTGTGGTCTTCGACAAACTTCTTAGCTGCATCAAAATCTTTCTTTTCGATCAATTCTTTTACTTGGTTAAACAATTCAACTGGATTCATCTTGAATGCTCCTTTGATAATTTTCTTTTGATACTATTTAATCAAATATCTAGGTTTAAAGCAAGATTTTTGCTCATCGGAAGGTTACGCAGACTGCTTCTGGCACATAGAAATCATGAGAAATTTCTGTTAATCGGCCTGTTTCAGGATCGCGTTTGAAAACAGTTGCATTGTCCGAGTCTTGGTGAACAGCGATGAGGTAGTTTTGGTCAGGTGTGATGTTGAAATCGCGTGGATTGTTGCCCTTTGTTGGAGTGATTTCAAGGAGCTGTAAACTTCCATCAGCTAGAATTTGATACACAGCTATTGAGTCATGGCCACGGTTAGAGCCATAGAGGAATTTACCGTCTGCTGAAAGGCGGATGGCCGCAGTTCCGTTAAAATCTTTAAATCCTTCTGGGAGAGTTGAGACGGTCTGCATGTGTTCAAACTGACCAACGCCATCGTAAATCAATACTTCGATGGTAGAGTTTAATTCGCAGATAAGGTAGGCGATTTTGTAGTGGTTATGAAAGACAAGGTGGCGTGCCCCAGCCCCAGCAGCACATGCGTAAGTAGCTAATTTGTTTAATTGCCCAGCTTCTGTCACATCGTAGGTGGTGACTTGGTCTGTTCCGAGGTCACAGGTAATCAGATATTGATCAGGTGTCAAGTCAGTGTAGTGGACATGGGCAGAGGCTTGATTGGCATGAGGTCCTTGACCGACATGAGTGTCTGAATCAGCCAGTTTTAGGCTGCCATCTTCTTGCTGCTTGTAGACCAGCACTTGCCCCTTGTGGTAATTTGCTCCGTAAACGAGTCCTCTCTCCTCATCTACAGCGACATAGCAAAGCGGAGCGCCTTCTTCAACCACATGATTGAGCAGCTGCCCCTCTTGGTCATAGGCAGCAATCCCACCTTGCCCATCTTTTGCGCCAACAGTGTATAGATGACCAGCTTGGTCAAAGGCTAGGTAAGTTGGGCTTGGTTCTTCGGCTACTAATTCTAAGTTTGAGAGTTCTCCCTTTTCAGTATCAAAATCCGCCTTATAAATTCCTTTGGAATCTCGTCGGGTATATGTTCCAAAATAAACTGTTTGAGTCATGTCTCCACCTCATTCTTTTAAAGTCAATCTATTATACCACAAAATGACTTGAGAAGCTGTTGACGCAAGAAAAGCCTGTATTTTAATGGAAAAGGCTGAATTATTTTCAAAAAACAGACAAAAAACAGATGGTGGGTAGGAAGGGGATAGACCACTTTGATAGAATGGAATTGTTCAAAAAAACAAATACGATCAGGAAAGCTCAAAATTCCTGTTTTCTAAAACAAAGGAGAAATCAAATGAACACAAAAAAATTCGCTATGCTTGTAACTCTTATCGGAATGTCTGGCTTCTTTTTAGCTGCATGTGGTTCTAAGAATGCTGACAATCAAGAAGTTATCGATGGCAAACAAGTGGACTTCAAGAAAGATGCCGTAGATCAAAAAACGAAAACGGTAGACGGCAAGGAAGTGACAGAGTACACTATGCCAGACGGAAATGTAATTCAAATCCCAGCAGATGGTGAAGAATTACCAACAGATGAATCTGAATCAACTGATAAATAAACGTTAGAACCTGTAGGTTGGAGGCAATATGTTTGAAAGAAAAAAAATGAATCGTAAAACCATAATATTGGGCAGCACGGTCATTCTCGCTTGTGCTGGGCTGGGAGGCTATGTACTTCTCAATCAGGTTAATCAAAAACAGGCCATGCAAATGGTTGATAATAAGATTGATTCTCTGACGGTCCAGGATGCTGTCAATAACAGTAAAAAAACAAGCCTGGTTTTATCTGGAGAAGTAGTTGCTAACAATAGCAGTAAGGTCAAAATTGACCCATCTAAAGGTGAAGTTAAAGAAGTATTTGTCAAAAATGGCGATACTGTTACGCAAGGGCAGCCCCTCTTTTCCTATGTTACCTCTCAGGAATTGACAGCCCAGTCTGCTCAGTATGATGCTCAAGCTAAGGCTAACGGCATTACGACTGCTCAAACCAGCGCATCAATCAAATGGGAAACTTATAACCGTAAGCTGGCTAGTCTTAATGCACTTCGGAATAAATACAATTCTAGTAAGGATGAGTCTCTCTTGGATCAGATAAAATCTGCTGAAGATGAGCTGGCTCAAGCGCTCAGTGACGCAAAGACTGCTGACAATGAAGTAACGAATGCTCAGATTGAGGCTGAAAAGGCTCAGGTGACCGCTCAGACGGAATCAGACCGTATGAAATATGATACCGTGACAGCTGATACAGCGGGAACTATTACCTCTATGAACGAAGACTTACCGACTCAGTCCAAGGCTAAAAAGGAAGAAGAAACCTTTATCGAAATCATGGATAAGTCTAAGACTTTGGTAAAAGGGACTGTCAGCGAATTTGACCGTGAGAAGCTGAGCGTGGGTCAGAGAGTAGATATCGTAGACCGCAAGGATCCTAAGAAGCGCTGGAGTGGCACCGTCACTCAGGTCGGCACCTTGACAACTGCAAATGCTGGAAATAGCAATGGTGGAAATAAACAACAGGAAAACCCCAACCAAGGTAAGTTCCCTTATACTGTCGAGCTGGATCAGGGTGGTGAAATGCCACTTGTAGGCTCCCATTCTTATGTCAATGTCGTAGAAAATGCTCCTGAAGCCGGCAAGGTTGTTGTTAATAAAGCCTATACTTTCAGTAAAAATGGCAAGACCTATGTCTGGAAGGTAGAGGGCAAAAAGGTGAAAATGAAGGAAGTTAAGACCAAGAAAGTTTCTGACCGTTTGGTAGAGATTACAGAAGGTCTGACTATGCAGGATACCATTTCGACACCTAGAGAAGGCATGAAAGACGGGATGGAGGTAGGACAGAATGTTAAAGCTTAAGAACATCCACAAATCTTATCAACAGGGCAGTCAGGAATTTCCGATTTTGAAAGGAATTGATTTGCATGTGAAAGAGGGGGATTTTCTAGCGATTATGGGGCCGTCTGGGTCAGGTAAGTCCACTTTGATGAACATTATCGGATGTTTGGACAAGGCTAGCGCAGGTTCTTATCATATCGAAGGGACTGACGTCTCTGACCTGTCCGACAACCAACTATCTGATTTGCGTAATCAGAAAATTGGCTTTGTTTTCCAGAATTTCAACCTCATGCCCAAGCTGACAGCCTGTCAAAATGTTGAACTGCCTCTGACTTACATGAAAGTTCCTAAAAAAGAGAGACGTGAGCGCGCCTTGGAAATGCTACGACTGGTCGGCCTGGAAGAAAGAAGTGACTTCAAGCCTATGGAACTGTCCGGTGGTCAAAAGCAACGGGTAGCTATTGCGCGTGCTCTTGTGACCAATCCCAGCTTTATCTTGGGAGACGAGCCGACTGGGGCGCTGGATACTAAGACCAGTGTTCAGATTATGGAGCTATTCAAGCAATTTAATGAACAAGGCAAGACCATTGTCATCATTACCCACGAGCCGGAAGTGGCTCAACTTTGCAAGCAAACAGTTGTCTTGCGGGACGGTAATATAGAGACTCGGACATTAGGATAGAAGGGGGCTATATGGAAGATATTTTTGTAGCTCTAAATTCAATCCTGTCCCACAAAATGCGCTCTATGCTGACCATGCTGGGGATTATCATCGGGATTGGCGCTATTATTGCTATCTTTTCCATCATTGAAGGAAATACAGAAAATACCAAGCGTCAGTTGATCGGTGGTACTAATAATACCATTAAGGTTGTCTACGACAAGAAGAGTTCGATTGACCCTTCTATTCCAGAGAAATCCCAAGCGCAGAAGCCTTCATACATTCCCTTCATGGGAGAGGATGTCTTATCCAAAATCAAGGAAATTCCTGGCGTTAAAAATGCTTTGATGACTTATGGTACGGACGAAAAGATTTATTATCTTAGTCAAAAGTCATCTGGCAAGGTTCAGGCGGTTTCTCAGTCGGTAGCTGACATCAAGCAGCAACGGCTGTTGGAAGGTGAGGGCTTTGACTCTGAAGCCTTCAAAAATCAAGAGCAAGTAACCTACCTAGAAAAGACTCTTTATGATACTCTCTTTCCTAAGGGAGATGGTATCGGTAAATATGTAGAAGTTATGGGCAATCCTTTTAAAGTTATTGGCGTCTTTGAGTCGACTGAGCAGAGTGGCCTAACTTCTGGTTCGGAAAAGGTGGCCTATATTCCTCTGCAACAATGGCACCGGATTTTTGATACCATCAATGTTAGTCCAGAAGTAACTGTTCAAACCCACAAAGCCGATGATTTGAAGAAGGTAGCCAAGAAAGTTAGTGATTATCTCAATCAGCAGATGCCCCAGTCAGACTATATGTTTGGTGTGCTAAATCTGCAAGAATTTGAGCGTCAATTGGATAACCTTAACCAGTCTAACTTTGTCTTGCTAGCAGGTATTGCCAGCATCTCCCTTTTAGTCGGAGGTATTGG
This sequence comes from Streptococcus cristatus AS 1.3089, assembly GCF_000385925.1. Taxonomy (NCBI): domain Bacteria; kingdom Bacillati; phylum Bacillota; class Bacilli; order Lactobacillales; family Streptococcaceae; genus Streptococcus; species Streptococcus cristatus. The sequence goes on from NC_021175.1 coordinate 617,499, forward strand.
GGTTATGAATATCATGCTGGTTTCAGTGACAGAGCGGACGCGTGAAATCGGGATTAAAAAGGCTCTAGGAGCGCGGCGCAAGATCATTCTCAAGCAGTTCCTGATCGAAGCGGTCATCCTGACTCTGATGGGAGGAATTATTGGAGTGGTAGCGGGTATCGCCTCTGGCTTTGCTATTACCCAGTCTTTGGCCTACCCATATATTTTATCTCTGTTTTCGGTCTTTGTAAGTTTGCTCTTTTGTTGTATAATAGGAGTAGTATTTGGGCTCCTGCCGGCTGTGAAAGCATCCAAGCTGGATCCAATTGAAGCCCTGCGATTTGAATAAATAAAGGAGAATCAAGCATATATGCACAAGATTTTAGTAGTGGAAGACGATACTACGATCAATCAAGTCATTTGTGAATTTTTAAAAGAAAGTAACTATGCAGTTACACCAGTCTTTGATGGAGGCGAGGCTTTGCTTCAATTTGAAGCAGAGTCTTTTGACTTAGTTATTTTAGACATGATGTTGCCAACCATGAGTGGACTGGATGTCCTCAAGGAAATTCGCAAGACTTCTCAGATTCCGGTCATGATCCTGACAGCGCTAGATGATGAGTACACTCAGCTAGTCAGCTTTAACCACCTCATCAGCGACTATGTGACCAAGCCTTTCTCACCACTGATCTTAGTCAAACGGATTGAGAATATTCTGCGACGAAATACGGTTGCTTCAGAGATTACTGTCGGTGAATTGACCGTCTCTATCGATGATTGTACAGTTTATTGGCAGGAAGAAAAGATGCCTCTGACCAAGAAAGAGTACGAAATCTTGCAGGCTCTAGCCAAGAGAAAGGATCACTTAGTGACCCGCGATCAGCTCATGAATACCATCTGGGGCTATAGCGAGCTAGATAGTCGGGTGCTGGATAATCATATCAAGAATATTCGTAAGAAAATTCCAGGTATTCCTCTGAAAACCATCACGGGTATGGGCTATCAGCTTGGAGGAGAAGACACGTGAAGATTGTCAAAAAGAACTTCCTCTTGACGACTTTCATCATCTTTGTCGTTGTGACGATCGTTTTATCCACCCTCTATTTCGCCATGCCGGTTTATTACCAGCAGGTCAAGGGGGGAGAAGCTCAGCGCGAGTTTGCTCAGGTAGCCAAGCAGGTCAAGGGAAAGTCCAGCCAAGAAATCAGTGAGCTTTTGAGTAATTATAGCAAAAAAAGCAATCAGATCTGGTTCACCTTGCTGGCAAAAGACAATACAATTCTTTACCCAGCACTCGAAACGAATGGAGAAAGCTCTCTCCAGCTGACAATTGTTCCGACCATTGCCAATAGCAATTATGAGAGTAAGACCCTGTCAGAAAGTTTTCGGACATCGGATGGCAAAGAAGTAGTCCTGCGAGGGGAATATTCCCTGCAACCCGTTTCGGATGCCAGTCGGATTTTGCTCAATCTCTATCCCTTTGTATTATTCTTGTCGCTGAGTCTGGGTGGCCTTGCCGCCTATCTCTATAGTCGGACCTCCAGTCAACGAATTAAGGATATCTCTTCTAGCACCCGGCAAATGACTAGCCTCCTTCCAGACGTTTCCTGTCAGGTGAAAGGGCATGACGAGATTGCTGATTTGGCTCAGGATATCAATCACTTATATGCCAATCTCTTAACTAGTATGGAAGCCCTGCGCTTGGAAAATGAAAAAGTTGCAGAAAGCGAGCGCGAAAAGGCAGAATTTCTCCGAATGACTTCCCACGAACTCAAGACACCCATCACTAGCATGATGGGAATGATTGATGGGATGATTTATGGAGTGGGCGATTTTAAAGATCGGGACAAATACCTGCAGAAGTGCCGCGAAATATTGGAAGAGCAATCAGGCTTAGTCCAGTCCATCCTAGCCATTTCAAAACTGGAAATGACCATGGAAACAGAGCGAGAAATCTTCTCTCTCAAAGAGCTGCTTGAAGCAAATATCAGTACATACAAGGTTCTGGCGGACCTCAAGCACTATCATTTTAATGTCCAACTCTCAGAAGCAAAAGTCCGAGGTAATAAGACTTATTTACTAAAGGCTATTAAAAATCTGATTGACAATGCCTTCCATTATACAGTGGAAGGTGGAGAAATCTTGGTTCGCTTAGAAAATGGAATCTTAATTGTAGAAAATGAAGCTGAGCGAGTGCTGGATGAGTCACAGATTCAGCAGATTTTCCAGCCATTTTATCGACCAGACTACAGTCGCAATCGCAAGGATGGCGGTACTGGACTGGGACTCTTTATCGTGCAGCAAATTTTAGAAAAGCACCATCTCACTTATCGCTTTGAAGCAGTTGAAAATAGATGGATGCGCTTCACAATTTTTTTACCTCAAACGGAACAGATGAGAGTGGGACAGAAATCGGTAATTCGTTAGAATTCGATTTCGTCGTCCCACCTCCGCAAAGTTGAGTAGGACTGTAAAAGCTGATGAAATCAGCGTAATAGAGCCCACTCAACCACTGCGTCTTGCTCAACAATCCAAAGACAATTGAGAGGCTAGGACTTTTGTCCCAGCCTCTTTTGCTTGGATTTTTATAGGATAAATGTTTGAAAAGCACCTTTATGAAAATTTTATTTTAAATTTAAAGAAAAAGTGTGAAAAACGCTTACAATATCACAAAATAATTGACTATTACCTTTATTAGGAGTAAACTAATGGGGTACATTTAAAAATATAAAAGGAGAATTCATCATGAATTTAACATTTTTCGGACTTTGTCTTGCCTGTATGGGTGTATCTATTTCAGAAGGAATGATTATGAGTAATCTTTTCAAAGCATCTGCCCGTCAACCTGAAATTATTGATCAACTACGTAGCCTCTTAATTCTCGGTGTTGCTTTTGTAGAAGGTACCTTCTTTGTAACCTTGGCCATGGCCTTCGTCATTAAATAGCCCACTCTATTTAGAGAAGGAGGTGTCAAACTATGGAAGAAAGTGTGAATCCAACCTTAAATATTGGACCAATATCCTTTGATTTGACCCTACTTGCCATGTCTCTTGTAACTGTTTTGACGGTCTTTGCCTTTGTCTACTGGGCAAGTCGCAAAATGACCCTTCGTCCAAAGGGCAAACAAAATGCTCTTGAGATGATCTATGATTTTGTCATTAGCTTTACCAAGGGTAACATTGGAGAGCATTATATGAAGAATTATTCTTTATTTTTGTTTTCTCTTTTTATGTTTATTTTGGTGGCCAATAATATTGGGTTGATGGCAAAAGTCCAAACAACAAACGGTTATAATTTGTGGACTTCCCCAACGGCTAACCTCGGCTACGACTTATCTCTCTCCTTTATGATCACCTTGATCGCACATATAGAAGGGGTTCGTCGTCGAGGCTTTAAGGAATATTTGAAGGCTTTTGCAACACCAGGCTTTATGACCCCGATGAACCTCTTGGAAGAAGTGACTAATTTTGCTTCCTTAGCGATTCGGATTTACGGGAACATTTTTGCTGGTGAAGTATTGGCAGGTTTGCTTTTAACCTTGTCTCAACAAGCCTTTTATTGGTATCCAGCAGCCTTTATCGGAAACATGTTATGGACGGCCTTTTCGATTTTCATTTCATGTATCCAAGCTTATGTATTTACCATGTTGTCTTCGATGTACATTGGTAAAAAAATAAATGGTGAGGAAGAGTAAGTAGAGGAGTAGTAGAAGATGGATTTAACTATTGGTACCATTATTGGTGACTTTATTCTCATCGCTGGTTCCTTCCTTTTATTAATTTTTTTAGTAAAGAAGTTTGCCTGGGGCAATATTACCAGTATCTTAGAAGAACGTTCTAAAAAGATTACGGATGATATTGACGGGGCTGAGTCAGCCCGCAAAAAGGCTGAGGAACTTGCGCAAAAACGTGAGAATGAATTAGCAGGAAGTCGTCAGGAAGCAACGACGATTATCGAACATGCTAAGGAAACAGCTCAAAAAAATAAGGCTGGAATTTTAGCGGATGCAGCTGAAGAAGCTGGACGTTTGAAAGCAAAAGCCAATCAGGAAATTGCACAAAGCAAGGCAGAGGCCTTGAACAGCATTAAAAACGATGTGGCTGACCTAACAGTAAGTCTCGCAAGTAAGATCTTGAGCCAGCAGCTTGATACAGAGGCACACAGCGAGCTCATTGATCGTTATATTGATAAATTAGGAGATGCTTAATGGACAAAAAGCACTATGCGGTAATTGAAAAATATGCCTTGCCTTTTGTTCAATTAGTATTTGAAAAGGGTCAGCAACAGGATGTTTTTGATAAACTAAGCCAGATTAAGGCTGTGTTTGTGGAAACAAATCTTGCTGACTTTTTATCACATATTGGCGTTGATGAGGGAGAGAAGGAGAAGGCTCTTCGACTTTTCCAAAACTCAGATTCACAGCTGATTGATAACTTTATCGAAGTCGTTATTCTCAATCATCGGGCAGATTTATTCTACGACATGTTGGTAGAAATTCAGCATCAGATTGAGAAAGAAAGCAATGAATTTGAAGTGACAGTTAAATCTGTTCAAGCCTTGACAGAAAGTCAAAAAGACAGATTGAAACCAATTCTCGAGCAAAAAATGGGCCTCAAGGTTCGTTCCTTCAAGCAGGAATTGGATACCAGCCTGATTGGTGGCTTCGTCATTTCAGCCAATAATAAGACAATTGATGCAAGTATAAAACGTCAATTACAACTCGTAAAAGAAAATTTGAAATAGAAAGTGGTGTGAATTTTGGCGATTAACGCACAAGAAATCAGCGCTTTAATTAAGCAACAAATTGAAAATTTCCAGCCAAATTTTGACGTCACAGAAACTGGGGTCGTCACTTACATTGGTGATGGAATCGCTCGTGCCCACGGTCTTGATAATGCCATGAGTGGCGAGCTCTTGATTTTTGAAAATGGTTCTTATGGTATGGCCCAAAACTTGGAGTCAACCGATGTCGGGATCATTATCTTGGGTGATTTTACAGATATTCGTGAGGGCGATACGATTCGTCGCACGGGTAAAATCATGGAAGTTCCTGTTGGAGATGCTTTGATTGGTCGTGTCGTAGATCCGCTCGGTCGTCCTGTTGACGGTTTGGGTGAGCTTGCTACGACTAAAACGCGTCCTGTGGAAGCGCCAGCTCCAGGAGTTATGGAACGGAAATCCGTTTCTGAGCCATTACAAACAGGTCTAAAAGCCATTGACGCACTGGTACCGATCGGTCGTGGCCAACGGGAATTGATTATCGGTGACCGTCAGACTGGTAAGACCAGTATTGCCATTGATGCGATCCTCAACCAAAAAGGGCAAGATATGATCTGTATCTATGTTGCCATTGGTCAGAAGGAATCTACTGTCCGTACACAGGTGGAAACTCTTCGCCAGTACGGAGCCTTGGATTATACTATCGTGGTAACAGCGTCAGCTTCTCAACCTTCTCCTTTGCTTTTCTTGGCGCCTTATGCCGGTGTAGCAATGGCTGAAGAATTTATGTACAATGGCAAGCACGTCCTCATCGTTTATGATGATTTGTCTAAACAAGCGGTAGCTTACCGTGAACTTTCTCTCTTGCTTCGCCGTCCGCCAGGTCGTGAAGCCTTCCCAGGGGATGTTTTCTACCTTCACAGCCGCTTGCTTGAGCGTTCGGCTAAGGTTTCTGATGAGTTAGGTGGTGGTTCAATCACCGCATTGCCATTCATCGAAACGCAGGCAGGAGATATCTCAGCCTATATCGCGACCAATGTGATTTCAATCACGGATGGTCAGATTTTCCTCAGCGATAGCCTCTTTAATGCAGGTATTCGCCCAGCCATTGATGCTGGTTCTTCCGTATCTCGGGTAGGTGGATCTGCACAAATCAAGGCCATGAAGAAAGTTGCAGGAACTCTTCGTATCGACCTCGCTTCTTATCGTGAGCTAGAAGCCTTTACCAAGTTCGGTAGTGACTTGGATGCAGCCACTCAGGCTAAACTTAACCGTGGACGCCGTACAGTAGAAGTATTGAAACAGCCAGTTCATGAGCCACTGCCAGTTGAAAAACAGGTTGTGATCCTCTATGCGCTGACTCACGGCTTCCTTGATGCAGTACCAGTAGATGATATTCTTCAGTTTGAAGCAGAGCTTTTCGCTTACTTTGATGCTCATCATGAAGACATTTATGAAACAATTCGTCAGACAAAAGATTTGCCGAGTGAAGAAGTGATGGACGCCGCTATTACTGAATTTATCAATCAGTCTAACTTCAAATAAGAATAGAGGTGTCAGATGGCAGTTTCATTAAATGATATCAAAAATAAAATTGCATCCACAAAAAACACCAGTCAAATCACCAATGCTATGCAGATGGTTTCTGCATCTAAGTTAGGAAAATCCGAAGAAGCAGCAAAGAACTTTCAAGTCTATGCTTCTAAGGTTCGGAAACTCTTGACCGACCTTTTGCATGGTCATGAGACAGAAAATGTTAGTCATCATCCCTTACTCAAGAGCAGACCAGTTCAGAAAACAGCTTATATTGTTATTACATCTGATCGGGGTTTGGTCGGTGGCTATAACGCAACCATCCTCAAATCAATGATGGAATTGATTTCTGAATACCACGAAAAGGATGACTATGTCATTATTTCGATCGGTGGAATGGGAGCTGATTTCTTCCGAGCACGGGGCATTCAGCCAATTTATGAATTGCGCGGCTTAGCTAATCATCCGAGTTTTGATGAAGTTCGGAAAATCATTTCCAAGACCATTGAAATGTATCAGAATGAGCTTTTTGATGAACTTTATGTGTGTTATAACCACCATGTCAACAGTCTGACCAGTCAGATGCGGGTAGAGCAGATGTTGCCAATCGTCGATTTGGATCCTAGTGAAGCGGATGAGAATTATATCCTCAATCTAGAATTAGAATCCAGTCGAAATGCGATTTTAGATCAGCTCTTGCCTCAGTTTGCTGAAAGTATGATTTACGGAGCCATTATTGACGCAAAAACTGCTGAAAATGCTGCTGGTATGACAGCCATGCAGACAGCAACGGATAACGCTAAAAAAGTTATCAATGATTTGACCATTCAGTATAACCGTGCTAGACAAGCAGCTATCACGCAGGAAATTACTGAAATTGTGGCGGGTGCAAGTGCACTGGAATAGTGTCACAGAAAATAAATATTATAAAGAGGAGAAAAGAATGAGCTCAGGCAAAATTACTCAGGTTATCGGACCGGTTGTAGACGTAGCGTTTGCAGCTGGCGACAAGCTACCTGAGATCAATAATGCACTTGTAGTCTATAAAAATGACGAAAAAAAATCAAAAATCGTCCTTGAAGTAGCTCTTGAGCTTGGTGATGGAGTGGTTCGGACCATCGCTATGGAATCAACAGATGGGTTGACTCGTGGCATGGAAGTGCTAGATACTGGTCGTCCAATTTCTGTACCAGTTGGAAAAGAAACACTTGGTCGCGTCTTTAACGTTTTGGGAGATACCATTGACTTGGATGCTCCTTTTGCGGATGATGCAGAGCGCCAGCCAATCCATAAGAAAGCTCCAACCTTTGATGAGTTGTCTACTTCATCAGAGATCTTAGAAACAGGTATCAAGGTTATCGACCTTTTAGCACCTTATCTGAAAGGTGGTAAAGTCGGACTCTTCGGTGGTGCCGGAGTTGGTAAGACCGTCCTGATTCAGGAATTGATTCATAACATTGCCCAAGAACACGGTGGTATTTCTGTATTTACTGGCGTTGGGGAACGTACCCGTGAAGGAAATGACCTTTACTGGGAAATGAAGGAGTCTGGCGTTATCGAGAAAACAGCCATGGTCTTCGGTCAGATGAATGAGCCACCAGGAGCGCGTATGCGGGTTGCTTTGACTGGTTTGACGATTGCAGAATACTTCCGTGATGTGGAAGGTCAAGATGTTTTGCTCTTCATTGACAATATCTTCCGTTTTACGCAAGCAGGTTCTGAAGTTTCTGCCCTTTTGGGTCGGATGCCGTCAGCCGTTGGTTACCAACCAACGCTTGCGACAGAAATGGGACAATTGCAAGAACGTATCACATCGACTAAGAAGGGTTCTGTAACTTCGATCCAGGCCATCTACGTGCCAGCCGATGACTACACTGACCCAGCACCAGCAACGGCTTTTGCCCACTTGGATTCTACAACCAACTTAGAACGTAAATTGGTTCAATTGGGGATTTATCCAGCCGTGGATCCGCTCGCTTCAAGCTCTCGGGCTCTTTCTCCTGAGATTGTTGGTGAAGAGCACTATGCAGTTGCTGCTGAAGTCAAACGCGTTCTTCAACGTTATCATGAATTGCAGGATATCATTGCCATCCTAGGTATGGATGAGTTGTCAGATGAAGAAAAGACTTTGGTTGCGCGTGCGCGCCGGATTCAATTCTTCCTGTCTCAAAACTTCAACGTTGCGGAGCAATTCACTGGCCAGCCAGGATCTTATGTGCCTGTAGCTGAAACAGTTCGTGGCTTTAAAGAAATCCTCGAAGGCAAGTACGATAAGTTACCAGAAGATGCCTTCCGTGGTGTCGGTTCGATTGAGGATGTCATCGCTAAAGCTGAAAAAATGGGATTCTAAGAGGTGAATGATGGCTCAAATGACAGTACAAATCGTTACACCGGATGGTCTGATTTATGACCACCGTGCTGCATTTGTTTCCGTAAAAACGATTGACGGAGAACTGGGGATTTTGCCTCGCCATATCAATACAATTGCTGTTTTGGAAGTAGATCAGGTCAAGGTACGCAGAATTGATGATGACAAGCATATTGACTGGATTGCAGTCAACGGTGGCATCATAGAAATTGCTGATAATGTGATTACCATTATCGCTGACTCAGCAGAGCGTGAGCGTGATATTGATATCAGCCGTGCCGAGCGGGCCAAACTGCGGGCTGAGAAAGAAATCGAAGAAGCTCAAGACAAGCATTTGATTGACCAAGAGCGCCGTGCTAAAATCGCCCTCCAGCGTGCCATCAACCGTATTAACGTTGGAACAAGAATGTAATAAGTAAGAGGCTGGGACAAAAGTCCTAGCCTCATTTTTTCTTTGGATTGTCGAGCAAGACGCAGTGGTTGAGTGGCCTCTACCACGCTGATTTCATCAGCTTTTACAGCCCTACTCAACTGTGCGGAGGTGGGACGACGAAATCGGATTCTAACGAATTACCGATTTCTGTCCCACTCTCTTTTATTGTCTCGTGTTTCTTTCCGCATGAAATAGTTTTTCTTATGGTATAATAAGAACTATGATAGAATTAATGTTTCGATTATGCAGTCACCTGCTCTTTATTTTTGTTTCTTTTCACCTTTTGGCGACAGTGGTCAGTTGGGAAAGATTTCTAAAAGTAAATGCCGATAATGCAATCAAAATTCGTTTTTTGATTTTGTTGCTGAGTATTGCTTTGGGCTATATGACTAGCCTGTTTTTTATTGGTATTTATGACATGAGTCGGGCAATTTTTAATGGAGCTTTATAAGGTCAGATTCTTGATTTTATGGTATGATAGTAAGGATGAATTTTTAAGGTTTGGAGTAACTAGTTAGTATGGAAAAAATTATTATTCAAGGTGGAAATAATCGTCTGGTTGGTCGAGTGAGGATTGAAGGAGCTAAAAATGCAGTGTTGCCACTGCTAGCTGCAACGGTCTTGGCCAGTGAAGGCAAAACGACACTCAAGAATGTGCCAGTCCTTTCGGATGTTTTTACCATGAACAATGTTGTTCGTGGCTTGAATACACAGGTAGACTTTAACAAAGATGAAAATACCGTAGTTGTAGATGCAACTCAACCATTGACCGAAGAAGCTCCCTACAAATATGTCAGCAAAATGCGGGCTTCGATTGTTGTATTGGGTCCTATTCTTGCTCGAAATGGCCATGCAAAAGTATCCATGCCGGGTGGTTGTACGATTGGTAGCCGTCCGATCGACCTTCATTTGAAGGGCTTGGAGGCGATGGGCGCTCAGATTACGCAGACTGCGGGTTATATTGAGGCCAAGGCAGACCGCTTGATGGGAGCCCATATCTACATGGACTTCCCAAGTGTTGGCGCGACACAGAATATTATGATGGCGGCAACTTTGGCTCAAGGCACCACTGTTATCGAAAATGCTGCCCGAGAGCCTGAGATTGTTGATTTGGCTTTATTGTTAAATAAAATGGGCGCTAAAGTCAGAGGGGCAGGAACGGAGAATATAACAATCATCGGTGTTGAAAAACTTCATGGAGCTGAGCATAATGTCGTGCAAGACCGTATCGAAGCTGGAACCTTTATGGTTGCTGCTGCCATGACAGGCGGTGACTTGCTGATTGAAGATGCGATTTGGGAGCACAACCGTCCGCTTTTATCAAAAATGCAAGAAATGGGCGTGGAAGTGATCGAAGAAGACGAAGGGATCCGTGTCCGCTCGGATGTTTCAAAGTTAAAAGCTGTTTCTGTCAAGACCTTGCCATATCCAGGTTTCCCAACCGATATGCAGGCTCAGTTTACTGCCTTGATGGCGATAGCCCAAGGAGAATCTGTTATGGTTGAGACGGTCTTTGAAAATCGCTTCCAGCACTTAGAAGAGATGCGACGGATGGGACTTCACTCCGACATTATGCGGGATACCGCTCGGATTTGGGGTGGTGGCAGCCTGCAGGGAGCAGAAGTTATGTCGACAGATCTCCGAGCTAGCGCGACCTTGATTTTGATGGGCTTGATTGCTGAAGGGGAGACAAAAGTCAGCAAGTTAGTTCATTTGGATCGTGGCTACTATAAATTTCATGAAAAGCTGGCAGCTCTTGGTGCCAGCGTCAAACGCGTAAAGGAAGAAGATGATGAGTGAAAATTGGAAATACTTATCTAGACAGCTAGGCATCGTTGTCTTGGTGCTGATAGTCGCTTTTATCATTTTTTGTCTTGGTCTGGTCATTGGATATGGTGTGATTGGAAATGCAGATAATCCTTGGTCTATCTTATCACCAGATACCTGGAAAGAGCTTATTTCTAAGTTTACTGGTCAATGATCTGCCGAGAGTGTTCGTTAATTTACCGACTGTGCAGAATCTTTGCACAGTCCTTTTAAATGGATAGGAAAATATGCCAAAAAGAAAGAAATTACAAAAAAAGGGCACTAAATCTACTCAGACTGTAGCTGGTCTTCTGGTTGCTCTGACTTTATCACTGGGAGCCTACTTTTTTGGAAACGCCAATCAGTCACCATCAGTAAACACACCTGCAGTTGTCAGCCAAAATAAGGATACCAGTACACCAGATCAGGCATTGGCTGAGAGTGTTCTCACAGACTCAGTGCGTTCGCAACTTGGTGGAAAAATCGAGTGGAATAGGGCTGGATCCTTCATTATCAATGAAAATCAAACAAACTTAGACGCTAAAGTTTCGAGTGTCCCTTATGCGGATAATAAAACGAAGATGGTTCAGGGACAGACGGTTCCAACAGTCGCCAATGCCTTGCTTGCCAAATCGACCCGCCAGTATAAATCACGAGAAGAAACGGGAAATGGATCCACTTCTTGGGTTCCTGCCGGTTGGCACCAAGTCAAACATCTATCAGGTGAATACAACCATGCAGTAGATCGCGGGCATCTCTTGGCTTACTCTCTCGTCGGTGGCTTAAAGGGCTTTGATGCTTCCACTAGCAATCCAGCCAATATCGCAGTCCAAACAGCCTGGGCCAATCAGGCCAATAAAGACAACTCGACGGGACAGAATTACTATGAAACTCAAGTTCGTCGTGCTTTGGACCAGAATAAGCGAGTCCGCTATCGTGTCACTTTGATCTATGCTTCGGAAAATGATCTGGTGCCATCTGGCTCGCATTTAGAAGCCAAGTCCAGCGATGGAAGTTTGGAATTCAATGTCTTCGTTCCCAATGTCCAGTCAGGAATTGTCCTTGATTATCGTACTGGCAAAGTGACCCTTATATAAATGTGGTTTACATAATATGATTCATTTGAAGTCAGCAGCTAAGCTGGCTTTAAGGCCTTCAATAGCCTTCCCGGTGCCTTAAGAGGTGCCGGTTTTGCTTTGTATTGAAATGAGCATAAACTAAAAGCAAAAAATACCGTGCAAACCTTTTCTATGCTGAAAAAATTTGCTATAATGAAAGGGAGAACGAATACAGAGGAGAATATCATGTCAAAAAAAATTATTGGGATTGATTTAGGCGGAACTTCTATCAAATTTGCTATTTTGACGCAAGAGGGCGAAATCCAAGAAAAATGGTCTATTAAAACTAATATTTTGGACGAGGGAAGCCATATTGTAGACGAGATGATTGAGTCTATCCAGCATCGCTTGGAGCTCTTAAATCTATCAGCAGAGAACTTTATCGGAATTGGAATGGGCTCACCGGGTGTGGTTGACCGTGAGAAAGGAACTGTTATCGGTGCCTACAACCTGAACTGGAAAACCCTTCAACCAATCAAAGAAAAAATGGAAAAAGCCTTGGGTATTCCATTCTTCATCGATAATGATGCCAACGTAGCTGCGCTTGGTGAGCGTTGGATGGGTGCTGGTGACAACCAACCAGACGTTGTCTTTATGACGCTTGGTACTGGTGTTGGTGGCGGTATCGTTGCAGAAGGTAAACTTCTTCACGGTGTAGCTGGTGCAGCAGGTGAGTTGGGCCACATCACTGTTGACTTCGACCAACCAATCGCTTGTACCTGTGGTAAAAAAGGCTGTCTTGAGACAGTGGCTTCAGCAACAGGGATTGTCAACTTGACTCGTCGATACGCTGATGAATACGAAGGCGATGCAACCTTGAAACGCTTGATTGACGACGGTGAAGAAGTGACAGCTAAAACTGTTTTTGATTTAGCAAAAGAAGGCGACGACCTTGCCTTGATCGTTTACCGTAACTTCTCTCGCTACTTAGGAATTGCTTGCGCCAATATCGGTTCTATCCTTAATCCATCAACTATTGTTATCGGTGGTGGAGTATCAGCAGCAGGAGAATTCCTTCTGCAAGGTGTTCAGAAGGTTTATGATGAAAATACCTTCCCACAAGTGCGTACATCAACTAAATTGGCTCTTGCAACTCTCGGAAACGATGCCGGAGTTATCGGAGCAGCTTCGCTGGTACTTCAGTAGTTCTAACCATCTCCTCTCTTAGCAAAGCTATAAGGAGGGCTAAAATGAAGAGAAAAATTGCTTATTTTCTAGTATTACTTCCCATCTTCCTTTTGATTTTATCCGCTTGCAAATCAAAGACAGAAGGTTTTCTGACCATATTGAATAGTCAGAATCAGCAGATTTATCAGACAAGAAATACCAAGACCTTGGATGAATTTGCAGATATTCTAGATCTAGTAGAGTCTGAGGAAGATAATGAAGATGCCTGGGTTGATTTGCCTGATGATGCAGAGGTTAATTATATCTACGATATTAGTGGCAGAAAGGGAGGAAGTGGTGTCAAATTTACGACCTACAAAAACTACCCCTATGTTACCATCTCAAATATTCCTGCTGTGTCAGATATTACCTTGAGATTGTCAGAAAAAGATGTGAATAAGCTCAATCATCCAGATGAATGGGTCAAATAAACTTTTCTCCTGCTAAACTTGGCAGGAGAATTTTTTTGAAAAATCTGCTATACTAAAGAAAATTTAAGGATTCAGGAGACATTATGACTAAAGCAGATACGATTTTTAAAGAGAATATTAAAAAAATTATGGAGCAAGGTGTTTTTTCTGAAAATGCCCGTCCACGTTATAAGGATGGAAATGTGGCTAACTCCAAATATATCACTGGTTCTTTTGCAGAATACGATTTGAGCAAGGGCGAGTTCCCGATCACAACTCTGCGCCCTATTGCCATCAAGTCTGCCATCAAGGAAGTCCTTTGGATCTATCAAGACCAGTCTAATAGTCTGGACCTGCTCAATGATAAATACAATGTTCACTACTGGAATGACTGGGAAGTTGGCGATACGGGTACGATTGGTCAGCGCTACGGAGCTGTTGTCAAGAAGCACAATATTATCCATAAAATTCTCCAACAGCTGAAAGCCAACCCTTGGAACCGCCGCAATATCATCTCGCTCTGGGATTATGAAGCTTTCGAAGAAACAGATGGCCTGCTGCCATGCGCTTTTCAAACCATGTTTGACGTTCGGCGTATAGATGGAGACATTTATCTGGATGCGACTCTGACCCAGCGCTCAAATGATATGCTAGTGGCTCACCACATCAACGCTATGCAATATGTAGCTCTGCAGATGATGATTGCCAAGCATTTCGGTTGGAAAGTCGGCAAGTTCTTTTACTTTGTCAATAACCTGCACATCTATGACAATCAGTTCGAGCAGGCGGAGGAGCTATTGCGTCGGGAACCTAGCAACTGCCAACCACGGCTCGTTTTAAATGTGCCAGACGGAAGCAATTTCTTTGATATCAAAGCAGAGGACTTTGAGCTCTTAGACTACGATCCAGTCAAACCTCAGCTGAAGTTTGATTTAGCGATTTAATTATATTTTTCCTACTGAGTGAAGGTCAGCGGGGATTTTAAATTTCCGAGAGCAAATAATTGAAATATATTTTATAAGTGCTATAATGACAATAGATATATGTGTTTCGCTAGTGCCTATCTCGGAGGTATTGATATGGAAGCAAATTTTTTAACACATAGAAGCAGGAGAAAACTCTTTAGTCTGGGCATTTGTTCATGTTTGCTTGGCTTATCGGTTTCTGTGACACCGATGGCTGTTGTGGGTGCGGATGAAGTCCAGCAGGCAGAGTCCCAACTTGAGCAAATTGCGGATTCTTCAGTGGAAGAAGATGATTTTCTACAGCTTGTAGACCAAGGTTCGGATGGGGCAAATCAGGGAAAGAAATCCTATACGATTGACTTGCTTTGTCATGGAAAAGGCCCTAAAAACAAAGGGACCGAGCAAAGCAATGCTGAGGATTCAACTGAAGGTAAGTCAGTCAAAAGAGAGGGATGCGATATTGATCCCTTAGCGGATAAAAAAGAGGCCGCCACTGCTGAGCCTAAGAAGACAGACTCAATCCTCTTGAATGTCTCCTTGTTTGGCCTTGTGGCTGCTGTTGTGGGATTTGTCTTTGTCAAAAAGATGAAGAAAGAGTAATTTGCCTAGTAAACGAATAGTCGATAATCTTTTAGGTTATCGATTTTTTATCTGGATCAGCTGGCAAAAATAAATAGATAGAAGTGATGGTCCAAACAAGTCTTTTTTAATAAATTTTGATAGAATAGAAATATCAATGTGAAGGATAGAGAAATGACAAAAAAGATTGTGGCGATTTGGGCACAAGATCAAAATGGTCTGATTGGCAAAGACCAAAGCTTGCCATGGCATTTACCAGCAGAGTTGAAACATTTCAAGGAAATCACGACTGGGCATGCGATTTTAATGGGGCGAGTGACTTTTGATGGGATGCATCGGCGCGTGCTGCCAAATAGACAGACTCTGATTTTGACACGTGATAGGAATTATCAGATTGAAGATGAGCGTGTTTTGGTATTTCATGAGCTTTCAGCAGTATTGAAATGGTACCAAGAGCAAGAGAAGAATCTTTATATTATCGGTGGCGGTCAAATTTTTTCTTTATTTGAGCATGAATTGGATGAGGTGATTAAGACAGAAATCCATGCTAGCTTAGAAGGCGATACTTATTTCCCAGCAGACTTTGATTTGACACAGTTTGCTGAAGTAAGCAGTCGTTTTCGGCCAAAAGATGAAAAAAATGAGTATGATTTCACCGTAAAAATCCTCAAAAGAAAGGGTTCATAGGAATGGAAAGAAGTGTTTTTGGTTTTTTTACGGCCTTTTTGTGCGCGATTTGTCTGATTTGTTCCTTTCAGACTTTTCGTAAAAAACGTTTTGGATTAGCTATTTTATTTTTGTTAAATGCTTTTACGAATCTTGTTAATTCCATCCATGCTTTTTACATGACCCTCTTTTAAGATGTATGTAATTAATGAAATAGAAAATTAGAATGGGAGTAAAAAATGCCTACAAATCGTAATAATGAGATGATGGTATATTGTTCTTTCTGTGGAAAGAATCAGGACGAAGTCCAAAAAATTATTGCGGGCAACAATGCCTTTATCTGTAATGAATGTGTCGAGTTGGCGCAGGAAATTATCCGAGAAGAATTAGCTGAGGAAGTTCTAGCTGATCTTTCTGAAGTACCAAAACCGCAAGAATTGCTCAATATCTTGAACCACTATGTGATCGGTCAGGATCGTGCTAAGCGAGCTTTGGCTGTTGCTGTTTACAATCACTACAAGCGGATCAATTTTCATGATAGCCGCGAAGAGGATGATGTGGAGCTGCAAAAATCCAACATCCTCATGATTGGTCCAACTGGATCTGGGAAAACCTTCCTGGCTCAGACCTTGGCGCGCAGTCTCAATGTTCCTTTTGCTATCGCGGATGCTACTGCTTTAACTGAGGCTGGCTATGTCGGTGAAGACGTGGAAAATATCTTGCTCAAGCTCTTACAGGCAGCTGACTTTAATATCGAGCGAGCAGAACGTGGCATCATCTATGTGGATGAAATCGATAAGATTGCTAAGAAGAGTGAAAATGTTTCTATCACTCGTGATGTTTCAGGTGAGGGTGTTCAGCAAGCCTTGCTGAAGATTATCGAAGGAACAGTTGCTAGCGTGCCTCCTCAGGGTGGTCGTAAGCATCCACAGCAAGAAATGATTCAGGTTGATACCAAGAACATTCTCTTTATCGTTGGTGGTGCTTTTGACGGTATCGAAGAAATTGTTAAACAACGTCTTGGTGAGAAGATTATCGGTTTCGGTCAAAATAATAAGGCAATTGATGAAGGTGCGTCTTATATGCAAGCCATTGTTGCTGACGATATTCAAAAATTTGGAATTATTCCTGAGTTGATCGGTCGTTTGCCAGTTTTTGCAGCCCTAGAGCAGCTGACTGTTGATGATTTGGTTCGCATTTTGAATGAACCGAGAAATGCGCTAGTGAAGCAATATCAAACCTTGCTTTCTTATGATGATGTTGAACTTGAATTTGACGAGGAAGCCCTGCAAGCTATTGCTAGGAAAGCCATCGAACGCAAGACAGGTGCGCGTGGCCTTCGTTCAATTATTGAAGAAACCATGATGGATGTCATGTTTGAAGTGCCGAGTCAGGAAAATGTCAAGCTGGTTCGTATCACGAAGGAAGCAGTGGACGGCACAGACAAGCCAATCTTGGAAACTGCCTAGGGGAAGCTTATGGAAATCAATACACATAATGCTGAGATTTTACTGAGTGCAGCCAATAAATCGCATTACCCGCAGGATGATATCCCGGAAATCGCCTTGGCGGGTCGCTCCAATGTTGGTAAATCTAGTTTTATCAATACTCTGCTCAATCGTAAGAATCTAGCACGGACTTCAGGCAAGCCTGGTAAAACGCAACTATTGAACTTTTTCAATATCGATGATAAGCTCCGTTTTGTGGATGTTCCTGGTTACGGCTATGCCAAGGTTTCGAAAACAGAGCGTGCTAAATGGGGCAAAATGATTGAGGAATACCTGACCAGTCGGGACAATCTGCGAGCGGTCGTAAGTCTGGTAGACCTGCGTCATGACCCTAGTGCGGATGATGTACAGATGTACGAGTTTCTCAAATACTATGAAATTCCTGTCATCATCGTGGCTACCAAGGCGGATAAAATTCCACGTGGTAAATGGAACAAACACGAAAGTGCCATTAAGAAAAAGTTGGATTTTGACAAGACTGACGATTTTATTATCTTTTCTTCAGTTGATAAAACTGGTCTTGATCAAGCTTGGGATGCGATTTTGGGCAAAATTTAGATAGCAGATGATAAGGGAAATGAGATAGTTGAACTTTCAAAGTTTAAATATCCTAACCTGATTCCGTATGGATTGGAGTCAGGTTATTTTCATATTTAGCTAGAGCTATATAACTTAATGATAACGCCAAACAAGGAAATTTTACTTGTAACAAGCGTGGTTTGTGAGACTTATATTTGTTAAAAATCTAAAAATGTCATATACTTGTAATTTATTGCTAATGTTATTTTGTTCTTAGTATGTTACAATAGTAGAATAAATATCTTACTCAGGAGAAGGACTGTGAAAAAGAGAATTTCAAAAGAAAGAAAAAAACTTTTGACAGGTTTGGCAGTGATGGCCTCAACTGTTGTCGTTGGTCTCGCTTTGTCAAATCAAGTCAAGCCAGCAAGTGCAAATGATGCTGTTCAGCAACCATTGAGCCAAACAGAATATTTCATTTCACAAATCAGTGAGCCAGCTCGCCAGTTGGCCCAAGACAATGATCTGTACGCTTCTGTAATGATTGCACAAGCTATTTTAGAAAGTGGCTATGGCCAGTCTGGTCTGTCAGGATATCCTCACTATAATATTTTTGGTGTTAAAGGGGCGTATAACGGTCAGTCAGCGACGATGGAGACCTTGGAAGAAGACGGTCAGGGGAATACCTACGCAATCAATGATCAATTCCGCTCTTACTCAAGCTACGCTGAATCACTTCAGGATTATGTCTATGTCTTGAGACAAAGTCATTTTGCAGGGGCCTGGAAGAGCAATGCCCCGACTTATCAAGACGCGACAGCTGCCTTGACTGGTGTGTATGCGACGGATAGTAACTACTATGCGAAATTGAACTATCTGATTGAAGCTTATAATCTGACTCAGTTTGATTCACCTAGCTATCAGACAGGAGCCTCTAATATGGTTTACAATCCTTATCGTGGACAATACACGACTCAAGATGTTCTGGAAACAGACCAAGCATGGGCATCACATAACTAGATAAGAAAAAGAGATTGTAATAATCTCTTTTTTGCGTTTTACTAATGAAGTAGACGATCATTTCAAATAAGCAGACTTATTTATCTTTAGCAAAACTGACTAAGCTGTTATTTTAGAAAGAGCTTGAGGAGCAAGAATGGGAGCATTTAAAGACTTACTTGAAAAGCAAGACATAATAATTCTAGATGGTGCTTTGGGAACAGAGTTGGAGAGGCAGGGCTATGATGTTTCTGGTCGGCTTTGGTCAGCCAAGTACTTGCTTGAGAATCCTCAGATTATCCAAGACCTGCATGAGGACTATGTTCGGGCGGGCAGTGATATTATCACCACTTCCAGTTATCAGGCCAGCATTCCAGCTTTTGTCGAAGAAGGATTGAGTTTAGATAAGGCTCATGAAATCTTCAAAAAAACAGTCCTTTTGGCACAGGCAGCAGTTAAAAATGTCTGGGGGAGATTATCGCTAGATGAACAGAAGCAGCGCTCTTATCCTTTGACAGCTGGATCGGTCGGGCCTTATGCTGCTTACCTGGCTGATGGTTCGGAGTACACAGGATCCTATCGCTTGAGTGAGGAGGAATTTAAAGACTTTCATCGTCCGCGCATTCAAGACTTGCTGAACGCGGGCTGTGATTTATTGGCACTTGAAACAATTCCTAACGGAGCAGAAACAGAGGCGCTTGTTCACTTGTTAGCAGAAGAATTTCCGCAGGTGGAAGCCTATTTATCTTTTACTGCTCAAACGGCATCAGCGATTTCAGATGGAACACTAATAGAAGAAGTTGGGCGCTTGGCTCAGTCGAGTCCACAAGTATTGGCTGTCGGTTTTAACTGCACAGCTCCACATTTGATTGCTCCTTTATTAGAAAAGTTAAAACAGGTGTGCGATAAGCCCTTACTAGCCTATCCAAATTCTGGAGAGGTCTATAATGGGGTGACGAATACTTGGCAGGACAATCCTGAGCAGCAGCTCTGTTTAACTGATTACAGCCATCTTTGGAAGAAGCAGGGCGTTCAGCTTTTTGGTGGTTGCTGTCGAACTCGGCCAGAAGATATAAGGCGGCTAGCAGGCGAACTAAGAACTTGAAATATAGCAATCCAATTTCAAGTTCAAATTTAGAAAAAAACTTACAGAAAACGCTTTCGAAAAATAAAAGTTTGTGATATACTGTACATAGTTTAACTTAGAGGAGAATTATTATGGTCGAATCGACATTTATTCCAAAAATAGAAGCAGCTTGTCGTAAGAAAGAAGGCTTGTTCGACACAAGCAAAGGGAAGTATGCTGTCCGCTCTATCTTTGCGGGGGCCTTTCTGACTTTCAGTACAGGAGCAGGAGCTATTGCAGCAGACCTGACAAATAAGATTGTCCCAGGAACGGGTCGCTTTCTCTTTCCTTTTATCTTTGCTTGGGGATTGGCCTACATCGTCTTTTTGAATGCTGAGCTGGTGACTTCCAACATGATGTTTTTGACAGCTGGTACTTTCTTGAAGAAGATTGACTGGAAAAAAGCATTGATTATTTTGTTCTATTGTACTTTCTTTAACTTGATTGGGGCTCTGATTGCTGGGTGGCTCTTTGCTAATTCGGCGGCTTATGCGGGACTTAGCAAGGAAAGTTTCATTGCTGGTGTTGTGCAGATGAAGCTTGCCCGTTCAAATGAACTTATTTTACTTGAGGGAATACTCGCCAATGTATTTGTTAATATTGCGATTCTTTCCTTCGTCTTGGTGAAAGATAGTACAGCTAAGCTTTTCTTGGTTATTTCAGCTATTTATATGTTTGTTTTCTTAACCAACGAACACTTGGCAGCTAACTTTGCTTCTTTTGCTATCGTCAAATTTAGCTCAGCTGCATCAGAGGTGGCAAATTTTGGTATTGGAAATATCCTGCGTCACTGGGCTGTGACCTTCGTAGGGAACTTGATTGGTGGTGGTCTTCTGATCGGTCTGCCATACGCTTGGTTCAATAAAAAAGAAGAACATTATGTAGATTAAAATGTAGCCCTAGGGCTACATTTTTTGTAAGAAGTGATGCTCTGATTCCCGTCTAGATCTGTCTAAATTGACAAACATATAAAATTTGTTAAACTTTATTAATATTTTTATATTTAAGGAGATCTTGATGAATAAACTTACTATTCAAGCACCAGATGGCAGCAATGTTAAGACTTTGTCACCAATGTACTCTATTACAACCTTGCTATTTAACTTTTTCGTTCCTCTCTTTCGTAAAGACTGGAAATACTTTGGGATCATGCTTGGCTCACTGTTTGTATTTGCTGTGATTGCAACGCTTCTTATCCCAGATGATTTCTTGAGACCTGTAGGAACTGCCTACAACTTATTTTGGGCCTTTTTCTATAATCGTCTTTGGATAAAAGACCGAGTTTTCACTGATGGCTGGGTGCCTGCTGACGATGCTAGTAAAGCCTTGCTTGACAAGACTTTTCCTAAAAATGCATAAAAAGTAAAAAGATTGCACAAAAAGCTTGCAATCTTTTTTTTCTTTTGCTATAATTATCAATGGTTTGAAAAAACTGCCTAAGACAGTAGGGGAGCTCGACTCATAAAAATCCTACCGAGGACAAAACGTATCATGTAAAAGAAGCGTATTGTACTTTCGTGTCTAGGTTTGGGCGCGTTTTTCTTTTGGGAAAATGTCCCAAGCAAAATAATTACGGAGGTGAAACACTAAATGAGTGAAGCAATTATTGCTAAAAAAGCGGAATTAGTTGACGTAGTAGCTGAGAAAATGAAAGCTGCTGCATCAATCGTTGTTGTGGACGCTCGTGGTTTGACAGTTGAGCAAGATACAGTTCTTCGTCGTGAGCTTCGTGGAAGCGAAGTTGAGTACAAAGTCATTAAAAACTCAATCTTACGTCGTGCAGCTGAAAAAGCTGGTCTTGAAGATCTTGCATCAGTATTTGTTGGACCATCTGCAGTAGCATTTTCTAACGAAGATGTTATCGCACCAGCGAAAATCTTGAACGATTTTGCTAAAACTGCTGACGCACTTGAAATCAAAGGTGGTGCTATCGAAGGCGCTGTCGCATCAAAAGAAGAAATCGTTGCACTTGCAACTCTTCCAAACCGCGAAGGACTTCTTTCTATGCTCCTTTCTGTACTTCAAGCGCCAGTTCGCAACGTTGCACTTGCTGTCAAAGCAGTTGCAGACAACAAAGAAAACGCAGCTTAATCCTAAGCTACGCAGCCTAGCCCTCGGCTAGAAATAAATTATAAAATATAAACTTATTTGGAGGAAATAACAATGGCATTGAACATTGAAAACATTATTGCTGAAATTAAAGAAGCTTCAATCCTTGAATTGAACGATCTTGTAAAAGCTATCGAAGAGGAATTTGGTGTAACTGCGGCTGCTCCTGTAGCTGTAGCTGCTGCTGGTGGTGCTGAAGAAGCTGCTAAAGATTCATTCGACGTTGAATTGACAGCTGCAGGCGACAAGAAAGTCGGCGTTATCAAAGTTGTACGTGAAATCACAGGTCTTGGACTTAAAGAAGCTAAAGAACTTGTTGATGGTGCACCAGCTCTTGTTAAAGAAGGCGTTGCAGCAGCAGAAGCTGAAGAAATTAAAGCTAAATTGGAAGAAGCTGGAGCTTCAGTTACTCTTAAATAATAAGGGTACGCAATTACATTGCGAAATCCCAGCGTAGCAAGGTTTTGAGCAATGTCAAAAAGCGAAATAGGGTGGTAAATGATTTCATTCCCCACCAAGAGCCCACTAAACGAAAGTTTGGTGGGCTCTTTGATTTTTTGTGAATTGTAGTGAGTTAGGGAAATCTATCCTTGCTTTGATGAGTCTATAGATGGTTTTTTTCATTGAAAATGAAAGAGTAAGAGTCGATAGAATCATTATGCTCACTGAGGTCTTGAGAGTAGAAGAGAACCTTTTGTACAATCTCATGATCTGTCAAAGGTAAACAATTAAATAGGCTTCATAATTCCTATAGTGATTTTGCCCACTATATAATTTTTAGAAGCTAATATTTTTTGTCTAACTTTTGGGTGCATTTCAGGCAGGACAATCCTGTATTGCTGGAGGCCCTCAAGCTTAATTGATTTGCGCAACTGGGGGGCTATCGTAGGTGGCTTTGTACCTTTTCGTTATGGCTGGTATTATATCCTATATTATGAATTATCTAAATTGGTTAGATTTTTTCTTACTGATAACTCCAATAATGTGTCTATTTAAATTTGAAGATAAGTGGAGTTAGCAACATTTGACACTTCATTAGGTTATTAGCTCTTTTAATAGTAATGTATTTTAAAAAGTTTTGAGCATGTTACATAGAGGCTAGGCAAAACCCCACTTCTAACTATCAAAAAAACGAGTATTCCATAGTTGAAGATACTCGTTTTCTTATGTCATGGTTTATAATTAAAATAAAATGAATGGTTACAAATCATGAAAAAATACGTTTCGTGATGAAAATCGTACATTTAAAGACTTTGCAGTAAAAATCTCTTTTGTTCTGCTATACTGAACTTGTCAGGGTTACAATCTGACAAAAAATATCTATTATATAGGAGGTACTCATGATGAATACAATGGTGAAACAATTTGAAGTAATTCTTAAATAATAAGGGTACGCAATTACATTGCGGAATCCCAGTGTAGCAAGGTTTTGAGCAATGTCAAAAGGCGAAATAGGGTGGAGAATGATTTCATTTTCCACTAAGAGTCTGGGTCAATAGTCTCTTGGCCACAAAAAAACTGAGACAAAATAGTTCTCGGGTTCTTTTTTGTAATTGTTTTTTTATTAGGGCGTAAGAAATCATTCTAAGTGCTATATTCTTAAAGCATCATATGAGTTGAAAGAAAAGATATCAGTGTCAGTCTTTACGATTTTTCATATTTCTGCTATAATATTCTTAATAAAGCGTGCATTTGCGCGCTCTTTTCTGTATAAAAGTACTCTTCAGTGCTTTTTTATTATTATAGAAAATGGAGGGATTATGCTTTACATTTGGTCATATTTAAAACGCTACCCCAAGTGGCTGGTGCTGGATTTTGTGGCGGCCATCTTTTTTGTAGTGGTCAATCTAGGGCTGCCAACGGTTTTGGCGCGTATGATTGACGAAGGGATTAACCAGGGTGATCAGGAACGCCTGTATTTCTGGGGCTTTATCATGCTGCTGGTTATTATTCTTGGGATTTTGGGGCGGATCGTCCTTTCCTATGCTGCTGGGAAATTAACGACCAGCATGGTGCGAGATATGCGGAATGATCTCTATGACAAGCTGCAGGAGTATTCCCATCATGAGTACGAGCAGATTGGCGTTTCTTCGCTGGTGACGCGTATTACCAGTGATGCCTTTGTCCTTATGCAGTTTGCTGAGCAAACTCTCAAGATGGGAGCTATCACGCCTATCATGATGCTGTCGTCCATCCTCATGATTTTCTTGACCAGTCCGTCCATGGCTTGGATTGTGGCGATTTCAGTGCCTTTTTTGGCAATCGTAGTCTGGTATGTGGCGGTCAAGACGCGTCCCCTGTCTGAAAAGCAGCAGAAGACACTGGACAAGATCAACCAGTATGCTCGGGAAAATCTGACTGGTCTGCGGGTCATTCGAGCCTTTGCCCGTGAGGAATTTCAGGAAGAGCGCTTCGCTAATGAAAATGAAATCTATGCGGACAATTCCAACCGTCTCTTTAAATTGACGGGTTTGACAGAGCCTCTCTTTGTGCAGATTATCATTGCCATGATTGTGGCCATTGTCTGGTTTTCCCTGAAACCACTAGGCAGCGGCGAGTTGAAAATCGGGGATTTGGTCGCCTTTATCGAGTACAGTTTCCATGCCCTTCTGTCCTTCCTGCTCCTGTCCAGTCTCTTTACCATGTATCCACGGACGGCGGTCTCTAGCGAGCGACTGAAGGAAGTCATGGATATGCCGATTTCCATCGATCCAAATGAGAATGGGATCACGGAAACTGCGACTCATGGCTATCTGGAATTTGACAACGTGACCTTTGCCTATCCAGGTGAGACGGAAAATCCTGTCCTGCATAATATTTCTTTCAAGGCCAAGCCGGGGGAAACGATCGCCTTTATCGGCTCCACAGGTTCTGGTAAGTCTTCCTTAGTTCAGCTGATTCCGCGTTTCTATGATGTGACCTTGGGTAAGATTTTGGTGGATGGTGTGGATGTCCGCGCTTATAATCTAAAAGCTCTCCGTCAGAAGATTGGTTTTATCCCGCAGAAAGCTCTGCTATTTACTGGGACGATCGCTGAAAATATCCGCTATGGTAAGGAAGATGCTAGCTCTGAGGAGCTCAATCAAGCAGCAGATGTGGCTCAGGCTCGCGACTTTATCGAAAGCAGAGAAGAGCGTTACGAGACCCATTTGGCTGAAGGTGGAAGCAATCTATCTGGTGGTCAAAAGCAACGCCTGTCCATTGCGCGTGCGGTTGTCAAGGAGCCGGATATTTATATCTTTGACGATTCCTTCTCGGCTCTGGACTACAAAACGGATGCGACTTTGCGCCGCCGACTCAAGGAAGTGACTCAGGATGCAACGGTTCTCATCGTGGCTCAGCGAGTCGGCACCATTATGGATGCGGATCAAATCATTGTCTTAGACAAGGGTGAAATCGTGGGTCGCGGCCGGCATGAGGAACTGATGGAAAATAATGCCATCTATCGCGAAATTGCCAATTCCCAGCTCAACAGCCAATCACTAACAGAAGAATAGGAGGAAGAGATGAAAGAAAATAGTTTTGTCCGCTTATGGGGCTATCTAAAAGTCTATAAAGCAGCCGTGCTTCTTGCAGTCTTCCTAAAGATTGTCAGCGTGGTCATGAGTGTCCTAGAGCCTTTTGTCCTAGGGCTTGCTATCACTGAGCTGACGCAAAATCTGCTGGATATGGCCAAGGGAGTACCCGGTGCAGCCATCAATAGCAGCTATGTGGCTTGGATCATGCTGCTCTACTTTATTCGTGCCCTCTTTTATGAGATTGGTTCCTATTTCTCTAACTATTTCATGACCAATGCTGTGCAGAGCACCGTTCGCGACATGCGCAATGAGCTTAGTCATAAGATCAATCAAATTCCTGTTTCGTACTTTGACAAGCACCAATTTGGTGATTTGATTGGGCACTTTACCAGCGATGTGGAGACCGTCTCAAATGCTCTCCAACAAAGCTTTTTGCAGGTGGTCAATGCCGTCATGACCCTGATTTTGGTCATCGGGATGGTTTTGTATCTGAATCTCCAGCTGGCCTTGATCGTTATCGTCAGCATTCCTCTGACCTACTTGGGAGCAAGAATTATCCTCAAAAAATCCCAGCCTTACTTTAAGCAGCAGGCGGATGTGTTGGGCGCTATGAATGGATTCGTTCAGGAAAATCTGTCAGGCTTCAATGTTCTCAAGCTTTATGGTCGGGAAGAAACTTCGGCTGAAGATTTTCGAGCTATTACTCAAAATCTACAGGAAGTCGGCTTTAAAGCCAGCTTTATCTCAGGGCTCATGATGCCCGTCCTTAATGCGATTTCTGATTTAACCTATCTCATCGTCGCTCTGGTAGGCGGTTTACAGGTTATTGCTGGTCAATTGACTATCGGGAATATGCAAGCCTTTGTCCAGTACGTCTGGCAGGTCAATCAGCCTATCCAAAACCTTACCCAGCTGGCTGGTCAGCTCCAGAGTGCTAAGTCTTCGTTGGATCGGATTTTCCAGATTTTGGATGAGCCAGATGAAGTCATGGACAATACTGTCCAGCTAGACAAGGACTTGACTGGTCAAGTCAGCTTCAAAGATGTAGACTTCCAATATGTGGCAGACAAGCCGCTGATTCGCAACTTTAATCTGGAAGTCCAGCCGGGTGAAATGGTGGCTATTGTCGGTCCGACTGGAGCTGGTAAGACGACTCTGATCAACCTGCTCATGCGTTTCTACGATGTGACTAAAGGCTCTATCAGCGTGGACGGTCACGATATTCGCCAGCTATCGCGTCAAGATTATCGCAAGCAATTTGGTATGGTTCTGCAGGACGCTTGGCTTTATGAAGGAACTATCAAGGAAAATCTTCGCTTTGGTAACCTTGATGCTACCGATGAGGAGATTATGGAAGCAGCCAAATCAGCTAATGTGGATCACTTTATCCGCACCTTACCAGGTGGCTACAATATGGAAATGAATCAGGAATCTAGCAATATCTCGCTAGGTCAAAAGCAACTCCTGACGATCGCACGGGCTCTTTTGGCTGATCCTAAGATTCTGATTTTGGATGAGGCGACTTCGTCAGTTGACACTCGTTTGGAGCTCTTGATTCAGAAAGCCATGAAAACTCTTATGCAGGGGCGGACGAGCTTTGTCATTGCGCACCGCTTGTCTACTATCCAAGAAGCGGATAAGATTTTGGTGCTCAAGGATGGACAAATCATTGAGCAGGGCAATCATGAGTCGCTGCTGGCCGACAAGGGATTCTATCATGACTTGTATATGAGCCAATTTTCGGATAAGAAAGAAATTTAGATATATATATAAAAGGAAACTCAGCTGAGTTTCCTTTTTGAATAATCATTTTGATGTAGTTTTAAACCAAAAGCTTGTCGGGTGAAAACTTGCTTAAAGATCGTCTACTTGAATGACATGGGTTTCAAATTCGAGATTTGGCATGGCTGCCGCTAAATCTTGGTGAATGCGTTCGAGGGCGTCTAGTCGCATTTGGACAGATGTATGGGCATTTCCTTGGATAATGAAAATGGCATTTTTGGTGCTATCATCAAATTTATAAAGGTCGCTGTCACGAACATCAAGCCAAGCAAGGATACCTTTTTCATCTCGATAGACATAGTCAGTCGGAGCTACATGCTTTTCTTTGGATAAGATAGGGAGGAAAATATCGTCCTTCTGACTGACAGTAAACTCAATCTCATCACCGATTTTATCAAGGTCATGCCCACCGATAGCCAGAAGAGAATGCAAGGATTCCACATTATAAATATCAATGACACTGTTAATCCTTGGAATGGAGCCGCGGTGTTGGATGTTGCGGATCAGAGCTGGTACTGTTGGCGGGTTCTTTTTAATACTGCGCCCCACTTTCTGCAGTAAATCACAGTAGCCTTGGATGGTCGGATGGTCAGTGATTTCTGCTAGATTGCAATTCAAAGCCCAGTTTTCGGCTTCCTTCTGTTTCTGGAGAAAGGCTTCTGATAAAGCTGCTTGAGGATCAACGTTTCTAGCAATGCCAAGGACCACACTCTTAATGCCAAGTTCTGCTAAACTTTTATCAATGGTAAATTTCATCATAGACGGACCTCCATTTTTTACCTTGATTATACTATTTTCTAAGAATTTTTACAATGAAAATAATGTCTAAAATAGGAAGAAAAGGTAGCGAAGCAGCAGACTTCCGATGATAAAAGCATGCCATTTCCAGTAGATACGGATTAAGCCAGCAGTTTCTCGGATCCAAGCTGAGGGAAGAAAATAGAAGGCTGTGCGAGAACCAATACTGCGGCCTTTGAGACCAACCTGTTTCATGTAGATGCCAGCACGTAGCGCGTGGAAAGAATTTGTGACAAGGACAACCCGATCTTGCTCTAGTCCCTGTGCTAACATAAGCTGCTTACTGAATGTGAGATTTTCAAATGTTGTGCGAGATCTATTTTCAAGGAGAATACTGTCAGCTGGGACTCCTTTTTCCATCAAATATCTTGCCATGGCCTCTGCTTCGGAAATTAACTCGTCATCTCCTTGACCGCCAGAAACAATGATGACTGGCTTCCGATTAAACTTCTCATAGATGGCTAGCCCTTTATCCAAGCGTTGAGCCAGCAGGGGAGGCACCTTGTCTCCAAACAATCCTGAGCCGAGGATAATGATAGTTTGGGGCTCTTTCTTGACTGGAAAGATATTTAAAAAGAAGGCGTAGATGATATAGGAAAGATAGAGAAAGGTTCCGTAAAATAGGAGCAGATCAGCGAAGGAAATCAAATTTGCTAGAAATGACCGTGGAGCGAAAAAATGCAACAGACCCACCCCCACGATAGCTAGGCCGTAGAGAAGCGATAGTAGATTGGCCAATCTAAGCCCCTCTAGCTGCACCATTTTGCGACCATTAAAAAACAAATAAACAGTAGAAGCGAAAACACTAAAGGGTATTGCCAAAAACAAGATAATAGCTGGTGTATAGCCAATAAATCGCTCAAGACTAACAATCGTAAGCCCTGCTAAAACAATTCCCATCATCATAAGAGTGAAGGTCAGGAGATAAGCATTGAATAAACTTCTGGGTTCTCGATAACATAATAGAGCAAATATAGCAGCAGGGATAAGCCAGACTAGATGAAGTACCATAATAAAACCTCGCAAATGGACTTTAACCAGTATAACATAAATATATCCAATAAAAAAGATATTTAATATGAAATAAATCGAATCACAAAAAGAAGGTCTTGAGTTGTTTCGAAATAAATCGCATCAAATCTACCTAATCCTTCCAATACTAAGAAAATGTAATTTTCATTTCAAAAATCTTGCAATGAAAGGTATTTATCTGTATAATGGAAAAATCTTAAAAAGACTGGAGATGATGATGTTAAAAAAAGGATCCCTAACTGGCCTGCTTTTATTTGGAATGTTTTTCGGAGCCGGTAACCTGATTTTCCCACCTCAGCTGGGCTTGGAATCTGGTCAAAATTTTGGGCCAGCTATTGGAGGCTTTGTCCTATCAGGTGTCGGTATTGCTATTCTAACCTTGATTATAGGTACTTTGAATCCCAAGGGTTATATTGATGAAATTTCGAAAAAGATTGCCCCTTGGTTTGCGGTTGCTTACTTGGTAGCCCTCTACCTTTCAATTGGTCCCTTCTTTGCCATTCCTCGGACGGCGACCACTGCCTTTTCTGTCGGAATTGAGCCTATGTTGCCTGCAGGTTCTCATACTATTTGGCTTTTTGGCTTCACGCTGGTCTATTTCGCTTTGGCCTATCTGATTGCCCTCAATCCCTCAAAAATTCTTGATAATATAGGCCGTTATTTGACGCCAATTTTCGCCCTCTTGATTGTAGTTTTGGTTGTACTAGGTGCTATTAAATATGGGGCTGCGGCTCCTCAAGAAGCAACAGCGGAATATACTGCTTCAGCTTTCGGAGCAGGCTTTCTTCAGGGCTACAATACTCTGGATGCTTTGGCTTCAGTTGCCTTTAGTGTGGTCGCTGTGACGACACTCAACCAGCTCGGTTTCAAGAATAAAAAAGAATATATTTCTACCATTTGGATCGTGGGTATCCTTGTGGCGCTGGGCTTTAGCGTTCTTTATATCGGTTTGGCCTTCCTTGGAAATCACTTCCCACTTGATCTAGCGAATTTGCCGAAAGGTGCAAACGTAGGGGCTTCTGTTTTGTCTTCTGCAACTCAGGCTATCTTTGGTCCAATGGCTCAAATTTTCCTAGCGATTATGGTAACGGTGACCTGTTTTACAACTACAGCAGGACTCATTGTCTCAACTGGCGAATTTTTCCACAATACCTTCCCCAAAGTATCTTATAAGGTTTATGCGACCATTTTTACGCTAGTTGGTTTCGCTATTGCAAATCTTGGTTTGAATGCTATTATCCAGTATTCAGTTCCAGTTTTGGAGATTCTTTATCCTATTACTATCACAATTGTCATGATTGTCATGGTTAATCGCTTTTTACCACTATCTAAACCAGGAATGCAGTTGACCATAGCAGTGGTGACGCTAATTGCTTTTGCTAGCATTTTGGGACGACAATTCAAGCTAACTGCAATTCTCAATCTAGTAAATGCTCTGCCATTTGCTCAAGCTTCTCTACCTTGGTTGCTGCCGGCTGTGGTTGGAATCTTGCTCTCGCTCCTTTTGCCAAACAAGCAAAAAAGTGAAGCATTTGAATTTGAAGCATAAGAATTAAAATTCATCACGAAAGTGATGGATTTTTTTGATTTATTATCAATTGTAGTAGGTGATCGATGATGATGCCTAGGAATATTTGATGAAGTACTCTAATCTGCTTTTTGATGAGTGATAAGACGATATAAGCATTTTATAAGAGGGATTTAAGAAAAATTTTAATTTTTTCTTATTCCTTTTTAATCTTAGGGGATTATACTAGAGTCAACAAAAAAATAAACCAAAGGAGAATCTTATGAAATTCATTCCAAATCAAAAGTATACTCGTTGGTCAATCCGTCGTTTAAGCGTGGGTGTGGCTTCCGTCGTGGTTGCTAGTGGTTTCTTTTTACTAGTTGGGCAACCAAACACTGTGAATGCAGATGTTCTCACTTCAACTCCTGCTCAAGTTCTTCAAGTAGATTCATCATCAGTAGAAAAGAATGAGTTGCCAGAGACAGTTCTGAAAGAAGCTGTAGATTCAGCTCTTCCTGCAAATCAGACGACTCCAACTACAAAGGAAGTAGTCGATGAGACTAATTCTTCAGACAAGTCTAGCCTAGCTTCTAAGGAAGAAGTTGCAAAACTAAAAGAAGAAGAGTCTGTGTCGGAAGTTAACGAACCAAAAGAAGAGAAGGTTATGTCGGAAGTTAACAAACCAAAAGAAGTAGCTAAGCCAGTGGCAAATCCTGATGCAGTTTCAAAACAAGACCGTGAAGCGACTACTCCTCAATCAGTAACAACTCCAGAGGAAGTTAAAAAAGGCGTTACTGAGAATACTAAAGATACAGTAGACGTTCCAGCTAGCTACCTAGAAAAAGCGAATGTTCCAGGTCCATTCTTGGCGGGTGTTAACCAAGTCATCCCGTATGAAGCTTTCGGTGGCGACGGTATGTTGACGCGTCTCTTGCTCAAGTCTTCTGATAAAGCACCATGGTCTGATAATGGCACAGCGAATAATCCAGCTCTCTTGCCGCTTGAAGGTTTGGCCAAAGGTCAATACTTCTACGAAGTAGACTTGAACGGCAATACGACAGGTAAAGACGGACAAGCCCTTCTCGACCAACTTCGTGCTAACGGAACTCACAGTTACCAAGCTACTGTCAAGGTTTATGGCGCCAAAGACGGCAAACCAGATTTAAGCAATCTTGTTGCGACAAAAAATGTGACGGTTGACATGAATGGTCTTATTTCAAAAGAAGCAGTTAAAGATTCAGTCACTAAAAATATTAAAGACCATATTGACGTTCCAGCCAGCTACCTAGAAAAAGCGAATGTTCCTGGTCCATTCTTGGCGGGTGTTAACCAAGTCATCCCGTATGAAGCTTTCGGTGGCGACGGTATGTTGACGCGTCTCTTGCTCAAGTCTTCTGATAAAGCACCATGGTCTGATAATGGCACAGCGAATAATCCAGCTCTCTTGCCGCTTGAAGGCTTGGCTAAAGGCCAATATTTCTACGAAGTGGATTTGAATGGCAACACGACAGGTAAAGACGGACAAGTCCTTCTCGACCAACTTCGCACTAACGGACCTCACAGTTACCAAGCTACTGTCAAAGTTTATGGTGCCAAAGATGGCAAACCAGATTTAAGCAATCTTGTTGCGACAAAAAATGTGACGGTTGACATGAATGCTCTTATTTCAAAAGAAGCAGTTAAAGATTCAGTCACTAAAAATATCAAAGACCATATTGACGTTCCAGCCAGCTACCTAGAAAAAGCGAATGTTCCTGGTCCATTCTTGGCGGGTGTTAACCAAGTCATCCCGTATGAAGCTTTCGGTGGCGACGGCATGTTGACGCGTCTCTTGCTCAAATCTTCTGACAAGGCACCTTGGTCCGACAATGGCATAGCTAAAAACCCAGCTCTCTTACCGCTTGAAGGCTTGGCAAAGGTCAATACTTCTACGAAGTAGATTTGAACGGCAACACGACAGGTAAAGATGGACAAGCCCTTCTCGACCAACTTCGCACTAACGGACCTCACAGTTACCAAGCTACTGTCAAAGTTTATGGTGCCAAAGACGGCAAACCAGATTTAAGCAATCTTGTTGCGATTCGTCAAGTAACGATTCAACTTCGTGGAAAAGAAATGGCAGCAACACCATCTCAAGAAGGTCAAATGAATAAGAAACCTTCTACAACACCATCTCAAGAAGGCCAAATGAATAAGAAGCCTTCTGCAACACCATCTCAAGAAGGTCAGATGAATAAGAAGCCTTCTGCAACAGATTCTATGAGTACAGCCAAGGGTACGAAGGAAGTGGATATTCGCATGACTGATGTGAAGGGGGAACACCCAACTTCTAAGCCGATGGCAGATACGATGAAAAAAAATGATAAGCCTACGTTACCAAAAACTGGTGAAGCTAAAACAGCCACAGCTACCATTGGTTTCTTTGGACTAGCCTTGGCAGGAATTCTTAGCCTTCTAGGTTTGAAAGCAAAACAAGAAGATTAAGGTTCAAATCATTTAAAATTACTAAAAATAGTGTTATACTAAAGCCAGTATAACACTGTTTTTATCAGGAGATTGGCAAATGGGAAAGACAATTTACTCGTTGATGATGAGATGGATATTCTAGATATCCAAAAGCGCTATCTTGTGCAGGCTGGCTATCAGGTTTTAGTGGCTCGAGATGGCGTGGAGGGATTAGATCTTTTTAAAAAGAAATCTGTTGACCTGATCATCACAGATATCATGATGCCAAATATGGACGGTTATGACTTTATCAGTGAGGTTCAGTCTATCGCACCTGATCAACCTTTTCTCTTTACAACGGCTAAGACCAGCGAGCAGGATAAGATTTATGGCTTGAGCTTGGGGGCGGATGACTTTATCTCTAAGCCTTTCAGTCCGCGCGAGCTGGTTCTAAGAGTCAATAATATCTTGCGTCGTATTCAGCGTGGGGACGAGACAGAACAAATTGAGCTCGGTGATTTGGTGATGAATCATGTGGTTCATGAGGTTCGCATCGGGAAGCATTTTTTGGAATTAACAGTGAAGTCCTTTGAACTGCTCTGGATTTTAGCTAGCAATCCTGAGAGAGTTTTTTCAAAGACGGAGCTTTACGAGAAGGTGTGGCAGGAAGACTATGTAGATGACACCAATACCCTTAATGTTCATATCCATGCACTCAGACAAGAATTGACCAAGTATGCCAGTTCAGACACTCCTGCCATCAAAACTGTCTGGGGTCTTGGGTATAAAATGGAAAGGCCACGAGGTATAAAATGAAATTAAAAAGTTATATTCTAGTAGGATATCTGATTTCTAGTCTATTAACCATTTTGCTCGTGTTCTGGGCAGTTCAGCGAATGTTGATCGTGAAAAGTGAGATTGATTTTCTAGTTGGAATGACCTTGATTGCTAGTTTTATTGGAGCAGCAGTCAGTCTCATTCTCTTATCGCCAGTATTTTCTTCCCTTCGGCATCTGAAAAAACAAGCCCAGGATATAGCCAGCAAGGATTTTGGAACAGAGATTGAAGCCAAGGGACCTATTGAATTTCAGGAGTTGGGTCAGGCTTTTAATGATATGTCTCATAACTTGCAAGAAACGTTTGCATCACTTGATGAAAGTGAGCGCGAAAAGGGAATGATGATTGCCCAGCTTTCTCACGATATTAAAACTCCCATCACCTCTATTCAAGCGACTGTGGAGGGTATTTTGGATGGAGTGATCAAGGAAGAGGAGCAGATTCATTATTTAACAACCATTAGTCGTCAGACAGAGCGTTTAAATAAACTAGTGGAAGAATTGGATGTTTTGACTCTTAATGCCCAGCCTCGATCAGAATCAGATGGAGAAGCCGAAATAGTCTTTATAGACCAGCTATTGATTGAGGCCATGAGTGAATTTCAGCTCTTGATTGAGCAGGAAGAGCGGGACATTTACATTCAAGTGTCTCCTGAGTCTGCAAAAATTAAGAGTCATTATGACAAACTTTCCCGTATCTTGGTCAACTTGCTAAATAATGCTTTTAAGTATTCAGACCCAGGAACTAAAATTGAGGTTACGGCTCAATTAACTGAGCAAGTCTTGACAATCAGTGTGAAAGATGAAGGACAGGGCATTGCTCCCGAGGATTTGGATAAGATTTTTAAACGCCTCTACCGTGTGGAAACTTCACGTAATATGAAGACAGGAGGCCATGGTCTGGGGCTTGCGATTGCGCGTGAGTTGGCTCATCAGCTGGGTGGAGAAATTACAGTCGAAAGCCAGTATGGCCTAGGAAGCACCTTTACATTTGCTCTCAACTTAACATAAATCCTCAGTAAGTAGTGAACGCTTTTAACTCATAGTGTGGAAAAGATAAAACCAAATTCAAGTTTTTTCAAATCTATCTCCCTATTTTTAGGGGGATTTTTATTTTATACTATAGTCAGAAAATGATCGAGAGGTTTTTGAAATGGCTACAAGTTTTTTGTTCTTTATTTCAGTTTTTCTGGCAGGGATTCTTTCCTTTTTCTCCCCTTGTATCTTACCGCTGATGCCGGTTTATGTGGGAATCTTATTAGATGAAGATCAGCCGAGGACGTTCAAGTTTCTAGGACGAGAGGTTTCTTGGTATGGGATGGTCAAAACACTCTGTTTTATAGCGGGATTGTCGACTGTATTTTTAGTCTTGGGCTATGGTGCTGGTGCTCTAGGGCAGGTCCTATATGCCCCTTGGTTTCGCTATCTTTTGGGTGGAATTGTCATATTATTGGGAATCCACCAAACGGGCGTCATCAATATCCAGCAGCTGCAAAAGCAAAAAAGCATCCAGTTTAAACAGAATAGTAAACGGAGTGACTTGCTTAATGCCTTTATTTTAGGGATTACTTTTAGCTTTGGTTGGACACCCTGTGTAGGGCCTGTTCTGAGCTCTGTATTAGCGATTGCTGCTTCTGGAGGAGATGGCGCTCTTCAGGGAGGCTTGCTTATGTTGGTTTATACACTTGGCTTAGCCCTTCCTTTTCTAGCCATGGCTTTAGCTTCTGGCTGGGTATTACAGCGCTTTGCAAAACTCAAACCTTATATGGGAACACTTAAGAAAGTTGGCGGAGTTCTCATCATTCTTATGGGAATTCTACTTATGCTCGGAAATCTAAATGCTTTAGCGTCACTATTTGGATAAAATTATATAATTAAAGGAGAACTATCATGAAAAAAATCGCTACTCTTACAATGGCTACTCTTAGTATCTTTGCCTTGGCTGCTTGCTCCAGTCAAAAGTCAAATTCAGACATGAAAAAGATGGATGACAGTAGCATGATGAAGAAGGATGATATGAAAAAAGATGACATGAAGAAGGAGAATATGAAAGACTCTAGCATGTCTGATGATAAAATGAAAAAGGATGATATGAAGGACTCGTCTATGATGTCCGACAGTAAGTCTGATATGAAAGATGACATGAAATCTAGTGATTCAAGCATGAAGGATGAAATGAAAGATTCATCTGAAATGTCATCTGATAAATAAAATTATCAATAAGGCTGGAAGTCGTCAATTTTGTCGGCTTTCTCCTTGTTTGGAGAGGAAAGAATACTATGAGAAAACTGTCTCTATTAACCGCAGGTCTGTTTTGTGTAGGATTATTGGGAGCTTGCTCAAATCAGCAAATGAATTCGGAAGCTTCTAAAAATGATAAAAGTTCCATGACTAGTAAGGCAAATTCTAATCAAGCTACAAAGATGGCCAAGGACTTTAGTCTGCAAGGAGTGGACGGCAAGACCTACAAGCTGTCTGATTTCAAAGGCAAGAAAGTCTATCTAAAGTTTTGGGCTTCTTGGTGCTCTATCTGTCTATCCACACTTGGAGATACCAATGATTTGGCTAAGGAGCAGTCTGGAAAAGATTATGTTGTCCTGTCGGTAGTGTCTCCGACTTTTAACGGAGAAAAGTCTGCTGATGATTTCAAGGAATGGTACAAGTCTTTGGATTACAAGAACATGCCAGTTCTTATGGATACCAAGGGAGAATTACTGAAAGAATACGGTATTCGCTCTTATCCATCTGCTCTCTTTATCAATAGTGACGGTTCACTTGCTAAAACTCATGTGGGCTACATGAGTAAGGAAGATATTGAGAAAACACTAAAGGAAATCAAGTAGAAAGGAGTAATGAGCATGGAAGGCAAATGGAAGATTTTTCTGGTTTTAATTGGTTTGCTTGTCTGCTTTGGGCTGTTTTATGTGATTTCGGGCAATGGTAAGCAATCATCTCCTGAGCAGATCAAGAAAGCCTCTATGAGCAAGACAGAAGTGACTAAACAAAAGCAAGAAGACGTCAAGGAAGAAGATAAGCGGGAGATCTATCTGGCTGGCGGTTGTTTCTGGGGAGTAGAAGAGTATTTCTCTAGAGTACCAGGTGTCATTGATGCTGAGTCTGGCTATGCAAATGGTAAGAGCGACACAACCAAGTATGAATTAGTCTCCCAAACTGGTCATGCTGAGACGGTAAAAATTACCTATAACGTTAAAAAGATATCTCTCAAAGAAATCTTACTTCATTATTTCCGCATTATTGATCCAACTTCTAAAAACAAGCAAGGGAATGATCGGGGTACCCAGTATCGTACAGGTGTTTACTATAAGGACGAAGCGGATTTAGATACCATAAATCAGGTCTTTGATGAGGTTGCTAAGAAATATGATAAGCCTTTGGCTGTTGAAAAAGAGTCTCTGAAAAACTTTATCAAGGCAGAAGATTATCATCAGGATTACCTAAAAAAGAATCCTAATGGATATTGCCATATCGACGTCAATCAAGCTGCTTACCCTGTTATCGAAGCTAGTCGCTATCCTAAGCCTAGCGACGAAGAGATTAAAGCCAAACTCTCGCCAGAAGAATACGCAGTTACGCAAAAGAATGACACAGAGCGCGCCTTTTCTAATCGCTATTGGGATAAGTTCGAAGCAGGTATCTACGTGGATGTGGTGACGGGAGAGCCTCTCTTTTCATCAAAGGATAAGTTTGACTCAGGCTGTGGTTGGCCGAGTTTCACCCGCCCTATCAGTCCAGATGTTGCGACGTACAAAGAGGACAAGAGTTTCAACATGACTCGGACGGAAGTTCGCAGTCGGGTTGGAAATTCCCATCTGGGCCATGTTTTTACAGATGGTCCTAAGGACAAGGGCGGCTTGCGCTACTGCATCAATAGTCTGTCAATTAAGTTCATTCCAAAAGCTGAGATGGAAGAGAAGGGCTACGGTTATCTCTTGGATTATGTTTAAGAGCATTTTGATTGAAAATTTGCTATAATAAATCCAGTATAAATAAGGAGTTGAATCTTGTGTATTCAATTATGATTGTAGAGGATGAGTATCTGGTAAGACAGGGGATTGCGTCCTTGGTAGACTATGAACAGTTTGGTATGCAAGTCATTGCCCAGGCTGAAAATGGAAGAGAAGCTTGGCAGAAATTTCAGGAAAATCCTGCTGACATCCTGCTGACCGATATCAATATGCCACAGATGAACGGTCTCGAACTGGCAAAGCTAGTCAGAGATCAGGTTCCTACTTGCCATATCGTTTTTCTGACGGGCTATGATGATTTTGACTATGCTCGGACGGCCATTAAGCTAGGTGCAGATGACTATCTTCTCAAGCCGTTTTCCAAAGATGATGTTGAGGAAATGTTGGCCAAGTTGCAGACCAAGCTTGATAAGGAGCGTAAAAAGGCCCAGATTCAAAGTTTGGTCGATCAAGGACAGCACTCTGAGTTGGAAGAGGCTATTCATGTGCGTCTAGCTGATTCAGAATTAAGTCTGAAAAGTTTGGCTTTCCAATTAGGGTTTAGTCCGTCCTATCTCAGCGTTCTTATCAAAAAAGAATTAGGCTTGCCCTTTCAAGATTATTTGATTCAAGAGCGGATGAAAAAAGCAAAACTCTTACTCTTAACCACAGATTTGAAGATTTATGAAATAGCAGAGCAGGTAGGTTTTGACGATATGAACTATTTTTCTCAGCGCTTCAAGCAGGTGGTTGGGCTGACACCCCGGCAGTTTAAAAAAGGAGAGGAGAAATGAAACGGTATCCGCTTCTTATCCAGTTGATTGTCTATATTTTTCTGCTGGTTCTTTTACTCTTGGGGGGTGTTGGGAGTCTTTACTATCAGACTAGCTCGGGGACTATTCGGCAGCTGACAGAGCGGACGACGCGTAATAGTATGGAGCAAAGCGGGCAGTTCATTGCTTCCTATTTGCAGAAATTAAAGCAAACCACCTCCGCACTAAGCAAGGAAGAAACGATTCGGAAGTTTGCTCAGAATCAAGAAAGCAGCGAAACGTCAGTTCAGTCTTTGATGAAAACCATCATTGAGACAGATCCGGATTTAGTGTCGGCAGTATTGGTTACCAAGGACGGGCGCGTGGTATCGACAGATACTCAAATCAGCATGCAGACATCTTCTGATATGATGAATGAAAAATGGTATCAGGAAGCTGTTCATACCAAAGCCATGCCTGTCTTGACTCCTGCTCGCAAAGAGTCCCTGTCATCTGAGAAGGAGAAGTGGGTTGTTTCCGTCACTCAGGAAGTAGTGGATGAAGCAGGGCAGAATCTCGGTGTTGTACGTTTGGATATCGGCTATAACAGTCTCAAAGCCTATCTGGATCGGCTTCAGCTAGGGAAGAAAGGCTTTAGCTTTATTGTCAACAGCCAGCATGAATTTGTCTATCATCCTAAGAAGAGTGTTTATTCCTCTAGTCAGGAAATGAAAGCTATGCAGCCCTATATCTCGGTCAAGGACGGTTACGCAGACCAGAAGCGGGCTTTTGTCTACCAGATTGATATTGCGGACAGCGATTGGACTTTAATTGGCGTCGCCTCATTAGAGCAATTACAGATGCTTCAGTCACAGATGCTTTATTCTTTTGTAGGAATGGGCGTTTTAGCACTCCTGCTGTGCTTGACTGGTATTTGGTTTGTTCTGCGTTTGTGGATTAAGCCTCTGCAGAATCTGCAGACTGTCATTCTGAAGATTGGGGCAGGTGACTCAAATCTGCGAGCGGAAGCAAAGGGTTCTCCAGAGTTGGTTGACTTGGCTCAGCAGTTCAATAAAATGCTGGACCAAATTGAACAGCTGATGGAAGCTGTCAAGACTGAAGAACAAAATGTCCGTCGCTATGAGCTTCGAGCTCTCTCAGCCCAAATCAACCCCCATTTCCTTTATAATACCTTAGATACCATTGTCTGGATGGCTGAATTTAACGACAGCAAGCGTGTTGTTGAGGTAACAAAATCACTCGCTCAGTATTTCCGCTTGGCGCTTAATCAAGGGCATGAACAGATTTCTCTTAGAGATGAGATTGATCACGTTCGTCAGTATCTCTTTATCCAGAAGCAGCGCTATGGCGACAAGCTCCAATATGAGATTGAAGAGGATGAATCTATAGCTGATTATAAACTGCCCAAGCTGGTACTTCAGCCTTTGGTCGAAAATGCCATCTACCATGGCATCAAGGAAATTGACCGACAGGGCATGATTCGGGTGACGTCGGAAGTAGAAGAAGGACAACTGAGACTGTCTATCTATGATAACGGCCGAGGCTTTGATGTCAACGCCTCTATGGATGCGACTCTCCTTCGCTTAGGTGGGGTTGGTCTGAAAAATGTCGATCAACGCTTGAGATTGCAGTTCGAAGAAGAATACCATATGGAAATCCAGTCCGAACCAGATAAATTTACCCAGATTAGTCTTTATTTGCCGCTAGATTCAGATGATTAAGTTCGCTAACCTTCAATACTCAAGAGGCTGGGACAAAAGTCCTAGCCTCATTTTTTCTTTGGATTGTCGAACAAGACGCAGTGGTTGAGTGGGCTCTACTACGCTGATTTCATCAGCTTTTACAGCCCTACTCAACTGTGCGGAGGTGGGACAACGAAATTGAATTCTATCGAATTACCGATTTCTGTCCCACTCTCTTTTTGCTGTTTAGAAACGAAATAGGACTTTCACAGATGAAGTCTCCGATAAATTATACAAGAATGATGATAGTGTAGCAAAATGTGGAAAATTTTAAATCGTTTGTTATAATAATATTGACAAACACATCTTAAAGGAGGTTGGGATGGAGTCTAGTTTATTTTTTGTTTCGGTCTTTTTGGCTGGAGTTCTCTCATTTTTTTCACCCTGCATCTTTCCCTTGTTGCCAGTTTACATAGGGATATTGCTGGATGAAGAAGAACCTAGAGAAGTCAAGTTTTTAGGCAGAAAGATCGCTTGGACTGGTCTGATCAAGACCCTCTGTTTCATTGCTGGAATTTCCTTGGTTTTCTTTCTATTAGGCTTCGGTGCGGGATTTCTAGGTGGAGTGATTTACGATGAGAAATTCCGTTATCTAATGGGGATTATCATCATTTTGCTAGGAATTCACCAGATGGAGCTGATTAATATCAGGCAGTTACAATTCCAGAAAAATGTGGAATTTAAGAAGAACAGTCGTCGGAATGATTTTCTGTCAGCCTTTTTGCTTGGTATTAGTTTCAGTTTTGGTTGGACGCCTTGTATTGGCCCTGTCCTTAGTTCGGTTCTGGCTCTAGCTGCCTCTGGCGGAAATGGAGCTATCCAAGGAGCGCTCCTAACATTGGTTTATACTTTGGGAATGGCCTTACCATTTCTCATCTTAGCTCTAGCTTCTAGCTTCGTTATGCGCTATTTTTCAAGAATCAAACCCTATATGGGGCTAATGAAAAAAATTGGAGGAGCCTTAATCATTTTTATGGGAATCCTTCTCATGCTCGGGCAGTTAAATGCTTTATCAGGAATTTTTGGATAAAAGGAGAAAAAGATGAAAAAAATTCTTTCGCTAGTTGTTGCTTCGATAGCTTTTCTGACACTATCAGCTTGTTCATCTGATGAAAAGGGGATGGATAGTCAAAGTCAGTCCAATACAAGTGTCCAATCGCTGGTTGCAGTTGGCCAGGAGGCACCGGACTTCACTCTTCAGTCGATGGATGGAAAAACTGTCAAGCTTTCTGATTACCGTGGGAAAAAAGTCTATCTGAAGTTCTGGGCTTCTTGGTGCGGACCTTGTAAGCGAAGCATGCCAGAATTGGTCGAGTTAGCTGGTAAAAAAGACCGTGATTTTGAAATATTGTCTATTGTAGCACCGGGTCTCCAAGGAGAGAAGTCTGTTGAGGACTTCCCAAAATGGTATCAAGAACAAGGATATAAGGATGTGCCCGTTCTATTTGACACGTCTGGTGCAATCTTCCAAGCCTATCAGGTTCGCAGTATTCCAACCGAAATCCTCATTGATAGCCAAGGAAAAATTGGTAAAATTCAATTTGGAGCAATCAGCAACGAAGAAGCAGAAAAAGCTTTTAAAGAAATGAAATAAAGTAAAAATAGAGTCGGACAGAAATCGATAATTCGTTAGAATTCGATTTTGTCGTCCCACCTCCGCACAGTTGAGGAGGGCTGTAAAAGCTGATGAAATCAGCCTAGTAGAGCCCACTCAACCACTGCGTCTTGCTCGACAATCCAAAGACAATTGAGGAATTTGGGACAAAAGTACCGACCTCAAATATAAAAAGACGAACAAAACTAGTTTTCTGGTAATCAGAATTCTGCTTTGTTCGCTTTTCGCATTTAATTATAGATTTGAAGGGATTAATAATTAAGATTTTTAAAAATTGAAATCTTTTTGTCCCAAACTCCTTTTATTTTGTTTTGATTAGGCACTAGCACCAGAAGTAGCATCGGCATTTTCACCGCCGTGGCCACCCGTATCTGAAGCGCCAGAA
The DNA here is from genome assembly GCF_000385925.1 of Streptococcus cristatus AS 1.3089. Lineage (NCBI taxonomy): Bacteria > Bacillati > Bacillota > Bacilli > Lactobacillales > Streptococcaceae > Streptococcus > Streptococcus cristatus. The sequence goes on from NC_021175.1 coordinate 659,905, forward strand.
GAAGCATCAGCGGCTGCAGGTGCAAATGGTCCGCTTCCTCCGACCAAGCGTTGGCCAGTTGTTTGCAAATACCAGTCAAGCCAAGGTTGGAAGTTGAAGACGATTTCGTTGATACCAGCGTAAGAGCCATCAGGATAGTACATAGCTTGATAGTTGTGGGTGTTGATAACCCCTGCTGGTGAACCTGGAACGATTGTACGAACGTACTCTTGATCACCATTACGAAGAACACCAACTACCCATTCTACGTTCTTCATGCGGGCAGCAGGAAGAGAGTTATGTAGAGTTGAGAGACGGCCACCTGATTGAGATGGGACACGTTTAGCAAACATAGTGTCTGGATCTTGATGAACGTTGTTATAGTAAAGGAACTGGTTGTTATCATCGGCATAAGTCAACTCGAACGGCATAGCTTTTAAGAACATGTCGATTTGGTTAACTGTCAAGATACCATGGTCAAGTTTGACATAAGTATCGCCAGAAACAGCACCAACAGCTTTTGCTGCTTTTTCTACCCATTCTGGATCATCAGGATCAACTTCTGTGATGGTTGTTGCGATTGGTTTACCACAATCCAAGTCTTCTGGTTCAATTGGTTTTGGTTTTTTCAATTTTGAGACTACCTCAACATATTTAACAAAGTTATCTAAGCAAGATTCAAGGAATTTAACAGTTCCTTCGTTTGTGATGTTGCCTGCATTGTCAAAAGCTTCTTTCGCTTTACCAAGAAGGAATTCATTTCCTGGTAAAGTATAAGCATTGACACCTGGAGCATCCAAGATTTTACGCAAATGCACTTGGGCACGAGATGTTCCTTGGTCGTAGTAGGAAGCTCCCACAATCATGACAGGCTTGCTTTCAAATGGGTGAACTTCATAAGAGAGCCATTCAAGGACGCTCTTGAGAGCTGCTGTAATGGTATGGTTGTGCTCAGGAGTAGCAATGATGACACCATCAGCACGCGTGATGCGGTTGTACAAAAGGCGTAGCTGGAAGGATTCGTCCCATTTTTCATCTTGATTAAAGAGTGGAACTTCATCAATTTCCAAAACTTCTAATTCAAATTTCAGTTTAAATTGTTTTCTGATAAATTCTAGTAATTTACGGTTGTATGATTGGTCTGCATTTGAGCCGACAAGTCCAACAAATTTCATGTGATTCTTTCCCTTCTAATTCTTACAAATTTTCCCAGTCAAAGTTTTCTGCTTCTTGTTGAAGAAGTGCTTGGGCGCTTGATAATTTTTCTGTAATTTTAACAAACAGACGGAAGTCGTCAAAAAGAGCGTCTAATTTTTGAATGGTTTCAAGGTCAATCAAGTCCCCATTTTTATCAAAGGCTTGAAGTGAGTGAGAAAGTAGGAATTCAGAGCTTGGCATAACAGAAGCCTTGAGCTCTGGAGAATCCAAAATTTGACGGAGTTGCAGTTGGGCACGAGACGATCCTAGTGTTCCATAAGAAGCCCCTGTAATCATCACTGGTTTTCTAAGTAAAGGGTAGATACCGTAAGACAACCAAGCCAAGGCGCTCATGAGAGCAGCTGGGATGGAGTGGTCATATTCAGGTGTTCCGATGATGACACCATCCGCTGCTTCAATTTTCGCAGCGATTTCTTTAACGATTTCTGGCACTTGCATATCTGCCGGTTTGTTGAAAATAGGAATATCCTTGATTTCAATCAACTCGATTTCCGCTTTATCAGCGAAATGCTTTTGCATGTATTGAAGGAGTTGGCGGTTGGTTGATTTCTTTGAATTTGTACCAACTAGACCGATGAATTTTAACATAGTAGGTTCCTTTCTGAATTTAGGATAAGATTTCTGGGCTGAGACCAGATGAATAAAAAATTTGATGATTTTCTGTAATAACGAAGGCTTCGATTCCATTTTCTTGCTCGACTTTTTCTAAGATAGAAGTAGGACTTTCCCCAAATAAACGGGTTGTCCATATTTCACCATCGACTGATTTTGATGAAACAATCGTGAGACTAGCTAGCTGATTGTCGATCGGATAACCTGTGGTGCGGTCAAAAATATGATGATAGACCCTGCCGTCAACTTGCAGTTTTCTTTCATATATCCCTGAGGTCACGACAGACTGATCTTGAATGGACAGAAGAGCTAGGTCGTTTCCCCGTGGCAAGCTTGGATTTTGAATGCCAATCCACCAGCAACGATTATTTTTTTCATTTAGACCAATGGTTAAGATATTTCCACCAAGATTGATGAGGGCAGAGGTGACACCTTGTCTTCTTAGAAAAGCAGCGATTTTATCTGCGATATAGCCTTTGGCAAGGGCGCCTAAGTCGATTTTCATGCCTTCCATTGTTAAAAAAACACTGGAGGTAGCTGCATCTAACTCGATACACTCAGGGTCAGTGAGTGCCAGCGCTTGCTTGATTTCTTTGGGACTGGGAACTTTCGCATCCGCAAAGCCTATCCGCCAAGTTTGAACCAAGGGACCTAAGGTAATATTGAGATGACTGTCTGGAGCGAGACTATGCTTTTTTCCCAACTCAATCAACTCAAACAGATCAGGATGGACGCAAACGGCATGTTTACCAGCAGCGTGATTGATTTTCATGAGCTCAGAGCTGTCATCATTTGCACTAAAACGCTTTTCGTACAATCTAAGAAGTGAAAACACTTGATCCAGAAGACTGTCAGCATCTTCATGGAGAATCGAAATAGTAATAGTTGATCCCATTAAATGGATGGATCTAGACTTAAGATCCACTTTTATCACAACCTTCCCTATTAAATTTCCTAATCGTCTCTATTAGTATACCAAAAAGATACCGTTTTCACAATTGTAAATATATATTATTTTCAGAAAAATTGAAATTTTTTGCTTAAATTTATGGAGAAATCGAATTTATTTGCCATATTTTTAAAAATTCTGAGCATATATCTTGTAAACGCTAACAGAAACATGATATACTAGTTTGGTAAATTAAATTTTAAAGGTGGAATTATTCTATGAGTAAAATTGTTGTAGTTGGTGCTAACCATGCGGGTACTGCATGTATCAACACTATGTTGGATAACTTTGGTCATGAAAATGAAGTCGTTGTATTTGACCAAAACTCAAATATTTCATTCCTAGGTTGTGGAATGGCGCTTTGGATCGGTGAGCAAATCGACGGTGCTGAAGGCTTGTTCTACTCTGATAAAGAAAAATTGGAAGCAAAAGGTGCTAAAGTTTACATGAACTCACCTGTTCTTTCAATCGACTATGACAACAAAGTTGTTACAGCAGAAGTTGAAGGAAAAGAGCACAAAGAATCTTATGATAAATTGATCTTTGCGACTGGATCTACTCCAATCTTGCCTCCAATCGAAGGTGTTGAAATTGTCAAAGGTAACCGCGAATTCAAGACAACTCTTGAAAATGTTCAATTTGTTAAGTTGTACCAAAATGCTGAAGAAGTTATCAACAAACTTGCTGACAAGAGCAAACACCTTGAGCGTATCGCTGTTGTTGGTGGTGGTTACATCGGTGTTGAGCTTGCTGAAGCCTTTGAACGTCTTGGAAAAGAAGTTGTACTTGTTGACATCGTAGACACTGTGTTGAACGGCTACTACGATAAAGACTTCACTCAAATGATGGCGAAGAACTTGGAAGACCATAACATCCGCTTGGCTCTTGGTCAAACAGTTAAAGCAATCCAAGGTGATGGCAAAGTTGAACGCTTGGTAACGGACAAAGAAACATTTGATGTGGACATGGTTGTTCTTGCAGTTGGTTTCCGTCCTAACACAGCTCTTGCTGATGGTAAGATTGAACTCTTCCGCAACGGTGCCTTCCTTGTAGATAAGAAACAAGAAACATCAATCCCAGGTGTTTACGCAGTAGGTGACTGTGCGACTGTTTATGACAACGCTCGTAAAGACACTAGCTACATCGCACTTGCTTCAAACGCTGTTCGTACTGGTATCGTTGGTGCTTACAACGCTTGTGGACATGAATTGGAAGGAATCGGTGTACAAGGATCAAACGGTATCTCAATCTATGGACTTCACATGGTTTCAACTGGTTTGACTCTTGAAAAGGCTAAAGCTGCTGGTTACAACGCAACTGAAACAGGCTTTAACGACCTTCAAAAACCAGAATTTATGAAACATGACAACCACGAAGTTGCCATCAAGATTGTCTTTGATAAAGACAGCCGTGAAATTCTTGGAGCTCAAATGGTATCACGTGATTCTGCTATCAGCATGGGAATCCACATGTTCTCACTTGCTATCCAAGAGCATGTCACAATTGATAAATTGGCATTGACAGACCTATTCTTCTTGCCACACTTCAACAAACCATACAACTACATCACAATGGCTGCACTTACAGCTGAAAAATAAGACATGAAAGTCCCGATGAGGGACTTTTTTTGTTACTTGCTTTATCAAGTTGAATTGTCAATACAATACAGAATGAGGCATATATATTATATGTTTATCAACTAGTACAATAATTAATAATCATTCTAATGAGTCTTAAAATTAGTTCTATTTTAGATTTTTTTGTTATACTAAGATGAAAATAAAATTTTAGAAAGTTGCTATATGAAGAAAAATATTGTTCTTTTCACTTTTCTCCTTCTGAGCGCGATTGGCTTGGAATACGAGACACAAGCTTATACCACTGGCAGTATGTCAGGTTCTGGTTATGGAATTGTCGGACTGTCAGCCCTCTTGGCGCTACTTTATATCATCCCAGCTCTGCTTTTGATTCGCAGTTTGGGTAAAAAATGGCAGACGCCTGCATCTAGCCTAGGTGTAGCTCTGTTGGGTGGTCTTTTCATTTCTGGCTGGACTTCTGGCTTGGCCAATACCTATATCCACGAGTGGGTCAGCACGAGCTTTCCAAATACCGTGATTAGTTATCTGGAAAATGCCCTCGCTGCTCCTCTGGTTGAAGAACCGCTCAAGCTCTTAGCAGTTGCCTTCGCTGTCTATCTAGTGCCAGTCAAAAAACTTAAAGGCTTTTTACTATTGGGAATTACAGCTGGCATAGGTTTTCAGATTAGTGAGGACTTTTCTTACATCCTTTCTGACCTGCCTGAAGGCTTCTCCTTCACTATCTCTGGTATCTTAGGCCGTATCACTGGTGGGGTAGCTTCTCACTGGCTCTACACTGCTTTGACCACTATCGGCTTAGCCCTGATGTTCCGATTTGCCAAGGCGCAAAAGGCCTACTTTAAAGCTGGACTATTTTATTTCTTATCAGCTTTTGTCCTCCATTTCCTATGGAATTCTCCATTGACTTCTATTGAAACGGATATCCCAGTCATCGTTCCTGCCATGACTGCTGTGGCTGTCTTCATTTTCTACCAAGCTTATCGAACAGCTCACAAGATTGATCAGGAAGACTTGTCAATTTAAACATGTAACGACCTTCAAGGTCGTTTTTTTATGGTCAAACCGTATTTTTGGCATTATTTTTAAATCTGATAAAGTTTCTGTTAAAAGTTTTACATTCAAAAGCAAAATGTTCATGGCTATCGCCTTGTTTCTGGCCTATATTTTGTGCTAAAATGTTGCTATAAGGTCTTTGGGAGAGAAATGATGATAAAACAAAAAGAACAAATTTCTGATACGAAAAAAGAATTTAATTTTATGTCCAGCTCCATTATTTCCCAAGTGTCCAGGGGGATTCTGGTGGGCATTTTTGCTGGGGTAGTAGTGGGAGCATTTCGTTTTTTGATTGAGAAAAGTTTCCACTTGATTCAGGCGGCTTATGTGAGGGGCAGGAGCGAGTGGATTTGGCTGGTGGGCTTACTTTTCTTGTATGCTTTTATTGTCTTTATAAATGCTAGACTGGTGGCTTCGGAAAAGGACATAAAAGGTTCGGGGATTCCGCAAGTTGAGGCCGAGTTGAAAGGCTTGATGTCACTTTCTTGGTGGAGCATTCTCTGGAAAAAATTTCTAGTCGGTATTTTGGCGATTTCCAGCGGTTTGATGCTGGGGCGTGAAGGTCCGAGTATTCAGTTAGGGGCGATGAGCGGCAAAGGTATCTCTAAGTGGTTGAACTTGAGTCCAGTGGAAGAACGGGCCTTGATTGCCAGCGGTGCAGCTGCGGGTTTGGCAGCGGCCTTTAATGCACCGATTGCAGGTTTGCTCTTTGTCGTTGAGGAAGTGTACCATCATTTCTCTCGCTTCTTTTGGGTTTCAACCTTGGCGGCAAGTTTGGTGGCAAATTTCATTTCCCTGTCAATATTCGGCCTGACTCCTGTTTTGGATATGCCGGATAATATTCCTTTCATGGGGTTGGAGCAGTACTGGATTTATATTTTAATGGGTCTGTTTTTAGGCTTGGCTGGCTTTGTCTATGAAAAAGCAGTCCTCAATATTCATCTGGTTTATGAAGCTCTGGGAAAATTTTTTAGGCTGCCGAAAAATTATTATCCGATTTTTGCCTTTGTCTTGATCGTTCCGATTGGTTATTTTCTGCCTCATCTACTGGGCGGTGGGAACCAGCTGATTTTGTCTTTGACGAGTGCTCATTACACAGTTGGAACCTTGATTCTCTTTTTCTTACTCCGTTTTGTATGGAGCATGATTAGTTATGGCAGTGGCCTTCCTGGTGGTATTTTCCTGCCCATTCTGGCTTTGGGTTCTTTACTAGGCGCGGCAATTGGAGCTCTCTGTGTAGAAGCTGGTTTCATCACGCAGGAACAATTTCCAATTTTTATCATTTTGGGAATGAGTGGGTATTTTGGCGCTATTTCCAAAGCTCCATTAACAGCTATGATTCTCGTGACGGAGATGGTGGGAGACATTCGTAACCTAATGCCACTGGGCTTGGTTACTCTGATGGCTTATATTGCCATGGATCTGCTAAAGGGAGCGCCTGTTTATGAAGCTATGCTTGAAAAAATGCTGCCTCATCGGATTGAAGATGACGGTGAGACAACCTTAATTGAAATTCCTGTTTCAGAAAAAATTGCAGGGCGACAAGTGCATGAGTTGGAGTTGCCACACGGCGTTTTAATTACCATGAATATCCATAAGGGCAAGACTCAGACGGTCAACGGAGCCAGTCGTCTCTACCTAGGAGATACGATTTATGTAGTCGTTAAGAAAACAGAAATTGGCAAAATTAAAGATATCTTGCTTTGAAATGCTCATTTTTTACTCAGAAAGGAAAGTTTTATTATAATTATCTGACAATTTATTGAAATATGAGAAATAAATTGTTATAATTTATATGAATTCGCCCTTTTAGGGAAAATAAAGGAGTCAAGATGAAAAAACTTGGAATTGTCTTATTGTCAACAGCTATCTTACTGACTGGCTGTGCTGCTAATCAAAAATCGAATACAAGTGCCAGCAGTTCGGAAGCTAAAACAAGTCTATCGGCCTCTGACCAGAAAGCTTTGGATAAGGCAACAACAGAGTATAAGGCTTTTGTACAGAAAGAAATCGATCAATTATTGACGGATACGGAGAAATTCAGAGATACGCTCAAAGAAGGCAAGCTTGACGAAGCCAAGAAAATGTATCCGCTAATTCGCATGAGCTACGAGCGTTCAGAGCCGATTGCCGAAAGCTTCGGAGAGTCTGATGTGAAAATTGATTTCCGCTTAGCTGACTATGTGGATGAAAACAAGACCGAAGAAGGCTGGTCAGGCTTCCACCAAATTGAAAAAATTCTGTGGGAAAGTAACACAACGGCGGGGACAGAGAAATATGCAGATCAGCTGGTCAATGACATTAAAGAATTAAAGGCTAAAATTGCGACTGTTGAGGTTACGCCAGACATCATGCTGACTGGTGCAGTTGACCTGCTCAACGAAGTAGCGACCAGCAAGATTACTGGTGAAGAAGAAATCTTTTCCCATACGGATCTATATGATTTCCGTGCCAATATTCAAGGGGCAGAAAAGATTTTTGAACTCTTTAAACCTTTGATTGAGAAGAAAGATGAAAAACTGGTAAAAAGTATAGAAACTGAGTTCAAGAATGTCAATAGTCTGCTAGACAAGCAGATGACGGACTCTGAAAATTATAAACTTTATACCGAATTGAGCAAGGAAGATACCAAAGAGCTAGGAGAAGCTGTCACAAAACTGGGCGAACCTCTCTCGCAAATGGGAATCATCCTAGATGGGAAGTAAGAAGATGACCAAGGACGAAAAATGGTTTAATAAAAAAATGGATCGTCGGGAATTTCTTAAAAAAGCAGGGATTGGAGGTGCAGGCTTAGCGCTGGGTGTCTCCAGTGCATCTGCTTTTTTCGCTAATCAAGCGAAGGAAGACAAGAAATTTGCTGACGGTAAGGAAGAAATCAGTTTTTACGGTGAGCATCAAGCTGGTATCACGACAGCTATGCAGAAGAATATCTATTTTGTCATTCTGGATTTGCATACGACGGATCGGGAGACCGTTATCCAGATGTTCAAGGACTGGACAGCTTATAGTGAAAAGTTGGTCAATGGAGAGATGGTCAAAAAAGATGGTTCTAATGCTCTCTTGCCTCCTACGGATACTGGAGAAACGGTCGGCCTCAACCCTTATCGACTGACCTTGACCTTTGGAGTCTCCGCCTCTTTCCTGAAAAAAATGGGCTTGGAGGATAAAAAGCCAAAAGAATTTCGCGATATGCCTCCTTTCCCCAAGGAACAACTAAAAGAGAAATATACTGGCGGTGATATTGTCATTCAAGCTTGTGCGGATGATGAACAGGTGGCTTTTCATGCTGTTCGCAATTTGGTTCGTAAAGCGCGAAATGCTATTACCATGAAATGGAGTCAGGCTGGTTTTGCTGCTATAGGCGATCGTTTGTCTACTCCCCGCAATCTATTTGGTTTTAAAGACGGCACGGCCAATGTCACCAAGGAGAAAGATTTTGACAAGGTGGTTTGGTGTGACAGCAAGGACTGGATGAAGGGTGGCTCTTATATGGCTGTCCGTCGAATCCAGATGTTTCTTGAGACTTGGGATCGGACCAATTTGCAAGAGCAGGAAAACACCTTTGGTCGTTATAAGGAGAGCGGAGCGCCCTTTGGCAAGAAGAATGAATTTGATGAGGTAGACTTGGACTTGCTTCCAGTTGATGCACATGTGCGACTGGCCAAAGAAGTGGACAAGCCCCTCTATCGCCGTTCCTATTCTTATTCGGATGGGATTGATGAAACAACCGGTCAATTTGATACAGGCCTCCTTTTTATCTCTTTCCAAAAGGATCCCGACAGTTTTATCAAGGTGCAGACCAATCTTGGAGCACAGGATAAGATGAATGAATATGTCACCCATGTGGGCAGTGGCCTGTTTGCTTGCTTCGGCGGTGTCAAAAAAGGAGAATATCTTGGTCAGAAATTATTTGAATAAAGTCCTGTTTTTGCTCCTGACTCTCTTGCTCTTAGCTCAGCCTGTATCAGCTGAGGATTCTTATAGCAGTCTCTTTATCAAGATTACGGATGCTAGCACTGCTGTTCAAAAGGGTGATCAAGCCAGTGCCAAACAATTGCTGGAGGAAATCCAGACTGAATTTGAGGCTTTAAACAACCATGACTCAGCTGCAGGGAAGGAAGTCAGCAAGGCATTGACTATCTCGGGCGATGTAACAGAGGACAAGTTGACCAAGGTTTCAGCCGCCCTTTTAGCTTTTGAAAAGGAGCAGAATCCCGTTGATCTAGAAGCGGAAAAAACCAAGCTGGTCAATAAACTAGAATCAAAATTTCAAGCTCTTCAGGCAGCGATTGAGAGCAAGGATCTTGAAAAGATTCGGGAAGCCTATAAAAAAATGAATTCGACTTGGACCGCCAATGAAGGCGTAGTGCGGGATCATGGTACGGCTCATTATGGCAAGGTAGAAACGGCCATTTCCTTTTTACGGAGTGCCATCGAGACAGAGCCAACGGATTTTGAAGCCATTCAAACTTCCTATGATGACCTGACAGCAGCCATTGATAGCTTTGTCAAGGGAGAAGAAGCGACAGCTAGCAGTGAAAATCTTACGCTGGCAGATGGTATAGGCCTGCTAAAAAAGGCTCTGCTTGCATTCCAAAAAGGGGACGAAAAGCAGGGCAAGGCTGCCATGAAGAAATTTATCACGATTTGGCCAAGTGTTGAAGGAGATGTCAGCACTAAAAATCCTTCCCTCTATACTAAAGTAGAAAGCCAGTCGCCTGTCATCATGGTGAAGGGCAAGGATAAGGAGTATCAAGACCAGCTCGCGTCCTTAATTAGTGAGCTAGAACAGATTGACACCAGCGGATCTTATACTTTCTTTGATGCCATGCTGATTTTGTTGCGTGAGGGCGTTGAGGCTCTTTTGATTGTGATGGCACTTGTCACGACACTCAAGGCCTCCAAGATGAAAAAAGGTCTCAAATGGGTTTATACTGGTGCTGGCTTGGGCGTACTAGCCAGTGCGGCCATTGCCATTTTGCTACAGACTCTTTTTCCAGCCGTTGCCTCTGGCTCCAATCGTGAAATCATTGAGGGGGCAGTGGGGATTTTTGCGGTTGTTATGATGATTTTGGTCGGCATTTGGCTCCACAGTAAGTCCTCTGTCAAGAAGTGGAATGACTTCATGGAAAGTCAGATGCAGGCAGTGACAGCCAGTGGTAGTTTTATTTCCATGTTTGCCCTGAGCTTTCTCGCTGTTTTCCGTGAAGGAGCAGAGACCATCTTGTTCTATGCAGGCATTTTACCGCGCATTACTGTGCTAGACTTCTTTTTGGGATTGGGACTTGCTATTTTGGTTTTAGTCTTGCTCGCAATTCTAATGACCAAGGCCAGCAGTTTCATTCGGCCTCATAGGATTTTCTTTGGTCTGACCTGGTTGATCTATGCCTTGGCCTTTAAGATGCTGGGTGTCAGCATTCATGCCCTGCAATTAACAGCCATTTTTCCTAGTCACTTGATTTCTCATCTTCCAACCATTGATTGGCTGGGGATTTATCCGAGCCTAGAAGTACTTCTAAGTCAAGCCATCTTTCTTGTCGTTGTTCTTTATGTGACCTTTAGAAATCGGCAAAAGGAGCGAGCAGATGTCTAGTAAGGAACAGACTGTTGTTGAACACTTGACGGAATTTAGATGGCGTTTCATAGCTGTTTTAATCTGGTTCGGTTTGATTTTTCTGGTCAGTCTGCTTTTTGCAGCGGATATTTACAAATGGTTGACCGCTTCTTTTGAGCAGAAGCTGATTGTATTGGGACCAGACGACATACTTTGGATTTATATTAGCCTGGCTAGTCTTGTGGCTTTCTCACTGACGCTCCCCTTTATGGTCTATCAGATTTGGGAATTTATCCGACCTGCTCTTAGAAATAGTGAAGTAAAGGCGATTTTTGCTTACATACCAGCTACATTTTTCAGCTTTGTCTTGGGTTTGGTCTTTGGTTTTTACTTTGTCAGCCCTGCTATTTTGCGAGTTTTGCTCTCTTTAGGAGATGGTTTATTTGCCATCCAGATGACTGCGCAGAACTACTTGTCCTTTCTATTTCACACGACCATTCCGATTGCTTGCTTGTTTGAATTGCCTGTCATAGTGGCCTTTCTGACATCAATCGGTTTGCTCAAACCGCAATTTTTGATAAAATATAGACGCTATGCTTATTTCGTTTTATTAGTATTAGCAGTAATCTTGACGCCGGCTGATTTCATCAGTGACTTGTCAATGACAGTGCCGCTGATTTTGCTGTATGAAGTCAGTATCCTACTGAGTAAAATGATTGAGAAAAGGAGAACATCGTAATGGGAATTTTAAAAGACATTGGACTACCAGGGCTTATCGTTATCGTTCTAGGAGCCTTGCTGATTTTTGGACCAAAACGTCTGCCAGAGCTGGGGCAGTCGATTGGAAAAATGTTTTCAGAGTTTAAAAAGGCAGTCGATGGAGGAGCAGAAGATTCTAACTTAGAAAAAGATAAGAAAGATTAGAGAGTGGGACAGAAATCGGTAATTCGTTAGAATTCGATTTCGTCGTCCCACCTCCGCACAGTTGAGTAGGGCTGTAAAAGCTGATGAAATCAGCGTAGTAGAGCCCACTCAACCACTGCGTCTTGCTCGACAATCCAAAGACAATTGAGAGGCTAGGACTTTGTCCCAGTCTCTTCTTAATTTCCGAACTTTATGGTCTAATCCAGCCAAAAATTTTACAGAATCTGTACTTTATGATATACTTTTTATGGAAACGTCTGGATAGATGTAGCGATGCTGAACGGCATAGGTAGGTCATTTTTAAGTATTGATAAGGAGTTTTCCATGCTCAATGATTTTCAAGTTTTTGACTATGAGGATATTCAACTAATTCCAGCAAAATGTATTGTGAAAAGCCGTTCAGAGGCTGACACCAGTGTGAAATTTGGTAAGCACACGTTTCGGATGCCAGTCGTTCCGTCTAATATGCAGACAATTATTGATGAATCTGTCGCTGAAGAGCTTGCTCGAGGAGGCTATTTTTACATTATGCACCGTTTTGATGAAGCAGGTCGCAAACCATTCGTCGAACGAATGCACGAGAAAGGTCTGATTGCATCGATCTCAGTCGGTGTGAAAGACTATGAGTATGACTTCGTTAGCATCCTCAAAGATGATGCACCTGAATACATTACCATCGATATTGCGCATGGACACTCAGACAGTGTGATTCAAATGATCCAACACATCAAGAAAGAATTACCAGAGACCTTTGTCATTGCTGGAAATGTCGGAACTCCAGAAGCTGTGCGGGAGCTGGAAAATGCTGGCGTAGATGCAACTAAAGTCGGTATTGGCCCAGGCAAAGTTTGCATTACCAAAGTCAAGACAGGTTTTGGTACAGGCGGCTGGCAGTTGTCTGCGCTTCGTTGGTGTTCAAAGGTTGCCCGCAAGCCTATTATTGCGGACGGAGGGATTCGAACGCACGGGGATATTGCCAAATCGATCCGCTTTGGAGCCAGCATGGTCATGATTGGTTCGCTCTTTGCCGGACACATTGAAAGCCCGGGTGAAACCATTGAAGTAGATGGTGATAAGTTTAAAGAATACTATGGTTCTGCATCCGAGTATCAAAAAGGTGCTTATAAAAATGTCGAAGGCAAGAAGATTTTGCTGCCGGCTAAGGGCCACTTGCAAGACACGCTGACCGAAATGGAGCAGGATTTGCAGAGCTCGATTTCCTATGCTGGAGGTCGCGATTTGCATAGCCTGACCCGCGTGGACTATGTCATCGTCAAAAACTCCATCTGGAATGGCGATGCCCATTAATTAAATAGAATAACTTATTTATCTTGCTAATGATTGGGGCAAGGTCTCTACAAGATGCCAAACATCTAACAATAAGTGAGTCTAATGACTTTCTGCTACTTTTAGTATCAGGCGATTTGTCATTAAAAGAAAGGACTTGCTTATCGTGGCAGGTCCTTTCATCATTGACCCAAGATAAGTTAATAGGAGATACATGAAAACATTACAAGAAAGAATTTTGAGGGATGGCAACGTTTTGGGAGAAAATATTCTCAAAGTTGACTCTTTCCTGACTCATCAGGTCGATTTTTCGCTTATGAAAGAAATCGGGCAAGTATTTGCTGAACATTTCAGAGATGCAGGCATTACAAAGGTTGTGACGATTGAGGCTTCGGGGATTGCACCAGCTATCTACACAGCAGAAGCTTTGGGTGTTCCAATGATTTTTGCTAAAAAGTCTAAGAACATCACCATGACTGAAGGGATTTTAACGGCGGAAGTATATTCCTTTACCAAGCAGGTCACTTCGACTGTCTCCATCGCTGGCAAGTTTTTGGAGTCAAGTGACAAGGTCCTGGTTGTTGATGATTTCTTGGCAAATGGTCAGGCAGCCAAGGGCTTGATTAAGATCATTGAAGAAGCAGGCGCTGAGGTGGCAGCCGTTGGAATTGTGATTGAGAAATCCTTCCAAGATGGTCGCAGCTTGCTAGAGGCTCAAGGACAAACAGTTCTTTCCTTGGCTCGAATTGACAGATTTGAAAATGGAAAAGTTGTATTTAGAGAGGCAGATCTATAAGATGAACTATAATGAAGAAAAACATTCACAGGCAGCCATTTTAGGTTTGCAGCATTTGTTGGCTATGTATTCCGGATCCATTCTGGTTCCAATTATGATTGCTGGGGCTTTGGGATATTCGGCTGAGCAGTTGACTTATCTGATTTCGACTGATATTTTTATGTGTGGTATTGCAACTCTTTTGCAACTCCAATTAAATAAATATTTTGGTATTGGTCTGCCGGTCGTGCTGGGAGTGGCCTTCCAATCCGTTGCTCCTTTGATTATCATTGGGCAGAGTCACGGTAGTGGTGCCATGTTTGGTGCCTTGATTGCATCAGGGATTTATGTTGTTCTGATCGCTGGGATTTTCTCAAAAATCGCTAATCTGTTTCCATCAGTTGTGACTGGTTCGGTCATTACGACCATTGGGTTGACCTTGATTCCAGTTGCCATTGGCAATATGGGAAATAACGTAGACAAGCCGACTGCCCAAAGTCTGATTCTAGCAGCTGTGACGGTTCTGATTATTCTTTTGATTAACATTTTTACCAAAGGTTTTATCAAATCCATCTCTATTTTGATTGGTTTGATTGTCGGTACGGGCATTGCTGGAGCCATGGGATTGGTGGATTTGACGCCAGTCGCACAGGCTCCGCTGGTCCATGTGCCAACCCCTTTCTATTTCGGAGCACCAAAGTTTGAATTTTCTTCTATCGTGATGATGTGTATCATTGCAACGGTTTCTCTAGTGGAGTCAACGGGTGTATACTTAGCTCTTTCTGACATTACCAAAGATAAAATTGACAGCACCCGATTACGAAATGGTTACCGAGCAGAAGGACTTGCGGTGCTGCTGGGTGGTGTCTTCAATACCTTCCCTTACACAGGGTTTTCTCAAAATGTGGGCTTGGTCAAATTATCTGGTATCAAGACGCGGTTGCCGATTTACTATGCGGCTGGTTTCTTGATTCTTCTCGGTCTTCTGCCAAAATTTGGAGCCTTGGCACAGATTATTCCAAGTCCAGTTCTTGGTGGTGCCATGCTGGTTATGTTTGGTTTTGTATCCGTTCAGGGGATGCAAATCTTAGCGCGTGTTGACTTTGAGCACAGTGAGCATAATTTCCTCATTGCAGCGATTTCTATCTCAGCTGGTGTCGGACTCAATGGTAGCAGCCTTTTCAACAGTCTACCGACCAGTCTTCAGATGTTCTTCTCAAACGGAATTGTCATGGCTAGTTTGATTGCCATTGTCCTAAACGCTATCCTAAATCGCAAAAATAAATAAGAAAGAGAGTAGGACAGAAATCGGTAATTCGTTAGAATTCGATTTCGTCGTCCCACCTCCGCATAGTTGAGTAGGGCTGTAAAAGCTGATGAAATCAGCCTAGTAGAGTCCACTCAACCACTGCGCCTTGCTCGACACTCCAAAGACAATTGAGAGGCTAGGACTTTTGTCCCAGCCTCTTTTGACTATTGAGCTGGCTTGTAGTATAGTAAAAGAAGATTAAAAAAAGGAATTTAACATGTATCAGACTTATCATTTGAAACAACGCCTGAGCTTGTTTGTTTCAATTTTTCTTCCCATCTTGATTTACCAGCTGGCAAATTTCTCGGCTTCCTTTGTTGACACGACCATGACGGGCCAATACGATACCTTGCATCTGGCAGGCGTCTCTATGGCGACCAGTCTGTGGGGTTCATTTTTCTCCTTTCTGACGGGGATTGTGTCTGCCTTGGTTCCGATTATCGGTCACCATTTAGGACAGGGGAAAGATGAAAAAATTGCTTCAGATTTTTATCAGTTCATCTATCTTTCTTTGGCTCTATCGCTGATTTTATTTGCGCTGGTATTTTTAGGCGCCCCTTTGGTTTTGCAGCGTCTAGGCTTAGACCCTTTGGTAAAAGATGTGGCCCAGCATTATCTTTGCTACTTGTCCATCGGTATCATTCCCTTCTTGCTCTTTAGCGTTATTCGCTCTCTCTTGGATGCTTTGGGGCTGACTCGGCTTTCTATGTATTTGATGCTCTTGCTCTTACCCTTGAATGCCAGCTTCAATTATGTTTTGATTTATGGAGCATTTGGTTTTCCAGAAATGGGCGGAGCTGGTGCGGGACTGGGAACTTCTTTAGCTTATTGGGTCTTATTAGTCATATCACTATTACTGGCCATCAAACATCCTAAAGTCCGCCAGTACCAACTCTGGAAAATTCGTCCCTTGAGCAAAGCTGGTTTGGCTGAAGGTTTTCGCTTAGGCTTGCCAATAGGAGGGACAGTTTTTGCGGAAGTTGTTATCTTTTCAATCGTCGGTCTAGTAATGTCAAAATTTTCTTCTTTGATTATTGCTAGCCATCAGGCTGCCATGAACTTTTCTACTCTTATGTATGCTTTTCCTATGAGTATTTCCACGGCTATGGCCATCATTGTCTCTTATGAGCTAGGGGCTGAAAGACTTGACGATGTGAAGAAATACTGCACTTTGGGTAGAATTGTGGCATCCATTTTTGCGGTCTTTACCTTGATTTTTCTCTATATTTTTCGAGATAAGGTTGCTAGTCTTTATGGCTCTGATCCAGAGTTTATTCGTCTGACCTCAGTCTTTCTGACTTTTAGCCTCTTTTTCCAATTGGCTGATACAATTGCCGCTCCTTTGCAGGGAATTTTGCGGGGCTATAAGGATACTCAAGCTCCATTTTACTTGGGGCTGCTGGCTTACTGGGGCGTTTCCTTACCTCTGGGCTTGTTTTTAGATTATGCTACGGACTTGGGACCCTATGGTTATTGGATTGGACTGATTGCAAGCTTGGTTGTGAGCGCAATCCTTTACCAACTACGATTGAATTATATCCAAAAGAAGCGCCGCTGAGAGTTTTCATCATAAAATTAAAAGAGGCTGGGACAAAAGTCCTAGCCTCTCAATTGTCTTTGGATGTCAAGTAAGACGCAGTGGTTGAGTGGGCTCTACTAGGCTGATTTCATCAGTATTTACAGCCTTACTCAACTGTGCGGAGATGGGACGGCGAAATCGAATTCTAACGAATTACCGATTTCTGTCCCACTCTCCTTTTGATTTTATTTTGTTCGCATTTCACCTTGAGGGAAGTAAGTGCCTTCTGGCATGTCGTTGATGATGACATGGACAGCAGACTGAGGTGCGCCAGTATTTCTGACAACGGCTTCTGTGATTTCCTTGGCTAAAGCCTTCTTTTGTTCTAAGGTACGTCCTTCAAATAAATCAATTCTGACAAATGGCATATGATTTCTCCTTTTCTTTTGCTAATCTTATTTTATCATAAATTAGGTTTTAAAGAGAGGTGAATTGTGGTAAAATAATAGGAAGTACAGTCGGTCTTTTCAGCAGAGTCTATGGATAAAGCTGGAAGTCCTAGAAAGACAATACTTAGAGAGAATGTAGATATAAAATGGCTCAGTTATATTATAAATATGGCACAATGAATTCGGGCAAGACGATTGAAATTTTGAAAGTGGCCCACAACTACGAAGAGCAGGGGAAAAGCGTGGTTATCATGACCTCGGCTGTTGATACACGTGATGGCCTTGGTGTTGTTTCCAGCCGCATCGGCATGAAGCGAGCTGCGATGGCAATCGAGGACCAGACAGATATTTTTGGCTATATTCAAAGCCTGCCTGAAAAGCCATACTGCGTTTTGATTGATGAGGCTCAGTTTTTGAAACGCCATCATGTCTATGATTTGGCTAGAGTGGTGGATGAGCTGGGTGTTCCAGTCATGGCTTTTGGTCTGAAAAATGACTTTCGCAATGAACTGTTTGAAGGCTCCAAGCACCTCTTGCTCTTGGCTGATAAGATTGACGAAATCAAGACCATTTGCCAATATTGCTCTAAAAAGGCAACCATGGTTTTGCGGACGGATAACGGGAAACCTGTCTATGATGGCGAACAGATTAAAATCGGTGGCCATGAGACCTATATTTCTGTATGCCGCAAGCATTATTTCAATCCACCCATTAAGTAGAATGAATTAGAAAATCAAGGAGATAGAATACAAATATGAATATTTATGACCAGTTACAGGCAGTGGAAGACCGCTATGAAGAGCTTGGAGAATTGCTCAGTGACCCAGATGTGGTATCAGATACCAAGCGTTTCATGGAATTATCAAAGGAAGAAGCAAGTAGCCGTGATACGGTAACAGCCTACCGCGAATACAAGCAAGTTCTTCAAAATATTATCGATGCTGAAGAGATGATTAAGGAGTCTGGTGGCGATGCTGACTTGGAAGAAATGGCCAAGCAAGAACTCAAGGATGCCAAGGCTGAAAAAGAAGCATACGAAGAAAAGCTCAAAATCTTGCTTCTTCCAAAGGATCCAAACGATGACAAGAACATCATCCTTGAAATCCGTGGAGCAGCTGGTGGAGATGAAGCAGCACTTTTTGCTGGTGACCTTCTAACTATGTACCAAAAGTATGCGGAAGCTCAAGGCTGGCGCTTTGAAGTCATGGAAGCTTCTATGAACGGTGTCGGTGGTTTCAAAGAAGTAGTTGCTATGGTTTCGGGGCAATCCGTTTACTCTAAACTCAAGTATGAGTCTGGCGCCCACCGTGTACAACGGGTCCCTGTGACAGAAAGCCAAGGCCGTGTTCATACATCGACAGCCACAGTTCTCGTCATGCCAGAAGTCGAAGAAGTAGAATACGATATTGATCCAAAAGACCTTCGTGTCGACATCTACCACGCATCTGGTGCTGGTGGACAGAACGTCAATAAGGTTGCGACTGCTGTTCGTATCGTTCACTTGCCAACCAATATCAAGGTTGAGATGCAGGAAGAGCGTACCCAGCAGAAGAACCGTGAGAAGGCTATGAAGATTATTCGTGCGCGTGTGGCTGACCACTTTGCGCAGATTGCTCAAGACGAGCAAGATGCTGAGCGTAAGTCAACCATCGGTACTGGTGACCGTTCAGAACGGATTCGTACTTATAACTTCCCGCAAAACCGTGTCACGGACCACCGTATCGGCTTGACTCTGCAAAAATTAGATACGATCTTGTCAGGTAAATTGGACGAAGTTGTGGATGCCTTGGTACTCTATGACCAAACGCAAAAACTAGAAGAGCTGAATAAATAATGACATTAGCTCAATATTTGGCTGAGTTAGAGCAGGAGCTGGTAGCAGCGGGAGAGGAAGCGGAAAGCCTGTCTTTCGTTTATCGGGCACTCAATGACCTCTCCTTTACTGATTTTGTTCTCAAGCTTCAGGCAGAGGTTAGTCAGGAAGACCGTGACCATCTAAAAGCGATTCAAGAGCAACTGCTTGCTCATAAGCCAGCCCAGTATATTATTGGAAACAGTGATTTTCACGGCTTGACTCTCAAGGTAGATGAGCGGGTATTGATTCCAAGGCCTGAGACGGAGGAGCTGGTGGAGCTGATTTTGTCGGAGAATCCTGAAAAACCTCTGTCTGTCTTGGATATCGGAACGGGGAGCGGGGCCATCGCTCTGGCACTGGCAAATAGTCGTCCGGACTGGCAGATTACTGCTTCTGATCTCTCTCAAGATGCTCTTGCCTTGGCAGCAGAAAACGCTCAGTCCTGTGGCCTCAATCTTACTTTTGTCCAATCTGATTGCTTGAAAGCTATCAATGGGACATTTGACATCATTGTCTCCAACCCGCCCTATATTTCAGAAGCGGATAAGGACGAAGTCGGTCTCAACGTTCTAGTTTCTGAGCCTCACATGGCCCTCTTCGCGGAGGAGGATGGCTATGCCGTCTATCGGAAAATAGCCGAGCAGGCAGAGGAGCATCTCACAGAAAAAGGAAAGATCTATCTGGAAATTGGTTACAAGCAAGGAGTCGGCGTCAAGGAATTATTTAAAAAATACTTCCCGCAAAAGCGAATCCGAGTCTTGCAGGATCAATTTGGCAAAGATAGAATGGTGGCTATGGACAATGGATAAGATAGAAAAGACTCTAGCAACAGGTGGAGCGGTCGTCCTGCCTACGGAAACGGTGTATGGCCTCTTTGCCCAAGCTTTGAACGAAGAGGCAGTCGAACGAGTCTACGAATTAAAAAGAAGACCTCGTGACAAGGCTCTCAATCTCAATGTGGCTAGCTTGGAAGAAGTTTACCGTTTTTCTAAGAACCAGCCTAGCTATCTGGAGCAAGTCTATCAAGCCTTTCTACCTGGACCACTGACGATTATCCTCCAAGCCAATGACCGAGTGCCTGCTTGGATTAACTCTGGTATGGAAACCGTAGGCTTTCGGATTCCCAAGCATCCAGTTACGCTGGACTTGATTCGCAAGTACGGACCCTTGATAGGTCCATCCGCCAATCTTTCTGGAAAAGCTAGTGGAACTGATTTCCAGCAGATTATGCTGGATTTTCAAGAGCAAGTCTCGGGAGTAGAAGATGATGCATCCTTGACAGGTCAGGATTCGACCATTCTGGATTTGTCTGGAGAAAAGGCACGTATTTTGCGCCAAGGAGCCATTACCCGCGAGGATATTCTCGCCCAAGTAAGTGATATAACATTTTAACTTTTAGGAGCCTAGCGCCCTATTTTCTCAAAAGAAGGAGACACTTTATGATTTTTGACCAAGAAGACTACAAAGCATTTGACAAAGAACTCTGGGATGCCATTGCCAATGAGGAAGAGCGTCAGCAACATAATATCGAGCTGATCGCTTCAGAAAATGTCGTTTCTAAAGCTGTTATGGCGGCTCAAGGTTCAATTTTGACCAATAAATACGCTGAGGGCTACCCAGGTCGTCGCTATTATGGTGGAACAGATGTAGTGGATGTAGTGGAGAGTTTGGCAATTGAGCGCGCTAAGGAAATCTTTGGTGCTAAATTCGCCAATGTTCAACCTCACTCAGGCAGTCAGGCCAATTGCGCAGCTTATATGGCTTTGATTGAGCCGGGTGATACAGTGATGGGCATGGATTTGTCTGCAGGTGGTCACTTGACCCATGGTGCTCCAGTAAGCTTCTCTGGCCAAACCTACAATTTTGTGTCCTATAGCGTTAACCCAGAAACAGAATTACTGGACTTTGATGCCATCCTCAAGCAAGCTAAGGAAGTACAGCCTAAGTTGATTGTAGCAGGTGCTTCAGCCTACTCTCATATTATCGACTTTTCAAAATTCCGTGAAATCGCGGATGCGGTCGGTGCCAAGCTTATGGTCGATATGGCTCACATCGCTGGTTTGGTTGCTGCTGGTCTCCATCCGAGCCCTGTGCCTTATGCGGACATCACAACTACGACGACCCACAAGACTTTGCGCGGCCCTCGTGGAGGCTTGATTTTGACAAATGATGAAGAATTGGCTAAGAAAATTAACTCAGCTATCTTCCCAGGAATTCAGGGTGGACCATTGGAACACGTCATTGCGGCCAAAGCTGTAGCTTTTAAAGAAGTGCTGGATCCAGCTTTCAAGGTTTATGCTCAGCAGATTTTGGACAATGCTCAAGCCATGGCGCAAGTCTTCCGTCAGCATGACAAGTTCCGCGTGATTTCTGACGGTACTGAAAATCACCTTTTCTTAGTAGATGTTACTAAGGTCGTAGAAAATGGGAAAGTGGCGCAAAATCTCTTGGATGAAGTCAATATTACCCTCAATAAAAACTCCATCCCTTACGAGACCTTGTCACCATTTAAAACCAGCGGCATTCGTATTGGTACAGCGGCTATTGCAGCTCGAGGCTTTGGTGTCTCAGAAAGTATCAAGGTAGCTGAGCTCATTATCAAAGCTCTGGAAAACGCTGAAAACGAAGCGGTGCTCAATCAAGTTCGGGCGGAAGTTCGCGAATTGACGGACGCTTTTCCGCTCTATGAAGGTTTGAACTAAGATGGACATTTATGTAAAGAAGGCCATCATTCATCAATTCAACCCAGCTGATACGGACTTGCTGTTGGCGGATAAGTTTCTTAATATCACTCCCAAGATTGAAGAATACTTGCGCAAGAAAATCGAGCGAGTTTATTCTGATGAGGCTAAAACAGGCATTTTCGATCCTGAAAATGTCTTTTTAGCCCAACTTTCGGACGACTTATTGGAAACATCCGTGACAGTGGCCAAGCTTTGGCAGGAAGAGTTTTCGGTCAGTGAGAACCAGAAAACCAACGATTTGATTTTCGTTCAGTTTGAGAAAGAAGGGGTGGAGCACTTTGCTTTTCTGCGGATTGCTCTGCGGGAAACCCTGACTCACTTGGGTGGCGAGGTTGACAATCCTATCAAGCTGACACAGAACAATCTGCCTGGCTTTGGTACGGGTGCGGACGAGGCTCTGGTCATCAATCTCCAGTCTCGCAAGTACCATCTGATTGAAAAGCGCATCAAGTACAATGGTGCCTTTCTCAACTATTTTTCTGACAATCTCTTGCAGGTTAGTCCTAAGATTTCACCAAAAAAATCCATAAAAACGCTGGAAAAAACGGCTCAAAAGATTGCTGAAAGTTTTAACAAAGACGATTTTCAGTTCCAGTCCAAGGTCAAATCCAGCATTTTCAAAAATCTGGAAGAAAATGATGAGTTGTCACCAGAGAAGTTGGCGGACGAGCTGTTTGACAGCAATCTGACTGCCCGACTTACCTTTATCGACCAGGTCAAGGAAACTGTACCAGAGCCAATCAAGTTTGACGAGATTGACAGCAGTCGCCAGAAAAAGAAGTTCGAAAATCAAAAATTGTCCCTCTCTAATGGAATAGAGCTGATCGTTCCAAATAATGTCTATCAGGATGCTGAATCCGTGGAATTTATCCTGAATGATAACGGAACTTATTCTATTCTCATCAAAAATATCGAGGATATTCAAAGTAAATAATGTTTAAATTTATCAGAAGATTGATTTTGCTCATCATTCTGGCTGCCATCGCGATAAAAGGCTATCAAGTCCATCGTGATGTTAAGCAGGTTATGACCTATCAAAGCTTGGTTAGAGAAGTGCTGGACGAGCAGGACACAGCGGCTAATGAAGAGCTGGTTCTGGCTATGATTTACACCGAAACCAAGGGAAGAAAGAGCGACCTCATGCAGTCTAGTGAGAGTGCAACAGGCGAAATCAATTCGATTACAGACAATAAAGAAAGTGTTCGGCAAGGTATTCAGACTTTATCGGACAATCTAGAGTTGGCCAGCGAGAAAAAAGTGGATGTCTGGACGGCAGTTCAGGCCTACAATTTCGGTCAGGCCTATATCGACTATGTTGCGCAAAATGGCGGCGAGAATACGCTCGAGCTTGCAAAAAAATACTCAAAAGAAGTGGTTGCTCCGAGTCTTGGCAATGTGACTGGAAAAACCTATTCATACTATAATGTACTTTCCATTTTTTACGGGCCCAAGCTTTATATTAATGGTGGAAATTACTACTATTCGCGTCAGGTACGACTAAATATGTACCTTATCCGCTTTATGGGGTGGCTGTAAAAAGATGAGTTGAGCATGACTTGCGTTTCTATAGCATCAGGGGCTGGGATGGATAATCTCAGCCTCTTATATTTTGAGCAGGAAAGATGAAGCTTAGGACTATCCTTTGTGGCGGTCAGAATAAGAAAATGTTTTTCAACTTGAAGCTCGGACTAGAAAAGAAGCTAAAAAAATTTTATTTTTTCTTCTGTAGGACGTGCTTTTTGATATAATAGAAAGTATGAATAAAAGGGAAAAAATTTCAAATTATCAACTATTACTGGCTCAGCTGGAAGCCTTGTTGGAGGGTGAGACCAACGCTTTGGCCAATCTATCCAATGCTAGCGCCCTGCTCAATCAAGCCCTGCCTAATTCTGTTTTTACTGGTTTCTATCTTTTTGATGGGAGCGAGCTGATTTTAGGGCCTTTTCAGGGCGATGTTTCCTGTGTCCATATTGCGCTAGGCAAGGGTGTCTGTGG
This sequence comes from Streptococcus cristatus AS 1.3089, assembly GCF_000385925.1. NCBI lineage: Bacteria > Bacillati > Bacillota > Bacilli > Lactobacillales > Streptococcaceae > Streptococcus > Streptococcus cristatus. Next base: position 683,725 of record NC_021175.1, read on the forward strand.
TGAATCTGCGGAGAAAAAGCAGACGATTATCGTGGATGATGTGACCCAGCATGCCAACTATATCTCCTGCGATAGCCGGGCTAAGAGCGAAATTGTGGTGCCCATGGTAAAAGAAGGCCGACTGCTTGGAGTGTTGGATTTGGACTCAGCCTTGACGGGGGATTATGATGATGTAGACCAGGAATATCTGGAAAAATTTGTCCAGATTTTGCTTGAAAAAACGACTTGGAATTTTGAAATGTTTGGAGAAAAAGCCTAATGTATCAAGCTTTATATCGAAAGTACCGCAGTCAGACCTTTGGTCAGCTGGTGGGGCAGCAGGTAGTAGCCACTACTCTGCGGCAGGCTGTGGAGCAAGGTAAAATCAGCCATGCCTATCTCTTTTCTGGCCCACGTGGGACAGGGAAGACCAGTGTTGCCAAGATTTTTGCCAAGGCTATGAACTGTCCGAAGCAAAAGGACGGCGAGCCCTGCAATGACTGCTATATCTGTCAGGCTATCACTGAGGGGAGCCTTGAAGACGTTATCGAAATTGACGCAGCTTCTAATAATGGAGTTGATGAGATTCGTGATATTCGGGACAAGTCAACCTATGCGCCTAGTCTGGCCAAGCATAAGGTCTATATCATTGACGAGGTGCACATGCTCTCGACTGGGGCTTTTAATGCCTTGCTCAAGACTTTGGAAGAGCCGACAGAAAACGTGGTCTTTATCCTAGCAACGACAGAGCTGCATAAGATTCCAGCGACCATTCTTTCCCGCGTCCAGCGTTTTGAGTTTAAGTCTATCAAGACACAGGACATTATTGGTCATATCAAGTGGATTTTGGAGCAGGAAGGAATTGACTTTGAGCAAGAAGGTGTGCAGATTATTGCTCGTCGAGCTGAGGGCGGGATGCGAGATGCCTTGTCTATCCTCGATCAGGCTCTTAGCTTGACTCAGGAAAATCGTTTGACTACGGACATTGCTGAGGAAATCACAGGCTCTATCAGTTTGGGAGCCTTGGATGCCTACGTAGCTGCCTTGATTGCTCATGATGCAGTAGCAGCCTTGGATAATCTCAATCTTATTTTTGGTAGCGGCAAAAACATGGCCCGCTTCGTGACGGATCTCCTGCAATATCTGCGTGATTTGCTTATTGTCAAAACTGGCGGAGAGAATACTCATGCCAGCGAGCTCTTTCTGGAAAATCTTAAGACACCGCAGGATACTCTCTTTGCTATGATTGATATGGCGACCAAGAGTCTAGCAGACATCAAGAATAGCCTGCAACCTAAGATTTATACAGAAATGATGACCATTCGACTAGCAGAGGAACAAGCAAGCTTAGATCAGCTTCCTGATAACTTGGCAGAAGAACTGTCTAATCTCAAGCAGGAAATCCAGCAGCTCAAGCAGCAATTAGCCAATGTCGGCAGTCAGCCAGCTCCAGCAACTAAGAAATCAGAGGCACGACCTCAAAAAGCTAAGACCTATCGAGTAGACCGCAATAAGGTCAATGCCATCTTGGAAGAAGCGGTGGAAAATCCTGACTTGGCTCGCAGCAATTTGACTAAGCTGCAAAATGCTTGGGGTGAAATCATCGAGAGCCTGGCAGGAGCTGACAGGGCACTGCTCATTGGTTCGCAGCCAGTTGCAGCCAATGAGAACCATGCTATTTTAGCTTTTGAGTCTCATTTCAATGCTGAGCAAACCATGAAAAGAGAAAATCTCAACACTATGTTTGGGAATCTGCTCAGCAATGCTGCTGGCTTTTCACCAGATATTCTGGCTATTTCTCTCGAGGACTGGACTCAGATTCGGGCAGAATTTTCAGCTAGAAGTCGTAGTAATAAAGCAGAAGCAGCTGAAAAGCAGGAAGAAAGTTTGATACCAGAAGGCTTTGATTTTCTAGCAGAAAAAATCACTGTTCAAGATGATTGAATTTAGATTTTTATGATTTTTCATGCTATAATGGAAGAATGAATAGACGACAATTTATAGTAATGGCGGCTTTTACAGCCCTAGAAACATATTTTTTTAATGAAGCAATCATGTCTGAGCACTATCTGATGGCTATTTTCTGGGCCATTTTGATTGGTCGCAATCTGCAGATTAGCTATGTCATGGGGCGGATTATGGATGAGATTGATAAGCATTTAGGACACAAATAATGGGTAAATCAGAGATTGACTAGAGCAAGAATCTAGCCCTCTCGTGTTTTTGACAAGGAATAAAGGGAGGCTGAGAGACGATTGTCGCAGCCTCTTTTATCATGTAGGAGAGACAAAAAAGACTAAGAAGTGGGAATGAATACAATAAATTTTTAGAAAATTGCTATTTTTATGATAAAATAGAAGTTAGTAGCAAATTGAAAGGGGCATCTATGAAGTTAAGAACAAAGGCAAAAGGTTTGAATGGTCGTATCCGTGTACCGGGCGACAAATCAATCAGTCACCGTTCGATTATGTTCGGGAGCTTGGCCAAGGGCCTTACAGTGGTTCACGATATTTTGCGAGGTGAAGATGTCCTTTCTACAATGCAGGTCTTTCGTGATTTAGGTGTCAAGATTGAAGATGACGGAAAGACTGTCAAAATCCATGGTGTTGGTTTTGATGGCCTCAAGGCGCCGAACAATAAATTAGATATGGGCAATTCAGGAACCTCCATCCGCTTGATCTCAGGTGTCTTGGCAGGTCAGGACTTTGCAGCAGAGATGTTTGGGGATGATAGTTTGTCCAAACGTCCGATGGATCGGGTAACCCTGCCTCTTAGTCAAATGGGTGTGGATATTTGGGGGCAGACAGAACGAGATTTACCGCCTCTTCACATCCATGGCCGAAAAGATTTAAAGCCTATTCATTATCAGTTGCCAGTGGCTTCCGCTCAGGTCAAGTCGGCCTTGATTTTTGCAGCCTTGCAGGCTCAAGGTGAGTCGGTCATTATTGAAAAGGAAATCACCCGTAACCATACAGAAGATATGATTGTCCAATTTGGTGGTCAAATTGAGGTCAAGGGTAAGGAAATTCGTGTGCAGGGTGGTCAGACCTTTACTGGACAAGAAGTGAGAGTGCCGGGTGATATCTCCAGCGCAGCCTTCTGGCTGGTTGCAGGCTTGATTATGCCCCAGTCCAAAATCGTCCTTGAAAATGTTGGAATCAATGAAACTCGGACGGGGATTCTTGATGTTATCAAGGCAATGGGCGGCAAGATGACCCTTTCTAATATAGATGAAGTGGCCAAATCCGCCACGATTACCGTTGAGACTTCTGAGCTGAAGGGAACGGAGATTAGCGGAGAGATTATTCCGCGCTTGATAGACGAGCTTCCGATTATCGCCCTTTTAGCCACCCAAGCTGAAGGCAGAACGGTGATCCGAGATGCCGAGGAGTTAAAGGTCAAAGAAACCGATCGAATTCAGGTTGTCGCAGATGCTTTAAATAGCATGGGAGCAGCCATTACCCCTACAGCAGATGGCATGATTATTGATGGGAAAACGCCTCTTCATGGTGCAACCATCAATACATTCGGTGACCATCGTATTGGAATGATGGCAGCCATTGCGGCTCTATTAGTTTCGGATGGTCAGGTGGAGCTGGAGCGGGCAGAGGCTATCAATACCAGCTATCCTAGCTTCTTCTCAGACTTGGAGGGCTTAGTGAATGGCTAAGATTTTACTTGGCTTCATGGGAGCAGGAAAATCAACAATTGCGAGAGCCTTGTCAGCAGATTTTCTGGATATGGATGAGCTGATTGTCCAAAAAATCGGCATGCCCATCCAAGAGTATTTTGCTAAATACGGCGAGCCAGCCTTTAGAAAAATTGAAGCTGAAGTCTTGGCTGAGTGTATTCACCAGGATGTCGTCCTTTCTACGGGAGGCGGTGTTGTCTTGAGTGCAGAAAATCGTGATTTATTATCCGAAAATGCCCAAAATATTTATCTGAAAGCTGACTTTGAGACCCTCTTTCGTCGGATTAAGCAAGATCAGGAAAATCAGCGCCCCTTGTATCTGACCAAGAGCAAGGCAGATTTGCAGGAGATTTTTGAAGAAAGGCAGGCTCTCTATGAGGCGGTCGCGACACAAACAATTGACGTGGTAGGAAAAACGCCACAAGAAATTATTGAGGAAATTCAATGAGAGTTGCATTTTTAGGACCCAAGGGTTCCTTTTCCCATCATGTTGCCCAAGAAGCCTTTCCCCAAGCAGACTTGGTACCTTATCAAAATATCACAGAAGTGATGAAGGCTTATGAAGGGAAAGAGGTGGATTATTCGGTTGTTCCCGTGGAAAATTCGATTGAAGGAAGCGTCCATGAGACCTTGGATTATCTTTTCCATCAAGCTGAGATTCAAGCAGTGGCAGAGATTGTTCAGCCCATTAAGCAGCAGTTATTGGCGACTAGCTTAGATAAGCCCATTGAGAAAATCTTTTCTCATCCTCAGGCGCTTGCTCAAGGGAAGGGCTATATTCGCCAGCATTATCCAGAAGCAGCGATTGAAATTACAGCTAGTACAGCCTATGCGGCTCGTTTTGTGGCTGAGCATTCTGACCAACCTTTCGCCGCTATTGCACCGCGGACTGCGGCAGTCGAGTATGGTCTGCAAGTGGTGGCCCAAGATATTCAGGAAATGGAGGAAAATTTTACTCGTTTCTGGATTTTAGGACAGACCACTCCCACTCTTAGGCTTGAAAAGCAAGAGGAAAAACAGAGTTTGGCTTTGACTTTGCCAGATAATCTGCCCGGTGCCTTGTATAAGGCCTTATCAACCTTTGCTTGGCGTGGCATTGACCTGACAAAGATTGAAAGCCGCCCTCTTAAAACAGCCCTAGGGGAATATTTCTTTATTATTGATATTGATAATGAACGGAAAGAATTAGTGGATTTTGCTTACCAAGAGCTTGCTACACTTGGTATCACCTTTAAAATTCTAGGCAGTTATCCCGTTTTTCTGATTCAGGATTATAGATTGGAGCAGATATGAGCAGAACAGAAAATCTGAGTCGACACGAACAGCTGCGACTAGATTATCTCCATACAAATTACTACTATCTGAATGCAAATGAGAAGGAGGAGTATAATTACCTCCGCCAAAAGGCAAAAGGTCGGTCGGACATTGCGCAACAGACATCTAGAAAGGCGTCTGCAAAGGCAACGGTGCAAGCTTCCTCAGAAGATTCGAGGACAGATTCATCAGGCTTGTTACCTAAGTACCCAGGAAAAGGTGCTTTTAGAAGAAAACAAAAGCAAGCACCTACTTCTTCGCAAGAAGAACAGGCTAAAAAGGCGAGCATACAGGCTTCTTCAGAGTCTATGAGGACAGATTCATCGGGCTTGCTACCGGAATACCCAGGGAAAAACTCTCTCAGCAGAAGTCAAAAGAACTCCCGTCCATCCTCGAAGCAAGAAAAAAAGAAGCCAAGCTCCAAAACGTATACAAGATTTAATCTTAAGCGCGTGCTTATGTGGTTCTTTATTTTTGTGATTTTGGTTGTATCTGGTATGCTCTTCATGTTCTTCAAAGGCTTAAATACATCGAGGCCAGGAAATCTTAAAGCAGCTGATGTTGAGTACTTTGATGGTCATGATACTCGAGATGGCATCAATATCCTTGTTTTGGGAACCGATGGACGAATCGGAGATAAGTCAACGGAGACTCGCACGGATTCGATTATGGTCCTGAACGTCGGCAATAAAGATCATAAAATGAAATTAGTCAGCTTTATGCGTGATACACTGATTCATATCGATGGCGTCAGCAATTCCTACACGGAGCCAACAGATGATGATTATTACGATCAAAAGTTGAACGCTGCCTATACTTTGGGTGAGCAAGACAATCACCGTGGAGCTGAAGCAGTGCGTCAGGCTTTGAAGGATAACTTCGATCTTGATATTAAATACTATGCTCTAGTGGACTTTAACACCTTTGCGACTGCGATTGATACCCTCTTTCCAAATGGTGTATTTATGGATGCTCAGTTTTCGACTATTGATGGTGAAAAAGTCACGGAAGTGGAAGTTCCAGATGATTTGAACATGAAAGATGGAGTCGTTCCTACTCAAATCATCAAGGTTGGCCGCCAGCACATGGATGGACGGACGCTCTTAAACTATGCCCGCTTCCGTAAGGATGATGAGGGTGACTTTGGTCGTACCCGTCGCCAGCAAGAAGTCTTGACGGCTGTCATGCAGCAGATAAAGGATCCTACCAAGCTCTTTACGGGCTCTGAAGCAATCGGAAAGGTCTTTGCCTTGACTTCAACCAATGTGCCCCAGAGTTTTCTCTGGACCCAGGGCTTGTCCTTGGTGCTTGATTCACGCAATGGGATAGAGCGCCTCACTATACCAGAACTAGGTGACTGGACAGATACCTATGATATGTATGGTGGTCAAGGACTCTTGATTGATTTTGAAGCCTATAAAGAAAGATTACAACAAATGGGCTTAAGATAGGGCTCTTATGATATAATGGGAAGTGGCAGATTTTGTCTCTTCCTTTTCTTTTTGGAAAATAGCAGAGCAGAAATGTGAACATCTTTTCCAATAGGAAGAAAGAAATAAACAGTAGAAAATCCTTTGATTCCCTGCTTTAGTATCATTGCAGTTGAGCGCAAGATTGATTAGAAAGTAAAAAAATGTTAAAAAAGAACGATATTATTGAAGTAGAAATTGTGGATCTGAGTCATGAGGGAGCGGGTGTAGCCAAGGTAGACGGCCGCGTCTTTTTCATTGAAAATGCCCTGCCGAGTGAAGTGATTCGCATGCGCGTCCTCAAGGTCAATAAAAAAATCGGCTTCGGCCGAGTTGAGGAATTTATGAAAAAGTCTGACCAGCGCAATGAGCATGTCGATTTAGCCTATTTGCGGACTGGAATTGCTGATTTAGGACACTTGGCATACCCAGCCCAGCTGGCTTTTAAAGGCAAGCAGGTGCAGGACTGCCTTTATAAAATCGCGGGTATTTCGGACGTAGAAGTGCTGGAGACACTGGGCATGGATCAGCCGCTGGCCTACCGCAATAAGGCTCAGGTGCCAGTTCGCCGTGTCAATGGACAGCTGGAAACCGGCTTTTTCCGAAAAAATTCTCATGATCTCCTGCCGATTGAGAACTTTTATATTCAGGATCCAGTTATTGACCAAGTCATTGTTTTTGTACGCGATTTGCTGCGCCGTTTCGACCTCAAGCCTTACGATGAAAAGGAAGGTACTGGCCTGATTCGCAATCTGGTTGTTCGCCGTGGCCATTATTCTGGTGAAATCATGGTGATTTTGGTGACCAGTCGGCCTAAGATTTTCCGAGTGGATCAACTAATTGAGCGTTTGACAGAGGCTTTCCCAGCTATCAAGTCCATCATGCAAAATATCAACGACCAGCCGGGCAATGCCATTTTCGGTCGGGAGTTTCGGACACTCTACGGCCAAGACTTTATCACTGACAGCATGCTGGGCAAGCAGTTCCAGATTGCTGCGCCAGCCTTTTACCAAGTCAATACTGAGATGGCAGAGAAGCTGTATCAGACGGCCTTTGACTTTGCTGATTTTAAAAAAGAGGATATTGTGCTGGATGCCTACTCGGGTATAGGCACCATTGGTCTGTCGCTGGCTGACCGAGTCCAGCAGGTCTATGGAGTCGAGGTCATTCCTGAGGCCGTGGAAAATAGTCAGCGCAACGCAGAGCTCAACGGTATCAGCAATGCCAGCTATGTTTGCGCCCCTGCAGAACAAGCCATCCAAACTTGGCTGAACCAGGGAATCAAGGCGAATGTCATCCTAGTCGATCCGCCGCGCAAGGGCTTGACGGAAAGCTTTATCACTTCTAGTGTTAGCATGGATCCCCAGCGGATTGTCTATATCTCCTGCAATCCTGCCACTATGGCGCGTGATATCAAACTCTATCAAGAACTGGGCTACGAACTAAAGAAAGTCCAGCCAGTTGACCTCTTTCCGCAGACGCATCATGTTGAGGCGGTATCATTGCTTGTACGAGCTGAGTCATCAGCGAAGTAGAAGTAGATGTTCCGTCTATGCGATAGCTGTCGTAGAGTAAGGAGTTTACGACGAAACGCTACGGGAACAGCGAACCGTCGAGTGTGTAGGATTGATGGTGAAATTGTAAAAACTTTGTAACGAAAGGGATAATGAAAAGCTTTGATTGCAATGCTTTTTCTTATGTGCTAGGGAAGTATCGGAGTGAGAAAATTTTTGGAGTGAGTAGAAGTGATAGCTAGAAATTATCTAATCCTATTTCCATTTACTCTGTGAGTAGGTATTTGTTTTCATTGAAAAGGGGTTTTAGATGAAAGAAACATAACTAGCGGCCATGAATAAATTATTGAAATGCTTCTTTTACTACAAAGATTCTCTGTTCCGAATGTGTTTCAGTATTTGGTAGAAAAAATTGGACTACAAGTCGAGGTAAACGGAAGGTTTGGCAGTGTAACAATCGATATAGGATCAAAGGCCAGATTGGATGTTTAAACAATCATATAGATGAAGAAATGCTTGAGAAAGCCTTTATGAAAGCAGTTGGACTGCTACAAGAACATAGATCTGATGTTGTAGCTAAGTGGCAAAAGCTTGAGCAAGGAACAAATCTTCTCTATAAGCACTATGCCAAGCAGATGTATCAGATACTAGATTTAGATAAATTTGATGGAGTTATCATGAATCAAGTTCTCGACCGCATCAGTATTTCAGAAGCTGGACATATTGTAGTAACTTTCCTTGAAGGAACTGAGGTAGATTTATAAGAGACTGTGACTGGGAAGTTGCAGTCTTTTTAGGGGTTTAATGGTATAATGAGATTATAAATGTGGATATTGTTTAAATTCTCTGGAGGACACATAATGTTGAATTTAGTAAAAGGTCACCAAGTTAGCTTGGTAGAAAAACTGTTTGAATCATTTACAAAGTTAACTGAACATAATTTGATGGCGAATGTACACGCAGAAAAAATATTAGAGGTTTTTCAACACTTTATTGCGATTCATGACGAGCCTTTGTTTTTTATTTTGGAATTGCCTGTCAGTATTGATAGAGAAAAAGTGATAGCAAAGAATATTATCAAGGAATCCCATAAGGATGTTTATTATATTGATGGTTGTTCAAGAGAGGAATGCCTAGCACTGTTGATTAGATACGGTGATTTGCTTGTTAATGATGGACTAAGTAAGTTTGGATTTGGTGGGCACCAAAGTCATGATGAGATTATGCTTGATAGCTATAATGTTTTGACAATTTATAGTAAAGAACTATCGAAGTTTAATGATTTTTTTGAACCTCATAATATTCAATTTGTAGAAGAACTAGTAACGGCTTGGGAAACTTTTTCTGAGACCTCACCAGGAATCTCCGAAAGCTATGAAAGTAATGGAAAAACTGTTTATGATTTGCCTATAGAATTAGCTGAATGGGGAATATATTTAACTGAAACTCGAACAGAATAGGTATAACTATAGATTAGAAAAAGAATATTTCAATTCCTCTAATACCCCCAATTCAACTTTAGTAAATTTCTAAAAGGAACAGAAGTAAATCTGTGTGTAACTGCAACAAGTAAGTTGCAGTTTTTTGTTTTGAATAATGATATAATAGGTTAAGAAAATAATGAAAACGCTATATATTTGAAAGTTGATTAGGAAAGTAGGAATTATGGAAACAATCGATATGATTATTAAATCATCAACTGAATTTTATAACGATTTAAAAGCTGATGAACATGACAGATATCGTTCATGGGAACATTGCTATTCACATTTTATGACAGCTCGAAAAGAGAATGATGTGAATCTTGATTACCTGAGTTTACAACTTGCATTTTATTTAGCAAGTTGGGGGATGTATCGAGGTTCTTCATTTCTATTACAAAAGGATTATAGAGTACACATCCCTGTTGTGAGTGAGATTTTAAGCAACAAATATGATTCTCTAGCAGGAATAGAATGTAAAAATTTTAGAAATGAAAGTAATCAAAAATTGCTAAAGGAAATTAATGAATTTATTGCTAATTATTATGATGGAATCAGGCGTGAAGTAAAAGGTTCAGCACTAAAAAATAACTTATCAGAAACACTAATCACAAAGATACTGATGGGCACACTCGGTTGTGTTCCGGCATATGATAGATATTTTGTTTCTGGGGTAAGATCACAAAAGATTGCAAGTGGAACCTATAACATTAAATCTATTTTACAACTAGTAGATTTTTATGAAAAAAACATAGAACAATTAGATTCAGTTCAAAAGAATTTTATTGTTGCTGATATGCTGTATCCTCAAATGAAAATACTTGATATGGGATTTTGGCAGATTGGTTTTGACTTAGATAATAAATAACTATTTATGTCTAAATCTGGAGCTAATTTATGGATTTACTTTTAAATGGTGTGTTTTACCTTAAGAAACAAAAACAATAATAGTGAAATAGAGTTTAATATGTAAGCTGGGACTTGAGATAAACCTTTCTTAGAATTATGATGATTACCTTCAGATACAGTGTATTACATTATATAAAGAATTGACAAATTTAAATCTCTGAAGTATACTAAAGTAGTCCAGTGGAAACATTGGATAGGGCAACAATATACCCACCTATATATTTTTTTTGGCTTTCAAGCCTGAAAGGAGGTGTGTGCTATGAACTTAACTGTCTTAATTGACTGGAAGTTCGTTGTTGCCCTTGGCACAGCTGCGGTTGGAACCATTTTCGCTTTGAATATGGATTCTTCAGCAGCTGAGCGTGTTTCAATCCATGCGATTGAAGCTACTAAGGAGTTTGCAGTTGCTACTAAAAGCAACTGTTAACTCCTATATACTTGGAGAAGCACATAATCTTAGGATTTGATGTCTTTTTTATTTATAAAAATATTCAAGGTTAGAAAAATAATAGAAAAAAATTGACCGTTCATATATATATAAAGAAGAAATTGATAAAAATATAAATATGCTAAAGCATTTTATAGAATCTTGGGTGAAATCTCAGTCTATCCGGAATGAAGAACTTTTTCAATTTGCTGATGATGATTTCTATTTTTATCGTTTCACAGTAGAAAGACAGGAAAAAGCTGCTAAAATATTACTAACTAACATCCTTTGGAGGGTACTGAAGGAGTATAATATACCTGTAGAATATTCACATGATGCTCCATTTATTTTTATAATTAAAGAAAATCATGAACGAATAGGATATAGGTTAGTAGATTTCCTTGAAGATGAAGATATCAATAGTATTCTTAAATCTAGTCATGTCGATAAAGCGATTATCCTTAGAACTTCAAAAGGTAAGCAAACAAATAAATTAATTGAGCTAGAGAATCAACAATATAAAGATACAAATGTAAATATAAGAGCATTATCTATTCATGAATTTTATTTAAAACAATTTGGTGAAGAAGAATATAAAGCGTTTATTGATTCTATTGATAATTACCTAAACATTACAAAGGAAATCACAGGTTATAAATCTGTTAAATTTCTTTCTAAAATGAATCTGGCTTCAATAAAAATTTTTGCACAGAAAAAGCTTAGAGATTGGGATTATTTGAATTACAGGTATCAGATTATTAATGCAAGTGATAAGAAAGTCCAGAACTATTTATATCTCACTCAAAAAGATATTATTTTTGAAAATCTGGATGATATGCATAAATCATATATTTTCGATAAATTATATGAAACAATGGTAAGTTCGAACGAATATGCTACAAGTTTTATAACATCGGAATGGCTTTATGATTCGTTTAAGGGTAAAAAGAACTTTGATTACACCTCTGTCGTAAGTGGATACTTAAAGTCTATTGAACAGTTATTGTATAAGATTGTTATGCTCAATATTGATAACGATTGTAAAATAGCTATGAAACGAGATATGTTGAAAAAAGCTTTCAGACAGAATATCCCAGTTTTTGAGCTGATTGATAACAAATTTAATAAAGTTCCCGAAAATAAGCAGGGAAACAATTATAGGTTCACAAACTATCCATATATCGAATTTACGGAACATCAAAAAGTATTCATGGATAGTTCTATTGGAACTTTTGAGTATTTTTTAAGATGTAATAAGCATATTTTTTCAAATCCGGATAATGCAAAAACAGTTACTGACATGATTAGTTGTTTTAGAATTGAATGTCGAAACGGTTTCTTTCATACTCATAATTTAAATGATTGGGATTTAGTTGAAAAAATACGTAGAAATGCAATCTACCTTTATTTCGTTTTATTGGGATCATGTATTATTCCAGAAGAGAGGAAACATGAGTTAAATCTTATTCACCATGATCAATTTGATGAACTTTGTAAAAAAATCCGAGAATTTAAGAAGTATAATATATATTTTGAATTTGAATATGACGATGGTATAAAACATAATCTAGTATATGATATTCATAATAACACTATTGAATTTAATGATGATGGTGTAGAACATTATGATGGTCTTTTATTCTATAAAGTAGACGAATTTCAAGATTCCCTTAAAAAGATTGATAAAGGTGAGTTAGAAGATAAAAAGCTTTATTTAACTAGAGATAATTTACCGAAAAAGATTTTTGGAATTCATAGAAAACATCGTAACTTTGAATTTGAAGAGATTGTTTTTGATTAACAATAATTTTAATTGAATAGATAATTAGCTTTCAGAGTATTGTGTGCCACATATTAATTTTATTATTAAGGAAAGCGACTAGATAGCAGCCCATCAAGATATTTTAGATTAGATGATATTGCATTTGAAATTATAACAAAGGAGTACTAACATGCCGAAATATACCGACGAAGATATTAGAAAATTAAATAAAATCACATTAAAAATTGCTGGTGATTATTTAGGTATAAGTTCACAGGCAGTTGCTATAGGTCTTAGAAATAATCTTCTTCCAATTGGTTTTGCTATTCATAACGAAGAAAGAGATAGACGTTTCACTGAGAGTTGGTCATATCATATTATCGCTGAAAGAATGATTTCTTACAACCACGGAAAACTATCAGAGATCCGTGTTGAGAATATTGAAACTAGTTTAGATAAAATTATAGAGGAATTTAACGGTTTAAAACAAGATTTACTTTTTATATTAAGCGAAAATGCAGAAGTGAAGAATTAGAAGTTTTTGAATTTGCATTTTCGCTTGGTAAATATAAAAATGGTGATGTAAAGTATAAAGGTAAAGGTGTTTCAAATGAGGATGATAAAGACCTTCTCTAGAGAAGAACTCTATGAAGAAATCTGGGAGATAAGTGCAAAACAAGTTTCATTGAAATATGATTTAAGCTATTCAGACTTACTCAAGAAATGCAAAGAATTTGAAATCCCAATTCCAAAGGGTAGTTATTGGTATCGTAAGAATACTGGACAAGATTTAAGTGAACTTATTGTTCCATTACCACAAAATGACGTAAATGAAGTTAATATTGATAGAAAAAGCCTAAAGAACAATAGAATAAAACCTGCTAAACATAAAGAGGAGAGTTCGGAAGATAAAAATAAAGATACTGTTAAACTTGATACAACTAGTATAAGAAGTTCGTTATCATTTTTAGAGGACGATAAAATAGAGCGTATTATTGAAGCAGTTTCAAACCTAAACCAGTCTCCAAATAAGAGATTACATAAATCTGTAGCTAATCTAAGAGATAAAATCACAGAGTGGAATAAGAGGGAAAAAGCTGCTTCCTATCCTTACTTTGATTCTAGACACAGATATAATGATTTAAAAGAACCTAAATTTGTAAAAAATATTTCACTAAATTCTCTTCCACGTTTATATCGCTTTTTAGATACACTAGTTACTGTTATTGAAAGAATCGGTGATAATGTAACTCCAAATTGGGATATTCAAATTGACAAGGATATTGTTCGTTTTGAAGTTATAGAATCAACAGACAAAGTAAGTCATGAATTAACAAAAGAAGAAGCTAAAGAACTAGCAGAGTACAATGATAGCGTTAAGTTTAATAGATATGCTTTTAAACCAAGAATAAAGAAGTATGACTATATACCAAATGGAAAATTTCGTTTTAAGATAATAGATGGTAAATACATTAAAGATACTAAAGAATTCACACTTGAACAATCAATCCCAGAAATAATTGTTTTAATTTACCAAGAGTATTATAAGGTTAAGAACTTACGTCTTGAACGTGAAGAGAGAGAAAGACTATACGAAGAAGAACAAGAACGAAAAAGAAAATTACAAAATAGAATCGAAGAAGAGAAGAAACGGACAATGTCTCTTCTTAATATGCTAGAAGATTTTCAAATAGCAAATGATTTAAGATTGATGGCTGATAAACTGGAGATAGCAGGGAAACTTAGTAAAGATGAAATTGACTGGATTAGATCCAAAGCTGACTGGATAGACCCAATAGTTTCTTCAACAGACGAATTATTAGGAACCAGAAATCATGAAAATTCTAGAGAACAAAAAGAACAATATCTGAGTGAGAAAAGGTACTACTGGTAAATTTGTGTTTTTAGTTTTTTCACAGAGTGTAGTGTTATTAGAGTAAATGATTAACTAAATTATTAATAAATCATTTTACACATTTATTATAAATAGGTCTTTAATACAAGACAGTATATACTTTCGTTCTATAATTTAGAAGTTTTCTTGCACTATGTTTAGTCACTATCACTGCTTGTTAAATTCTAAAATCTTTCTATAAATTAAAATAGTAAGATTTTTTGAAAACAAAATTTTTATTGTTCAGGAACAATTTGTATCAAAGTGGTTGTTCAAGTTGAACTTCTTAATGGCTAAGGTCTTTTTATAGTTTTAGTGGTATAATAAACAATATGAATAAGCTGTTTTTGGGGGACAAAATGATTGATAGTATTAAAGTGAAGAAAGTTGAAATAGACTCTAAAAAAATTCCGTTAGACAGCTCAACAAACCTCTCTGAAAAGATAAAATTGGGACAAAATACTACACCAATTTCTGTTTTGGCTGATACCTTTAGTAGCTTTCAAGCAACTGTAAATGCTAACATTATTTCAGAATTAATTGCAACTTCAAATGTATTAAGTTCAGCTAAATTAGTAAATTTTGCTAATTTGACGACTCCTTTAGTAAGTCTGCCTTCATTAATTCAAGTGGAAAAAAGCGCTATTAATGTCATGTCAGAAGTGGTTGCGTCGTACAATAAAACGTTATCAACTACACACTTGCAAGCAATTCAAAACATTGCAGATTCTGCAAAAAATTTAATTGCTAGCTATCAAATTGATTATTCAAAGATTTTTAGTGGCATCAATGAACTTTTAAAATCACTGCCTTCGATTTATACAAAAGAAGAAATTGAGCAGATTATTTCTCGAGTTCAACTGCTGGCAGAAAATGGATGGGTTATTTATTTTCGTGATAGAAGTGTTTATCAACGTTTACTTGCTGAGGAATGGAATACCTTGGAGGACGAATGGATAGAGCTGCTTAGGGATAAACTAAAAATGAGGATTTTATTATTGACTTACAAAATTCGCCGTGTTATTCAGCTCCTCTTGTAAAATCAATGGTTGATTGCTACTTTAATCGAAACTTTTATGCAGCATATACTCTGGGAAGTTTGGCAATTGATGGTGCACTAAATAGAATTTCAGAAATGACTTCATTAGAGAAAAAAATACCAGTAGGTCACCGAGCAATTAAAGAAATTGATAGTATATTTATTGATAAGTCGTTTAGCGATGTAGGACTGATGCACTGGCTGTATAGTTTCTTCAAAGATACTAATAGATTTACACTTGATGAACCAAATCGTCATATGATTAGTCATGGTCGGTGGGAGAAAGAAATCGAAGAACAAGAGTTTTTGAAGTTATTTAATGCAATGTTGTATATTTGTGATGAGTATGATTATTGGGAAGAAGTTATTCGTTATGAACAAGACAACTAAGTATTTTGGGAGGTTAAACACCTATGCTTGAAATATATCCTTTTATTCAGGAGCTAGTTAAGTGTGAAACGACCATACAGAAAATAGAAGTTTTCAATAGATGGAACCTTCATGAGTGTAGAGTTTTTCTATTTGATGAAGAAAAGTCAAATTTTGGTAACATAGGCAAATCATTTAGCTATGGAAAGTTTAATCTGATTGGTTTGGGAGATTACCAAAAAATTTGGGTTATTGATAAAAATACTGTGAATGCTAAGGATAATTTCTTACCCGTTGCCAGAATTATCAATTATGACCTAAACATTTTTACCTACATACATGATTTATATAGAGGGAGAAATGTCCCTGATAAGGAGAATTTAATTAAGTTTTTACACGAGATTAAATCGTTGCGTCTAACAAATAATATTTCAACTGCTTTAATGGAAAGATATACCACCCCACTAAATCGTGAATTATTAGCCAAAATGATTGAAAGTTATGTTTATTTTGATAGCACTGATTTTGAAGTTTTTCAATCTAATGTGCCTCAGACTCTAAAACCAGATAAATATATTTGGATGAAAGAAATCTGGGAAGATGCAGAAAACTACCTAAGCAATGATGAGGTGATACAACAGTATGAGGCAGTGTGTTGCTATATATTGAAAGCATTCATTTTGAAAAATACAAAAAATCTTTCTACAAAAGTTAAAGTCGCTGAGTTTAAACGCTATTGTTTTGAGGATTTATGCGTATTTTTAGAATTGGAAATGACTTTATTAATACTTTTTTTGAAAAATGATAGTGCTGTTCAAGAAATATTTAAAAAGTTGCAGCTAGGGGCTAAGAATTTAATTGATAAAATACATAATACAGCATGGGATATTTTTCATATAAGACTATTGGAACAAAGTACTTTATTCAATTGTATTGAAAACTCAGATGTGATTTATCTCCATTATTTCGCAACTGCGGATTCTGGGGTGGCTGAGGTATTGCGAGTCAATCCGATTAAAATGCTGGTTTATTATAATGAAAAACTTATACCTATACGTCGATATGATGCAGTAGATTTCTTCACTCAAGATGAATTAGATTTTTATACTACTGCAGAAAAAATTACATTACGTGCGACGAAAGTTCAGAGTATTGATTTCTGTTCTATAAAGCAAGGCTTGGTCAGTGAGTTAGGGGATTTCCTTACTAAATAAATTTTAATAGTTCCGTTCTATAGTATTATTCCAAAATCACTTTTACATACTTTCGTTCTATAATATAGATGCTTGCTAGCACCACATGTTGAGGCGGTATCACTGCTTGTACGAGCTGAGGCATCAGCAAAGTAGAAGTCGATAATTTGCTCATGCTTCGATAGCTGTCGTAGAGTGAGGAGTGTACGACAAGGCGATACAGTAACAGCGAACTGCTGAGTGTGTAAGTTTGTTAGAAAAAAGAGACCAAATTGCCCAGATTAAAAAGAAAAGTGTAAAAAAAGCTCTATAGGATATTTTTACAAGAAAATAGAGGTTTAACACAGGTTAAGAAGCAGGAGTTAGGGCTATCAAATTTAAAAATTTTATAAGAGTGTATTATAAATTTATAGGAATATTAGTGAAACGAAGCTGGATTTGTAACTAAAAATCTTTGTATTTTACGAAGGGAGATGTTGATTTATGTTTGCAATATTAGGTGCAGTATTATTTGGAATTATAGCAATTATGACCGTTCTTGTTGCTTGCGGTCTGCCTTTGGGCGAATTTACAATGGGTGGACAACATAAAATCTTACCTAAGAAATTTAGAATTGCGGCAGTCATTTCGGTAGCTATCCAAATTTTTGCCATGATCATTATTTTGCAAGCCGGAGGTTTTATTCCCTTGTGGCTGTCTTTTAAGGTTACTAAATATATTTGTTTATTCTTTGCCGCTTACCTATCCTTGAATACGATTATGAACATGATTTCAAAAAGTAAGAAAGAAAAATATGTAATGACTCCGATTTCACTTATAGCCGGAATATGTTTTTGGATAACAGCATTGCAGATGTAGCATGTAGAAAATGATGTTGAACTCAGATAGTTAATAGCATGAACTTTTACATAGAATTTTAAAGAATATATTGTGTTATGTTTTGGAAAGAACATTATAAGCCTTGACTTCAAGGCTTTTTACCATATATCCAAACAACACCTTGCAATCGTTTTTTTAAAGTGATATACTAGGACTACGTTTTGAAATCGTTTGCATAGGATTGCGATGAGTCTATAAAGAGAAATCTAGGAGAGAAATATGGAATTGTCAGCTATTTACCACAGGCCAGAGTCGGAGTATGCTTATCTTTATAAAGATAAGACAATGCACATTCGCATTCGGACGAAAAGGGGAGATATTGAGAATATTACCTTGCACTATGGAGATCCTTTTATTTTCATGGAGGATCATTATGAGGACAGCAAGGAAATGGTCAAAGTCACCTCCGATGCTTTGTTTGATTATTGGCAGGTGGGGGTTTCAGTCGGCTATGCACGACTTCAGTATCTCTTTGAGATTAAGGATAAGCAAGGCCAGAGTATCTTGTATGGCGATAAGGGTTGTGTTGAAAACACGCTAGAAAACCTTCATTACGAAGGAAATGGCTTTAAGCTTCCTTATATCCATGAGATTGATGCTTGTCATGTTCCGGACTGGGTGTCAAAAACGGTATGGTACCAGATTTTCCCAGAGCGTTTTGCAAATGGAAACCCTGCTCTTTCGCCAGAAGGAGCTCTAGCTTGGGATTCGTCGATTACTCCTAAAAGTGAGGATTTCTTTGGTGGTGATTTACAAGGCATTATTGACCATCTAGATAACTTGCAAGATTTGGGTATTACAGGACTTTATCTCTGTCCAATCTTTGAGTCGCCGAGCAATCACAAGTACAATACGACGGATTATTTCGAAATTGACCGTCATTTTGGAGACAAGGAAACCTTCCGTCAACTGGTGGAGCAAGCCCATCAGAGAGGCATGAAAATCATGCTGGACGCTGTTTTTAACCATATCGGAGACCAATCTCCACAGTGGCAGGATGTCCTCAAAAACGGTGAAAATTCTGTTTATAAAGACTGGTTCCATGTTCAAGAGTTCCCGGTGACAAGGGATAAGCTTACAAATCCAAGAAAGCTCCCTTACCATACCTTTGCTTTTGAGAGCTATATGCCCAAGCTAAATACAGCCAATCCTCAAGTGAGGGACTATTTGTTGAGCGTTGCGACCTACTGGATTGAAGAGTTTGATATCGATGCTTGGCGCTTGGATGTGGCCAACGAAGTCGACCACCAATTTTGGAGAGATTTCCGTAAAGCTGTCTTGGCTAAAAAGCCTGACCTTTATATCCTAGGAGAGGTCTGGCATACGTCTCAGCCTTGGCTAAATGGCGATGAATTCCACGCGGTCATGAACTATCCTCTCTCTGATAGTATCAAGGATTATTTCTTGCGTGGGGTCAAGAAGACCAATCAATTTATCGATGAGATCAATGGTCAATCTATGTATTATAGACAACAGATTTCAGAAGTGATGTTCAATCTTCTGGATTCGCACGATACGGAGCGCATTTTGGCTACAGCAAAAGGAAACGTCCAACTAGTCAAGTCTGCCCTAGCCTGCCTCTTTTTACAAAGGGGAACACCGTGTTTCTACTATGGAACCGAGTTAGAGTTAGATGGAGGACCAGACCCAGATTGTCGTCGTGTTATGCCTTGGGAACGTGTTTCCGATAGCAATGATATGCTTCATTTCATGAAGAAATTGATTCATCTTCGCAAGAGTGTCTCAGACATTATCCAACATGGAACCTATAACCTGAAAGAAATCAAGCCAGATGTGCTATCTCTGACTTGGGATTATGATGGACAAGTTCTTCGAGCAATCTTTAATCAATCCAAAGAGAATTACTTGTTAGATAGCAATTCTGCAACTTTAGCAAGTCATTGCCAAATATCGGACGGGCAGCTTCATATCTTACCAAAAGGTTTCGTAATCTTTGCGGAAGTTTTGGAAACTGCTGCAAATTAATTTTTGGAAATCTGACTTAAAGATTTGTCAAAGTTATTCAGCTTTCAAAAAATCCAATCTAAAAGCAACCTGTTCAAGTTATATATTTGTAGTTTTTAGGGCTTAGGTGTATAATGAGTCCTTAGCAAGTAACTTACTAGAAAAGAGGAGTTCAGAATGGAATTAAAAGATTTTACCGAAAAAGAGCAGGAGCAGATCAAAGAGGGGCTTAGTACAGCCGTCATTAGCGATAAGGAAGCGGCTAAAAAGATTTTGGATCTTGTGCCACAAGAATGGCTTAAGCGAATTCCCTTCCTTGTGAGAGGGCATGCTACGACCAAGACGGTTGAGCGAGTTGCCAAGCAATATCCAGAACTTTACGCTGTGGCTAAGCAAGCAGGAGAACTTCCTGAAAAGGAGCGTGAGGAATTGCGCGCTATCATGACAGCTATCTTCGAAGAAAAGATGAACAAGCACAAGATTAAGTAGACTTACCAGTTTAGAGCGAGTCCCTTCTTTAAGTTGGCTACTCTAGATTATTCATCTATTCATAAATCAAAGTGACTGCAGTTGATAAAAGTGCAGTCATTTTTTTGCTTAGGGAAATAGCTTCGTTGAGGTGTGTGTTTGTTTTATAAAGATGTACTTTTAGTTTAGATGTGATTTCAAGAACAAGGAAGTTTCTGTTCAAATTGGCTTTTTTCTTTCTGTTTTTCAGTATTTCTTGATATAATAACAAGAGGAATTATTTGAAGATGAATATGGGAAAAATGTAAAAAGGACGAAAGAATGAAGAATGTAAAAAAGATTATGTTGATGAGTGCCTGTACTTTGGCAATTCTTGGCTTAGCTGCATGTGGGAAGGCACAAAAGCAATCAAATGGCAGTCAAGAGAATCCAACAGTTGGTCAGACTAGCTCGGAAAAATACCCCTGGAAGGCGACTTATTCAAATCTAAATAGTAAAAAGAGTCTTGAAGAAGTCAAAAATTTGCTGGCTGCCGACTTGGATAAAGACAGTGTCGAACACTTTGTCAATCTAGTCAATGATTACAATGGTCTTGTTGGCTCGACTGGATTAAGGGGCGATTTCACTAAATTTACCAAAACAGAATATGACGTAGAAAAAATCAATCCTCTCTGGCAGGCAAAGAAGGGCGATTTTATCGGGACAAATTGTCGGATTAATACTTACACTTTGTTGAAAAATAGCATCGACATCCCTCAAATAGCAAAGGATGACGAACTCTTGTTCATAGATAATGATTCGATTGACAAGGGCAAGCTCTTTGATGCCAAGGATAAGGAAGAATTTAATATCCTGTTTTCAAGAGTCAAGACTGAAGCGACTCAAGATGTAAAAGTCCATGCTAAGAAGATGGAGGAATACTTCAAACAGTTCAAGTTTAACGAAAAGGCTCGGATGCTTTCCGTCATCGTCCACGACAATCTTGACGGTGATTCTCTCTTTGTGGGGCATGTCGGCGTCTTGGTTCCAGATAAAGACGGCTATCTGTTTGTCGAAAAGCTGACCTTTGAAGAGCCATACCAGGCTATCAAGTTTGCAACCAAGGAAGATGTCTACAAATACTTGCAGACAAAATATAAGGACTACACAGGAGAAGGACTGGCCAAGCCCTTTATCATGGATAATGATAAGTGGGTAGAGGGAAATAAAATTTCGAGCTAGCTAAGGGAAGGACGTAAAATGAATAAAAAACAGACATATTTTCGATTGCCCTTGTTCTTATCGGTTTTCTATTTGTGGAATCAAGTATCTATATCATACCCTATATTGAAGGATTAAAAGAATTAGAAATAGCTGTTTTTGTAAGTGGAATTCTTACTTTACTAGGTGTCATCATCTTATTAGCAAAGACTAAGAGGCATAATGATTAAAGAGCAGTACTTACAAATAAAAGATTTAGAAATTATTTTATTGGAATTTATTGGTCATAAAATAAAAGAATTGTCTGTCTTCAAAGCATTATCTGAGGATTTGAACTATCTTAATAGAGAAAAGCTAGACATGGTTGATTCATCCGAAATTCATGATAGCGAAGGTTTTACTATTGTAGACTTGCAGCAAAATGGTAGGGAATTGTTTATTCGCTTTGAAATGGACTTTCAACTAATGGACTGGACATCTGCTAGAAATGACTATGCAGCCTATATCCAAGCGAGTCTTGTTGGAAGTTGTCGAGTTGACTTGAAGGCAAAGCTTGCTTTTTCTGACAAGAATGTAAATGCTCTCACTAAAGCTCAATTATTGGAATATGGCGAAAAATTGATTTCGGATTTAGAATTCCACTACCGAGATATTGAAGGTTCTGAACACTATGGATGATGAAACATTCTTAAATGAATAAGCGATAATTGCCTAAATGATCAGTCCCGTGACTAATATTAGTCGGGATTATAGATAAAATTCTTTTCAATAAAGTTAAAAATATGTCCTTATGGACAAGAAAGGAGTCAGTTATGACAAATGAACTGAACAAAGAAATTTTTATGAGCATGGTTGAACTGCTTACAGAGGACAGCTCTGTCCGTTCTGCTATAGAAGCTTGTCTTGCCTCACCGTGGGACTACTTTGATGAAAATCTTGAAAGGTATGACGATCGTGGGATAGAAGATGACGAAGAGGAAGATACCATTGTTTGGCTAGGAATTGTGGATGAGTTAATTGAGAGTGGTGACGCCATTGAACTGGATTGGAATTCAATATTAGAAGACTTCACCTATTTCATGAAAGAATTGGCAGAGCAAAAGAATCTCCCCTTGCAAGATGACTGGCTAGATGAGGATGGAGACATTCCATCATGGTGCAAGGTTTTGGATGAAAAATGGGAGGAAGCAGGCTACTGCCTCGGAGCAATGGATATTGATAGTGACAGCTATGTCATCTTTGTCTGCCGCAGAGAGACTTTGGCTGAACTGACTCAATTAGGTCAAAAGGTTGGGTTCCGTTTTGATTTTGCAAAGAATATGTAAAATATCATGCTTAAAAGGGTGAAGCAAGCCTGATGATACAAAGGAAGCCTGAGACGGCTGGGGAAATCATCCCGCTGGTCAGGTTTCCTTTTTGTTAGTCATAGATGGATGTAGCAGATGAAGCAGATTGCTTCGTTCTTTTTTTCTTTTTGTGTTAAGCTAAGATTAGCAAACTGAAAGGGTTCTCGGATGTATCTAGCAGACTTAATGGAAAAGAGTGAAGCGGGGCAGTTTATTGTCCTGTCTTATTTACAGCAGCATTCTACATCTAGTTTGAAGGCCGTCATGTCGGAAACAGGATTTTCGAAAGCAACCTTGACCAAGTACATTAGCTTGATTAACGACAAGGCCGCAGACCATCATGCAGCCTTATCCATCCAGCTTCAGGACGAAACGCTCAGTCTGTCCATCGGTTCTGATACCAAAGGTCGCGACATTCGCAGACTCTTTTTGGGGAATGCTATCAAATACCAGATTTTAAACTACTTGCTCTATCATCAGCAGTTTTTAGCCCATCAATTAGCCCAGGAACTGATGATCAGTGAAGCAACACTCGGCCGTCACATATCCGGTCTAAATCAGATTTTATCAGAGTTTGAGCTATCTATCCAAAATGGCCGCTTAAAAGGGCCTGAGCACCAGATCCGCTATTTTTATTTCTGCCTCTTTCGCAAGGTCTGGTCCAGCCAAGATTGGGAAAAAGAACTTCAAAAATCAGAAAGAAGGCAGGAAGTTGCCGTCTTAGAAGAACTCTGCGGAGCCCAACTCTCTCAAGGGCAGCGATTGGACTTGGCTCTTTGGGCACATATCACCCAACAGCGCCTAAGAGTCAATGCCTGTCAATTTCAAAACATTGAGCAGAAAATGCAGGGCTATTTTGAAAATATCTTCTATCAACGCTTGCATCGCCGGACAAATGATTTCTTTGCTGGTCAGCACATTACTCTGAGCCAAGAAGATGGGGAAATGATGATTTTCTTTTCATTTCTGCTTTCCCATCGGATTCTGCCTCTACACACCATGGAGTATATTCTGGGCTTTGGAGGTGAAATTGCCAGTCTGATTACGCAACTCATTCAAGAGATGAAGGGCCAGGACTTGCTAGGTGACTATATTGAAGACCAGGTGACCTACGAACTCAGTCAGCTCTGCGCCCGCGTCTTTCTTTTCCGAGGCTACCTCTTGCAAGACAAATACAAGCATGACTTGGAACTTCGCCACCCATATTTATGGAGCGAATACGATTACCGACAAGTAGCAGACACTATTTTTAGCAAACTGCCTATTTTCCAGCAGGGAACATCTCTGGATAAAAAGGTTTTGTGGGAATGGCTCCAGCTGATGGAGTACATTGCTGAAAACGACGGTCAAGTCATCAAGATAGGCATGGACTTGATAGATAGCTTTATCGTTGTTTCCAGGATGACAGCCATTTTAAGGCGGTACTTAGAGTACAATCGCTTTATTACGATTGAATCCTACGACCTTACCAGAAATTATGACCTCATCATCACCAACAATCCTATTCATCAGGCCCAGCAGGTTCCTATCTATTATTTAAAAAATGACTTGGATTTGGAAGATTTAGCACAAATCCGTCACATGATATTTCATTAAGAAACTTGGAGAAATCCAGGTTTCTTTGTGATTTTCGCACAATCTCCTCAGATTTTTTTAAAATTTAAAAAAAGTTGATAAAAAAGAAAGCGTTTTATTTTATATACTAGTTACTGTAGAGGAAACATCCTCAAGATTTTTACTAGGAGGACAGTTCATGTCACAAGAAAAATACATCATGGCCATCGACCAAGGAACAACTAGTTCACGCGCCATCATCTTTAATAAAAAAGGAGAAAAAGTTAGCTCCAGTCAAAAAGAATTTACTCAGATTTTCCCTCAAGCTGGATGGGTTGAGCACAATGCCAATGAAATTTGGAACTCAGTGCAGTCCGTTATCGCCGGTGCCTTCATCGAAAGTGGAGTCAAACCTAACCAAATCGAAGCTATCGGAATCACCAACCAGCGTGAAACAACTGTCGTCTGGGATAAAAATACAGGTCTTCCTATCTACAATGCTATCGTTTGGCAATCTCGTCAGACAGCTCCTCTGGCTGAACAGCTGAAAAGCCAAGGCTATGTGGAAAAATTCCATGAAAAGACTGGTTTGATTATTGACGCTTACTTCTCTGCTACCAAGGTTCGCTGGATTTTGGACCATGTAGAGGGAGCACAAGAAAGAGCTGAAAAGGGTGAATTGCTCTTTGGTACTATTGATACCTGGCTGGTTTGGAAATTGACTGACGGCGCGGCTCACGTGACTGACTACTCAAATGCAGCCCGTACCATGCTCTATAACATCAAGGAACTCAAATGGGACGATGAGATTTTGGAAATCCTCAACATTCCAAAGGCTATGCTTCCAGAAGTTCGATCTAACTCAGAAATCTATGGCAAGACTGCTCCATTCCATTTCTATGGCGGAGAAGTACCAATCTCTGGTATGGCTGGTGACCAACAGGCGGCTCTCTTTGGACAGTTAGCTTTTGAGCCTGGTATGGTTAAGAATACTTATGGAACTGGTTCTTTCATCATCATGAACACTGGTGAAGAGATGCAGCTGTCTGAAAATAACCTCTTGACAACCATTGGCTACGGCATCAACGGAAAAGTTTACTATGCCTTAGAAGGTTCTATTTTCATTGCCGGAAGTGCTATTCAATGGCTACGCGACGGTCTTCGGATGGTTGAAAATTCACCTGAATCTGAAAAATATGCCCTCGATTCTCACAACAATGACGAAGTCTATGTCGTACCTGCCTTTACAGGTCTGGGCGCTCCCTACTGGGATCAAAATGCACGTGGATCTGTCTTTGGCTTGACCCGTGGAACCAGCAAGGAAGACTTTATCAAGGCTACTCTACAATCCATCGCTTACCAAGTACGCGACATCATCGATACTATGCAGGTAGACGCCAAGACTGCTATTCAAGTCCTCAAAGTCGATGGCGGTGCTGCTATGAACAATTTCCTCATGCAGTTCCAGGCTGACATTTTGGGAATCGATATTGCCCGCGCTAAAAACTTAGAAACAACTGCTCTCGGTGCAGCCTTCTTGGCAGGACTGTCAGTAGGCTACTGGAAAGACTTGGACGAACTCCGCACTCTCAATGAAACTGGAGAACTCTTTGAACCATCTATGAATGAATCCCGCAAGGAACAACTCTACAAAGGATGGAAAAAAGCCGTTAAAGCAACCCAAGTCTTTGCAGAAATCGACGACTGATACTGATTCATATTTTGATAATCAAGTCAATAGAAGCATGAAACGACTAAGTTAGAAAGTGTGTAATTATGGAATTTTCAAAGAAAACACGTGAATTATCGATAAAAAAAATGCAGGAACGCACCTTGGACCTCCTGATTATTGGCGGCGGGATTACCGGTGCTGGGGTAGCCTTGCAAGCGGCAGCTAGTGGCCTGGAGACCGGTCTGATTGAAATGCAAGACTTTGCAGAAGGGACTTCTAGCCGTTCTACCAAATTGGTCCATGGTGGCCTTCGTTACCTCAAGCAATTCGACGTAGAGGTGGTCTCAGATACAGTTTCTGAGCGTGCTGTGGTTCAGCAAATTGCCCCCCATATTCCAAAACCAGATCCTATGCTCCTTCCAGTCTATGAAGAAGATGGCGCTACTTTCAGCCTCTTCCGTCTCAAAGTAGCTATGGACCTCTATGACCTCTTGGCTGGTGTTAACAACACTCCTGCTGCCAACAAGGTCTTGAGCAAGGAAGAAGTCTTAGAACGGGAACCTGAACTCAAGAAGGAAGGCCTGGTCGGCGGCGGTGTCTATCTTGACTTCCGCAACAATGACGCTCGACTCGTGATTGAAAATATCAAACGCGCCAACCAAGACGGCGCCCTGATTGCCAACCATGTCAAGGCAGAAGGCTTCCTCTTTGACGAAGCTGGAAAGATTACAGGCGTTGTTGCGCGTGACCTCTTGACAGATGAAGTCTTTGAAATCAAGGCTCGCCTAGTCATCAATACAACTGGACCTTGGAGCGACAAGGTGCGCAATCTGTCAAATGATGGTGAGCAATATTCTCAAATGCGTCCAACCAAGGGAGTTCACTTGGTAGTTGACTCTAGCAAGCTCAAGGTTTCTCAGCCAGTCTACTTTGACACAGGCTTGGGAGACGGCCGGATGGTCTTTGTCCTTCCGCGTGAAAATAAAACCTACTTTGGTACGACAGACACCGACTACACTGGCGACTTAGAGCATCCAAAAGTAACACAAGAAGATGTGGATTACCTCTTGGGCATTGTCAATAATCGCTTCCCAGAAGCCAACATCACGATTGACGACATCGAAAGCAGCTGGGCAGGTTTGCGTCCTCTGATTGCAGGAAACAGCGCTTCTGACTACAATGGTGGAAACAACGGTACCATTAGCGATGAAAGCTTCAATGCACTGATTGCGACCGTTGAAAGCTATTTGGCTAAAGAAAAATCCCGTGAGGATGTTGAAGCGGCTGTTACGCAACTCGAAAGCAGCACGTCTGAAAAACACTTGGATCCATCTGCCGTGTCTCGCGGTTCCAGCCTGGAACGTGATAACAATGGCCTCTTGACCCTTGCTGGCGGTAAGATTACGGACTATCGTAAAATGGCGGAAGGCGCTATGGAGCGTGTGGTTGAAATCCTCAAAGCAGAATTTGACCGCAGCTTCAAGCTCATCAACTCGAAGACATACCCTGTTTCAGGCGGAGAGCTCAATCCAGCAAATGTGGATTCCGAAATCGAAGCCTTTGCGCAACTCGGTGTATCACGTGGCTTAGACAGCAAAGAAGCCTTCTATCTTGCAAACCTTTACGGCTCCAATGCTCCTAAGGTCTTTGCCCTCGCACACAGCATCGAGCAAGCACCAGGTCTCAGCTTAGCCGATACCTTGTCACTGCATTACGCTATGCGTAACGAATTAGCACTCAGCCCAGTCGACTTCCTGCTTCGCCGGACAAATCACATGCTCTTTATGCGAGATGGTTTAGACGCTATTGTTGAGCCTGTCCTGGATGAAATGGGACGATTCTACGACTGGACAGAAGCAGAAAAAGCAGCTTATCGAAAAGACGTTCAAGCTGCCCTTGCAAATAACGATTTAGAAGAATTAAAAAAATAGAAAGTACGAGAAGAGGCGGTAGGCAAAACAACTGTCTGCCTCCCCTTCTTTTAAATGGAGTAACATAAATGATGAAAGAAATATTTGGCGAATTTTTAGGAACACTGCTCTTGCTCCTTCTGGGAAATGGAGTGGTCGCTGGTGTGGTTCTTCCCAAAACCAAGAGTCACAATTCAGGTTGGATTGTGATTACCATGGGATGGGGGATTGCCGTTGCCATCGCTGCTTTTGTATCTGGCAACCTTGGCCCAGCCCATCTGAACCCTGCCCTAACTATCGGAGTAGCTCTGAAAGGTGATTTGCCTTGGGCATCTGTTCTTCCTTACATCCTTGCTCAATTTGCAGGTGCTATGGTCGGACAGTTCCTCGTCTTCCTACAGTTCAAACCTCACTATCTAGCTGAAGAAAATCCGGCTAACGTTCTGGGTTCATTCAGCACAGGACCAGCTATCAAAGATACCTTCTCTAACCTGATTAGTGAAATCCTTGGAACTTTTGTTCTTGTACTCACTATCTTCGCTCTAGGACTTTATAAGCTGCAAGCAGGCATTGGCACTTTTGCAGTTGGAACACTGATTGTCGGAATTGGTCTCTCACTTGGTGGAACAACAGGCTATGCCCTCAACCCTGCTCGTGACTTAGGACCTCGCATCATGCACAGTCTCCTTCCGATTCCAAACAAAGGTGATGGCGATTGGAGCTATGCTTGGATTCCGGTTGTCGGACCAATCATTGGTGCCGTCCTTGCGGTAGTAGTCTTCTCCCTATTTTAGAATAAAATAAAGCATCCTCTTCTCTAAGATTGATACATGCTTGGAGAAGAGGATTTTTGTATAGATTTTCCAATTTCATCGAAGATTTTGCTAAACCAATCTAAAATCAGGAGGAAAGAGCCAGTCAGGACGATATTTGACAGCGGATTTATGCTATAATTGACAGTATAAATGATCTAAAGGAGTTATGATGAATCAAACTGTTCAATATTTACAAGAATTAACGGCTATCCCTTCTCCAACAGGCTTTACAGCTGAGGTGGCGGACTATTTGGTACAAACGCTGGAAGGCTTGGGCTATGAGCCTGTTCGGACCAATAAAGGCGGCGTTCATGTCGTGGTTAAGGGAGAAAATGATGCTCAACATCGTGTCGTGACGGCCCATGTGGATACTCTGGGAGCTATTGTGCGTGCGGTCAAGCCAGACGGTCGTCTCAAGCTGGATCGAATTGGCGGTTTCCCTTGGAACATGATTGAAGGAGAAAACTGTCTAGTCCATGTGGCCAGCAGTGGCAAGACTATCAGCGGTACTATCCTAGTTCACCAGACTTCCTGCCATGTCTATAAGGACGCTGGGACGGTTGAGCGAACTCAGGACAATATGGAAGTTCGTTTGGATGAAAAGGTGACAAGTGAGAAAGAAACTCGCGATTTAGGAATCGAAGTCGGTGATTTTATTTCCTTTGACCCCCGTACCACAGTTACCGAGTCAGGCTTTATCAAGTCCCGCTTTCTGGATGACAAGGTCAGCGCGGCTATTTTGATCAATCTTTTGCGCGTTTATAAAGAGGAAAATATTCAGCTTCCGGTGACGACTCATTTTGCCTTCAGTGTCTTTGAAGAGGTTGGTCATGGGGCTAATTCCAGCCTGCCTGAGCAAGCGGTAGAGTATTTAGCGGTTGATATGGGTGCGATGGGTGACGACCAGCAGACAGATGAGTACACAGTTTCCATCTGTGTTAAGGACGCTTCAGGCCCTTATCACTATGGCTTCCGCCAGCATTTGGTAAATTTAGCCAAGGAGCAGGACATTCCTTACAAATTGGACATCTATCCATTTTACGGATCAGACGCCTCTGCAGCCATGAGTGCAGGCGCAGAAGTCAAGCATGCTCTGCTAGGTGCTGGTATCGAATCCAGCCACTCTTACGAGCGCACGCATATTGATTCAGTTGTCGCGGCAGAGCGCATGGTGAATGCTTATCTGAGAAGTGGCTTGGTGGAGTAAAAGTAGAGCATTTAGCTTTGAATAAAAGGCAGAAATTTGAGTATCCTGTGGGAAGCAGAATGGCTGTTCTTGTTTAATCGGTTTAGTTTTCGTAGGTGCTTAAAGATATTTGGAAAGTTATGATGTTCAGGTATTTTAAGAAATTTTTTCTGTGTTTGCTTTTTACAATCATCAGTGTTCTGGTCTTAATCTTTACTTATCATCAAATCTGCCTGACTAAAGAGCAAAAATTACTTGATAATCCCTCAGGTCGACTGGTTCAAGTAGATGGCAAGAAAATGAATGTCTATGTAACTGGTCAAGGAGAGCAGACGCTGGTCTTTTTGGCGGGTGGTGGCACAACTTCACCCATTCTTGACTTTAGGACCCTCTATTCAAGATTGGAAAAAGATTATCGCATAGTTGTGGTCGAACGGTTAGGTTATGGCTTCAGCGATGACAGCCAAGGAGATAGTAGAGACATTGACACGGTACTTGCCCAGACGAGGCAGGCTTTAAGAAAGGCTGAAATCACTGGCCCATATACTTTGGTAGCTCACTCTATGGCTGGGCTAGAAGCGCTTCATTGGATTGCAAAATATCCAGAAGAAGTCCAAGGCATTATCGGACTGGATATGGCTTTACCGAGTTCTTACACTGATCTGAGTCTCTATCCTTTAGCTTATAAAGGCTTACAAATGGCTGCTAATTTAGGCTTAAGCCGGGTATTTTATGATGCTGACAAGCAAGTTCCCGCTCTTGCGTCTGGTGATTTGACAGTAGAAGAAAAGCAGGTATACAAGGCTCTTTTCTATCGTCGTCCATTGGCAAATGCTGTTTATGAAGAGGTCACCCAGGTCAAGCAAAATGCTGAGCTAGTTTCGAGGGAAAAGCTTCCTGAACGACCGTTCTTGCTCTTTTCTTCAAATGGCCAAGGGACTGGCTATAGTCAGGGAGAATGGCAGAGCTTCCAGAAGGATTTTGCAGCAGCGCATTCACAGACAGAGCTAATTCTACTAGACTACCCTCATTATGTGCATGATTACGCCAGTGATGAGTTGGCAGGAAAAATAAAGCAGTTTTTAAAATAGTAAGTTTTATATGAGCTTGAAATACTAAAAAAACGAGAAGGAAATTTATCCCTCTCGTTTTTGAATATACAGATTATTTGACAGACCAGACACTGACTGACTTTTCCTCCACTGGAAATTCTCCCCAGCCTTCTTCGTCAATGGTCACGATTTGAGAGCTCTTGCCCAGATAATCGCTGAATTCTCTACCAGCCCATTGTGAGCCGACCAGCATACGTTTGCTGCTGGCTTGGTCATTGCTGACAACAACAGCGATTGGTTGACCGTCGTCCTTGCCTTGGCGAGTCCAGCCGATACAGTTGGCATCGTCAAAGTAGTCAGTTTGCTCGCCGTAAGCGAGATTGAGGCGGACATCCAAGAGCTTGTCCAGCACGTCTTGGAAGCTCTCTTGGGCAAATTCTCCACTAATACCATAGTAGTCACCATAAAAGACGCAAGGCAGTCCCTCCTCTCGAAGTAGGATAAGAGCATAGGCCGCTGGCTTGAACCATTCTTCGACGGTGGACTCCAGAGCTTGTCCTCGCTGGGTGTCGTGATTGTCCACGAAGGTCACGGCTGATTCAGGATGATTCTTGGCAAGCGTCTGATCAAAAATCGTCCGTAGGTCAAAGTCTGACCCAGCTATACTAGCATCAAAGAAATTATGGTGGAGCTTGACGTCAACCAGATCAAAGCGGTATTCGATATTTTTTAGATAGTCGTTATTAGCCGTCTCATCGCTGTTCCAAAATTCCCCAAAAACATAGAAATCCTCACCGTATTTTGCAGTTATATCGCGGATAAAATTTCTCATAAAGAAGGAGTCAATGTGCTTGACAGCATCTAAACGAAATCCTTGAACGCCAGTTGTTTCGATAAACCAGTAGGCCCAGTCGTAGAGATTTTGGATGACTTCTGGGTGCTTGAAGTCAATATCGGCATACATGAGATAGTCATAGTTTCCGTTTTCATTGTCCACTAGCTCATCATCCGCCCAGCCTTTATTGTCTCCTTGGATGAGATAAATACCGGACTTGTTGTTTTGGGCATCATAGTCCGTACCAGTGAAGTGGTACCAATGCCATTCAAAGTCATTGTAGTTCTTATTGCGGCCTGGGAAAGTAAAATGCATCCACGCTTCTATTTCAAATGGTTTTGAGATTTCTATGTTTCGGTCGTTGGGATCCACTTCAACGACAGTAAAGCGCTCTTTGTAATCCGCAGCAGCTTTGTGATTAAGAACTACATCAGCCATGGGTTCAATGCCATTGGCTTTGAGAGTTTGGATAGCATTTAGGTAGTCTTCCTTAAAACCATATTTGGTGCGGACAGTTCCTTTTTGGTCAAACTCACCTAGGTCGAAGAGATCATAAACTCCGTAGCCGACATCATTGGAGCTCGTTGCTTTAAAAGCTGGTGGCATCCAAATTTTGCGAATGCCTTTTGATGCTAGATGAGGAGCATCCTCCGCCAAGCGATTCCAATGTTGTCCATCATTTGGTAAGTACCATTCAAAATATTGCATCAATGTTTGATTTTCCATACGAGATACCTCAGATTCTTAGGATGGGTCTATTTTACCAAAAGAAGAATGATGACACAAACGTTTGTGCAAATTAATCTGATATTTTTGGATAATAAGCCAAAAGTAGTATTGAAATCAAAGCGCTTACATAGTATAATGGACAGATAATAAACTTAAAAAAGGAAAGGAGTTCTTTATGAAAAAGAAAGGACTAATGAGGTTACTCTTATCAGTCTTGCTATTTGCTCCTTTGGCATTAGGCCAGGTTGTTCAAGCCGACGAGGCGAGTCAGGCGAATGTCGAAAGCAAGGAGATTCTTCATACAGAAGCTGTTGAAAAGCCTTCTGAGCCTGTCTCTTCAGTCCAGCAGCCAGCGGTTTTAGAGGTTGAAAGCAAGGAATCGTCGGATTCTTCAAGGCCAGAAAAGCAAGAAGGAGAGTTGGTCACTGCTGAAAAACCAGCTGCGAGCTCTGAAAGAGCTGCTTCGTCACTGGAGTCTCCGCCTTTAGCTTGGGCTCAAGATGCTAGCTTAGTGCCTTCTTCTGTGCCTGCTACTGCCAAAGGACAAGACCTGTCTGCTTATACGGGGAGCCTTTCAAATCCAGCTTTAGCTGATAAGGAACTGACCCTGCAGGAAGCAGTCGATGAGCTACTGAAATGGGCAGCTGTCAACGAATCTCAGTTAGGTACCAGTGCCCAAGATAGGGTGAATCTAGCTAAGAGCATGGGAATGATTGACAAAGAGGCTGATTTGACAGCTCGTGTACAAGGAAGCAATCTGCAGACTATGTATGCTGTTGCCAAGCGCCTGCATGATGCCTATCGTGCGGAAAAGAAAGCACCGCTCTTTTTGAATGGTCGGGCGCAGCCAATTTTCCCATACAGCAGTGGAGCTAAGGAAGATAAAGACTATTCGTATGAGAAAAGCGATATCGTCCGTTTTCCTGTTTATGTTGAGACAGATCATGATACGGATGGAGACGGAAAACGAGACCTCGTCAAGGCTATCGTACAACTTCCTAAAGCAGTAGCCCAAGGCGATTTTAAGGCTTCGACAATTTTAGAAGCTCGTCCTTACGTCGCAGGGACTTTGGACGAAAACTATGTGACCTTGGAAAGTCTCAATCTGCCGACAAACGGTTCTTATGATATGAAGAGTTTGCACAATAAGCCTGCTAAGCGCCAACCAGTCTCTAGCATGAGCAGTATTGATGCGGCGAAGAAGGCCAAAGCGTCAGATTGGTACTACTATAGCCCTTATGAAGGGATTTATGATTACGAGAATTTGAACTGGTATGATTACTTCCTAGTGCGTGGCTATGCCTTTGTTTCCAGTGCTGGTCTGGGTACTAAGGGTTCAGAAGGTTTCAATACAACTGGATCTGATTTGGAAGTAGAAGCCTTTAAAAATATTGTCGAATGGGTCAACGGTAAACGGACCGCCTACACAGACAAAACTAGCAATATTGAAATCAAGGCTGACTGGGCCAATGGCAAAGTTGGCATGACTGGTCTATCTTGGGCCGGTACGACAACTTTTGGTGTGGCAACAACGGGTGTAGAAGGCCTGAGAACCATCGTTCCAGCCGCAGGAATTGCTAGCTGGTATGATTATTTCAATAGCCAAGGAACAGCCTACAGCAATCCGCCATACAGCGATCTGTCTTGGCTATCACTCTACGTTTCAACTCGGATGCTTGATAAAGACGATTGGGCTTCAATCTGGAACAAGTATGCTGACTACATCAATCAGCTAAACAAGGACCAAAAAGCTCACGGTCGCAATTATAGCCAAGTTTGGCGGGAACGCGATTATACCCTAAATTCAGGAAAGATAAAGACTAGTGCCCTGCTGGTACATGGCTTAAATGATCACAATGTCAAAACCAAACAGTTTGAGCTTATGTATGATGTCTTGAAAAAAGCGGGACAAAATGTAAAACTCTATCTCCACCAAGGAGACCATGTCCATCCAGCAGCTATCTCTCGAGGTTATGGCATCAAAGCCAACAATCAAGATTTCTACGACTTGCTCAATACTTGGTTCTCTCATTATCTTTACGATGTCAAGAACGATGTTGGCAAGCTTCCTGCTGTTTTGGCACAAAATAACTACGATCCAAATAAATGGACGAGCTATGACAATTGGAAAAGCACTAATCGTTTGATTTTGACAGCTAAGTCCAAACGTCTAGAAGAAACCATTTCCAGTGACTATGCGGCTGCTGGGATTGACACTAGCAAGCGAGATGAAACTGTCAGTCAAGGATCTTCTAAGGCTAACATGACCTTTATGACAGAAGTCAAAGAAGATACGACTATCAAAGGCCATATTCCAGTACACTTTAAGGCAGCTTTAGCCAAGGGAAGTGGCAGAAATCTGCAGGTCAATGCGCTCTTGGTAGATGTATCAGACCAAGAGTTTGATGTGGTTGGAAATGGTGATACCAGCGATGACAGCAAGGCTGGTGACTTCTGGATGGGTAGCAATCTCAGCAATCTGGATGTTAAAAATTTTGCGACAACCAAAACTAAGTACAAGGTCATTGCTAAGGGCTGGCTAAACTTAGCCAATCCAGAATCAGGCTATACACCGTCTAGTTCAGAAAAGAGTATTAAGCCAAAAGTCGGCCAATTCCATGATTATACCATGTATTTGCAGCCGAATCTTTACACGGTGAAAAAAGGTCACAAGCTAGCTCTGGTCTTCAATACTTATGACCCTAGCGACTTGACGATTAAGCGTCAGTATGCAGTGACTTTCAAAACGGATTCCATTAGTGCGCTCGTACCAACTGTGGAAGCTAGTCGTTCTCAAAAAGCTGATTATGTAGCGAATTCTATTGATACAGAATACGCTAACTTACCTGAAATTCTTGGTGAAAAGCTAGTTGCACCAGAAATCAGAGAAGTTCCAGAATATATCTTTGATAGACAGGAGCCGCAACAAGAAGCTCCGTCAGTCGATTTGAGGGGTGGACGTAAAGAACATGTGAAAGGCGCGACGGACCATGTGCAGCAATTGGGTAGTCAGAAAGTGGTGCCTCAGGTGCAGCAATTGCCTAGTCAACCAGAAGCGTCTCAAGTGGAGCAGGTAGCCGTTCAACAAGCTCCAGCTTCCTTGCCAAAAACTGGTAGCCATTCAGAAAAAGGAATGTTCTATCTAGGCTTGGTGCTTCTTGTCAGCACATTCGGCATGTCTGGCCTCGTTAAGAAATATTCACATCGTTAGTCATTACAAGATAAAAGCAGCCAAACATTCCTGACTAGGTAAAGATTGGCTGCTTTTGCCTTATCGTCTTTCAGCTGGCCTTGGCCTGCAAGTCAGAAGTGCCAGCAATATAGAGGTAGAAAGAATGAAACAGTATATTCAAGATATTTTTGACCAAAGTATGGCGATTGAAAGTTTTACCCATACTAGTTCTGAGCGGAAGATTGAAGCCTTTCTTCAGGAACGGATAGGGGAGATTCCTTATTTTCAGGAGCATCCAGAACAGTTTGGCTGCTATCAGATTCCAAATGATTTTTATAACCGCAGTGTCAACTGGGCTCTGGTTAAGCGAGATACAGCTGACACCGTTATTCTTTTTCATCATCATGATACGGTGGACATTGAGGACTTTGGCAGTCTCAAAGACTGGGCTTTTGATAATCAGTCCCTTAAAGAAAAATTACCCTCCATTTCTTCAGATTCAGATCTTTTAGCGGATATTGCGTCGGACAAATGGCAGTTCGGTCGGGGCTCTTGCGACATGAAGGCGGCTCTGGCCTTGCAGCTGGGAGTAGTGGAGAGATATAGTCAGACACAGTCTGGTCA
The DNA here is from genome assembly GCF_000385925.1 of Streptococcus cristatus AS 1.3089. Classification (NCBI taxonomy): domain Bacteria; kingdom Bacillati; phylum Bacillota; class Bacilli; order Lactobacillales; family Streptococcaceae; genus Streptococcus; species Streptococcus cristatus. Next base: position 720,173 of record NC_021175.1, read on the forward strand.
GGCCAATTTGCTCTATCTGTCGGTCGGAGATGAGGAGTCCTATTCTCAAGGCATGCGGGCAGCAACAGCCTTGCTTGCTGAATTAAAGGAGCGCTTCCACCTTCATTATCTTCTGGCCGTGGATTCTGAGCCTTTTGAGAGTCAGTCAGCGGAGGAAAAGGTGCTTCATGTAGGAACAGTTGGAAAGTTGATGCCAGTTGTCGTGACTCGAGGGCATCCTTTCGCATATAGAAAGAGCCACTCGAAGGGGATCAATGCCCTGTCCTTGCTAGCCAAGGTTGCTGAAAAAATTGACCTTAATCCGGCTCTGTCTGACATGGCCTATGGCGAACGCTCGCCCCTGCCATCTTGGTCCTATCTGCGCGATTTGAAGGAAAATTACGATGTGTCAACAGTGCTGCGTGCTGCAGGCTATTTCAGCGTCCTTTATCTAGAAAAGAGTCCAACAGAGCTGTTGGCGACCATAAAGAATCTTAGTCAGGAAGCAGTGGATGGCTTTTATCAAAACTACTGTCAGTTGCAGAAAGTTTATGAAGAAAGCAAGCTTGTACCAAAACCACGCGTGCTGACCTATCAGGAATTACTGCAAGAATGCCAAGAAAAAATCGGTTTTGAAGAAACTTTGCAGCAGATTTATGAAGAAGCCCAGCAAGCCTTGCAAGAAGGCGCATCCTATCAGGAAATCAGCATTCAAAATATCCAGAAGGTTCTAGATTTCTACGACCGTAAGGAAGCTTTGGTTGTCTTAGCAATCGCACCGCCTTATTATCCATCCATGAATTGTCGCCGTTTGTCAGACAGTCCGATTAGGATTGACAAGGTCATTCAACTTTATCGAGATTATCTGGACAAGGAAGTTGGCTGTCAACTCCAAGTGGACGAATTTTTCATGGGAATTTGTGACCTTAGCTACTGTGCCTTGGAGAAGCCTGCCGCTGAATACCAAGATTTGATTGCCAGTATGCCTGTACCTGAGAATCTCTATCATCTGGATTTCCCAGAAATTGCGGTCAATCATATCCCTGGTATCAATCTTGGACCATGGGGCAAGGACTTGCATCAGCTGACTGAGCGTGTCTATGAGCAGGACATGCTGGAAACCATTCCTAATTTCTTGCTCTATCTGCTGGAAAATGCTCAATTTTTCAAGGTTTAAAAGATGGCTATAGATTATTTCAAAGCAAAATCCGAACTTTTTCGCTCATTTTAAGACAAATAACTTTTAAGATAGTATAATAAGCTTAAAACATAGTAAAGGAGTTTCTCATGATTGAATTTAGAGATGTTACAAAAGACTATGATGGCAAGCTGGCGCTTAACCAGCTGAATCTAACCTTGGAAAGCGGTGAGATTGTCGGTCTGATCGGTCACAATGGAGCGGGTAAGTCAACGACCATTAAATCCTTGGTCAGTGTTATCAATCCGACGCAGGGACAAATTTTTGTGGACGGAAAGGAGCTATCCAGTAATCGTCTAGAAATCAAGAAAAAAATCGGCTATGTAGCTGATTCTCCTGACCTTTTCTTGCGCCTAACAGCCAATGAATTTTGGGAGCTAGTGGCGACTTCCTACGACATGACCACGGCAGAAGTAGAAGCTCGTTTGGGTGAGCTGCTGGCTATCTTTGACTTTGCTAGTCATCGCTATGAAGTAATTGAGTCGTTTTCACACGGTATGCGGCAGAAGGTCTTTGTCATTGGTGCCCTTTTGTCTGATCCAGATATCTGGGTCTTGGATGAGCCTTTGACGGGCTTGGATCCTCAGGCAGCTTTTGATCTAAAGCAGATGATGCGTGAGCATGCTGATAAGGGCAATACAGTTCTGTTTTCAACTCACGTTTTAGAAGTGGCTGAACAGCTATGCGATAAGATTGCTATTCTCAAAAAAGGAGAGCTGATATTCTACGGAACGGTTGAAGACTTGAAAGCCCAGCATCCAGACCAGTCCCTCGAAACCATCTATCTAGGTCTGGCTGGTCGCAGAGAAGAGGTGAGTCCAGATGCGCTTTAATGCCATTAAAAAATTGGTTGATATCAATATTCTTTATGCGATTCAAGCTTCGCAGTTGCAGCAATACCGCAAGAAGCAGGCAAAGAATCCCTCGGTCAAGGTCAATGTCTCTCAGAAGACCATTCGCATGTACTTGATTTTGGGTTTTGTCTACTTGGTTATTTTTGGCATCATGAGTGCCTTCAATCACATGGTAGGAAATCCGGGCCTTTTTGCCAATATGGTCTCCGTATTTGCTATATTTTCCATGTCACAGGGCTTCCTCGTTTTCTATAATGTCTTTTATGAAAGCAAGGATTTGCAGTCCTATCGGCCCTATGCCTTTAGTGAATCAGAAATCATTGTCGGAAAGAGCATCTCTGTTGTCCTGACTCTCTTGATTGCGATTCTGCCCATGTATAGCTATTTTATCGTACTAGGTCTTCAAGGCGGAAATCCTTTAGTCGGCCTGCCTCTGGCCTTGGTTTCGATTGTCATTTTAAGTTCGGTTATAACCTTTGTCATTTTGATTTTGGTGCATTTTATCACTAAGACAGCCTTCTTTAGAAAGTATAAGACCATCCTATCCAATGTGATTCTGGGGCTAGTTTCCCTAGGCTCGGTAGGTCTCTATATCTTTATCAATCAGATGAACAGTCGCAGTATCGCCAGCAATACAATGGTTACACCTTATTTCCCGCCAGTTGTAGCCTTTTACGACTTTATCATCAATCCTCTTAGCTTGACTGCGATTTTAGGAATTTTAGCTTGGCTTGCCGTGGCGGTTCTGCTCTTTTTGGTGGTCAAGTTCAAGGTCATACCAGAATTTTATGAAGCAGCCTTGATGACAGGAGCAGCAAGTGGCAAACGCGAGCGGGTGCGCGATATCAATATGGACGAGGCCAAGAATTTTAAGAAGTTCGTCTGGCGCTACCACATTCGGCTGCTGAGTGAAGGTTCGGTCATCTTGCAGGCTCTCTTTATGTCGGCACTGATACCTTACATCATCATTTTTAGTATGCTCATGGGGGCGATCAATGCAGGTCTGGATGTTAGCCCGTTCTTGATTCCACGATTTTTACTTCCGCTTATCTTCCTAGCTATGTTTATCGCTACCCTCAATTCGGGTGGGAATAATCTGACCTCTATTGGTTTATCCTTGGAGCGGGAAAATTTTGATTATCTAAAGGTTTTGCCTTTTGAGCTCAGAAAATACGTTCGTCTCAAATTTTGGTATCTCTTTGCTATTCAGTCCATTCTACCAGTGATTCTTCTTTTGGCGACCAGTCTTATCTTCCATGTTCATCCGGTGACTTTTCTGGTTATGCTGCTGGTTTGGTTTATTGCCAGTCTAGCTTGGAGCGCTTGGGGCTATCATCGGGATTATAAGCATTTGGTGACCAACTGGTCCAATGTCAACGAGCTAATGACTCGAGATAATAGTATGGGTAAGACCCTATTGGCACTAGCCTTTACCATTGGAGTGATTATCGTAATTGGTGTTCTCTATGCGATTTCATACTCCCTGCCTCTCACTGTTCTCTACCTCCTTTCAGTTCTGCTGATTGTGATTTCTGGACTTGTTTCTTATCTGATCTATCGCTACTATATGAAAAGACTTGATAGCGAAATTGCTAGTTTCAATTCGTAAATAACAATAATAAAAAGAGGCTGTGACAAAAGTCCTAGCCTCTCAATTGTCTTTGGATTGTCGAGCAAGACGCAGTGGTTGAGTGGGCTCTATTACGCTGATTTCATCAGCTTTTTCATCCCTACTCAACTGTGCGGAGGTGGGACGACGAAATCGAATTCTAACGAATTACTGATTTCTGTCCCACTCTCTTTTAGTTGCGATTTATTCTACAGTTTTTTGTTAGCTGAGATTTATCCTTTTAGGAGCGCCAGTTAATCAGTACATACATCAAGCTGGAGCCAAACATATCTGCCAAGGCGTGCATGAGGAAGAAAGGCAGAAGGTTCTTGACCTTGTACTTGTAAAGGAAATAGTAAAGGAGTCCATAGACCACTCCGATAACCAAGACCCAGAGCATTCCTTGATAAGTATGGAAAGAAATCCGAACGATAGTAGAGTAGGCCAGCGCCCACCACTTATACTTATCCTTGACCGAAGTCATGAGGCCAAGAAAGAAGAATTCTTCATAGAAGCCGTTGAGCAGTCCATAGAGGATGGTCATTGGTGTCAGATCAGCAAATTTCCGGAAAATTTCCAGTAAATCTATATAGGACCAGAGGGTTGGATCAAAGTAATTATACTCGCCGCTCAGTGTCATCACGATGTCGCCAAAGAATCCTACTGCTACGAAGATCAGAGGTGTCCAGAGTAGAACCGACCAAGTCAGGCGGATGGGAAGCTGCTTAAAATCAAAGCGCCGCAGTAAGAGATAGAGAATGGTCAAGACCAGCATCAAAAGCTGAAGATTGAAATTGCTAGAAAAGGCTGCGCCTTCGCTAGCTGTATTGCTGACCGTTTCAGTAGCTGCAGTCGTCGCTGTTGTTGAAAAACTAGCTAGGTAAAGCTCAGTTGATCGGTAGATGAACTGACCAAACATGAGCAGAGTAATCACAAGAATATCGAACCATTTCAGCTCTTTCAGAGGCTGCGATGGGCGGATTTTTGATAAAATAGTCATTCGTTTTCCTTCCATAACTGGCAGAATCATTTGCCAGAGATAATCTTCTCTATCTTTATCTTAGCAGAAAAAGCTTAAATTTTTATTATTTTCAAAGACCCTGCTTTTGAGAAGTGGTCTTCGCAGATCAGTTGTAGGCTTGGTTGAAGAGCTACATTATACTATAGAGAAGAGGCTGGGACAAAAGTCCCGGCCTCTCAATTGTCTTTGGAGTGTCGAGCAAGACGCAGTAGTTGAGTGGGCTCTACTAGGCTGATTTCATCAGCTTTTACAGCCCTACTCAACTGTGCGGAGGTGGGACGACGAAATCGAATTCTAACGAATTACCGATTTCTGTCCCACTCTCACATGAAATAAACAATTGCTAGGTACTGTAGGGCAGAAGCAGCTAGGATGAAGAGGTGCCAAATCATATGGAAGTAGGGCTTCTTTTTGGCATAAAAACCAGCGCCGACTGTGTAACAAAGCCCGCCAGCTAGCATCAGTCCCCAAAACACTGGCCCAGTTTGTCCTATGATTTGCGGAATGATAAAGATCACCAGCCAGCCCATAATTAGATAGAGAGCCAGACTGAATTTCTCATTAACCTTCTTGGCAAAGATTTTGTAGAGAATACCAAAGATGGTCGTGCCCCACTGAATCACGATAATCAGATAGCCCCGCCAGTCATTCATGAGTGAAAGGACGACGGGAGTATAGCTGCCCGCGATGGCAATATAGATCATGGAGTGGTCAATAATCCGCAGGATATATTTGTGGGTAGAGCCATAGGACATGGAGTGGTAAATAGTAGAGGAAAGAAACATAAGAAAAAGGCTTATGACAAAGATAGAAGTGCCAACAGCAGAAACGAGGCCATGCCCTTCATAACTGTAAATTGCTGAGATAGGCAGAAGAATCAGCATCAAAACAGCTCCGACGGCATGGGTAACAGCATTGGCAATCTCCTCTCCAAAAGAGAGTTGTTTACTGAGTTTAAGCGCGTAGTTCATCGTTATCGACCTCCTTTTCGGGTATTTGGATAAAGGCAAGGGTTTGCTGGTAGAGTTTTAAGGTCTGACAAGCACTGGCAATGATGGGTGTCACTTCAAGTTTCTGCCCATTCATATAATCCACAAAGTCATTGTAAAGCTCCTCAGACTGGGTTTCAGCGTTGAGCATATCCAAAGTCGCAGCAATATCTTGAATAGAAAAAACAGTTTTCAAGCTTGTAATGGCAATCAAGCGGGCAACTTGCTGGCGATTGTATTTTTTCTTTGAAGGTTTTTCAAGGTAGCCATGCTTGACATAATTATTGATCATGGATGCGGTCAAGCCTTTGTCAGATGCGGTAAAAGCTGGCATGCAGACCTTGTTGACATAGAGCAGGACCTGGTCCAGATACAGGTCAAGAACAGGTAATTCATCCCATCTAGGGAACAGATTTTTTGTTTCCAAATTTTAAACTTTCTAATATCTAGTTTTTATAACTAGATATTATCATTTTTGAAAATTAAAGTCAAGAATAAATCCAATTAGTCCAAAATTTGCTATAATCATGAGTAAGGAAAACAGGAAAATGGACTCAGAATCCAAGATGAGAAAGGAAGAATATGAAGATTTTAATTCCGACTGCTAAAGAAATGAATGAAGAGCAGAGTTCGCTGGGGCGCTCCCAGTTGACGCCTAAAAGCGAAATCATAATAGAAAAGTTGTTGCAATTCTCAGCCAAGGAGCTGGAAAAATTATACAAAATCAGTCCGCAAATGGCCGAAATAGAATACCAGCGGATTCAAAATTTAAGCAAGAATGAAGCGGAGACCTATCCAGCCTTGCACTTATTTGACGGGCTTATGTATCGCAATATCAAGCGAAAAGATTGGACACAAGAGGAGAAATCCTACATTCAAGAGCATTTGCTGTTAACGTCTAGTCTATATGGGGTCATTCCTGCCCTTAGTCCTATTGCTCCTCATCGGCTGGACTTTTTGGTGGGGCTGAAGCCAAATGGTCAAACGCTGAAAAAATTTTGGCGGGACGATTATACAAAAGCAGTAGCGGATGAGGATATGCTGCTTTCGCTCTTGTCTAGTGAATTTGAAGATGTTTTTGAAAAATCGGTCAGAGAGAAGATGCTTCGTTTTAAATTCTTAGAGGAAAAGGCTGGCAAACTCAAAAGCCATTCTACTATTTCTAAAAAAGCGCGTGGGCAATTTTTGACTGCTTTGATGGAAGCTCAGGTCGATCATCTTGAGCAAATCAAACAGCTCTCTTTTGCAGGTTTTGCCTATCAAGCAGATCTTTCAGATGATAAAGAATTAGTTTTGTAAAAGAAGAATAAGAAAAGGAGGCTGGGACAAAAGTCCGACCTCAAATATAAAAAGCGAACAAAACTAGTTTTCTGGTAATCAGAATTCTGCTTTGTTCGCTTTTCGCATTTTATTCTAGATTAGAAGGGCTTAATAATTAAGATTTTTAAAAATTGAAATATTTTTGTCCCAAACTCTTTTTTTGTAGCAAAGAGACTATTGTCCCAGATTCTTTTATTCTATTATTGAGACTTACCAAAAGAAAAATTAACTTAACAGGTATTCTACTGCAGCTTTTAACACATTCATTAATTACATTAGAAATAAGAGAAAGGCAATTCGAAACAGAGACAGGGCGAGCAAATGAAGGGGATAAAACAAGTAAAATACTTTTCCAATATTGGCCCCTTTTTGACCGTTGTAGAAAGAGGTCACGAGGAGAAACAAGAGACAGGTGGCAGTCAGATCAGCCAAACCATCATAGGAGAAATTGAAAGCCAAAATTAGAATTTGCACACTGCTCAGTGCCAAGACACCGCCAATTTTTCGGAAGATTGGATCTTTAATCTTCGCAAAGGCATAGATACCAAAAACTCCCCCCGCCAGTCCGCCGTCGGCAATAATGGACAGAGTAAAACAGAGTAGAATAATTAGAACTTTTCTCCAGGTTGCTGTTTGGTGATCACTGTAATAAAGAGCACAGAGCCCCAAAAAGAGAGTAACAACCGTATTTTGCATGATAAAGCCAAGACCAGTAACCCAGCCCATCAGAGAGAAAGGGATGATACTGATAAGAGCCAGCAGCCCCAATCGTCTCATATACTTGCTCACATCATGACTGTGTCGATAGCCTTCCGCGATACAAAAGGCAAAGACTGGAAAAGCCAGGCGGCCTATTATGTGCATACTATTGGCAAGCCAGTTAGGAGAGAGAATATTCATATTGGTAGCCAGTGGAAAAGATACCCAGGCGATATGGTCAATCAGCATGGCAAGCATAGCCAGCAGTTTCAAACTGCTATTGTCAATCATTTTTTTCATAGGATCCTCCTTTTTCCTTTCCCATGATACAAGAAAGAGGTTCTTCTTTCCATTTCTCTAGCTTACATTTCTCTCATTTTTCTTACAATTTTGTAAGTTGGAATTTCGCCTTTTTACCTCTTCGATGAATACTTCTGATTTTTTCTTGACAGATAAGACTGAGCGAGGCTGGGACAAAAAGATTTTGATTTTAGGAATTCTTTATTATAAATTTTTAAAATCGATAGATTAGACAAAAAAGTGAACAAGACAGAATTCTGAGTGTCAGACAACTCCGTTTTGTTCGCTTTTTATATTTAAGGTTAGACTTTTGTCCCAGACTTTTTTACATAGTCTGATAATTGCTTTTGATTCTGCAATTCGATGAATTTCTTAGGATAGGTTTGGCGAACTTTTTCATAGCGAGTCTTAGTCTCTTTTGTCCGACCATCCCAAAGGATCCAGCGAATAAATTCCCAATCCAGTCTTTCGGTACAGCCAGATGCCATACTTTCTCGCACTTGATTGCGATATTTTAGATAGCGTTTAAGGGCACGATAGAGGCAGTTCCAGCGAGAAAAGTTCATAAAGATAATCTGATCAGCCTGAGCCATTCTTTCCTCAAAGTAGGCAAAAGAGTAGTTGCCATCGATGACCCAGGATTGTTCTCGCTTGAGGTAATCCGCTAAATCAGCCTTGACTTGGTCTTGACTACGAGTCTGCCAGTCTTCTTCAAACTGGATCGTGTCTAGATGAAGGACGGGAATATGGTGGAAGTGGCCTAACTGCTGGGCTAAGGTTGACTTGCCGGAGCCGGAGTAGCCGATGATAGCAATCTTCATATAAATTCTCCTTTATAATGAGCAACAAAAAAAGCTCCGTGGAGCTCCTTTGTATGCGCGATGCATTATTTAGCAAGTTTAGCTGAAAGACGTGCTTTATCGCGGCTTGCTTTGTTTTTGTGGATCAAACCTTTAGTTTCTGCTTTATCGATAGCTGAGCTAGCAGCACGGAAAAGTTCTTCAGACGGGTTTGCTTCAAATGCTTTGATTGCAGTACGCATAGCTGATTTTTGAGCTGAGTTTTTTTCGTTTTGTTTAACGTTCAATTCAGCGCGTTTGATAGCTGACTTAATGTTTGCCAAGTTATTCACCTCCATTGAAAATACTAACTATCTAATTATATATGAAAAGTTGTGATTTGACAAGCCTAAATTATTTTTTTAGATAGATTTCGTCAATTTCATGATTTTTTGCCTTGTGCAAAATCACTTCAGCCCTGTTACGGGTTGGCTCGATATAGTCTATCAGATTCACCAGATTGATTGTTTCCCAGATATTATGGGCAAGTGCCATGACTTCTTCTTCGGGCTGGGTCGTAAAGCGATGGTAGTAGTTGTCCGTGTCGTGCTTGGCTAGTGCCAGTAATTTTTTAAAGCGGTCCAGATACCAAGACTCGATATTTTCGACTTCGGCATCCACGTAAATGGAGAAGTCAAAAAAGTCAGTCATGTAAAGGCGTTCGTTTTGCGGATTTTGGAAGACGTTGATACCTTCTACGATGACAAAGTCAGCTGCTTTAATTTCCTGCTTTTCATTTGGGACAATATCATAGATTTCGTGCGAGTAGACAGGAATTTTATAGTTTTGACCATTTTTGATGCGGTCTAAGAAATCCAGCAAAAGTTCCATATTATAGCTTTCAGGGAAGCCCTTGCGATTTAAAATGTCTGATTCAATCAAGGTTTGATTAGGATAGAGGAAGCCATCGGTCGTCACCAATTCAACGGTTGCATTTGTGAAAGTTCGTGACAGAAGGATTTGCAGCAGGCGACTAATCGTTGATTTTCCAACGGCAACACTACCAGAAACTCCGATAATAAAAGGTTGTCTTTTACTTTCTTTTTGCAGAAAAATACCTTTTGAAAAGGCGAGATCCTCTTTGGAACGTTTGTAAATTTGGATAAGATTGGTCAGAGGCAGATAGACGTCCGTTACATCCTGCAGGCTGATTTCGTCATTGAAACTCTTGATAGAATTGAGTTCGGACTCGGTGAGCGGTGGATTTTTTTTACGGTGCAGATTCTGCCAAGTGTGGCGGCTGATTTTTTCAAAATGAAGAAATTCGTTGGTCATAAGTTACTCCTATATGATGGATTTTAGTATAACATACTTTTGGAGAAATGAAAACGATTTACAAATCTAGAAAATTTATGATAAAATGGTTTTATGACTAAAATGTATTTTGCAGAAAATCCGGATGCCAAACATGACATTCATGAATTAAAAGTGGAACTATTAGGACAACATATGACCTTTTTAACGGATGCTGGTGTCTTTAGCAAAAAAATGATTGATTATGGCAGTCGAGTTTTGTTGTCTGCCTTGGAATTTAACAAAAAAGAAACATTGCTGGATGTCGGTTGCGGTTATGGAACACTGGGCTTGACTCTGGCTAAAGCGCAAGAGCTGGAAGTCACTCTCGTGGATATCAATCAGCGAGCACTAGACTTGGCTAGAAAAAATGCGGATGCGAATCAAGTATCTGCAGATATTTTCCAGTCCAATGTTTACGAACATGTGACCGGACAATTTCATCATATTATCAGCAACCCGCCGATTCGAGCTGGTAAGCAGGTGGTGCATGAAGTTATTTCAGGTAGCTATAATCACTTGCTAGCGGATGGGGACTTGACGATTGTTATCCAAAAGAAACAAGGAGCTCCCAGTGCTAAAGCTAAGATGGAAGAAGTGTTTGGCAACTGCGAGACTCTTAAGAAGGACAAAGGCTATTATATCCTAAGGAGTGTGAAATAAAGATGCGGGCAGTTGATATTATTCAAAAGAAACGAGATGGACTAGAGTTGTCCAGTCAAGAGATTGAATGGCTGATTGAGGGGTATGTAGCTGGAGCAGTACCAGATTACCAGATGTCAGCCTTTGCCATGGCTGTTTACTTTAAAGGTATGACCACTCGGGAAATATCTGATTTGACCATGGCCATGGTGGGGACAGGCCAGCAGTTTGACCTGTCAGCTATTTCAGGGATTAAGGTCGACAAGCATTCTACTGGTGGAGTGGGAGATAAGGTTACCTTAATCTTGGCTCCTCTAGTAGCTAGCTTTGGCGTGCCCGTTGCTAAGATGAGCGGACGAGGATTGGGACATACGGGTGGTACCATAGACAAGCTCGAGTCTGTCAAGGGCTACCAGGTAGAGCGCAGTCAGGAAGATTTCATTAAGCAGGTTCAGGATATTGGTGTATCCGTAATCGGTCAGTCAGACCAGCTGGTCAAGGCAGACAAGCTTCTCTATGCCCTGCGTGATGTGACGGCTACTGTTGATACGATTCCTTTGATTGCCAGCTCTGTTATGAGCAAGAAAATCGCCGCTGGTGCAGACAGCATTTTGCTAGATGTGACCGTTGGTGAGGGTGCCTTTATGAAAAATCTAGAGGATGCCCGTGTCCTAGCCCGTACTATGGTAGACTTGGGCAAGGCAGTCGGACGCAGGACAGTTGCAGTTATTACCGATATGAGTCAGCCTTTGGGCACTAGCATTGGCAATCGTTTGGAAATCTTAGAAGCACTGGAAATTCTTCAAGGACAAGGACTCGAGGATATTACGGACTTTATCTGTGAGCTCGCTCAAATCATGCTTGATTTGGCTAATGTTGAGAAATCTGTTTCTGAAATCAGAGAACATTTGACAAACGGAGCGGCTTTGAAAAAATTTGAAGAGATGATTGCGGCTCAAGGTGGTGATCTAGAGGACTTGTATCGACCATCCCAGGCGGCTTATGTGGCTGAAGTGAGAGCAGAGCAATCTGGTTATATCACAGAGCTTCCAGCCATGGAATTTGGCTTGTTTGCAATGAGGTTAGGAGCAGGACGAGCAGTCAAATCTGACGAACTAGATTATGAAACTGGAATTGTGTTCGAAAAGAAGATTGGAGAAACAGTCGAAATTGGGGAAATTGTTGCAAAAATATACGCAAATGAAAAAATTTCTCAAGAACTAGTTACAAAATTCCAAAAAAATGTTAAAATAGGTAGTGAAAGCGTTGCAGTAAGCGAGATTATCGAAGTTATCGCTTAATTCTAGGAGAATCCAACATGAAATTAAACAAATACATTGACCATACGCTTTTGAAACCTGATGCAAGTCAGGAGCAGATTGCCACTTTAATTGAAGAGGCAAAGAAATACGATTTTGCTAGCGTCTGTGTTAATCCGACTTGGGTAATTTTTGCCGCACAAGCTCTGAAAGGGACAGATGTTAAAGTCTGTACGGTCATTGGTTTTCCTCTGGGTGCAAATACTCCAGAGCTCAAGGCTTTTGAAACGAGTGATGCCATCCAAAACGGAGCAAATGAAGTCGACATGGTCATCAATATCGGTGCTCTAAAGTCTCGAAACTTTGACTTAGTTGAAAGAGACATTCGAGCTGTTGTGGAAGCTGCCAAAGGAACCTTGGTTAAGGTCATTATTGAGACCTGCCTCTTGACAGATGATGAGAAAGTGAAAGCTTGTCAAATTGCTCAGAAAGCTGGGGCGGATTTTGTCAAGACATCCACTGGTTTCTCAACTGGTGGTGCAACCGTTGCAGATGTAGCTTTGATGCGTAAGACAGTTGGGCCAGATATGGGAGTCAAGGCTTCTGGCGGTGCCCGTTCTTACGAAGATGCACTTGCATTTATCAAAGCTGGTGCGACTCGCATTGGAGCATCCTCTGGTGTAGCGATTATGGAGGGAGACGTGGCTAATGGCGACTACTGATTTGATTGATTTAGTTGTAGAAACCACGAAGAATGCCTATGTTCCATACTCTCATTTCCCTGTCGGAGCCGTTTTAGTAGCTAAAAATGGACAAGTTTTCACAGGTGTCAATGTCGAAAATGCTAGTTTTGGCTTGACCAATTGTGCAGAGCGAACAGCCATTTTTAAAGCTGTTTCTGAAGGCTTTTTAGACTTTGAGGAATTAATTGTTTACGGAGAAACGGAAAAACCGATCTCCCCGTGTGGTGCCTGCCGCCAAGTAATGGCAGAGTTTTTTAATCAGGATTTACCAGTGACCTTGGTCGCTAAAGATAAATCGACGGTCGTGATGACGGTCAAGGAGTTACTTCCATACTCTTTTACAGACTTAACTTGAGTCTGTTGCTGGTCAACTGACCAAAATTAAACTCGCAACTAAGTTGCACATCTTATATAGGAGGTTCAGAAATGAACAAGAAACAATGGCTAGGTCTTGGTCTAGTGTCTGTCGCAGCAATCGGACTTGCTGCATGTGGGAATCGTGCGTCTAAATCAGATAGCTCTAACGCTAAAACTGATTTAAAAGCTGCTATCGTAACCGATACAGGTGGTGTTGATGATAAATCATTTAACCAATCTGCATGGGAAGGTTTGCAAGCTTGGGGGAAAGAAAATGGCCTTTCAAAAGATAACGGCTATACTTACTTCCAATCAACAGACGAGTCACAATACGCGAACAACCTAAACCAAGCTGCTACGGATGGTTATAAACTAGTATTTGGTATCGGTTTTGCCCTTCGTGATGCCGTTGAATCTGCAGCAAAAGACAATGCAGAGATTAACTACGTTATCGTTGATGATGTGATTGAAGGTCAAAAGAACGTTACTTCAGCTGTCTTTGCGGATAATGAAGCTGCTTACCTTGCAGGTGTTGCAGCTGCAAAAACTACTAAGACAAAACAAGTTGGTTTCGTAGGTGGTATAGAAAGCGCAGTTATCACACGTTTTGAAAAAGGTTTTGAAGCTGGTGTGAAATCAGTTGACCCATCTATCAAGATTCAAGTAGACTATGCTGGCTCATTCGGTGATGCTGCTAAAGGTAAGACAATTGCTGCTGCTCAATATGCTGCAGGTGCAGATGTGGTTTACCAAGTTGCTGGTGGAACTGGTGCAGGTGTCTTCTCTGAAGCAAAAGACTTGAACGAGAAGAAAAATGAAGATGAAAAAGTTTGGGTACTTGGTGTTGACCGTGACCAAACTGAAGAAGGTAAATACAAGTCTAAGGATGGTAAAGAGTCTAACTTTGTTTTGGCATCAAGCTTGAAACAAGTTGGTAAGACTGTCCAAGACATCGCTAATCAAACTGCTAAAGGTAAATTCCCAGGTGGTAAAACAGTAACCTTTGGTTTGAAAGACGGCGGTGTTGATTTGACAACAACTAATCTTTCTGAAGATGCTAAAAAAGCTGTTGAAGAAGCGAAAGCTAAAATCCTTGACGGAAGTATCACAGTTCCTGATAAATAATTGAATTCTGAGCGATCCGACCTACTTGGGTCGCTCATTTTTCAATTCTGACGCCTTTACATCGATTAGGCTTACTAGGATACGAGTCCGACGAGGTTTGATCGACATAAAATGAAATTCTGGAAAGGAAAGAGCCATGACACATGAAAATGTCATTGAAATGCGAGAAATTACCAAAGTTTTTGGTGAATTTGTAGCCAATGATAAAATCAATTTGCAACTCCGAAAGGGTGAGATTCACGCCCTTTTAGGAGAAAATGGTGCCGGGAAGTCAACCTTGATGAATATGTTGGCCGGCCTGCTTGAGCCGACTAGTGGTGAGATTGTAGTCAATGGAAAGCCAGTTAAGCTGGACTCTCCATCAAAGGCAGCCTCACTTGGTATCGGAATGGTGCACCAGCACTTTATGCTTGTGGAAGCCTTCACTGTTGCTGAAAATATCATTCTCGGAAGTGAGCTTACAAAAAATGGTATCTTAGACTTGAAGCGCGCTACGCAAGAAATTAAGCGTTTGTCTAAGAAGTATGGCTTGTCGGTCGATCCTTCTGCCAAGATTGAAGACATTTCGGTCGGAGCCCAACAGCGTGTTGAAATTTTGAAGACCCTTTATCGTGGGGCAGACATTCTCATCTTTGACGAACCGACAGCCGTTTTGACGCCGGCTGAGATTGATGAATTGATGAAAATCATGAAGAACTTGGTCAAGGAAGGTAAGTCTATCATTCTCATTACCCATAAGTTGGATGAAATTCGTGCCGTATCAGACCGAGTGACGGTTATTCGTCGCGGAAAATCAATCGAAACGGTTGAAATTGCTGGTGCGACCAACCAAGATTTGGCTGAAATGATGGTAGGACGTGCCGTTTCCTTTAAGACTGAGAAAAAGCCGGCTAATCCACAAGAAACGGTCCTTTCAATCAAGAATCTTGTTGTTGAAGAAAACCGTGGCGTTCCAGCTGTTAAGGGACTTTCACTGGATGTTCGTGCTGGTGAAATCGTTGGGATTGCAGGAATTGACGGAAATGGTCAGACTGAGTTGATTCAAGCTATCACAGGACTTAGAAAAGTAAGCTCGGGTGAAATTTTGATCAAGAACCAGTCCGTGATTGGTAAGAAACCACGTCAGATTACTGAGATGAAGGTCAGCCACGTACCTGAAGACCGCCATCGTGATGGTTTGGTGCTGGAGATGTCCATTTCTGAAAATATTGCTTTGCAGACCTACTACAAGGAGCCGCTCAGCAAAAACGGCATCTTGAACTACAATAATATTTACTCTTACGCCTGCAATCTGATGAACGAGTTTGATGTGCGGGCAGCTAGCGAGTATGTACCTGCTTCAGCTCTCTCAGGAGGAAACCAGCAGAAGGCTATCATTGCTCGGGAAGTGGATCGTGATCCAGATTTGTTGATCGTTAGTCAGCCTACTCGTGGACTTGATGTCGGAGCAATTGAGTACATCCATAAACGCTTAATTGAGGAGCGTACTCAAGGTAAGGCAGTTCTCGTTGTCAGCTTTGAGCTAGATGAAATACTCAATCTTTCTGACAGAATCGCCGTTATCCATGATGGCAAGATTCAAGGAATTGTGAGTCCAGAGAAGACCAATAAGCAAGAACTTGGTATTCTCATGGCCGGCGGTAAGATTTAGAAGGGAGATTCAAATGTCTAAGAAAATGCAGCAGATTGCAGTTCCCTTAATCTCAGTTCTTTTAGGGATTTTATTGGGAGCGATTGTCATGGCTATCTTTGGCTATGATGCCATCTGGGGATATGAATCCCTCTTTAAAACAGCTTTCGGTTCTTTGAAAAGTCTAGGTGAAATTTCTCGGGCAATGGGTCCTTTGGTTCTCATTGGTTTGGGATTTGCCGTGGCTAGCCGGGCTGGATTCTTTAACGTCGGACTTCCAGGACAGGCCTTGGCCGGTTGGATTATGGCTGGTTGGTTTGCCCTTTCCTTCCCTGACCTACCTCGCCCACTGATGTTGCTAGCAACTGTAGTCATTGCTGCAGTAGCTGGCGGGATTATTGGTGCTATTCCAGGGATTCTACGGGCCTATTTAGGAACAAGTGAAGTCATCGTTACGATTATGATGAACTATATCGTCCTCTTCGTTGGAAATGCCTTTATCCGCAGCTTTCCAAAATCTGTGATGCAGAGTGTTGACTCTAGTAAGCGTGTCGGTGCCAATGCGATTTATCAAACAGAATGGTTGAGAAGTCTGACAGCCAACTCTCGGATGAATATCGGTATTTTCTTTGCCTTGATTGCAGTCGTACTAATCTGGTATATGTTGAAGAAAACAACGCTTGGTTTTGAAATCCGTGCTGTAGGTCTTAACCCAAATGCATCTGAGTATGCAGGTATGTCTTCTAAACGAACCATTATCTTGTCCATGATTATTTCTGGCGCTCTTGCAGGACTTGGAGGAGTAGTAGAAGGACTTGGAACTTATCAGAATGTCTTTGTTCAAGGAAGTTCCTTGAGTGTTGGTTTCAATGGTATGGCGGTAAGTCTCTTGGCTGCCAACTCTCCAATTGGAATCCTCTTTGCAGCCTTTCTCTTTGCGGTTCTGAGTGTTGGTGCTCCAGGTATGAACGTGGCTCAGATTCCGACAGAATTGGTCAATATTGTGACAGCTTCGATTATCTTCTTTGTTAGCGCCCATTACTTGATTGAGCGTCTGACTGGTAAGACAGTTTTTGAATTGTTTAAAAATAATAAACAAGAAGTTGACAAAGTGAAGGGAGGAAACTAGGATGAGTATTGTAACGATATTAGGTTTATTAGTATCATCTATGCTGATTTATGCGGCTCCCTTGATTTTCACAAGTATCGGTGGAGCTTATTCAGAGCATGCTGGAGTCGTCAATGTCGGCTTGGAAGGGATCATGGTAATGGGAGCATTTACAGGCGTTCTCTTTAACCTGACTTTCGAAAGTAGTTTTGGCAGCTTGACTCCATGGCTCTCCTTGATTGCTGCTGGTTTAGTCGGAGTGCTCTTCTCCCTTATCCATGCTGTAGCAACCATTAACTTCCGCGCAGACCACGTTGTCAGTGGTACGGTTCTAAACTTGCTAGCACCAGCCTTGGCAGTCTTTCTTGTAAAAGCTATCTATAACAAGGGACAAACAGACAATATTCAGCGTTCATTTGGTAAATTTGATTTTCCTATTTTATCTGATATTCCAGTTATAGGAGAAATTTTCTTCAAACACACAAGTTTGATGGGATATTTGGCTGTTGCCTTCTCTTTCCTCGCTTGGTTTATCATGTTTAAGACAAAATTCGGACTTCGTCTTCGCTCAGTAGGAGAGCATCCGCAGGCAGCAGATACACTTGGAATCAATGTTTACCTCATGCGTTATTGCGGTGTCATGATTTCTGGTTTGCTCGGCGGTATTGGTGGAGCTATTTATGCTCAGTCAATCTCTGTTAACTTTGCTGTCACAACTATCGTAGGTCCAGGTTTCATCGCCTTGGCAGCTATGATTTTTGGTAAATGGAGTCCTATCGGCGCTATGTTGGCAAGTCTCTTCTTTGGAGCTTCTCAAAGTTTGGCCGTTATCGGAAACCAGTTGCCTCTTCTTTCAAAAGTGCCAACAGTTTATCTGCAGATTGCACCATATGTCTTGACGATTGTGGTTCTTGCAGCCTTCTTTGGTAAAGCTGTTGCTCCGAAAGCAGACGGTATCAACTATATCAAGTCTAAATGATTTTTTACACCAGTTCTTTGGAACTGGTGTTTTTTGTGATTAGAAGAAGTTGCTATCGGAAATAGAAAAAGCCTGCTTCGTCTGAAGCAAGCTTTTTAAGATTAATTCGTTGCGATTTCGTTTAATAAATCTTCTGCAGTAGTAGTTGGGTTAACGCGAACACGATTGAGTGAGAGCAAGCCGTCTGCAAGTGAAGCAAGACCGTGGTTGGTCGTCAATCCCATCTTGTAGCCCAAACTTTCAGCAATCTGCAAGGTCGCATCACTATAACGACCAGATGGGTAGGCAACAGTTGTCGTCTTCTGTGATAGATTGTCATCTAAAAAGGCTTTAGAATCAGCTAGTTCAAGGTTTTGTTGAGCAACAGTAGCAGTTGAAAGATCAGGGTGGTTGACAGTGTGGTCTTCAAAGGACATACCCTTTTCCTTCATTTCCTTTATCTCATCCAGCGTCAGCATATCTTCACGGCCAGCTTGGACAAAGCCAGTGATGACATTATTGGTAGCCTTCATTTGGTACTTTTGCAGTAGCGGGAAGGCATTGGTGTAAAAGTCTTTCAAACTGTCATCAAAGGTTAGCCAGACCACTTTTTTATTTTTAGGTAGGACATTCTCTGTCAAAGCTTTGTAAGCTTCGTCTGGGGTTAACGTATAGTAACCAGCTTCTTTGAGAGCCTGCAAATGGCTTTCAAAAGTGGTTGGATCTACAATCAAACCAGCATTGGCTGCCTCAGAGGGATCCATTACATGGATCGCATGGTACATCAAAATTGGGATTTTAACAGGTTCGTCTTGTTTTACCCACTTTATTTTTGAAGTTTCTTCATTTGTCGCACTAGTGTCAGACTTGGAGCTGGATTGCACCGTCTGGTTGCCTGAAGAGGATTGTTTGCTAGGAGAGAACTGAGTCTTCCAAAGATAAATTCCTCCCACGATTAGGGCAAGGAGCAAGAAAAGATTGATAATAGAAAAAAGGAATGCCTTTTTCTTAGCTTTATGTCTTTGCATGCGTCTTCCAATGTGTTTATCTGTCATGGTATCTCCTTCTAATCTCATGAGTTTAAAATTTTTATTTACATTATAACAAATATACAAATAGATTTGTAGGCATTTCTATATATTTTTGTTATAATGTTTTTATATAAGAAATATTCAAGGAGTTCCTCATGTCTATTAAAATTGCTTTACTTGGTTTTGGAACAGTTGCTAGTGGTGTTCCTTTCTTGTTGAAAGAAAATGGAGAAAAGATTGTTCAGGCTGCTCATTCTGAGATTGAAGTTGCTAAAGTTTTGGTCAAGGATGATGCTGAAAAAGAACGTCTTTTGGTAGCTGGAAATGACTACAACTTTGTGACCAATGTGGATGAAATCTTAAATGACAGCGAAATTGCGATCGTAGTGGAGCTGATGGGACGGATCGAACCAGCTAAAACCTTTATTACGCGCGCACTTGAAGCAGGTAAACATGTGGTGACCGCTAACAAAGACTTGCTGGCAGTTCATGGTTCTGAATTGTTAGGCATTGCTCAGAAAAATGGCGTTGCCCTTTACTATGAAGCTGCTGTTGCCGGCGGTATCCCAATTTTGCGCACCTTGGTTAATTCATTGGCATCTGACAAGATTACTCGCGTTTTGGGTGTGGTCAATGGAACATCTAACTTCATGATGACTAAGATGGTAGAAGAAGGTTGGTCTTACGAGGATGCCCTTTCGGAAGCGCAACGTTTAGGATTTGCTGAAAGCGATCCGACTAACGACGTTGATGGAATTGACGCGGCTTATAAAATGGTTATCCTCAGCCAATTTGCTTTCGGTATGAATATCAAGTTCGAAGATGTTGGTCACCAAGGAATTCGCAATATCACGCCAGAAGACGTCGCAGTTGCTCAGGACTTAGGCTATGTGGTGAAATTGGTCGGGTCAATTGAGGAAACACCATCAGGAATCGCTGCGGAAGTAACACCGACTTTCTTGCCAAAAGCGCATCCGCTGGCTAGTGTAAATGGCGTAATGAATGCAGTCTTTGTCGAGTCAATCGGTATTGGAGAATCCATGTACTACGGTCCAGGTGCAGGTCAAAAACCAACTGCGACTAGTGTCGTTGCAGATATCGTCCGCATCGTCCGTCGACTAAATGAAGGCACGATTGGCAAAGCCTTCAATGAATTTAGTCGCGAACTTGTTTTAGCTAAGCCTGAAGATGTCAAGAGCAGCTATTATTTCTCTATCTTGGCTCCAGATGCCAAAGGTCAAGTCTTGCATTTGGCTGAAATCTTCAATGCTGAAGAAGTTTCCTTCAAGCAAATTCTGCAAGAAGGTACGGATGGTGAAACAGCTCGTGTAGTCATCATCACGCATGCTGTCAGCAAGACTCAGCTAGAAAATGTCGTTGCCAAGCTCCGTGAGGTACCAGAGTTCGAATTGCTCAATACCTTTAAAGTATTAGGAGAATAAGATGAAAATTATTGTACCAGCAACCAGTGCCAATATCGGGCCTGGTTTTGACTCAGTTGGTGTTGCAGTCTCCAAATATCTAGAAATCGAAGTCTTGGAAGAAAGTGAGGAGTGGGTTATTGAGCATGACCTCAATCCTCGAATTCCAACTGATAAACGAAATTTACTAATCAAGATTGCCCTGCAATTAGCACCAGACCTTCAGCCTCATCGCTTAAAAATGACTAGCGACGTTCCTTTGGCGCGTGGGCTTGGCTCTTCTAGCTCCGTTATCGTGGCTGGGATTGAACTGGCAAATCAGTTGGCAAATCTGAACTTATCAGATCATGAAAAGCTAAAAATTGCGACAAAAATCGAAGGCCATCCTGACAATGTGGCACCAGCAATTTATGGGAATCTAGTGGTAGCAAGCTCTTTCCAAAATCAAGTTTCAGCTGTTGTGTCAGATTTTCCAGAGGCTAGCTTCATTGCTTTCATTCCCAATTATGAGTTGAGAACAGTTGAAAGCCGCCGTGTCTTGCCTAATCGCCTTTCATACAAGGAAGCTGTTGCTGCAAGCTCCGTGGCCAATGTCGCTGTTGCCGCGCTCTTAAAGGGCGATATGAAAACAGCTGGTCGTGCTATCGAATCTGATCGTTTCCATGAGAGATATCGTCAGCCGCTTATCAAAGAATTTTCTGATATTAAATTCTTAGCCAGAAAACAGGGCGCTTTTGCGACTTACATCTCTGGAGCTGGGCCGACTGTTATGGTTTTGGCTCCGAAAGACAAGGCTGAGCAGATTTATCAGCAAATCAAGGAACAAGGTTTTGATGGGGAAGTCTTCCAGTTGCAAGTCGATACTCAGGGTGTAAGAGTAGAAAAATAAAGAGAGTTTGAGGATGACGACCTTGTGGACGCAGTGTTGGTCTACAAGCTACGTTCTCTTCTCTCTTTTTACTTTTAATGAAATCTAAAAAGTGCTCTATCTAATCATTTTTCTCTCAGTCTATCGTAAATATCGTATAATTTTGATATAATAGAGTGTAATTTGTAAAAAAGAGAGTAAGTCATGCATAACCTAGATAAATATTCTGCGGAATTAGAAGGAATCGACATCCGTTTCAATGAACCTTTGAGTCAATACACTTACACAAAGGTGGGCGGAGCTGCCGATTTCTTAGTTTTTCCACGCAACCGTTACGAGTTGGCGCGGATTGTCAAATTGGCCAATCGTGAACATATTCCTTGGTTGGTGCTTGGAAATTCAAGTAATATTATCGTTCGAGATGGCGGTATTCGAGGCTTTGTCATCATGTTTGATAAGCTAAATAATGTAGCAGTAGATGGCTATACAATTGAGGCAGAGGCCGGTGCAAACCTGACTCAGACCACTCGTATTGCCCTGCATCATAGTTTGACTGGTTTTGAATTTGCTTGTGGCATCCCGGGTAGTATCGGCGGTGCAGTCTTTATGAATGCTGGCGCTTATGGCGGTGAAATCGGTCATGTGCTCGTTTCCTGCAAGGTCTTGACACCTGAAGGCGAAATTAAGACCTTGGATGCGCGTGATATGCGCTTTGGCTATCGTCATTCACTTATTCAAGAAACTGGCGACATTGTGATTTCAGCTAAGTTTGGTCTGGCACCAGGTGTCCACCAAAACATTCGTCAGGAAATGGAACGGCTGACCTATCTGCGTGAACTCAAGCAGCCTTTGGAATACCCATCATGCGGGTCGGTCTTTAAGCGTCCTCTGGGACATTTTGCTGGCCAGCTAATCAGTGAGGCCGATCTAAAAGGCTACCGAATCGGCGGTATAGAGGTTTCAGAAAAGCATGCTGGTTTCATGATTAACGTTGATCATGGTACAGCTAGCGATTATGAAAAGCTGATTGCTCATGTCATTAAAACTGTAAAAGAGCATTCAGGTGTCACTCTGGAAAGAGAAGTTAGAATTATTGGAGAAGCAGAAGAGTCCGATATGCAATTGTCCAAGTCTTTGGGATAGCCAATATCCATGTGTCATTAGTAAAGGGGGTGAAAGCCTATCGATATAGCAAGTATGCAGGGCCATAGTAGCCCTCGAGAGGTTTTTTTGGTCTGACAGAACCAAAAATCTGTTAATACATGGAAAAGAAGGAATTTATGCCAATTGAAAAAACCAATTATTGAGTTCAAAAACGTTTCGAAGGTTTTTGAAGACAGTAACACCGTCGTTCTCAAAGATATCAACTTTGAATTAGAAGAAGGAAAATTTTATACGCTTCTAGGGGCTTCTGGCTCTGGGAAGTCAACCATCCTCAATATTATCGCAGGACTTTTGGATGCGACTACGGGAGACATCTTTTTGGATGGTGTCCGCATCAATGACATTCCTACCAATAAGCGGGATGTTCACACAGTATTTCAGTCCTATGCCCTTTTCCCGCATATGAATGTTTTTGAGAATGTGGCCTTTCCTTTGCGTTTGCGGAAGGTAGACAAAAATGAAATTGAAGAACGGGTTACTGAAGTTCTGAAAATGGTTCAGCTGGAAGGATATGAACGTCGCTCTATTCGAAAACTCTCAGGCGGTCAACGCCAGCGGGTAGCCATTGCCCGTGCTATCATCAATCGGCCACGTGTTGTCCTACTAGATGAGCCACTTTCTGCGCTGGATTTGAAGTTGCGGACGGATATGCAATATGAGCTCCGTGAACTCCAACAGCGCCTTGGGATCACTTTTGTCTTTGTCACCCACGACCAGGAAGAAGCCCTAGCTATGAGTGACTGGATTTTTGTCATGAATGAAGGGGAGATTGTCCAGTCAGGAACGCCAGTGGATATCTATGATGAGCCGATTAACCACTTTGTTGCAACCTTTATCGGAGAATCGAATATCCTGCCAGGGAAGATGATCGAAGACTACTTGGTCGAGTTCAATGGCAAGCGCTTTGAAGCGGTTGACGGAGGTATGCGACCAAACGAATCCGTTGAAGTGGTGATTCGTCCAGAGGATTTGCGCATTACCCTGCCTGAAGAAGGGAAATTACAGGTAAAAGTAGATACTCAGCTTTTCCGCGGGGTTCATTATGAAATTATCGCCTACGATGAGCTTGGCAATGAATGGATGATTCACTCAACCCGCAAGGCCATCGTCGGAGAAGAAATCGGTCTGGACTTTGAGCCAGAGGATATCCATATCATGCGCCTCAATGAAACCGAAGAAGAATTCGATGCTCGGATTGAAGAATACGTAGAAATCGAAGAGCAAGAAGCAGGGCTGATCAATGCCATTGAGGAGGAAAGAGATGAAGAAAACAACCTCTAACCTTTTTATGCTTCCATATTTTCTTTGGATTCTGCTTTTTGTCCTAGCTCCAGTGATAATGATTGTCTGGAAATCATTCTTTAATATCGAAGGTCAGTTCACGCTGGAAAACTATCGGATTTATTTCACATCGCAGAATCTGACCTATCTGAAAATGAGCTTTAATTCGGTATTTTACGCAGGGATCATCACCTTGGCGACCTTGCTCATTTCTTATCCGACTGCTTATTTTTTGACCCAGCTTAAGCATCGCCAGCTCTGGCTCATGCTGATTGTCCTGCCAACTTGGATCAATCTTTTGCTTAAGGCCTATGCCTTTATCGGTATTTTTGGGCAAAACGGCTCGGTAAATGAATTTCTGACCTTTATCGGTATCGGTCCCAAGCAGATTCTTTTCACTGACTTTTCTTTTATCTTTGTTGCCAGCTACATTGAGCTGCCCTTTATGATTCTGCCTATTTTCAACGTCTTGGATGATTTGGATCCCAACCTCATCAATGCCAGCTATGACCTAGGTGCCAATCGTTGGCAGACTTTCCGCAATGTGGTCTTTCCGCTTTCAATGAATGGCGTGAGAAGTGGCGTGCAGTCCGTCTTTATTCCTAGTCTCAGTCTCTTCATGCTGACGCGTTTGATCGGTGGGAACCGTGTTATTACGCTGGGAACAGCCATTGAACAGCATTTCTTGACAACGCAAAACTGGGGAATGGGCTCAACCATCGGAGTGGTTCTGATTATTGCCATGCTCTTCACCATGTGGGCAACCAAGGAAAGGAGAGAACGATGAAAAAATTTGCTAATCTCTATTTAGCGATCGTGTTTCTAATCCTCTATCTTCCGATCTTTTATTTGATTGCCTATGCTTTCAATGCTGGCGATGATATGAATAAATTTACTGGCTTTGATCTGGTTCATTTTCAAAAGCTGTTTGAAGATTCACGCTTGATTTTAATTTTGGCGCAGACTTTCTTCTTAGCCTTTCTTTCTTCCCTCATTGCTACGATTATCGGAACTTTTGGTGCTATTTATATTTACCAAGCCCGCAAAAAATATCAGGATGCCTTCTTATCCATCAATAATATTTTGATGGTGGCGCCTGACGTTATGATTGGGGCTAGCTTCCTGATTCTCTTTACCACGGCTAAATTCCAATTGGGCTTTATATCTGTTTTGGCCAGTCACGTTGCTTTTTCAATTCCCATTGTGGTGCTGATGATTTTGCCAAGGCTGAAAGAAATGAATGATGACATGATTAAAGCTGCTTATGATTTGGGAGCTAGTCAAGTCCAGATGCTCAAGGAAATCATGCTGCCTTATTTGACACCAGCCATCATTGCCGGTTATTTTATGGCTTTCACCTACTCACTAGATGACTTTGCTGTGACCTTCTTTGTAACAGGAAATGGCTTCTCGACTCTTTCCGTAGAAATTTATTCCCGTGCACGGCAAGGAATTCCTTGGAAATCAATGCCCTGTCTGCTCTGGTCTTTCTCTTTAGTATCGTTTTAGTCATCGGTTATTACTTTATCACGCGTGAGAAGGAGGAAGCAGCATGAAAAAACTCTATTCGTTTTTAGCAGGGATTCTTGCGATTATCCTGATCTTGTGGGGAATTAGCTATCGGATTGAGAGTAAAGCCAACAGCAAGGGCAGTGATAAATTGGTTGTCTATAACTGGGGAGATTACATCGATCCAGACTTGCTGACTGAGTTTACCAAGGAAACAGGTGTTCAGGTCCAGTACGATACTTTCGACTCCAACGAAGCCATGTACACGAAAATCAAGCAAGGTGGTACAACCTACGATATCGCTATCCCAAGTGAGTACATGATTGCCAAAATGATGAAGGAAAACTTGGTGGAGAAATTGGATCATAGCCAGATCAAAGGCTTGGAAAATATTGGTTCAGACTTTTTGGATCAGCCATTTGATCCAGGAAATCAGTATTCCATTCCTTATTTCTGGGGAACGCTGGGCATTGTTTACAATACTAAAATGGTCGAGCACGCGCCTGAGCACTGGAACGATCTCTGGAAGCCAGAATACAGAAACTCTATCATGATGATTGACGGAGCCCGCGAAGTCATGGGGATTGGTCTGAACTCGAATGGTCATAGCCTTAACTCCAAAGATGCTGACCAGCTGCAGGAGGCTGTCGATAAGCTTTATACTCTGACGCCCAATATCAAAGCCATCGTCGCTGATGAGATGAAAGGCTACATGATTCAGAATAACGCGGCTATTGGCGTGACCTTCTCTGGCGAAGCTCGCCAAATGCTGGAAGCTAACGAAGATTTGCGCTATGTTGTTCCGACAGAAGCTAGCAACCTTTGGTTTGATAATATCGTCATTCCTAAAACCGTAAAAAATAAAAAAGCTGCCTATCAGTTTATCAATTTCATGCTGAGACCAGAAAATGCTTATAAAAATGCTCTTTATGTTGGCTACTCAACACCAAATCTTCCTGCCAAGGCCATGCTGCCAGAAGAAGTACAGGAAGACGAGGCTTTCTATCCAACCGAAGAAACCATGAAGCATCTGGAAGTCTATCAGCAATTAGGACCGAAATGGCTCGGAACATACAATGACCTCTATCTTCAAGTCAAAATGTATCGCAAGTAGCCAAAGAAACCTGAATTTATTCAGGTCAGATTGAAGACAAAGTCCTTGGAACACAAGTTTCCAAGGGCTTTTCTTTGTGTAAAGTCGTATAATAGAGGTAAGAAGAGTTGTGAGGTGTTCCCCATGTTTCACAAAGAAAAAACTGATTATAATCGTAAGCAATATGGCTTCTATACAATAGATGAATTGGTCCCACAAGATCACTTTCTTCGCCAAGTAGATTCAAAGGTTGATTTTGACTTTATCTATGACTTGATAGAAGACACCTATAGTCCAGATAATGGTCGTCCTAGTCTTGATCCCGTCATGTTAGTCAAAATTCCTTTGATAAAATGTTTTTATGGCATTCGTTCCATGCGCCAAACCATTAAAGAGATTGAAGTAAACGTGGCCTATCGTTGGTTTCTTGGTCTGACTTTAGATGATAAGGTTCCTCATTTTACTCCCTATGGGAAGAATTACAGTCGTCGTTTTCAAGATAAAGAACTGATTTCTGAGATTTTTTCCCAAGTTCTCAACCAAGCTTTGTATGCAGGTTTAATTGATCCTTCTGAAATATTTGTGGATGGTACCCATATCAAAGCGGCAGCTAATAGTCACAAGTATCGTAAGGAAATGGTAGACCAACAAGCTAAATTTATGAGTGAACAATTGGAAGTTGAGATTGATTTAGATAGGAAAAAACACGCAAAAAAGTCCTTAAAGCCCGCAAAAGAAAGTGAGGCTAAGGAAAAGAAAATTTCAACGACAGATCCCGAATGTGGTTGGTTTCACAAGGGTGAACACAAGGAAGTATTTGCCTATTCTGCCCAAGTTGCATGCGATAAGCATGGTTGGGCCTTAGCTTATACGGTTGAAGCGGGAAATATTCATGATAGTCAGGCTTTCCCTGCCTTATTTTCAAAGTTAGAGCCTTTCTCCCCACGCTATATTATTGCGGATTCAGGCTACAAGACTCCAGCCATTGCCCATTATTTATTAGAACGTAACATCATCCCTGTCTTCCCTTATACTCGTCCAAAGGGAGTAAAGGGGAACTTAAGACCTAGTGATTTTGTTTATGATGCAAGTCATGACTCTTATGTCTGTCCAGAGAATCAAGTATTAAACTATCGCACTACCACTCGAGAAGGTTACCGTGAGTATAAGAGTAATCCCAAAGTATGTGTTGACTGTCCTTTATTATCCGTTTGTACCCAAAGCAAGAATTTTCAAAAAGTAGTAACGAGACATGTCTGGAAAGATAACCTTGAATTTTGTGAGGAGATTCGTCATCAAAGAGAAATGAAAGAACTCTATAAGAAGCGCAAAGAAACAATTGAACGACTCTTTGGGACTGCTAAGGAATATCATAACTTGAGATACACTAGAGAGAAAGGAAAGTCCAAAATGGAAGATAAGGTTGGGCTTACTTTGGCATGTTTAAATATCAAAAAACTAGTGAAATGGGTAGCGAATATCCCTTTTTATTTTGTTCTAAATCCGACCTTTGGATGGAATTGTAGATGACAAGAGAAAATATTTTTGAAAATACAAAAAACAAACGCCAAAAATGACGTTTGTCTTCGTTCTGACCTGAATTTATTCAGGTTTCTTTTTTTCTATTTTGACTTGTATAATTATTTGAAAAGTAGAAGAGAAAGTGGTAAAATTATATTAACATATGCAATAGAGCTTTGTGCTCAATTAAGGAGGAAATCATTATGTCAGTTTTCTACGTTCCATCAGTCAATTTGATTGGTAAGGGTGTCATCAATGAATTTGGTGCTCATGTCAAAGAGTTGGGCTTCAAGAAAGCTCTAATTGTTACAGATCACTACATTGCATCCAGTGATATTTTACCAAAAGTCATCAAGCCGCTAGAAGCAGAAGGCATTGAATATGTGGTTTTTGAAGGTGTAGACCCAAATCCTTCTTGTAAGAATGTCTACGATGGCTTAGCTGCTCTTCAAGAAAATGGCTGTGATTTTATCATCAGTGTCGGCGGAGGCTCTCCTCAAGATGCTGCTAGCTGTATTTCTATTATGGCGACAAATGGAGGCAAGCCTCAGGATTATGAGGGGCTCCACAAGTCTAAAGAAAAGGGACTGCCAGTTGTAGCTATCAACACCACGGCAGGGACTTCTGCTGAAATTACCATCAACTATGTCATCACGGACGAAGAACGCAAGGTTAAGATGGTGATGGTTGATAAGAACAGTCTGGCTCTCATCTCTGTCAATGACCCAGAGCTCATGGTTTCAAAACCAGCTAATTTAACAGCAGCGACTGGGATGGATGCTTTGACCCATGCTGTTGAAGCCTTGGTAACTCCTAGTGCTTATGGCGTGACCAAGAAACTGTCGATCGGTGCCATCGAGTTGATTAAGGAATATTTACCGCGAGCAGTTGCTAATGGCCATGATATAGAAGCGCGTGAAGCTATGGTCAATGCTATTTTCCTCGGTGGCATGGCCTTTAACAACGCAGGTCTAGGCTACGTGCATTCGATGGCTCACCAGCTTGGTGCGGTCTATCATCTTCCTCATGGGGTTTGCTGTGCTATGCTCCTGCCAGTAGTCGAGCGTGAAAATGCCAAACGTGTGCCAGCAGCCTTTAGAAATGTAGCTAAAGCTTTAGGCTTGCATACCGAAGGCAAGACTGATGAAGAATGTGCGGCATATGCCATTTCGGAAATCGAAACCTTGTCCGAAACGGTCGGTATTCCTAAGAAATTGACCGATCTTGGTATTGAAGAAAAGGACTTTGACTTTGAATACCTTTCTAAGAATGCCTTGATTGATGCTTGCGCACCTGGTAATCCTTTCATGCCGACTTTGGAAGAAACCATCGCTTTATACAAAGAATTGTTTTAAGGCAAAGGAGAAAGGCTCTCCCTCTAAACTTAGTTGATTTATATCAAAAAAAGACAGTTGCTCTCTCCTACAACTGTCTTTTTAATTTACGGAAATGGGATGATGTACAGGATTAGTGACCTAAGATAAACCTAGCAATAGCTGTAGCAACGCC
Source organism: Streptococcus cristatus AS 1.3089 (assembly GCF_000385925.1). Lineage (NCBI taxonomy): Bacteria > Bacillati > Bacillota > Bacilli > Lactobacillales > Streptococcaceae > Streptococcus > Streptococcus cristatus. Next base: position 749,493 of record NC_021175.1, read on the forward strand.
ATTTTCTTCATTGCTATCTGTTACATAGTCAGCTAAGTCTTTGACATGTTGGCTAGCATTCCCCATGGCAACACCCAAGCCAGCAAATTGAAGCATTTCAATATCGTTATTAGCATCGCCCAGTGCCATGATTTCCTCGGGTTTGATTTCTAGAGCTTGCGCCAGACGCTCTAAGGCAAAGGCTTTGGTAACACCTTTTGGCATCGCCTCGTAGATGACAGGCTGGGAACGGACGCCACTGAATCGCTGGCAGAGTTCTTGAGCGAACTTGTTCTCAAAATCATCTACTTGCTCAGGATTTCCTAGAAACATAGCTTGAAACATTCGATGCTGGCCGCTGCAAGCTTCCTCAAGGCTAATTTCAGTAGGAGATGTAAAGACGAGGGCCGCATCATCTGTCACAATTTTGCTGGCTTTCTCTCCTACGACGAAGTAATGCTCTTCATCAAACAAGGTCAACTGTACTTGGCTCTGCTCGGCCAAACTGTAGAGGTAGCGAATGTCTTCGGTCTTTAATTCTTGCCAATCAACAAGCTGCCAATCGCTAGTCTGATGGATAGCGCAGCCATTGTCTACGATGACATATTCATTTTCATTCTCCAAGCCCAGCTCTTGAAAGTAAGGCTTGACACCCACGAGCGGTCTGCCTGTACAGAGGACAAGCTTGACTCCAGCTTGGATAGCTTGGTGAATGGCATCAATATGAGCTTGAGGAATCTTTTTGTCCTCAGTTAGCAAGGTGCCGTCCATATCAAGGGCAATTAGTTTAATCATAGTTTTTCTCCAATAGTATTTGTGAATATTATAGCATATTTTCTATCGCTAGGAGAGCAGAAATGGGAAAAGCTTGTTTTTTTCATTTTTCAAGCCTTGTGGTATAATAAGAAAATCTAGTAAGGAAAAGAGAAGCTATGAAAGCAAAGCGTATCGTATTTAAAGTTGGAACGAGCTCATTGACAAATCCTGATGGCAGTTTGTCGCGGGCAAAGGTGCGGGAAATTACCCATCAATTATCGGTCTTGCATGAAGCAGGGCATGAGTTGATTTTGGTATCGTCTGGAGCTATTGCGGCTGGTTTTTCTTCTCTGGGCTTTAAAAAACGCCCAACCAAAGTAGCCGACAAACAGGCTTCGGCCGCTGTTGGTCAAGGTCTTCTCCTAGAGGAGTACACCACTAATCTGCTCTTGAAGAAGATTGTATCTGCCCAGATCTTGCTGACGCAGGATGATTTTGCGGATAAACGGCGTTACAAAAATGCCCACCAAGCTCTGTCAGTCCTCCTCAATCGTGGAGCTATTCCCATTATCAATGAGAATGATACTGTTTCTATCGAGGAGCTAAAAGTAGGTGATAATGACACGCTTAGTGCTCAGGTGGCAGCCATGGTTCAGGCGGATCTTTTGGTACTTTTGACAGATGTTGATGGGCTGTACACGGCTAATCCTGCTTCAGATCCAACTGCCAAACGTCTTGAAAGAATTGAGACTATTTCTAGCGATTTAATTGATATAGCAGGCGGTGCAGGTTCCAGCAATGGGACTGGTGGCATGCTGACCAAGATCAAAGCAGCAACTTTGGCGACCATGTCCGGTGTACCAGTCTATATCTGCTCATCACTTAAAAGCAATGCTTTATTGGAGGCAGCGAGCCAGACTCGAGATGGAAGCTTTTTCTCGGCACAGGATAAGGGCTTGAAGACGCAAAAGCAGTGGCTGGCCTTTTATGCTAAGAGTCAAGGCGCCATCTATGTAGATCAGGGAGCGGCACAGGCACTCCGTTACGATGGTAAAAGCCTTCTGGCATCAGGAATTGTTAGGTTAGAGGGGCATTTTTCCTACCAAGATACGGTGACAGTGTACGAAGAGGAGACTGGTGCGATTTTAGGAAAGGGGCGCGTGCGCTTTGGTAAATCGGCCCTCAAGGACATGCTTCGATCTAGCAAGCCAAAAGGAGTCGTCATTCATCGTGACGATTGGATTTCTATTACTCCAGAGCTCCAACTGCTCTTTTCTGAATTTTAAGTGGAAATAGGAGCTTACTTATTAAGAGTATTTCATAACCGAACTCTGCAACATTTTCACGAATGCTAAAAAGAATTATTGTATCTTACGAAAGGAGGCGCTATGACCTCAACACAAGAATTATTTGAAATTGTTAAAAAGTCAAAAAAATCAATCAACACAGCTACAACTGCTGAGAAAAATCATGCTTTGGAAGAAATGGCAAAGCAGCTCTGGCTTTCTCGTGCTGACATTTTAGAAGCCAATGAATTGGATATGGCAGCGGCTAAAGGTAAAATCTCAGATGTAATGCTGGATCGTCTCTATCTGGATGAGGAGCGGATTGCTGCCATGGCAAAGGGTATTCGTCAGCTGATTGACTTAGAGGATCCTGTAGGGCAAGTCTTGGAAAGGACTGAGCTTGAGAACGGCCTCGTCATCAGCAAAAAGCGGGTGGCTATGGGCGTGATTGGGATTATCTACGAAAGCCGGCCTAATGTAACCTCTGATGCTGCTGCTCTAGCTCTAAAAAGTGGTAGCGCAGTCGTCCTCAGAAGTGGTAAGGATGCTTATCAGACAGCGCTAGCTATTGTCACAGCTTTGAAAGAAGGCTTGGCTCAGACCAAGATTTCACCGGATTGTATCCAGTTGGTTTCTGATACTAGTCGGGCTTCCGCTCAGGCCATGATGAAGGCCAAGGGCTATCTGGATTTGCTCATTCCTCGTGGTGGTGCGGGACTGATTCAGGCGGTCGTGGAAAATGCTACCGTGCCAGTTATCGAGACAGGTACCGGAATTGTCCATGTCTATGTAGATAAGGATGCTGATCAAGGCAAGGCTTTGGCGATTATTGAGAATGCTAAGACCAGTCGCCCTTCTGTCTGCAATGCTATGGAAGTACTACTGGTTCATGAAGCGATTGCAGCTGACTTTTTGCCACGTTTGCAGAAGATCTTGGTGACTGATCGTGATGCTGCGCAAGAAAACCCTGTTGAATTACGGTTGGATGAGAAAGCAGCTAAGTATATCTCGGGCTCGCAAGCTAAATCGGAAGATTTTGATACCGAATTTTTGGATTACGTCTTAGCGGTCAAGCTGGTTTCTTCTCTGGAAGAAGCGGTGGAGCATATCGAAGCCCACAGCACCCATCACTCGGATGCCATTGTGACGGAGAATGAAGCAGCGGTAGCTTACTTCACAGAGCAGGTGGATAGCGCAGCAGTTTATGTCAATGCCTCAACCCGCTTTACAGATGGCGGTCAATTTGGCCTTGGCTGCGAAATGGGGATTTCTACTCAAAAACTACATGCCAGAGGTCCCATGGGACTGAAAGAGCTGACCAGCTATAAATACGTCATCCAAGGGACTGGTCAAGTGAGGAAATAATGATGAAAATTGGATTTATTGGTCTGGGAAATATGGGCGGCAGTCTTGCTCGCCTAGTTGCCCAAGTTGAAAGATATAGCAGCGAATTACTCCTAGCTAATCGCAGTCGTGACAAGGCTGAAAAGCTTGCTGCAGAAGTTGGTGGTCAGCCGGTCAGCAATGAAGAAGTTTTTGCCCAGGCAGAGGTGATTATTCTGGGTATCAAACCAGCTCAGTTTGAGGGTTTACTGGCTGACTATCAGGAAGTTCTAGAAGAACGGGAGTCTCTTCTGCTGGTTTCGATGGCTGCAGGCCTGTCCTTGGAAAGATTGGAAAAAATGACACCTAGTCACCATCGTTGGATTCGGATGATGCCTAATACACCCGTAGTCGTAGGTGAGGGTGTTATTAGCTATGCCTTATCCCAGCAAGCACATCAAGAGGACGAAGCCTTGTTCCGTGAACTTCTTTCTTCTGCTGGTCTTTTGGTCAAACTTGATGAAAAGCAGTTGGATGCGGCGACAGCTCTTGCTGGCTGTGGACCAGCTTTCGTCTATCTTTTTATAGAGGCTTTAGCGGATGCAGGTGTCCGAGCAGGACTCAGTCGCGATATATCGCTGCAGCTAGCTAATCAGACACTTTTAGGCGCTGCTAAGCTGAGTCAGATCAGTGGCCAACATCCTGCCCAGCTCAAAGATCAGGTCTGCAGTCCGGCCGGTTCGACCATCGTCGGGGTAGCTAGTCTGGAAGAAAATGCCTTTCGAGGAACAGTCATGGATGCCGTTCAAGCTGCCTACAAGAGGACGCAGGAGTTGGGGAAATAAAGAATCTACCGACTTTGAGCTGCTTCCTTAAGGCTGGAAGTAAAAAATCTAACTTTCCTGGGCAGGTCTTAGCGTAAACTAGGGAATAGTAAGGGAAAGATGTCGTTCTAGAAGATTATGGATAAAGTAGTGAAATTACCTGAACAAGCGAGAGTGGGATAGAAATCGGTAATTCGTTAGAATTCGATTTCATCGTCCCACCTCCGCACAGTTGAGTAGGGCTGTAAAAGCTGATGAAATCAGCGTAGTAGAGCCCACTCAACCACTGCGTCTTGCTCGACAATCCAAAGACAATTGAGAGGCTAGAACTTTTGTCCTAGCCTCGTTTTTCATCTAAAGGGAAGAATGGTATAATGAAGTAGATAAAAATTTTGAATGAGGTAGCCATGAATGAAATCAAATGCCCCAACTGTGGGGAGGTTTTTACAGTTAATGAGAGTCAGTACAGTGAGCTTTTGTCGCAGGTGCGGACAGCGGAGTTTGACAAGGAAATCCATGCTCGGATTGAGCAGGAGCTGGCTTTAGCAGAGCAAAAATCCCAGAATGCCCAACAAGTCCTCCTATCGCAAAAAGAACAGGAAATTAGCAAGCTTCAAAGTCAAATTGCTCAGTTTGAGACCCAGCAGGAGTTGGCTAAGAAAGAGGCGGAGCAGGCAGCCAGTCTTCAGTTACAAGAAAAAGACAAGGAAGTCCAGCAACTAGAAAATAAGCTGACAACTCTGCGCTTAGAGCATGAAAATCAACTTCAAAAGACCCTGTCTGCGTTGGAAAAAGAGCGAGACGAGGTTAAGAACCAGCTAGTCTTGCAAGAAAAGGAAGCGGCTCTGGCTCAGACCTCGCTCAAAGAGCGCTATGAGGTAGAGCTGCGGCAGAAAGACGAGACCATAGAGTTCTACAAGGATTTCAAGGCCAAGCAGTCCACTAAGATGATTGGTGAGAGTTTGGAACAGCACTGTGAGTACGAGTTTAACAAGAATCGTATGGCCATGTTTCCACGAGCGGAGTTTGGCAAGGACAATGATGCCAGAACAGGCAGCAAGGGTGACTACATTTACCGTGAGGTGGATGAAAATGGTATAGAAATCCTCTCCATCATGTTTGAGATGAAAAATGAAGGCGATGAGACGGCGACCAAGAAGAAAAACGAGCATTTCTTCAAAGAGCTGGATAAGGATCGGCGGGAGAAAGGCTGTGAGTATGCCATTCTAGTGACACTTCTTGAGGCTGACAGCGAGCTCTACAATTCGGGTATTGTCGATGTGTCATATGCCTATGAGAAGATGTATGTTATCCGGCCTCAGTTCTTCCTACCCATGATTACCCTCCTGCGTAATGCTGCGCTTAACTCGCTCCAGTACAAGCAGGAACTAGCCTTGGTGCGGGAACAGAATATTGATATTACACATTTTGAGGAAGATTTGGATGCCTTTAAAGTAGCTTTCGCCAAGAACTATCAGTCTGCTTCGACCAACTTTGGCAAGGCCATCGAGGAGATTGACAAGGCCATCCGTCGAATGGAAGAAATCAAGAAATTCCTGACGACCTCTGAAAACCAGCTGCGCTTAGCAAACAACAAACTGGACGATGTCTCTGTCAAGAAACTGACGCGCAAAAATCCAACCATGAAAGCTAAGTTTGAAGCACTTAAGAGAGAATGAGGTTAGAATTTATGGAAAATACTATATATTATGAAAAGCTAGTAAATGATTTGACGGAAGCTATAAACCAACAAAAATTAGTTATTTTTGTTGGTGCTGGAGTTTCTATTTCACAAGGATATCCCAACTAGAATAATTATATAGAACATCTTATTAAATATTGGCAGGGGCAGGTTTTAGCCGAAAGTAGTGAAAAAAAACTTGGCAGAGAACACCATTTGATTTTTGATTTAATTAGTAAATCTGATATTACTAATAAACGCAAAGTTGATTTAGTTAACTATGAATTAAAAAATGTTTTTGGTGAAGACTTTGAAAAAAGACGGTTAGACTTTGAAAAAGGGTATTTCAAGAATTTACTTCCATATTCGTTGATTAATCAGACATTGGAATCTTTAGCAAGCCTAAACGCAATATTTATAACTTCAAATTATGATTATGAGATTGAAAACCATGCTAGACGTTTAAAAAATACTGTAATAACAATCAATGATTTAAATGAATTTAAGAATAGTAAAAAAGGTAAGTTAAAACTTGGAGATGTTCTACATATTCATGGTACCCCTGATTGTGACGTTAAGTATTTTGTTAGTTCATCAGCAGATTATTCAAAAGTGTATTTGAGAGATAGGAATAATTTTGATGGTTTAGTAAGTTGGTTTGAGGAGGCAAAACCAACAGTACTATTTATTGGTGCTGGTCTTGAAGAAGATGAAATTTTATCATTACTTCGTGAAGGTAGTCATAATTATGCATTAATGAAATCAGAACATACAGGTAACCCAAAAGTTGATGAGCATTATAAAAAAATTGCTGAAGATTTTTTTTAATTCAGAAAATCATACTCAGATTATATGGTACGGAAATGAGTTTAGTGACTTGCCAAATTTTATCAAAAAACTTGTTTCAAGTATTGATAAAAAATTAGGAACACACGAGTTTTACAAAGAGTGGAATAATCTTTTAAATCCCTCATTAAAACAAGAAGATTACAATAAATCATTAGATAGCATTTGTGGTGATTTTAAGTATCTTAATTCTCTTTTGGATAAAGTTATTGAAAATAATAATGATACTCTAAATGAATTATTGTTGAGCGGTGTATTACAGGGAGAAACTATAAAGGCAATTGAGTCAAGCTCATTCTCTATATTTTGGAAGTTTATTGTTAAAAATATTGAAAAGTTAAGTAATAATGATTGGAAAAGTATCTATGATATTATTTCTAAAGGAAATCAAAGTTGTTTTATAAATGATTTGTACATTATCTATAAGAAAGCTAAGGAAGAGAAAATTTTCGACAGTAAGCAATTAAATGAACTGAGAAGAATTATTGCAAAAGATAGTAATGTTATTAACTCCAGTTTTAATCAAGATAAAACTCTTTTGGGATACTGGTTTGTAGATACTTTTGTACAACAGAATAGCTATTTATATATTGAAGATGAGAGCAAGATAACAATCAACCTTGTACCAGAGTGTATTGAAAGATTGACTGAAATTTTTAATGCATCATCAATTTTTCGTTACTATACTTTAAAAGAAATCTTAGAACACAATAACATTGAATTATTGTATAAACTTATAAAATCAAAAAAATTGTTAGTAGAAGGTAAAGAATTTTTAGAAGGTGTTCCTGAAAAATTATTAAGTACTAGATTGGTTCAAAGGCTACTTGTTCAAATTGACAATGAAGATGGTTTAAATTTGAAGCTAGTAACTAAATTAATAAATAATATTGATTTTTCTGACATCCACTTTGGAGAAGAATTAAATGCATTTATTCATAAACACAAAAGAATTATTATAACTGAAAATTTAGAAATTCCAGAGGAGCCTTATCGAAATTGGATATCTTCGATGGAGGGAGGCTTTGTTTCACAGTTTTCATTTTTAACTCAAGAAAATCTTGTAGAGTATGATGGACCTAAATTATTAAAGGTATTAGTTAACGCAAAAAATGAACAAAAAGGTTCTTCGTTTTTGAAGAAAAGACTATAAGCGAAACTGAAGATTTCTTGATTAGTGTTTTAAAAGAATCAAATGAACTATCTAGAAAAGTTTCTAATTTGCTAGAAAATCATATTGAAGATTTATATCTAAAATATAAGAGACTTTATGTAGAAATTATCACTACTTCCGAAATGGAGGCAGAATTAAGAAATTTCGTTAGGGAAAAATATTTAGAAAAATTTAATTGTGAGAGTTTTGATGAAAGTGATCGAAAATTCTTTAAATACTATATAACACAACAAAATGATGAAGAATTAATTTTTGAAAAATTACTTAGTATTGATGTAAATAAACTTTCGGCTTTAAGAGATGACAATGAGCAATTAGATATGTTTCACTATATAAATAGTGAAATGGGATTATATTTGCAATGTTTGATATCATTATTTGATAATCACTCAAATTATAAACCTGGAATTATTCAGAAAATAGATTCTATAGAGGATCCTGAGTATAAAGAACTTTCTCAAGGCATTTTGTTAAATGAATACGATCCTAAAACAATTAATGTAACCTATCATACATTTTTAGGGTTTAGCTACTCTCATAAGGTGATTTATGCAAAGGTTGCAAATATATTCAAGGGTGTTGTTGAAAATATTTTAAAAGAAAACATTAAAGACAATCAAATTCTTGATAGAGTTTATCTAGTTGCTTTAGAGAGTGTAGATCCAACTATTGATTCATTTTCTTTATCAAAGAATAACTTTAGTCAAATGATAAACATCATTTTTACATCAGAGTATGAATTTAGATATTCTAAACAATGGTTACAAGAATTGTTCAAACACGACTCAACAGCAAACTACTTAGAAACAATTTCTAATTTATTTTATAGAGATAATCTTAATAAAGATAGACTAGCTTTGTTTATTAAGGAGTTCAATGATTTTATATCCAAATATAAATATAAATTATCTTTACGTATGATTAGTTATATTCTAAAACAAGAAGATTCTAAAAAATTCGATTTGATTAAAAATTATTTTTTTGTGTTACTTGAGAATGATAAATTAGAAAATGATCTTTTCTATTTAGAGACTATAAAAAATATTCTTCCTTTGTTGTCTTTAGAAGAGAGAATTAATGTATTACAAAATATTCAAAAACAGAAAAATTGTCCTCCACCAGAGATTGAGGAGCTGCAAAGAATTGTTAATGACTTAAATTCATAAGTTATAATATAATGATTGAACGATGTCTCTGTCAAAAAACTGACGCGCAAAAATCCTACTATGAAAGCTAAGTTTGAGGCACTTAAAGGAAAATAATATGACTGTCAAGATTCGAAAGGTAAATGAGACGGACATGGAGAAACTTCTTCCTCTCTATGAAGCCTTAGGCTATCCAGTAGATAAAGATGAACTGCAAAGTAGGCTTAAGAATATTCTTGCTAATCCAGCTTACGGTTGCTTGGTTGCTGAGAAAGAATCTCAGCTTCTTGGATTTATCGGCTATGTCAAGCTTCAGTTTTTTGAGACAAGCGACTCATATTATAGGATTTTGGCACTGTCAGTCAGCCCAACTGCTAGACGGGAAGGAGTTGCGACAGCGCTTATGGATAAAGTAAAGAAGTTGGCGACAGAGAATGGTGCCAAGGCATTGGCTTTGAACAGTAGCCTGACGGATGTTAGACAGGCTGCTTATCAATTTTACGAAAACTATGGCTTTGAGAAAGTAACAACTGGTTTTGCAATGAATTTAGAAAATAATGAGTAAAGAATGAACGGAATTATCAACTTAAGAAAAGAAGCGGGCATGACCTCGCATGATGCGGTATTTAAGCTGCGCAAGATTTTAGGAACGAAGAAAATTGGCCACGGGGGTACCTTGGATCCAGATGTAGTCGGGGTACTTCCGATTGCTGTGGGCAAGGCGACGCGCTTAGTCGAGTTCATGCAGGAGGAAGGCAAAGTTTACGAAGGTGAAATTACTCTGGGCTGCTCAACAACGACAGAGGATGCTAGTGGAGACGTCCTTGAGCGGACGCCAGTGACGGAACTTTTAGAAGAGGCTCTCATCGATCAAGTGATGGAGTCCATGACTGGTGAGATTCGCCAGACTCCGCCCATGTACTCTGCAGTCAAGGTAAATGGCCGCAAGCTTTATGAGTATGCAAGAGCGGGTCAAGAAGTGGAGCGGCCAGAGCGGCAGGTTACCATCTATAGTTTCGAGCGTACCAGTCCGATTTCCTATGAAGATGAACAAGCCCGTTTTCGCTTTCGAGTCAAGTGCAGCAAGGGGACCTATGTCCGAACTCTGTCTGTTGATTTAGGAGCTAAGCTGGGCTTTGCCAGTCACATGTCCCAGCTAACAAGGACTTCTTCAGCAGGTATGAGCTTGGATGATGCTTTGACCTTGGATGAAATAGCGGAGCGAGTATCAACGGAGGATTTCTCCTTTCTACAGCCTCTGGAGTTGGGGACAGGTGATCTACCAAAGATTGAACTAACGGAAGAACAGCTCGAAGAAGTGCGCCACGGTCGTTTTATTCTCATTGAAAATGCCGAGAATATCTTAGCAGCTTTTCATAAAGGCAAGCTCATTGCCATTTTAGAGAAAAGAGAAGAATATTACAAACCTAAAAAAGTTTTTCTTTGATGGTATATAGCATATTAGCATCCTGAAATATATTTTCAGGATTTTTATATAACTTGAAGAATCAAATAAATATTGAAGTTAAAAATGGACAGAAATTTTGTCTCAAAAGGCATAGAAGACGCTTGTATATCTTAGTACATGTTTTGAAATAAGAATACTCCAAATTTAGGCATTTTGGTAAAAATGATAGAGAAAAAACAGGGGATTATCATTGCTTAAATCCTACTTATATGGTACACTTGGGAGAGTGACAATTTTAGAATAATAAGGAGGGTTCCAATACATGGGACAAGACTGGAAGAAGATAGAAAGGCAACGTTTTACGATTCGTAAGACGAGAGCATGGGGAGCATGTTCTGTTTTTCTAGGATCAAGTATTTTCTTTCTAGGAGGGGGAGTTGCAAGTGCACAAGAAGTTAGTCCTTCTGCACAAGACCAAGCACCTCAAGTAGCAGAAGCTGCTAGAGTTTCAGATGAAAAAGAGTCTGAGAAACCGGCAACTGAAGCGCAAGCCGAGCCTGAAAAGAATGCTGCGTCAGTAAGTGCAGGTGTTCAAGCAACTGAAGCTAAGGAACAAGCTGCGCCTAGCACTGAAGAAGTAGCTAAAGCAGAAGAAGCAGCTGTTTCAAAAGACGAAAAGTCAGAAGAAACAAGTGCTCCGAAAGAAGCTAAAGCAGAAGAAAAGGCTGAGCCAAAAGAAGAGAAAATAGAAGCAAAAACAGCAAGTTCTGAAACTAATGCAGCCACACAACCTAAGCGTTCAGGCACATCAGGATTCAGAAGTGTTAGTGGTACATCAGGATTCCGAAATACTGGTGCTGCTCGCCAAGGATCTGACTATACTGTTACTCAAGATGGTAATCTAGCTACAGTTCAAGCTAATGCCTTGAAAACTCAGCTGGATAGAGCAGCGTCAGAGAACTTGCCAGTTACACCGAACCAGCTTAGAAATTTTGGAACCGCAACAACTGACGAAGAAAGACGCAGATTAGAACGTCAAGCAGCTGATCTTCAAAATGCTGAAGCTCAGGCAATGAATAAAAAAATCTCTGATTACTTGACGGCTAAACAAAGAGCTCAACAATTAACAGGTAGAGAAGGAAGCTTGCAACAAATTGCTCCTCAAAACCTCGTTTTCTCTGATGAGCCAAATGCAACAGCTAAGATTAGGCTGGCACAAGGAGACTGGTTTGTCAAAGACAGTACGCTCACATCTCGAAATCAATATGTTCGTGAAGCTTTGGATAGTCGAAGCTACAGTGAGTGGCGAGACGGGACAACTACTCAACCGAATGCAGTTATCACTAGAGCCGATACAAGCCAACCGGCAGCAGAGCGAATCATCAAGGATCAAACAGATGCTTACTACATGGTTCATACGCAAGTTGGTAGAACTACAACAGTAGAGTACACCTTGCACAACTCATTTGCAGGTGGTCGACCTATTACGAAAGCTATTGCTAGATATACGCCTAAGAAGAGTTCTGCTTATGATGATAGTATGGTCATGGCTATCCATAAAGACCCAACTATGACAGTTTGGAATGGATCCAGCTATGATCGTAAAGGAACTGGTAACCAATTGCATATGGAATGGGAATTCTATTATGCGGATGGCACCAAGGTAGACTTTGGCAGAACACCAGGTGTTGTTTCTTTCGCTTCACGTAACCACCACGGGAATGATATTTACGCTGAAATTTATGGTAATTTGAGCTCAAATATGCAGAATGTACAAATTGTAGGTTCTTCTATCGTTCCACAGGCAAATGGTTGGTACTATGCAAATGGTAAGAACAACTCTTATAAAGGCCAAACTGAATATCAATGGGACCAACAAGGTAATCCAAATGAATTCTGGGGAGCGGGTGCTGCAAAAGTTACAAGTGGTACATCATTGAGCTTTGATATTGCTACCACTAACCCTGGTCAGCACTGGCCACGTCCAATTCGCCAATGGTTCTCATTTAATACCAACGTAAAAGCGAATAACGTCGTAACTAACCCTAATTTGACTTATACTCCTGCAGCATATGTCAATGAAGTTCCAGCACCAGAACCAGAAAAATCTTATGACAGATTTGTCATGGATATTCCACATAATGTCAGAGTCGTAGATTATGAGAATGCCACTCCAGATCAAAAACGCGCCTTTGATAATCAAACTGGTTCTCAGATTGTTTACCAACAAGGTAAAGACGGACAGGTTATTGTTGTAGGACCAAAACCAGAAAACCTAAATGACGTACCAAATCCTAAGTTTACAGCTCAAGAACTTGAGACACTTAAAAATGGTGGAACTGTAAGAGGATTTAAAGGACACAATTACGTTGATCCTGTAGATACCATCATGGTTGTCAAACGTAATGCGGGACCAACTGGGCCTAAGGGTGATAAAGGCGCAACTGGAGCCACAGGTGCAACCGGTGCAGCAGGACCAAAAGGCGATAAAGGCGCAACTGGAGCAACTGGAGCCACCGGTGCAGCAGGACCAAAAGGTGATAAGGGTGCTACAGGCGCTACAGGAGCCACCGGTGCAGCAGGACCAAAAGGTGATAAGGGTGCTACAGGCGCAACTGGAGCGACCGGCGCAGCAGGCCCGAAAGGTGACAAAGGCGCAACTGGCGCTACAGGCGCGACCGGCGCAGCAGGACCAAAAGGCGATAAGGGCGCAACAGGTGCTACAGGCGCGACCGGAGCTAAAGGTGAAGATGGTAAGCCATCATTGGCTCAAGTCGTAGACAACAACGACGGCACACATACTGTTAAAGTTGGTCTTGATAAGAACGGCAACGGCCAGCTCGATCCAGACGAAGTAACCTCATCTACAATCGTCAAGGACGGTAAGGATGGTAAGTCTCCACTAGCTAAAGTAGTCGATAACAACAATGGTACCCATACTGTTCAAGTCGGTCTTGATAAGAACGGTAATGGCGAGTTGGATCCAGATGAAGTGACATCTTCAACTATCATCAAAGATGGTAAGGATGGAAAAGCTGGTGCTACAGGCGCGACCGGAGCTAAAGGTGAAGATGGCAAGCCATCATTGGCGCAAGTCGTAGACAATAACGACGGTACTCATACTGTTAAAGTCGGTCTTGATAAGAACGGCAACGGTCAGTTGGATCCAGATGAAGTAACCTCATCTACCATCGTCAAAGACGGTAAGGATGGTAAGTCTCCACTAGCTAAAGTTGTCGATAATAACAACGGTACCCACACAGTTCAAGTCGGTCTTGATAAGAACGGTAATGGCGAGCTTGATCCAGATGAAGTGACATCTTCAACAATCATCAAAGATGGTAAGGATGGAAAAGCTGGTGCCACTGGTGCCACTGGAGCTAAGGGTGATAAAGGTGAAACCGGAGCAACAGGTGCTACCGGAGCTACAGGCGCGACCGGAGCTAAAGGTGAAGATGGTAAGCCGTCATTGGCTCAAGTCGTAGACAACAACGACGGTACTCACACTGTTAAAGTTGGTCTTGATAAGAACGGCAATGGTCAGTTGGATCCAGATGAAGTAACATCATCTACTATCGTTAAAGACGGAAAAGATGGTAAATCTCCATTAGCTAAAGTAGTCGATAATAACAACGGTACCCACACAGTTCAAGTCGGTCTCGATAAGAACGGTAATGGTGAACTTGATCCAGACGAAGTAACATCTTCAACTATCATCAAAGATGGTAAGGATGGAAAAGCTGGTGCAACTGGCGCCACAGGAGCAACCGGAGCTAAGGGTGATAGAGGTGAAACTGGAGCCACCGGCGCAACTGGTGCCAAAGGTGAAGATGGCAAGCCGTCATTGGCGCAAGTCGTAGACAACAACGACGGTACTCACACTGTTAAAGTTGGTCTTGATAAGAACAATAACGGCCAGCTCGATCCAGACGAAGTAACCTCATCTACCATCGTTAAAGACGGTAAGGATGGTAAATCTCCACTAGCTAAAGTTGTCGATAACAATAACGGTACTCATACTGTTCAAGTCGGTCTCGATAAGAACGGAAATGGTGAGCTTGATCCAGACGAAGTAACATCATCTACAATCATCAAAGATGGTAAGGATGGAAAAGCTGGTGCTACAGGTGCTACAGGCGCGACCGGAGCTAAAGGCGAAGATGGTAAGCCATCATTGGCGCAAGTCGTAGACAACAACGACGGTACGCATACTGTTAAAGTTGGTCTTGATAAGAACGGCAACGGTCAGTTGGATCCAGACGAAGTGACATCTTCAACAATCATCAAAGATGGCAAGGATGGAAAAGCTGGTGCAACTGGTGCCACAGGAGCTACAGGGGCAAAAGGAGCAGATGGTAAGCCATCATTGGCTCAAGTCGTAGACAACAACGACGGCACACATACTGTTAAAGTCGGACTTGATAATAACGGCAACGGTCAGTTGGATCCAGATGAAGTAACTTCTTCAACCATCGTTAAAGACGGAAAAGATGGTAAATCTCCATTGGCTAAGGTTGTTGACAACAATAATGGCACACACACAGTTCAAGTCGGTCTTGATAAGAATGGTAACGGTGAGCTTGATCCAGATGAAGTGACATCTTCAACTATCATCAAAGATGGTAAGGATGGAAAAGCTGGTGCCACAGGAGCAACCGGAGCTAAGGGTGATAAAGGTGAAACCGGAGCTACAGGCGCGACCGGAGCTAAAGGCGATAAAGGTGAAACTGGAGCTACAGGCGCAACAGGTGCCAAAGGTGAAGATGGTAAGCCATCATTAGCCCAAGTCGTAGACAATAACGATGGCACTCATACTGTTAAAGTCGGTCTCGACAAGAACGGCAATGGCCAGTTGGATCCAGATGAAGTAACATCATCTACTATCATTAAAGACGGTAAGGATGGTAAGTCTCCACTAGCTAAAGTTGTCGATAATAACAACGGTACTCACACTGTTAAAGTTGGTCTTGATAAGAACGGCAACGGTCAGTTGGATCCAGACGAAGTAACATCTTCAACAATCATCAAAGATGGAAAAGCTGGCGCAACTGGGGCCAATGGAGCTAAGGGTGATAAAGGTGAAACCGGAGCTACAGGCGCAACAGGAGCTACAGGAGCGACCGGAGCGACCGGAGACAAAAGGTGAAGATGGTAAGCCGTCATTGGCTCAAGTCGTAGACAACAACGATGGCACTCATACTGTTAAAGTTGGTCTTGATAAGAACGGCAATGGCCAGTTGGATCCAGATGAAGTAACATCATCTACTATCGTTAAAGACGGTAAGGATGGTAAATCTCCATTAGCTAAAGTTGTCGATAACAACAATGGTACCCACACAGTTCAAGTCGGTCTCGATAAGAACGGTAATGGTGAACTTGATCCAGACGAAGTAACATCTTCAACAATCATCAAAGATGGTAAGGATGGAAAAGCTGGCGCAACAGGTGCAACAGGTGCCAAAGGTGAAGATGGTAAGCCATCATTGACTAAGGTTGTAGACAATAACGACGGCACCCATACTGTTCAAGTCGGTCTTGATAAGAACGGTAATGGTCAGTTGGATTCAGATGAAGTAACCTCATCTACCATCGTTAAAGACGGTGCAACTGGTGCTACAGGTGCAACTGGTGCGGATGGTAAAGATGGTAAATCATCATTAACGGAAGTAGTTGATAACCACGACGGTACTCATACTGTTAAGGTTGGTATCGATAAGAACGGCGACGGTAAACTTGATCCAAGTGAAGTAACGTCAACGACTATCGTTAAAGACGGCGCAACTGGTGCTACAGGCGCAACCGGAGCGGATGGTAAGCCATCATTGGCTAAGGTTGTAGACAATAACGATGGCACTCACACTGTTCAAGTCGGACTCGATAAGAACAATAACGGTCAGTTGGATCCGGACGAAGTAACATCTTCAACTATCATCAAAGATGGTAAGGATGGTAAAGCTGGCGCAACCGGTGCTACAGGAGCGACCGGAGCTAAGGGCGATAAAGGTGAAGATGGTAAATCATCATTAACTGAAGTAGTTGATAACCACGACGGTACTCATACTGTTAAAATTGGAATCGATAAGAATGGTGATGGTAAACTTGATCCAAGCGAAGTGACTTCAACAACGATCGTTAAAGATGGTGCAACTGGTGCTACAGGAGCGACCGGTGCAACTGGTGCAACTGGTGCGGATGGTAAAGATGGTAAATCATCATTAACTGAAGTAGTTAACAACAACGACGGTACGCATACTGTTAAGGTCGGTCTTGATAAGAACAGCGACGGTAAACTTGATCCAAGTGAAGTAACCTCAACGACTATCGTCAAAGACGGAAAAGATGGTAAGACACCATTGGCTGAAGTAGTTGACAATCAAAATGGAACACACACCATTAAGATCGGATTTGATACAAATGGCAATGGTAAGCTTGATCCAGAAGAAGTAACCTCTGCTACAATCGTCAAAGATGGAAAAGACGGAAAAGATGGTAAGGACGGCAAAGACGGAAAAGATGGTCAAAGCTCTCTTGTAACTATCGTTGAAAATGGAGATGGCACTGTTACTATTCTTGTTGGAATTGATAAGAATAATAATGGTAAGGTTGATCCTGATGAAGTAACATCTTCTACAATTATCAGAAATGGTAAAGATGGCAAGGATGGTAAAGACGGCAAAGATGGCAAAGACGGAAAAGATGGTAAAGATGGAAAAGATGGTAAGGACGGTAAAGATGGCAAGGGTGTAACCGGTCCAACTGGTCCAACCGGTCCAACCGGTCCAACTGGTCCAACTGGCCCAACCGGTCCTACAGGTCCAACCGGCCCAACTGGTCCAACCGGTCCAACTGGTCCAACCGGCCAACCGGTCCAACCGGCCCAACAAAACCAGTAGTTCCAACTGGTCCTACTAAACCAATAAAACCAGTAGTTCCAACCGATCCAACAGTTCCGGCTAAGCCAACAAAACCTGCAGGAACAACCAAAGTAGTAGCTAAGTCAGGAACACTTCCTAATACTGGTGACAATAGCAACCCTGAAGTAGGTGTTGTGGGTGCAGGCCTTCTATCTGCTGCACTTCTAGCTGCCTTAGGTGTTTCTAAGCGAAAAGAAGAAGAACTCTAAGATATTCCCTTTGTAAACTTTAAGGAATATCAAGTTTAGAGTAAAACAGAGGCTATTAGAATTGTAAATTCTATTAGCCTCTAGTTTTGTTGTATTAATGTTTTGGAGGAATTGAATGTCATCAATTGTATTGAATATGATTGTAAAAAATGAAGCCCATATAATTTTGGAAACGCTCCAAAATTTAGTCAATTCGATTACTTTTGACTACTGGGTCATTTCTGACACTGGATCCACAGATGGAACGGAAAACCTCATTTTGAACTTTTTTAGTGAAGTTGGGATTCCGGGAGAGTTGTATAAAGATGAATGGCAGAACTTTGCGCACAATAGAAATGTTGCCTTAGACCATGCAAGAGGAAAGGGAGACTATGTTCTTACCTTTGATGCAGATGACAGGATTGAAGGGAATTTAAAAATTTCTACTGATCTGGAAGCAGATGCCTATTATCTTAATTTTTCAGATGAGAGCGGAACTCTTTCATTTCGTCGCGTAGCCATTTTTAAAAATAGGCCAGAAGTCTATTGGCGAGGGGTCGTGCATGAATTTATTGAATTGCCTGAGGGTGCCACTTATGGAAATCTTGTCGGACCTTATTCAGTCATTGCAAGAACTAGAGGTGCACGAAGCCTAGACGGTGCTAAATATTTTAATGATGCAACTTTACTTGCAAATGCTGTTCATAATAACCAAGACCCTGATTTAGAGCCTAGATATACTTTTTACTGCGGGAGATCATACCGTGGTGCAGGCTTAAATCACGAGGCGCTTCCTTGGTTCAAAAAGCGGGCAGATATGACGGATGGATGGTCAGAGGAAGCTTATTATTCTTGTCTAGAAATAGCACAAATTTATGAAAATGAAGGGAAAGCTTTTGAAGGTCGAGAGTATTTGGAAAAAGCTATCCAGATCAATCCTAATCGTGCTGAAGCATGGTCTGAATTAGCTAAATTGTATAGAGAAAAATGCCAGCATCACATTGCTTTTGCCTATGCTTACATGGCTAAGGATTTAGAATTAAATCCGGATAGTCTATTTAGCTGGGAGACGGTTTATGATTATTGGATTCCATTTGAATTGTTAGAGAATGGTGTCAAGATAGGGAATTTTGAAGTTGCCTACCAAGGATTCAGAGCCTTAATTCTGGCAGGAGAAGCCGATACTTATAAAAATTATTATGAATACTTGCCTCAATTTGAACAATATCTAGATAATGAGATTATTGAGAAGATTATAGAAGTAATCAACGGTACAGAAGCTTAAAAGTAGCAATGCTAGGTAGACTTTTGTCGATTAGAGTGGCTAGATACAGCCTAAACTTTGAGAGTGGGACAGAAATCGGTAATTCGTTAGAATTCGATTTCGTCGTCTCACCTCCGCACAGTTGAGTAGGGCTGTAAAAGCTGATGAAATCAGCGTAGTAGAGCCCACTCAACCACTGCGTCTTGCTCGACAATCCAAAGACAATTGAGAGGCTAGGACTTTTGTCCCAGTCTCATTTGTTTTGGAGAAGTTGCTATTAGCCTAGTTCTTAGTTTTGAAAGGCAGAAAAAAATCAGAAATTCATAAGGAATTTCTGATTTTTTTATTTACTCT
This sequence comes from Streptococcus cristatus AS 1.3089, assembly GCF_000385925.1. NCBI lineage: Bacteria > Bacillati > Bacillota > Bacilli > Lactobacillales > Streptococcaceae > Streptococcus > Streptococcus cristatus. The sequence continues at coordinate 768,635 of NC_021175.1, forward strand.
TGATAGGAAACAATGCCGATGATGGTATCGACAGCGCGTTCCATGGTTTCTAGGCTGACATATTCGAAACGGCCATGCATGTTTTCACCGCCAGCAAAGAGGTTAGGTGTCGGGATTCCCATAAAGGAAATTTTTGAGCCATCAGTACCGCCACGGATCGGCTCGATAATCGGCTGGATGTCCAGACTTTCCATGACTGCTTTGGCGATATTGATCGGTGTCATGTCCTTTTCAATGACCTGCTTCATGTTGTAATACTGGTCTTTGAGGGTCAAGATGACGCGCTCGCTGCCCAGCTCTTGGTTCATTTTATCAGCAATAGCCTGCATAGCAGCTTTGCGATTTTCAAAAGCCTCTGTCTCAAAGTCACGAACAATGTAGCTGGCTTGTGCTTCCTCGACTGTACCGGTCAGGTTCATCAGGTGGTAGAAGCCTTGGTAGCCCTCAGTCTTCTCTGGTCGGTCGGCTTCTGGCAGCTGGTTATGGAAGTCAATAGCCAGCTGGAGAGCATTGACCATCTGGTCTTTAGCAGTTCCCGGATGGACATTGCGGCCTTGGAAGGTCAATTCTGCCCCAGCAGCGCTAAAGGTTTCGTACTGGAGTTCTCCTAGAGGGCCGCCATCTACTGTGTAGGCGAAGTCTACATCAAAGTCTTCTGCGTCAAACTTATCAGCACCGATACCGATTTCTTCGTCTGGACCAAAGCCAACTCGGATTTCTCCATGCTTGATTTCTGGATGGGCAGACAGGTATTCGATAGCCGTCATGATTTCAGCAATACCTGACTTGTCGTCTGCTCCCAAAAGGGTTGTGCCGTCAGTCGTAATCAGGGTTTGGCCCTTGTATTTATGGAGACTGGCGAAGTCTGCAGGATCTAAGTTAAAGCCAGATTGCCCCAGCGGAATCACACCGCCGTCATAATTCTCAATGACCTGCGGCTGGATGTTTTCTGCGTTGAAATCTGCTGTATCCATGTGGGAAATAAAGCCAATTTTGCGAGTAAAGCTTGGGTCGTTGGCTGGTAGAGTTCCAATCGCAAAGCCATTTGGTAGGTAGTAGACATTTTCCAAGCCAACTCGCTTCATTTCAGGAATGAGGACATTGTTAGCAAAGTCGACCTGACTCTGGGTGCTGGGTGTAGTAGTAGATGTTTCGTCTGAGCGTGTGTTGACCTTGACATAGGTTAGGAAACGATCTAAAAGATTAGGGTATTTCATAAAAGCTCCTTGTTTTTATAGATTAAGTCTATTTTAGCACAATCTTGAACAAAAGACATCCGTAAGTCAACAATTCTCTAGTTGAAAAGTCTTGGAAGATGGTCATAGTGGAAATAGCTGAAAATAAAATTTGTAAGAGTAGACAATAGAAAATTTTTGCAAGCTATTAATATAAAATTGTTGAGAAAAGCAGTGGCAAATATGCTAGAGGAGTATGTTAAGAGAAATTTTGTGATATAATAAAAAGTAGAAAATCAATATAGTAAATAAGAGGTAGTGCCATGATTTATGAATTTTGTGCTGAGAATGTCACCTTGCTAGATAAGGCTTTAAAGGCTGGAGCGAAGCGGGTTGAGCTGTGTGACAACCTATCAGTTGGTGGAACAACGCCTAGCTACGGTGTCATTGAGGCTGCAGTACGAATAGTTCAGCCTTATGATGCGACTGTGATGACCATGATTCGGCCTCGCGGTGGGAATTTTGTCTATTCAGATATGGAAATCGAGATAATGCTCTCGGACATTCAGAAGGCACGTGAGGCGGGGAGCCATGGCCTTGTTTTTGGTGTTTTAACGGAAAATAATGAGATTGATTATCCTAAGATGGAGCGACTGCTTGAAGCGGCTCGGGGGCTGGATGTGGTCTTCCATATGGCTTTTGATGCGATTCCTGCTGAATATCAGTTTGGAGAGTTAGACTGGCTGGTTGAACATGGAGTGAAGCGGATTTTGACTCATGGCGGGCCAGCGTCAGAGTCCATTCTAGAGCATTTGGCTTGGCTGGATGAATTGATTGAGCATGCGGCAGGGCGGATAGAAATTTTACCTGGTGGTGGAATCAACCTGGAAAATCGTGCTGAGATTGCTGACACTTTGGGTGTTGATCAATTGCACGGCACCAAAGTAGTATTTTAGCAGGCAAGTTCATGTTGGATTTATTTGAAAAATACAGGTTGAAGGAAGAAAATTTGCTGGATTATGGCTTTGTCAGGTCTGGTGCAGAATACAGCTATTCGACCAAGATTATGGCAGGCGACTTCCAGATAGATGTGCTAATTTCCGATGGAGAGCTGGATTTTCAGGTGCTTGACTTGGACACAGGTGACGAATACCGACAAGTCAAGATGGAAAGTATGGCTGGAGAATTTGTCGATCAAGTCAGGGCGGCCTGTCAGGAGCTTTTGCTGCACATTCGGCAGCATTGCTTTGAGGAAGTAGGCTTTCTTTATGAGCAAAGTCAGCGACTGAGCACTTATGTTGCGGCTACTTATCAGGGACAGTTGGAGTATCTCTGGGAGAATTCTTCTCGTAAAAGTACTAATGGGGCCGCTGTTTTTCGCCATCAGGATAGCAAGAAATGGTACGGAGCTTTTTTGACGACCGACTGGTCCAAGTTTGAGAAGGAACGCAGTGGTCTGATTGAGGTCCTAAATGTCAAGAATGACCGAGTTGCGGAACTTATTCAGCAAAAAGGGATTTATCCCGCCTTTCATATGAATAAAAAATACTGGCTCAGCCTGCCCTTGGATGGAACATTGTCGGATCAGCACCTTTTTGATTTGCTGGATATCAGCTTTGTCCTGACCAAGAAAAAGTGATCTTGGTTTGCCTGAGTTTCATTTTCAGATGAAATAACGTATAATAGAGATAGCGAGAAACGGACAGTCGGATTAGGGGCTGTCCGTCCTTTGTTTGAAATGAGGAAACGAAATGAATCTTATCAGAAAACTGGACTGGTTTTTTAAACTGGAGAAGCGACGTTATATGATTGGCATCTTGGCCTTGTCTCTGGTCAGTGTTTTTAATCTGATTCCACCACGAGTCATTGGGCAGGTTATAGACAGGATTGCTGGGCGGAGTCTGACTGCTGGAGAACTCGCTTATAATCTTCTCCTTTTGATTTCGTCCGCTTTTATCATGTATGGTTTGCGGTATGTCTGGCGGCTCTATATCTTTGGCACAGCAAATAATCTGGGACGCATCTTACGCTTTCGGCTTTTTGAGCATTTTACGCAAATGCCGCCAAGTTTTTATCAAAAATACCGAACGGGTGACCTCATGGCTCATGCGACCAATGATATCAATGCGGTAGTCAGCGTGGCTGGCGGTGGCGTTATGTCTGCAGTAGATGCTTCTATTACGGCCTTGGTAACTCTCATCACCATGTTTTTGGTCTTGGACTGGCGGCTGACCCTGATTGCCATTCTCCCTCTGCCCTTTCTGTCCTGGGGGACCAGTTTGATTGGTCGGAAGAATCACGAGAGCTTTAAAGCGGCTCAGGAGGCTTTTTCTGATCTCAACAATAAAGTTCAGGAAAGCGTAGCGGGGATTAAAGTAACTAAGTCCTTTGGATATCAGGATGCGGAGACTCAGTCCTTTGCAGCAATCAACCAAGAAGTCTACCAAAAGAACATCTTGGCTGCTAAGTATAATTCTCTGTTTGACCCCATGGTGCTGATTTTTGTCGGCTTATCCTATGTTCTGACCCTGATTTTCGGAGGAATGTTTATCTCCCAAGGTCAATTTACAGTCGGTGAGCTGGTTACCTTTATGACTTATCTGGATATGCTGGTTTGGCCACTACAGGCAATGGGTTACCTAGTGAATATCAGCCAGAGGGGAGCCGTTTCCTATGAACGGATTGAGAACTTGCTGGCTGAGGAGTCGGATGTCGAGGAAGCCCAGCAGCCACTTGCCAGCATTCAAAATGGTCGACTGGACTATGAGATAGATTACTTTGCTTATGAGAACGAAGTGACGTTGAAGGATATTCACTTTACATTAGAAAAAGGGCAGACCTTGGGGATTGTTGGGCCGACTGGATCTGGGAAGACCACCTTGCTACGCCTTTTGCTGCGGGAGCAGGATATTCAGCAAGGAGCAATTTATCTGAATGGGCACGATATCCGAGAGTATGCTCTTAAGGATCTGCGAAGTCTGATCGGCTATGTGCCTCAGGATCAGATTCTCTTTGCCCTGTCCATTCGGGACAATATCCGCTTTGCCAATCCACAACTGTCAGATGAGCAAGTCATCCGAGCAGCCCGGCTTTGTGGTGTTTATGAGGATATTAAGGCTATGCCGGATGGTTTGGATACGCTGCTTGGTGAGCGGGGCGTCTCGCTTTCTGGTGGTCAAAAGCAGCGTTTGGCTATGAGCAGAGCCCTCATCACCAATCCAGAAATTTTGATTTTGGATGATTCCTTGTCAGCAGTGGATGCCAAGACCGAGCATGTGATTTTAGAAAATCTCAAGCAGGAACGAGCTGGCAAGACGACCATTATCACTGCCCATCGTCTGTCAGCCATTGTCCATGCGGATTTGATTTTAGTGCTGGAGAATGGTCGTATCAAGGAGCGAGGCAATCACCAAGAACTTCTGGCAGCACAGGGCTGGTATGCCCAAACCTATCAAAATCAGCAGCTATATGAACGCTTTAAGGAGGAGTCTGCAAAATGACAAAACAATCAACTTTTAGACGCCTCCTAGGTTATATGTGGCGCTACAAATGGATTAGCCTGCTGGCTCTAGCTTTTATTTTTGCGACAACCTTGGTGACAACGGCCTTGCCGCTCTTGGCTCGTTCTTATATTGACCAGTTTGTCAGCCGAGAGGCAGCCACAAATGGGCTCTATCTGCTGGGGATTTACTATGGACTCTTTCTTTTGCGGGTGCTCCTTACTTTTCTGGGGCAATATGCCTTTGCACGAGTGGCTTACAGCATTGTTCGTGATCTTCGGCAGGAAACTTTTGCGAATATGCAGCAATTAGGCATGGCTTATTTTGATCAGACTGCAGCAGGGGCTATCGTTTCTCGCTTGACCAATGACACTCAGTCAGTGGCTGATATGTTTAGTAGTATTTTTTCAAATTTTCTCAGCTCCATGCTTATCTTGGTGGTGACAATCGTAACTATGCTGGCTCTGAATTGGCGGCTGACTCTGCTGATTGTCCTCTTTTTGCCTATCATGCTTGGTTCGATTATCCTGTATCAGCGGCTGTCCAATCGCTTGCTCAAGCAAGTCCGAGCTAAACTGAGTGACCTCAACGTCAAACTTTCTGAGAGCATTGAAGGGATGCGGATCATCCAAGCTTTCGGCCAGGAAAAGCGGTTAATAGAAGAATTTGAAGCAATCAATAGAGAACACCTAGACTTTAGCAATCGCTATCTGAACGTGAACAGCCTCTTTCTGCGCCCTGCCATGTCCTTGCTGAAAATCTTGGCTTATGCTCTTATTCTGACTTATTTTGGTTTGAGCTGGCAAGTAGCTGGAGTGACTGCGGGTATCATGTATGCCTTTATCCAGTATGTCAACCAGCTTTTCAATCCCTTGATCGATGTCATGCAAAATTACTCAGTTCTTCAGACATCGATGGTGGCTGCGGAGCGTGTTTTTGAACTGATGGATCGTCGAGACTTTGAGCCTGAGCAAGCAGAAGAAGGACCTGAGATTCAGGCAGACAATATTGACTTTCAGCATGTGAGCTTTTCCTATGACGGAAAGAGAGAGATTCTAAAGGACATTTCCTTTAGTGTCAAGCAAGGTGAGACGATTGCCTTTGTCGGATCAACGGGTTCGGGCAAATCCTCCATTATTAATCTTTTCCTGCGCTTTTATGAATTTGAGAAAGGCAAGATTCTTATTGATGGCAGAGACATCAGAGACTACAGTCAAGCAGAGTTACGACGGAATATTGGTCTTGTTTTGCAGGATCCCTTCCTCTACCATGGCACCATTGTCTCCAATATCCGCATGTATCAGGAGAGTCTCTCACAAGCAGAGGTCGAAGAAGCAGCTCGCTTTGTCGATGCCCATGACTTTATCAGCCAGCTAGCTCAGGGCTATGATAGTCCGGTTACTGAGCGTGGCTCCACCTTTTCTAGTGGCCAACGACAGCTTTTGGCCTTTGCCAGAACCATCGCAACCAAGCCTAAAATCTTGATTTTGGACGAAGCCACTGCCAATATCGATTCGGAAACTGAGGAGCTGATCCAATATTCTCTCTGGAAAATGCGGCAGGGCAGAACGACTATTGCCATTGCCCATCGGCTGTCTACGATTCAGGATGCCAATTGCATCTACGTTTTAGATAAAGGGCGCATCATTGAGTCTGGTAGCCATGAAGAGCTTCTAGCACAAAATGGGACGTATAAGAAAATGTATCAGCTGCAGGCTGGGATGTTGGATGCCTGATAAACAAGGAGAAATTCAAAGAAAAGAGGCTGGGACAAAAGTCCTAGCCTCTCAATTGTCGATCAAGACGCAGTGGTTGAGTGGGCTCTACTACGCTGATTTCATCAGTTTTTACAGCCCTACTCAACTGTGCGGAGGTGGGACGACGAAATCAAATTCTAACGAATTACCGATTTCTGTCCCCCTCTTTTTTTAGATAGTCTTTAAATTTTTCCAGATTTTCTTTTAAATCATCAAACTGTAGCTTAGCGTAGTGGTAGGGGCAGGTCTGAATGTAGCTGCTTTCAAAAAAGTCCAGCGGCAGCTTGCTGTGTTTGAGGGAGCTGACTGAGGGGAGGGATTGGAGGTCAAAAATCACGCCATCTGTTGTCAACTGGTGGGGCAGAGGGAAATTAATAGAGTCCAAGAGGAATCGTGCCTTATTTTTTTCAGTTTCCAGTCGGTTAAGTAAGCCTAGACGATTCTTTTCAAACATCAGATTGTCAATGTAAAGGGAGAGAGCCTTTTGCATAATGAGGTTGCTGTCGTAGTCAACCGCTATTTTATAGGACAGAAAGGTTTCTCGAATCTGAGGTGGTAGAGCCAAGGCCGTGATGCGGAGGGCAGGAAAGAGACTGGTAGAAAAAGACTTGATATAGAGGACATGCTGACTATTATCTAGATAGTAAAAAGGCAGTTCTCGCTTGCTATCAAAGTCGGCCAGATAGTCGTCTTCAACGATATAGACATCATAACGTTCAGCAAGGGCAAGGATTTCTTCCTTTTCCTGACGGCTGTAGGAATGTCCTAGTGGATAGTGAAAACGGGGAATCGTATAGAAAAACTTGATCCGCCTTGTCTGAAAAATCCTCTCTAACTCTTTCAGGTCAATCCCAGTCGGTTTACGTTCAATGGTCTCATAAGACAGTTTCTGATTTAGCAGTAAATCATTGATCCGATGATAGGTGGGCTGCTCAACCAGAATGGTCTCTTTACCATTGGGGAAATCAATCTGGGAGAGAATGTAGAGGGCTTGTTGGGTACCGGAAGTCAGAATCAGATTGTCTGCAGAAGTGTAGACTGCGGAGTCCAAGAGCAAGCGCTGAACTGACTGTCGCAGCTCCTCCAGTCCTTCTTGCTGAGAGTAGTAGTTGAAAAGATAGTTTTCTCGACCAATCAGCGTTTCATTGACACAAATGCGAAAGTCCTCATAGGCTTGGTGGCGGTCGTCTGTCACAGCAAGCTCAATATCTTCCTTTTTGTTTTGGTCATTTTCCAAGACATAGTAGCCGCTCTTAGGCACGGCATAGATGTACTTCTGATAACGAAGCTCAATCAGAGCCTTCTGGGCAGTATCCTTGCTGCAATGGTAGCGGTCTGCCAGCTTGCGGACGGAGGGAACCTTTTGCCCTCTAGTAAGTCTTCCCTTGTCAATGTCCCTAATAATTTTATCCATGATGATTTGGTATTTAGGTTTTTCTGCCATTCTGTCCCCCTACAGATTTCTTTCTCTTATTTTACCCTATTTCTAGGAAGTTGACAAAGTTTCTTGTTCATCCAAAATATAAAAACCAGCCTTGAATTTTCTTCAAAACTGGTTCAATATAGAATAATATCCTTGTGCTTATTCTTGCAGAAAGCCCAGTGTAGCTAAGGCTTCCTCGATATAGTCTAAGTCCTGCTGAGAATCTGCCTCGATTAAATGGTAATGAATTCCATTTGTTAGCTCGGATAAGGCACGAAAATCGCTCTCTGAAATTTGCTCTAAAAATTGTTGCACATCGCGGCGGCAGGTCAATTTCAGATAGGTCTGGATTTCCCCATAGACTGGATGTTCAATCATGATATTTTGCACTCGTCCACCATTATCAACGATGGCCAAAAGTTCGGCTTCAATATCGTCCGCCTTGTGTTTGAGTTTAAAAAGTCTGTGAAAATGAGCGGGCTGATTGCTTTCTTTATAGAGATAGCCCCTATTGGTACTGATAATGGGAGTGCCATCGGCTCGCAGTAGGGCAATATCCTGAACGATAATCTGACGAGTGACATGAAATTGTTCCGCCAAAAATTGTCCATTTAAAGGTTGTCGAGCTTCTTTTAAAAGCTCTAATAAATCATTTCTTCGTTTTTTTGTCATAACTTCATTGTAAATCAAATCTCTAGAAGATTCAAGGTTTAGCGAATCTTTTTCAGAGCCTGATAGACAATTTTTGCAATGACAAAGTCAACCATACTGTGAATGATTGTTCCAAATCCAACCAAACCGAATAAGATGTAGAAGGCATTAGCTGGATAGGCTGTCGTTGTGTAAAAGAGAATGCAGACCACTACCTCGCCAAAGGCATGAATCAAGGCCAGGACGAAATTAAAAATCCAAATCTTTTTCTGACTATCCAGTGTTTCAGGATGCTTTTGCAGGTAAAGAGCACCGATAGTCCCGAAGAGCAGGTGAGACAGGGCTCTCAGGGTGATGATGAAAGGAAGACCGGACATGGCAAATCCGATGGTAGAGCCGAGAACGACAATTACTGTCATGAGTGGTGAGATGAACATGGCCAGAAAGATTGCAACGTGGCTGGCTAAAGTGAAGGAAGCTGGCGGAATGACAATCTTGATCGGCATAACCAGTGGGATAACGATGGCTAGGGCAGTCAAAAAAGCGGTCAGTGTCATAAACTGATTTTTAGATTTTGGTTTCATAATAATCTCCTTTTATCTACTGTATATACACTAGAATAGTACATTGTTTTGTCATAAAAGTCAAGAAAGTTTTTTGAAATAGGATGATTTTCTGGACTTATTTGTCAAATAAGATAAAATATCGTATAATAAGACGGTAAAATATGGATCTCATTCAGATTCTGTTCTTTTTCTGAATGTCTATCCGTCTATAAGGAGAAATGATTTAATGAATAATTTGCCAAATTGCCCAAAATGTAACTCAGAATACGTTTATGAAGACGGTGTCCTCTTGGTTTGCCCAGAATGTGCCTACGAATGGGATCCAGCAGAAGTTGCAGCAGGAGAAGCTGGTCCGGTGGCTATTGATGCGAACGGGAACCAGTTGGCCGATGGAGATACAGTTACCTTAATCAAGGACTTGAAAGTCAAAGGTGCCCCTAAGGATCTCAAACAAGGAACGCGCGTGAAAAATATCCGCATCGTCGAAGGCGACCACAATATTGACTGTAAGATTGACGGATTTGGTGCTATGAAGCTCAAGTCAGAATTTGTCAAGAAAATCTGAGAAGCGCTATGAATAAAAAAATAATTCTTTCTTATCGCCTTCTTCTTCTGGTTTTGGCTTTTGTCGGAGTCTATCTGGAAATTGCTAAACTTGGCGTGGGAATGCTGATGTACTACACGGTCTTGTCTAATCTTCTGGTTCTGTTATTTACCGCCTATCTTGTTTTTAGGATGTGGACGGACAATAACTGGGAGTGTCCCAAACTGTTGCGCGTGAAGGGCGGCGTGACCATGTGTATCATGATTACCTGCGTCGTCTATCACTTGCTCCTAGCTCCGATTGCGACAGATTTTTATCGTTTGGAAAATTTCCTTTGCCATTACATTGTGCCTCTCATGTTTTTCTTTGATACTCTTGTATTTGATAAAACTCGGCAGTATCGTTGGTTTGATCCCATTTCTTGGACAAGTGTTCCACTGATTTACATGATTTTTGCCCTTATTAACGGTTTTTTCTTGAAAATTGATATTCCGAATGCCAAGGATAAACCCTTTCCCTACTTTTTCCTTAATGTCTATAAGCACGGTTGGCCTTATGTCATAAAGATGTGCTTGATTATCTTTGTGGCTTATCTAGTCTTTGGTTATATTTTCTACGGAATCAAATCTATCTTATTTTCAAAGAAGCAGAAAGCTTAGATAGTTATATAGAAGATGAGAGTGGAACAAAAGTCCTAGCATATCAATTGTCTTTGGATCGTCGAGCAAAACGCAGTGGTTGAGTGGGCTCTACTACGCTGATTTCATCAGCTTTTACAGCCCTACTCAACTGTGCGGAGGTGGGACGACGAAATCGAATTCTAACGAATTACCGATTTCTGTCCCACTCTCATTTTGTTGAAAAAAGATGACGCTTTATCATGAAAAAAGTTTATTTTTTTCTTGAAATGGAATTAAAATTGTGGTATAGTTATAAACAATTAAATAGTCCTTTAATTCTATCCAGAGAGATAGGCAAGGAGCAAAGTAAAAATGATAGGTAGAGTGTGACAAGTGCGTCTTGTTTCAACCTGTCTCTATTTTCTGAGGTCTCCTTGTAAAAGGAGGCTTTTTTAATGTTTTTAGGAGGTTTAGATGAAGACAAAGGAAGTTGTCGATGATATCACCATGAATCGTGCCATCACGCGGATCACCTATGAAATCATCGAGCGCAACAAGGATTTAAGCCAAATCGTTTTGGCAGGCATTAAGACCAGAGGGGTTTTCATTGCCAAGCGGATTCAGCAAAGACTGGCTCAGCTAGAGAAAATTGAGATTCCAGTTTGTGAAGTGGATACAAAGCCCTTCCGAGACGACATCAAGGTCAAGGAAGACACGACAGTGATTCCAGTTGAGATTACTGACCGCGAAGTGATTCTTGTCGACGATGTACTCTATACAGGCCGAACCATCCGTGCAGCCATTGATAATCTGGTCAGTCATGGGCGGCCGTCACGTGTCAGCCTCGCTGTTCTAGTGGACCGTGGGCACCGTGAGCTGCCGATTCGAGCAGACTATGTTGGCAAAAATATTCCAACGAGCCGCCGAGAAGAGATTATTGTTGAAATGACTGAAAAAGATGGTCAGGACCGAGTTCTGATCGTAGAGGAGGAGACAAGATGAGTCAAGAAGTTAAATACGATGTCCATGATATGCCAAAACCTGGTTTACTCTTAGGACTTTCATTCCAGCATTTATTCGCCATGTTTGGTGCAACGGTGTTGGTTCCGATTCTGGTGGGAATTGACCCAGCGGTAGCCCTGTTTTCAAGTGGTTTAGGAACGCTGGCCCACTTAACAGTGACCAAGTACAAAATCCCCGCTTATATGGGTTCCAGCTTTGCTTATATCGCTGCCATGCAAATCCTAATGAAAACAGATGGGATTGCTGCGGTTGCGCAAGGTGCTATCACGGGTGGTCTAGTCTACTTTATCGTGGCCCTCATTGTGAAATTCGCAGGTAACGCCTGGATTGATAAGATTTTGCCACCGGTAGTAGTAGGGCCTATCATCATGGTGATTGGTCTGAGTCTAGCGGGTACAGCCGTTGGCGATGTGATGTATAAGACTGTTGGAGACCAGAAGGTTTACGATATCACCTACTTTGCTATCGGGATGGTAACCCTCCTCTGTGTCATTCTATTTAACATCTACGGTAAGAAAATCGTTGGTATTATTCCGGTACTGCTGGGCTTGATTGTTGGCTATATCTTCGCTCTGATCGTCGGAGCAGTGACAGGTCAGGAGATTATCTCTTTTGCTAACGTGACAAAAGCTTCTTGGTTCCATGTTCCGCCGATGAATCTTCCGTTTATAGATTATGATTTTAAATTGTATCCAAGTGCAATCCTAACAATGGCACCGATTGCCTTTGTAACGATGACAGAGCACTTTGGGCATGTAATGGTACTGAACAGCTTAACAGGCAAAGATTTCTTTAAAGAGCCTGGTTTGGATAAGACTTTAGCTGGAGATGGTCTGGCACAGGTTATCGCGGGTATCTTTGGTGCTCCGCCAGTGACTAGCTACGGTGAAAATATCGGGGTGATGGCGCTCAATAAAATCTACAGTGTTTATGTAATTGCTGGTGCTGCTGTATTGGCGATTATCATGAGTTTTGTCGGAAAAGTGTCTGCCCTGCTCCAATCGATTCCAAGTCCAGTTTTGGGAGGCATTTCCATCGCCCTCTTCGGAGTAATTGCTTCCAGCGGTTTGAAAATTCTGATTGAAGCGCAAACCAATTTTGACAACAAAAAGAACCTGCTGATTGCCAGTGTCATTCTGGTATCTGGTATCGGTGGTCTGACCCTGCAACTATCAGGTTTGCAAATTTCAGGGGTTGCTCTATCAACTGTTCTGGGAATTGCTCTCTACCTCATCCTGCCAGAACCTAAAAATTAGGCTGACGAGATTGCTACATTTGTCCAAAGTTTTTAATATAAAAGGAGTATAACATCATGTCATCAAATCAAATCGCACTTAAAAATCTTGTATCTATGGAACACCTTACGAACGAAGAAGTAATGGCTTTGATCAAGCGTGGAATTGAATTTAAAAACGGCGCAAAGGTCCAGTATGATGAGCAGCATATCATTTCGAATCTTTTCTTTGAACCTTCGACTCGGACTCACAAGGCTTTTGAAGTAGCTGAATTAAAACTTGGGTGTGACCTGCTTGACTTTGATGTCAAGACAAGCTCAGTCAATAAGGGAGAAACCTTGTATGACACGATTTTGACTATGTCAGCTCTCGGTGTTGATGTCTGTGTTATCCGTCACCCCGAGGTGGACTACTATAAAGAATTGGTCGAGAGCCCAACGATTACAACTTCCATCGTAAATGGTGGTGATGGTTCTGGTCAGCACCCAAGCCAAAGTTTACTTGACTTGATGACAATTTACCAAGAATTCGGTCATTTCGATGGTTTGAAAGTAGCTATCGCTGGTGACCTTGATCACTCACGTGTAGCCAAGTCTAATATGCAAATCTTGAAACGTCTTGGCGCTGAGCTCTTCTTTGCTGGTCCAGATGAGTGGAGAAGTGCGGAATTTGCTGATTATGGTAAGTTCGTAACCATTGATGAAGTGATTGACCAAGTGGACGTGATGATGTTCCTTCGTGTGCAGCATGAGCGCCATGACTACAACTCTATTTTCTCTAAGGAAAATTATCATAAACTTCATGGGTTGACGCAAGAGCGCTATGATCGTATGAAGGATACCGCTATCCTGATGCACCCAGCGCCTGTCAATCGCGATGTAGAAATTGCGGACCATTTGGTTGAAGCTCCAAAATCTCGGATTGTAGAACAAATGACAAATGGCGTCTTTGTCAGAATGGCTATCATTGAGGCTGTTCTCAAAGGACGAAATTAATCTCAAATGTAGCTTGGGAGTAGGATTGGACTCTAGAAGGGTCTGCCTATTCCTTTTTTAAACTTAATCTTAAAGACTTATAAAAAACAAATGTTAAAATCAAAAGAACTACTCGAAATTATATTTTCTGAGTAGTTCTTTTGATTTATGCATTGCTGGATTTTGCAAAGATTCTTGGGATGACTTTTTTGAGTTGTGGGATGAAGACGAGACTGACCCCAATAACGATGAGTCGGTCTGCATAGTCGGTTAGAGCTTGGACGATGATGGTGCTGGTGACCAAATCTAAGCCTAAACCGTGTAAACCCTGAACGATAATACTAGAGCCGCTTGGGGTAATTCCTTTGAAGACAATGACGGTAATCAGAGAGGCCAAAGCAGTAGCTGGCAGGGAAACTAGAAATGTTTTCCAGAGAAGATTTAGTCTTGGTTTTGAATCAGAAGTGAAAAAGACTGAGACGAGCAGAGCCAAAAGAATGGCTACTGGAGAGAAATAAATAGCAGAAATGTCTGTTGTAAAAGCGCTAATAAGAGCACTGGCAACCGCAGTTCCTACTCCGAAAATAGGTCCTAAAACAAGGCTGGCTAATATCGTTCCAAACGTATCCAAATAAACAGGAAGTTTTAGAAAAAGTGCGATGTTGGCACCAACATAGTTTAGAGCGATGCAGATAGCTGTAAATGTAATGGTAAATGGTGATGTTTTTTTCATAATCTTATCCTAAATTTAAAGTTTCTATATCTTGGCAGATGATTTCCTTTGAAATGTTGAGTATCACGGAGAGAAAATCCTGAAAGAAGAGGTGGGTGTTTACTTGGGTCAGTACCTTGGCATTGACTTCCTTACCATAAAAATTATAGGCATCAACTAGCGTTTGTCCCACGGCAATGCCTTCCGTTGCGAGGTCTACGAAGGAGTCAAAGCCTTGACAAAGGTCTTCATGCAGGAAATGGGCAACAGCCAACGGATCGTTGATGACACAGCCGATGATATGCTCATACTCCCAATGAAAATCCCAGTAAAAACGAGTGATTTTTCCGACAAAGTCAGCGACTTCAGGATTGATAAAACGCATATATTCCAATAGATTAGGCGTCAAGACAATCTTTCGAGTGACATCTAGACCGACCATTTCAATCTTTTTTTCAAGTTTTTCGTAGGTTTCTTGGGCTGCATGTGGATCGCACCAGTAGTTGTACTCCGCTACGGGTGAGCAGTTGCCATGCGATTTGTAGCTGCCTCCCATGCTGACAAATCGGTCTAGATGTTGCCCAAGGTTAGGATTTTTCCTAAGAGCCAAGGCAATATTGGTCAAAGGTCCTAGTGCGATGATAGAAGTATTCTTATTGGTTTGGAAGTAGTCTGCCAGAAAGTCATAAGCAGCTTGTGGCTGGGCTTGGGTGGAACTGCTTCTTGTTATCCCGCTTTCCCCCAATCCATCCATGCCGTGGGTGTCCTGAGCAGAGACGAAGTCACGAACCAATGGCTTGTCGGCTCCTACATAAACTGGAATATCTAGCCGATTCAGCCTTTCTAGGATTTTAAAGGCATTTTCAAGACCAAGTTCCACTGGGACATTTCCAGCAACTATGGTCAAAGCCATGACCTCTAAGTCAGGGTGTTGCAGGGCATAGAGCAGGGCTAGGCTGTCGTCTATGCCAGGATCGCAGTCAATAATAACTTTTCTTTTCATAGGTCCTCCTTTTGAGAAATAAAATAAGGCTGAAACCTCCGTCTCAACCTCTCAGTTAGTTCTGCCAAAGCGGCAGGACACCAGAAAAAACTATGCGCAATTACATTACTTTAGAATATAAGGGTACTTAGTTTTTTATACTGGGAAGTTTGCGAACCAGTCCAAAACAAGTGTTTTGAATTATGCATTTACTATCATAATGAAAAATCGCCTAAAAGTCAATGGGAAGGGGGACAAGAATAGTCAGTCTTTTGACTTTATGATATAATAAGTAAGATAAAAGAAATGAGGAGAATACAATGGCAAAAATAGTACAAACAGATAAAGCACCAGCAGCAATCGGACCATACGTCCAAGGAAAAATCGTTGGCAACCTTTTATTTGCAAGTGGTCAGATTCCTTTGTCACCAGAGACAGGAGAAATTGTAGGTGCAACGATTGAAGAGCAGACTCAGCAGGTTTTGAAAAATGTAGGAGCCATTTTAGAAGCAGCTGGAACAGATTTTGACCATGTGGTCAAGGCAACCTGCTTCCTAAGTGATATCAATGATTTTGTTCCATTTAATGAAGTCTACAAAACAGCCTTTAAGAGCGAGTTTCCAGCTCGTTCGGCAGTAGAAGTGGCTCGCTTACCTCGTGATGTTAAAATCGAAATTGAAGTCATTGCCGAGATTGTGTAATAAATGCTTGGGGCTGGGAAGTTTCCCATCCCTTTTTAGAAATAAAATGTTAGACGAAGGGAGAAAGAATGGCTGAACACAAGATTCAATTAGTGATTGTGACAGGAATGAGCGGTGCTGGAAAGACAGTTGCTATCCAGTCTTTTGAGGATTTGGGCTATTTTACCATTGATAATATGCCACCGACTCTAGTACCAAAGTTTTTGCAGCTGGTCGAAGGAACCACTGACAATGACAAACTGGCTCTGGTTGTTGATATGCGGAGTCGTTCCTTCTTTTTGGAGATTCAGGATATTCTGGATGAGCTGGAAAGAAGTACGGAAATTGATTTTAAAATTCTATTTTTGGATGCGGCTGATAAGGAATTGGTGGCTCGCTATAAAGAAACCCGACGAAGTCATCCCTTGGCAGCTGACGGGCGGATTTTAGATGGAATAAAGCTGGAGCGTGAACTCTTGGCGCCTCTGAAGAACCTCAGTCAAAATGTCGTTGATACAACGGATTTGACGCCACGGGAGCTTAGAAAAACGATTTCTGAACAGTTTTCCAATCAAGATGAAATGCACAGTTTCCGCATTGAGGTTATGAGTTTTGGTTTCAAATACGGCTTGCCTCTGGATGCAGACTTGGTCTTTGATGTGCGTTTCCTGCCAAATCCCTACTATAAACCTGAGCTGCGTAATCAAACAGGATTGGACAAGGATGTCTTTGACTATGTCATGAACCATGCGGAGTCTGAAGAATTTTACCAGCATTTACTGGGTCTGATTGAGCCGATTTTGCCGGGCTATCAAAAGGAAGGCAAGTCCGTACTGACCATCGCGGTCGGCTGCACGGGCGGACAGCACCGTAGCGTAGCCTTTGCGCAACGTTTGGCGGATGATTTAGCAAAAAACTGGCCAGTCAATGCCAGCCATCGCGACAAAAATCGTCGGAAGGAAACGGTGAACCGCTCATGAGAAAACCAAGAATCACAGTCATTGGTGGCGGCACAGGAATCTCAGTTATCTTGGACAGTCTGCGGAAAAAAGAAGTGGAAATCACAGCCATTGTCACAGTAGCAGATGACGGCGGCAGTTCTGGAGAGCTGCGGAAAAATATCCAACAGCTGACTCCTCCGGGTGATTTGCGAAATGTTTTAGTAGCCATGTCTGACATGCCAAAGTTTTATGAGAAGGTCTTCCAGTATCGCTTTGCCGAAGGAGACGGTGTTTTGGCAGGTCATCCTCTGGGGAACCTGATTATTGCAGGCATTTCCGAAATGCAGGGCTCTACCTATAACGCCATGCAGCTTCTGACCAAGTTTTTCCATACAACAGGTAAAATCTACCCCTCAAGCGACACTCCGCTGACTTTGCATGCTGTGTTTACAGATGGAACGGAAGTTGTCGGTGAGAGCAATCTAGCTAGTAAGGCTGGTATGATTGAGCGGGTCTATGTGACCAATACCTATGATGATGAAAAGCCTGTTGCCAGTAGAAAGGTGGTCCAGAGTATTTTGGATAGCGACATGGTGGTACTGGGGCCGGGTTCCCTTTTCACCTCCATCTTGCCAAATCTCGTGATTGAGGAAATTGGTCAAGCCCTCTTAGAGACCAAGGCAGAAGTGGCCTATGTCTGCAACATTATGACTCAACGCGGCGAAACCGAGCACTTTTCAGACAGCGACCATGTTCAAGTCTTGCATCGTCATCTGGGCAAAAAGTTCATTGATACTGTCTTGGTCAATATAGAACCGGTCCCGCGCGAGTATATGAATAGCAATAAATTTGATGAATATTTAGTTCAGGTTGATCATAATTTTCGAGGGCTGCAGGAGCAAGTTCCACGAGTCATTTCCTCGAATTTTCTTCGTTTGGAAAATGGCGGAGCTTTCCATGACGGAGAGTTGCTTGTTGACGAATTGATGCAGATTATACAGGTGCGCAAATGAGTTTTACAGTGAAGGTAAAAGAAGAGCTTTTAAGCTTATCTGTAAAAGACAAAAACGAGTTGGCTGCCATCATCAAGATGGCTGGTAGCTTGGGAATTTCTTCGTCTGGCCTTACCTTATCCATTTCAACAGAAAATGCTAAGATTGCCCGCCATCTCTATGAGCTGTTGTTGGAGCTTTATCAGGTCAAGTCAGAAATTCGCCACCATCAGAAGACCAATCTGCGCAAGAATCGCGTTTATACAGTATTTCTGGATCAGAAAGTTGAAGAAATCCTTTCTGATCTGCACTTGGCTGACTCCTTTTTTGGTATCGAGGCAGGGATTGACAAGGCTATTCTGTCAGATGACGAAGCCAGTCGCTCCTATCTGAGGGGAGCCTTTCTTGCTAGTGGTAGTATGCGGGAGCCAGACTCGGGCAAGTACCAGCTGGAAATACTGTCCGTTTATCTGGATCATGCTGAGGACTTGGCTGCCTTGATGCGGCGTTTTCTGCTGGATGCCAAGACCATTGAGCGCAAGAAGGGGGCTGTTACTTATCTGCAGAGAGCTGAGGACATCATGGATTTTCTCATTGTCATCGGTGCTATGGAAGCCATGGCTGAGTTTGAATCTCTTAAGCTCATGCGGGAAGCGCGCAATGACCTCAATCGCGCCAATAATGCGGAGACAGCGAACATCGCTCGCACGGTCACAGCCAGTATGAAAACCATCAACAATATTGCCAAAATCAGCGATAATATCGGCATTGAGAGTTTACCTGTAGACCTGCAGGAGGTTGCTCAACTTCGTATCCAGCATCCGGACTATTCGATCCAGCAGCTAGCTGATAGTCTGAGCCGGCCTCTAACTAAGAGCGGTGTCAATCATCGCTTGAGAAAGATCAATAAAATCGCAGATGAATTATAAAAGCTGCTGAGCTTAAGCTCGGCAGCTGTTTTTTATAGGCTTGTAGAATGTTTGGGTTGGACTTTTTGATCAGGATAAATATGGTTAATGGCATTGTTGACAGCAGTAGGTGCCTCACCGTGCCCAGTCGCAATTAGGTCAATTTTCCCCTCGTAGCTACAGCAGTCTCCGGCTGCATAGATACCTGGTACGGAAGTTTCCTGCTTGCTGTTGACCAAAATCTTGTGACGGTTGAGCTCCAAGCCCCAATCTTTGAGATTGCCGACAGAAGATTTAAAACCGTAGTTAACAAAGAGATGATCCAGAGGCAGAAGCTGGCTTTCTTCTCCTTTGACTTTAATGATTTCCAAGTGGGTTATCTTGCCGTTTTCGCCGACCAAGCGACTAGGAACAAACGGTGTCTTAATTTCAACGCTAGAAGCCTTGAGTTCTTCCACACTATGCTCTAAAGCCCGAAAGTTGTCCCGACGATGAACCAGACTGGTTTCTGCAATCTTTTCAAAAGCTAGCGCCCAGTCAACAGCCGAGTCGCCGCCACCCAGAACAACAACCTTTTTGCCAGCGTACTGGCTGATGTTTGAAACGTGATAGTGGAGGTTGCTGTAGGCTTCAGCATCGTCTAGCTCCAAGGCCCTCGGTTTGAAGGCGCCGCCTCCCATGGCGATAATAATGGTTTTGGTCTGATGCTGGGCTTTAGAAGTCGTAATGGTGAAGCCATCATCAGATTTGACGATATCCAGCACTGTTTCATTGAGGCAAATCTCAGTCTGGAAAGTTTCCAGCTGCTCAATCAGACGCTGAGTCAATTCTTCGCCAGTCAAATTAGTAAAGCCCGGCACATCCAGAATCTTCTTCTCTGGGTAGAGAATGGCCGGCTGACCGCCCAGCTGAGGCAGAGAATCAATGATTTTCACCTTGGCTTGGCGCAAATGAGCGTAAAAAGCTGCGAATAGGCCAACTGGACCGCCGCCGACAATCGTAATATCATACAGTTCAGACATAATTTCCCTCAATCTTTTAAAATAAACTAGGATTATTGTATCACAAAAATAGGTTGAAATGTAATTAAATTTTTGTAGGTATTGTAAAAGCCCCATCAGGGGCTTAACATTAGATAGCAAATAAATCATTGAGGTTTTCAGCCAGCGTTGGGTGGGTGAAGATTTGCTTGCTCAAGTAGGTATAAGGAATCTTATTATCCATGGCTACAGTCAGGATATTGATAATTTCCTGAGCCCCTGCTGAGAAGATTGTTGCCCCAACAATTTCCTTGGTCTCTGTGTTGACAACGGCCTTGAAGGCACCGCGTAAGTCAGCATTGACATGTCCGCGAGGCATTGCTGCGACTGGAATCTCCTTAACTGCAATCGGCAGTCCTTGCTCTTTGGCTTCCTTTTCGGTCAATCCGATTTGAGCCAAAGGCGGTGTGATGAACATGCTGGTAGGGACGTTTTTACGGTCTTCCAGTGTGTAGCTTCCGTCACCAGCCAGATAGCTATAAAGGATACGGAAGTCATCCAGTGAGATATAAGTGAACTGCAGACCGCCATTGACATCACCCGCTGCAAAAACTCCAGGTACAGATGTTTCCAAGTGTTTATTGACCTTAATAGCGCCGCGCTCTGTCAGCTCGATATCTGTATTTTCCAACTGCAGTGGCTCAACATTCGGCTTACGGCCAGTAGCATAGAGCAGGGCATCAAAGCGGAATTCTCCATCCTCTGTCACAACCACAACTTCATCACCATCATTTTTAATCTGCTTGGTTTGTACATTTTGCAGGAGCTGGATTCCGTCTTCTTCCATGTATTGCTTAGCTAGAGCAGCGATAGAAGGCTCTACTCGAGGGAGAAAGAGCGGAGCAGCATCTAGCACAGTCACCTGACTGCCCAATTTGTTGTAGAGTCCAGCGAATTCTAGGCCGATGTTACCACCACCCAGGACTCCCAAGCGTTTAGGAAGTTCTTTCAGATTTTGGATGCCAGTTGAGTCATAGACGTGCTCGGTTTCAGTCAGTCCTGGAATTGGTAGGACGTTGGAAACAGCACCAGTATTGATGACAATAGTCTCAGCAGTCAGTTCCTCTTTTTCATCGCCAGCTGTGATTTCGATGACCTTATTTGAAAGGAAATGAGCTTCTGCATCAATGATGTCGACGCCAGCGCCACTGATTGCTGCGTAGTTCTTCCCGTTGAGACGGCTGGTTACAGCGTTCTTTTCAGCCATGACTTGGTCGAAAGCCAGGCCTTTTTCAGCTGCGACAAGCAGGGTCTTGGTTGGGATACAGGCGATATTGATACAGGTTCCCCCATACATAGCCTTGCTTCGCTCAATCAAAGCAACTTTTTTTCCTTGGGACGCCATTTTGGCTGCCAATGTTTTACCGGCCTTACCAAAGCCGATGACAATTAAATCATAGGTTAACATAATTTACCTCCATTTTTCAAAAAGATTGTATCATATCTAGTCGGAAAATGCTGAATTTTGCTACGCCTATTTTAAAAATGCAGTTTAGAGCATTTTAATACACTTTGTCCATTTTATTGGAACCAAATTTTAGCGCTTTTTCTTGCTCTATGTTATACTTGATCCGTCATAGATTTCTATAAGGAGAAGGAAATGTCTATTTTTACACTGATTTTGGCAAGTTTGGTTGCCTTGGAATTTTTCTATATTATGTACTTAGAGACCATCGCAACGACTTCAGCTACGACAGCACGGGTCTTTGGTATGTCTCAAGAGGAGTTGGAGCAAAAGTCGGTCAATACCCTTTTCAAAAACCAAGGAGTTTATAATGGTCTGCTGGGGATTTTGGTTTTAATTGCGACCTTTGTGCAGCCTAATCCAGTTTGGCTGGGAATTTTTATGGTTTATATCATCTTGGTAGCGGCTTACGGTGCAGTTACCAGTGACCCAAAAATCCTGTTCAAGCAGGGTGGTTTGGCAATGTTGACTCTGCTGAGTTTATTTTTCTAAAAAGGAGCGGGAAATAGCGATTTCCAGCTCTTTTTTTACATAATGATTGACTTTTTTATTAGACATATGTAGAATAAAATTAGAAGAAGACTTTAGAAAGTATGGAAATATAATGAATCATTCAATTAAACGTTTACCAGATGGTGAATTTGCCATCTTAAAGATTATTTGGCATTTGCCAAGTCCAACGACTTCTGCTCAAATTATGGAAAAGCTGGGTGAAGATAACCATTGGAAGCCTCAGACCTTGTTGACAGTCTTAGCTCGCTTGACGGAAAAGGGTTTCTTAGAAAGTGTTCGAAAGGGGCGTGAAAGGCAGTACACGGCCTTAATTTCAGAAGATGAGTACCTAGAGGTAGAAACGTCAGACTTTTTGAAGCGCTATAGCGGACATTCCATGGGTGGCTTTGTCAAGACTCTCTTTTCGTCCAATTCTTTTTCAGAAAATGAGCTGGATGAGCTACGCAATTTACTGAATCAGAAAGAGTAAGATGAGGTAGCAGCCATGAAACAGTTCCTTTTGTCTTTCCTCTTAACCAGTCTATCAACGTCGATCTTGGTTCTGCTGCTGAGCCTGCTTTTGTAGCTCTTAAGACCAAAATTTCAGTCAAGGTCAAGTATTTTATCTGGTTTTTAATCTTGCTGAGTTTTCTGTTCCCATTCCGTCCCCAGTTCGGTTCTGGCTTTATTCGTCTGAGTACTGGCGGAACTGTTCAGACAGCCGTTAGAGCTAGCCAGACAGGAGGAGGGCAAGTTGCCTCTCAAGTGACCGAAAAAGCGAGCCAGGCTAATCTCTGGGAGTCTTTTCTAGGTCTGCCTTGGTTTGAAATATTCTTTGTTATCTGGCTGCTTGGTTGTGCATTTAACCTAGGTAAGTATGCCTATTCTTATATCCGTTTCAAAAGGATGTTGCAACGTTGGGGGACAGAGGTTGCGGACGAAGAAACTTTATTCCAGTTGCATTTGATCAAAGAAAAGATGGGATTTAGTTCGGTTAGTCAAACCAGACGTTATGTCCAAATTCAGTTTCCAGCTGAATTATACTATGAAGTCCTTTTTGAAGCAATCTTTGAAACAGCCTGCAAAAGCTTTGAGTTGACCTCTGTCCAGTCAGTTGACAATAAGTTTATCAAGTTGGACTACGTGGTTGATTTGAAACCAGATGTAAGCGACCAGCGCCTCATCCAACGCTTCTTACGCTATGAGAAGATTAAGAATATTTCCTTCTCGAAAGAAGCCAAAAAACGAAAGACCTTGTAAGGTAGAAAACAGTCGTTTTGAATAACTTGCATCCCAAAAGTTATCTTTTGGGATGCAAGTGTTTTGTTGATTGATTTAGCTGTAATCTCTCTAAAAATGGTATAATGTAGCTATCCAGAAGTGGAGGATTGAAGAGTGCTTCATATAATAATTATCATTTCTATCATACTTTTATTACTCATGTTTCATTCTTTGATTCAGCAATCAAAGAACCCTTCAGGTTTTCTAGGAAAATGAATGATGAAATTGTGGAATCGAGCCTATATCCCCATGTTTGTATGGGCAATTCGTCATCTGGATAGGACATTTTACCCTGTAATCTTAGATGTAGGAGTTGAAAATGGTCGTTCAACCATTCTACTGAAAGAAACCTTTCCGCGAAGTACTGTAACTGGAATCGATATTTCAGATACTGCAATAGCTCAAGCCAAACAGATAGGAATGGTCAATCTAAATTTTGAACGAAGAGACGTTAGAGAGACAGGCTTTTCTGATGAAAGTTTTGATTTGATTACAGCTTTTCAAACACATTTTTATTGGCAAGACCTAGATGCTTCTTTTATAGAGCTTCGAAGGATACTCAAATCAGACGGGATGCTCTTACTAGCTTGTGAATATAACAAGCTATCTTATTTTTTACCGAAATTTCAAAGAGAAGAAGTATTTAAACGATTCTTGTTATCAATAGGTTTTGAGCTCGTAACAAGTCAAAGAAGGGGATCGTGGATCCTTTATAAAATTGTTAAAAACTAATGGAGGTACAATCATGAAACAATTATTTTTATGTTCATATTTTGCTGGTGTCAAGGATCTTTTTAGTGATTATGCAAAGGAAAAGAATTTAGAAAAAAAGGTTTTATTTATTCCTACCGCTGGGAACAAAGAGGACTATACTGCCTATATCGATGAGGCTCAGCAAGCATTCAGAGATTTAGGCTTTGAGATAGAGATTCTGGATATTGCTTCTTGTGATCGAGAAATCGCGCAGGCAAAGATTTTCCAAAGTAAGATTCTTTATGTCTCAGGCGGAAATACATTTTATTTATTGCAAGAATTAAATAAAAAGCAACTCCTACCTCTTATCAAAGAACAAATACGAGATGGGTTGGTTTATGTGGGAGAATCAGCAGGGGCTATTATTACAGCCAAGGATATTGACTACAATAAACTCATGGACGACAAGACGGTAGCGACAGAGTTATTTGATACAGCAGGATTGGGTGAAGTAAATTTTTATATCCTTCCACATTATGGTGAGGAGCCTTTTACTGATAGTAGTCAGAAGACCTTTGAAATGTATAAAAATCAGTTCAGTTTAATGCTAATAAACAATTCCCAAGCCGTAATTGTAAATGGTGAAGAAAGAGAAGTCGTTTCTGAACAGACTTAAAATAAATTTCTTTTTGCTATTATGATGTTCATTCTAATAATTTGTTGCTTTTAAAAAAGAAAGTGAAGATAATATAAGTTTATGGCAGGTAAGTGTCTAGAGTTTTGAGGTAGATAAAAAATAAAAAGTTGTTGAGTAGTCAACAGCTTTTTTTGTGTTTTTGGGAGGTATATGTGTCAGATAATATTGAAATTATTATGAATATTGATACGTTAGAAATTTTTGATGTTATAGATCTTGATAAGAGCGAAGATATAGTAGATTTTATTCCTGAAGAAAATTCTGATGTGAACGTATCTCAATATGATTACCTTGATAGAGTTTGGCTTGGAAATGGCTATTATTATAAACCTTCTAGTGTTATCTGGGAGATTACGAAAGATGATGTCATTCATCAACTAAAGCCTAGAAATAAACATGGCACTTATCCGTACTCCAGAACAGCAAGAGATAGGACTTGGGGTCAATCTAGTCAATTGACTCAGGATGAAGCCTTGTGGTTGACTCTAGAGTTTAATCCAGAATTGATGGAATATGTCTGAAAGGAAATAAGGAATGTTTGGCAAGAAAGTATTGGTGGCATGCTATATTTATAGCTTTGATTATTCAAAAGAATCACTAGAACTTAATGAATTGATGTTTAGGAGTGTCCCAGTAAAAAAACGCTGGGGAAAGTATTTTTTACTTAGTCTTGGTGATCGTGAAGATTTCGGTTTATCTGTATCAAAAAATGATTTTGAAAAAGTCTTGAATAAAGGTTGTTATTATATCGTATTTTTTGAAAATCATTCTAGACAAAACCCATTTAAAGCTTGGAGATTATTCAATAAATACTTACAGAATGAGGAATAGAGGGGTTAATTAAGCAAATGAATATATCAGAGTATTTTTTAAAAAACACCAATTCATATGAATTAGTAAAAACTAAATCATATGAATTGACGGCCATTATTTTCGGCAGTCCCTCAACACCTTTCAAGACGGAATTTGGGACATCAATGTTTGATGATTATTTTAAAAATGGACAGCAGTTCTATAAAAACATCTTATACTACTGTGCCTGTGAAACCCTCAGAAATAATCGGAAATTACAAGAATTAACAAAAAAAGATACTCTTATCAATGAAAAAGATGGTGAGTTATGGATGGCTATACCAAAAGAAGTTACAGATACGATTATTGAATTCTATGATTATCTGATTTCTAATGACGAAAGACTAAAAAATGATCGTCTAAGTTGTAAAACTAGATAAAGGACTGTCAACTGTTCAAAAAGAAAGGATTACTTATGAAACATCACCAAACAAAGGTCTCAAGGTTGACTAGAGACGTAATGATTTTAGATTTGATGAATACAATGGGATGGACTAGAAGCCGTGCTATTGCAGCTATTGCAGCTATTGAAGAGTTAGAGCAAACTCATCTTGTTTATTTTCCTGAAGCTGGTGGCTTGAGGTTACAAGTTGTAGGAGGATACTAATGGCAGATATCACGATTGATCAACTAGCTACTTTAACTTTTTATCAAATTCCAGAAATCTTTTTCACTCGTATTCAACACAATGAGAACGGCTATGTCAAATTGACTAGTTCCTACACGAGTCTTTCATCTGATGCCAAGTTAGCTTATGGGGCTCTCTATAATCGTTGTAAATTAAGTATCAGTTCATTCCAGAAGGGGAATAGAGATTACGTTGATGAAAACGGAGCGGTCTTTCTAATTTTTACAGTTTCTGACTTGATGTTACTACTTGATAAGGGAAAGATGAAGGTTACTAAGATCAAGAAAGAACTGCAAGAACATGGTCTCTTACGGGAAGTTAGGCAGGGACTCAATAAACCAAATAGACTTTATCTTCAGCTAGTAGATGCTAATTTAGAAATAGTGGAGCACTATTCAGCTGATGGTGAGTTACTGAAGAGGGTTAATGCTTTTGGTAAAGTTCTCTATGAAAAAGTACCCCAAAGCATTGGTAATAGCGAAAGTATCAAAAATGGACGTCCGCAAAATGGACTTCAAAACGTCCACGAAGCGGACGGAATAAATACAGAGAGGAGTCAGACAGAGTCCTCATACGATACTAATCGATACGAGGGCGAGTCATCTTTATCTGGTTTATCAATTTCTGAAGCATTTAAAATGGGGCAACATGGTTTTCTTTCTCCTAAACTAGTTCAGAAACTCAGTTTATTTGGAAAAGATGCAAAAATTCTTGAAAATAAAATCTATCAAGCAAAACGTCAAGTTGAGAAAAATTACAACAACCTCTTAGCTGATCAGGAAATTTATGGAGAGGTTTGGCTACAGGATCTTGAACGTGAGCTTGATAAATTGATTTTCAAAATCAAAACAGGAGAGGCTGAAGGAAAACCAATCCAGAATGTCCCAGCATACTTTTACAAAATGATGATTCGTTTTTGGAAAATGGTTCTACTCATCGAAAAAGAACAGGGCTTTATGGAGGTATCAGGACAAAGTGAGTACGCTAGAAAATTCCCTGATGAGTGTCCTAGTCTGATTGCACGTTATTATCCAGACAAACTATCAGAGATGAAACTGAATAAATATCTAGCTGAGTTGTCTAAGGACACAACA
This sequence comes from Streptococcus cristatus AS 1.3089, assembly GCF_000385925.1. Taxonomy (NCBI): domain Bacteria; kingdom Bacillati; phylum Bacillota; class Bacilli; order Lactobacillales; family Streptococcaceae; genus Streptococcus; species Streptococcus cristatus. The sequence continues at coordinate 795,560 of NC_021175.1, forward strand.
ACATGTTAAAAGAAAGAGAGTTAATTTTATGGGATTGTTTAAGCTAGGGTTAATGATTATATTCGTCATCTGTTTATTATTGCTTCTTTGGTTGTGCTATTGGAGAAATTATAAAGGAAGCTGATACTGCTTCTTTGCTGGATGATGAAGAAAGATCCGAATCGGAATAAATTTAGTAGAGTTGAACTCATATTGACCTGAGCAAGTCGTTAAACTACTTATGTTCTTTGAAAATTGAATACCCCCACTGTCCCGATTAGCGCAGTCTAGGCATAAAAAGAAGAATAGGGGCGGTGTGTAACTAGAAAGTATATCTAGTGCTGACTGCATCATGGAAAGTCACGGTTGACTTGTCCCGTAAGACGAAAGAGTTTGCGATTCCTAAACTATAAATCGTGCGCAAAAAACACAGTAGAGATGCTACGGCATCAACTCGGCATGGCTGTAAATCAGCCTTTGATTCAAATAAAGGAGGACAAGATGGATCAAATAAAATCAACTAGTGAGGTCACACTCACTGATTTAAGACGACTAGGTTTACAAGGTGATGCAACTGCACGCCTCGTAAGTGGTGAAGAAGTTAAGTTAACCAGTAAGCATGGTTTAATTCCTAAAAAAGGTTATGTGGCAGGAAAACTTCAACCAGTTGAAATGGTTGCGGAATACTCAAAAATTTATAATGAAATCCGGACAATCAAACGTGGTGATGTTTTAGTTGCTAGACGAATCAAACAGGGAAATAAAACAATCTTGCAGCTAACTGGTAAAGGCTATCATCGACCTATCGTTAAAACTTAACAGATAGAGTCCTCATCTATCTGTTTTAGGGAGCAAGGAAATGCTTCTTTGTTGCTGAAAGCAGATAGGTGATGTTATGAAAAGGAGAAGAAATGAGTATTGTCCAACTAATATTTTCAGTTATTCTTCTAGTATCGGTTATTCTGGTCTATGTGACTTTTGCATTGATGCGAGTGTCCGGTGATATTTCACGAGAACTAGAAGACTATTCACACAAGCAATATTTTAAGTAATTATCAAAAAGGAGAACAAAATGGAAATCATGAATGAAGTTAAGAAAGTTGTATTAGCTGGTGCAATTTTAACAGGAGCTGTTAGTGTAGCTAATCAAGCCCTTGCGGAAGAGGTGAAACCTTTAGAGCCAATATCAGCTAGTGAACAGAAGGCAGTTGAAAAACATTCCGAAGTAACTGCTACTGATGTGGCTATCTCACAAGCGCAAGTTGATAAGGCGGACTCAGCTGTTAAATTCCAAGAGGAAATCACAAATGCAGCTCAGGCAGAGGTGACTTCTGCTGAAAACACAGTCAAGGAAATCAAAGAAGCGGTTACTCAGGCAGAGGAAGCCGTTAAGGAAGCTACTCCTGAAAATATCCAGCAGGCAAAAGATAGTGTAGCCGCAAAAGAGGGTGCTCAGAAGCAAGCTCAAGATGATTTGAAAACTGCGGAAGCTACACAAAAACAAGCTGAAAAAAGTGTGACTGGTCAGGAAGCGAAAGTTACCGAAGCTACAAGCAAGCTGGCTAACAAAGAGGGAGAAGTGACAGATGCAGAGCAGGTCGTAGCTGAAAAGCAGGCTATTCTTGATGGAACAGGAGTTGCAGACGTTGTTGCCAAAGCTGAAACTGCTAAACGTAACTTAGAAGCCAGCAAAGAGGCAGTTTCACAGGCTCAAACAGAATTAACGACTGCCAAACAAGCTGATGCTCGACGTGTTTCCGAATTGGAACGTGCTGAAAGCGAGGTAAGAGCTACAGAAGCAGATAAGCTGACGAAAGAACAGACATTAGCTCAGGCAACTGCACAGGCGGATCAAACTGAAGCTCAGTATCAAGCTGCTAAAGAGAAGCTATCTAAGGCTCAAAGTCTGCTGGATAGCTTGAAAACTGGCTCTATCACCTATCCTGATGGATATGCTGAAGCTTTAAAAGCCTACTTCAACAATCCCACAGAAGAAAACTCAAACAAACTGCAACAAATTGCCAAGAAAGGCATGATTGCTGCTGGCTTTGGCTCGCCTGATGGAGGTAAGACTTATTATAGCAATCCAGCTTCTCCATTTAAACCAAGCGAAGCTGATAAGAAGGTGCTGATTTCCGATGTCAATAATTTATCATCCGAGGTTCAGGAAGCATTGGCTGCATTTAATACACAACTGATCAATGATTTCCGTCGGTTGATGGGGACGGATGATATTCCAGTCCTGGTCAATCGAGATATGCAAAAGGTTGCTCAGAAAGCGACTCAGCTGTCTACTAATCAATACGGACATGATCAGGATGCTTTAAATACTGCCGCTAAAGAAGTCGGACTGGTTCAAGGGAACCAAGGTTTGCTCTCGGAGAATATTGGGTATCAAAGCCCGAGTGATGTAGTGACACTAGCTGATCTGAAACAACAAGCTTACAATAATCTGGTTATGATGATGTTTTACGATAAGCATGCTGATTGGGGTCATGCCCTAAACTTTGCAGGTCTGGATCGTGAGTCAGTAGTGTTGCAGTATATTGGTGTAGCAACCCGGAAGCTAGATCGTGGGTTAATGGCTATGCACTATGTGGGTACCGATGCCAAAACGATTGATTTGCTGAAAAATCGTCTGCATCAGGATGTTAAAGTTGACACTAAGAACAACGTGCCTAGCATCGAGGATCAAATTAAAGCTGCTCAAAAGTCTCTAGCACAAGCACAGACAAGCTTTACTGCTGCAAAGGGTGCTAATGAGGCAACACAAGCTAAAAAGGCACAAGCCCAGACAACCTACGAAGAGGCAAAATCTTTTGCTGAAAAAGCAGTAGCTCAGCGTGCTGCTATTCAAAACACAGCCTTAAAAACACCTGAAGCGGAATTAAAATTAGCTCAGGCAGAAGCAGAACTGACAAAAGCTGACTCAGAAAATAAAAATGCTCAAGCAGGGTTGGCTCAACTGAATGCGGATGTTCAGGCTAAAAGGAAAGTACTTGAGGCAGCAAAAGAAAAGTTGGCCGAAAAACAAGCTGAACGGGAAACATTGAATGAAGCTCTAATGGCTGAAAAAACAGTATTGGCAAGGAAACAAGCTGAGCTTGTTAGAACGAAAGAAGTCGTTACTAATCATCAAAAAGCACTCGAAAAAGCTCAAAAGGACTTGAAAGCATCAAAAGAACGGGTAGAAATCTTGCAGAATGCACCTGAAATTTTAGAAAAGGCAAAAACAGCCCTTGCGAGTGCTCAAGAAGTACTGAATGAAAAGAAATCAGCGCTTGAAGTAGCACAAGCCAAACTAGAAGGTGCAAAAGCAGTTCAAAGCAAAGTAGTTGCAGCTCACAAAGAGTTGGTATCTGCTTATCGTACATATCTGGAGGCAAAGCTAGAAGCGGAGCATCAAGAAAAACTAGCTGCCCAAAAGGCACGTATTGAGCAAGCTGGAGGAAATCCGGTTGCAGTGGTTCAAAATGGCAAGATTGTGAAGTATGTGCAAAGACAAGCAAATAATCAGACAACGAAAGTTACTAATCCGGTTTATCAAGCTCCTGCTGTGTCTGGATCAACTGGCTTGCCTAAAACAGGTGAAGAACTTTCAAGCCTTGGGCTGTTTGGTGTAGTAACTATTTCACTTTTAACTTTGTTGCGAATCAAACGAAAATCTGAAGTAAATTAATTTGGCTAAAGTCATCAAGGTTTCTTGGTGGCTTTTTAATTGGAAAGAGGAAGAAATGAAAATTGTACGTTTTAGGGCGAGAGCTCCTTAATTATATGTCGAAAGATGCTAAAACTAGAATTTAATCAATAGAAAGGTGACACTATGAAAAATACATTCAGCTATAGAAAGTATGGTAAAAATCTATGCTCTGTAGCACTAGGGCTAATTGTAATTGCTACAGTTGGTTTGGGAATGGTTAAAGCAGATGAATCTAAAAATAATTCTTCGGATAAGTCAGCTGTGACCGCAAAAACTGATCAGAAGAGTACCGAATCCTCGAAGTCTGATGATCGAAAGCCAGAGCTTAATAAGTCTGATAAATTCAAGGATTTGGAAAAGACTAAAATCGCAATCGAGAAAGTCAAGAAAGACGCTCCTAAGATCAAAAATCCTAATCCAGATGCTACGGATCCCAAACAACCGGAATTTAATCCAGAAGTAAAAACTACTGAGAATACAGTAGAAAATGGAGTAGATAAAACAGGGAGCAACGAGCTGAATTTTAAAGCTCAAGCGCCTACTAATACTAAGACTGAAAGTACTGTAGCTCCGCTTACCGTAGACCATGTTTACGATGGTTCTAGTTCGTATGCTGGTAAGTTAAAAGACTCTCTACGTTTGAGTAAGAAGATTATTGAGGCTAACAGTCCTGAAGGGCAAAGTAGAAGAAATGGATAAGTCTTTCGCAGAATGGGCTAAGGGAAGAGCGAAGACATTTATGTCAGTCGTTAATCGTAACCAGGTTACTGATAACGACACTAACTCTAATCGCTCACTAGAACAGATGCGAGAGTTGGGACATCCAAACATCTACGATATGACTGGTAAAGATCCTAAAGTCGTAGATGCTGAGGTAGTTAAACAGTTCTTAGAAACGGCCACTGAAAAGGTGAAAGTAACCAAAGGAGAAGATCAAACAGCTAAGATCACTATTGGTGGTGCAGGAATCGAAGTCACAAAGGCTACTTTGAAAGGTAAAAATGTAAATGAGGAATTAGCCGTCAAAGATGGTAAGGTGGATTTCTCTAAAAAGGTTCCAGATGGGGACTATACAATTTCATATAATTTTACTGGTGTAGGCACAGTCACTGCTTCTGTCTTACTGGATGGGAAAGAAGCAGCTAAGAAAATGGACTCTCTCAAAAATGAAGGTGGAGCTGTGACAGCTGATTTTCGAACAGTAGATGGGAAAGAAATCCCTGGAAAAAGTAATGTCACGATTTCTGAAGCAGGAAAGGAAATTGGCAATGATTGGCAAGCTCCTGAGGCTCAGAAGGAGCTGACGGTAGACGGAGATACTTATATTCTCACTGGAAAACCAGAAGCAGAGGCTGGTAAAGTCACAAAAGATACGGTGACACTGCACTATATCTATGAGAAAAAGCCGGATGCTAAAAAGGTTTATTCTTTAAAATTCAAGGTTCTGAATGCTTTAACGAATGAACAGATTGATCAGGATATTCTTGTGACTAAGGGATTTTCCGGAGATGTTTATGAAATTAAGCCTCCAACTGTTGATGGATTTGAGGTTACTCTCAAAGAAGGCGAAGAGAAAGGGAAGTTTGCAGAAAATGACCTTTTGCTGACTTACTTGGCGCATGAAAAGGGAGAGGAAGTCAAAGCTATCTTCGTCAATGAAAAAGGGGAGGAAGTTAAGAAGTCTGAGATTGTTTCTAAGGCTGGTGCCCTCGTAGGTAAAGATTGGGCATTTGCTTCTGATATTGACACAGAACTTACTGTTAAAGATACGACCTATGTCTTGAAGGCAGTCCCAGAAAAATTGGAAGGAAAGGTTTCTTCTGATAAACAGACACTCAAGTTTATTTATAAGGAAAAAGAGAAGCCTACTGATCCAAAGAAACCAGAAGAAAAACCAGCTGAACCGAAGAAAGAAGAGCCTAAGACATTGCCTAAAACAAGTGCAGTTAAGGCTTCTTCTGTTGCAAAATAGAAAAGGAGAATGAATGAAATCAAATCTTGATACAAAGGCCTACGGGTCTATCAGAAAAACAAAACGTTGGGGAACCTGTGGTGTGATTCTTGGTCTAGCTGCTCTGATGGGAACGGCTCAGATTGCGCAGGCAGATGAGGTGACAGATGCAACACCAGCAGCCGTTGCCAATACCGCATCTAACTTGAAAGACTCACAGTCAGCGCCAACAGCTGAAAATCAAGCTGCTATCCAGCAAGCAAATCAAGCAGAAGGTTCTGTTTCCTTGTCTAACAACACAGGAACTCTTGAGGAGGCAGTAGCTAAAGCTCAAGCAGAAGGTGTCAACGTGGTAAAAGATGCCACAGTGGATAAAGGAGTAACAACGAATCTTGAAGCGACGCAGCAAGCTCAATCTGAAATTGCAGCAGCTCAAAACGAGCAGAAGAAGCAGATTGATCAAACGACTTCTGATTATGTGAGTCAAAAAAAGAAACAAAAACAGGTAGCTGATACAGCTATTGCTAATAATAATGCAATCAGAGCTGAGAACCAAGCGCTTCAGGCTGCGTATGAACAAGCGAATGATGCAGCTGAAAAGACTCAGGAAGAATTAAAGAAGACCAAGGAAGCGGTGAAAAAGGAATTCCCAGATGCTAAAATCACCGAAACAACGAAAAGCATTACGGTAGATCCAAATTCCAAGGCTTCTTATGATCAATATAAGCAGGCCGTGGCCGCTGTCCAAAATGCCAATCAACAAGCTGTTGCAGACCATGCTGCTAAGGTGAAGAAGGATGCTCAGGAACTTGCCGAACGCAATAAAAAAGCAGAGCAAAAGCTGCTTGATAAAAACAAAGAAATTGAGGCTGAAAATCAAAAAATCATAGATGACCAGAAACGCTATGAGAAAGAATTAGCTGAGGCTGAAAAGAATAAGGCGAAGGATGGATATGCAACTGAAGTTATCAAAAAATTCTTGATTTTTGGCCGTGAAAATACGAAGAATGCTAGACTGGTTAGTGTTTCAGGTGTGGAATATGCATCGATTAAGAAAGTAGATTCCTTGCCTGGTGACTGGACTAAACAACTTCGTCAAAATTGGGATAGCTCAATTACTAGCGATCCTTCTGAGGCTAGACGAGCTGGGAATGGGCAGATCTATGGTCGTATTCCAAGTGGTGGAACTGCTGTAGCTAGGTACGAAGGGCTAGACGCTTCTTATGACGGCAAAAAAATAGTAGCTGTGGAATATCGCTATACACCAAAATCTCCGTACAAAGTCAATGCACACTTTGAAAATGACCCTATTCGGACTATTTCAATCGGTCATGATCAAGTAGATAAAGATATAGAAGTTGAGATGGAAGTCCGTTATTATGGTGAGGATGGGAAAGAAATTCTTCCTGAGAAAGGGAAACCATTTACGTTCTCTGCTGCTTCCATGAATTCCTATGGTGAGGGAACTAGTCACGTTGAGTTTGTCCGTTTGTCATCGGGAAATAAATTTATTCCAATTAATGGCAGCTACGTTAAGCAGCACGGAGATTTGTTGTACTCGAAAACAAACTTGGAGGACGGAACGGTTGGAGCATGGGATTCTTCCGAAAGTCCTAGAGCTTATATTGGCGCAGGGATTATCTCTACCGAAGGACGTATTAAATTTTCATTTGGGGTGAAAGTAAATGGTCAAAATGGTACACCCTCAGAGTGGTTTGCATTTAATACAGACTTTGCGACTACAACAGTAACTCCGCCAAGTCCAAACAAAGTGAGACCGACTCCTCCATTTACTCCGGAAACTCCAAAACCTTCTGAGTTGAATTTGCAGACGGTTGCTTTGCCTCCTAAGCCACAGCCTAAACCGGAAGAAAAGGTTCCAGGAAAGCCACAGCCGCCAACGGTACATTACAACGACTACAAGTTGTCAGCGCAACCACAGATTAAAAAATCTGTCCAGAATGCGGATGGTGTGGATGTTGATGGGAAATATGTGGCTAAGAATAGCCTAAATAAGTGGATTCTCAACGTAGAAGCTCTTCCTGCTGGTCGCCCTAAGACGACTAGTCTGATGGCGGTTGATCCTACTCCAAGTGGCTTTAAACCTGAAGTCGATCTGATCAAGAAGGACAATCCAAATTGGGATATTGCTTTTGATCAAAACAATAAACTCACCCTTAAAGCAACAGAACCTTTGCTGAAGGCGGTTAATGGGGATCTAAGTAAGGCTTATAAGATCGCTCCATTTGTTTATTGGGGAAGACCGCAGAATGATGCGGCCGACTATGTAAACGGCTTTGAGCTGGTAGTAAATGGCGGGAAGGATGAGGGCGGTTATACTCGCAAGAGTAATATCGTTAAAATCTCAACACCAGGGAAAAAGAATCCAGACCCTAATAATCCAAACGATCCGAAGAATCCAGATCCGACTAAGCCAAATACTCCCAAGGATCCAAACCGTACCGCAATTCAACCTGAAAAGCATAATTATAATGCCGAAGGTAAAATCGTAGATGGAAAGGCTATGGCTCCTGAAGCGACCAATCACTATGTGTCTAAAATGACTAACCTTCCATACAAGGGAGATCAGTCAGCTAAGGAAGCGATTCAACGTGGCTTTGGTTTCATTGAGGATTATCCGGATGAGGCGGTAACTCCACTGGAAGGCCAATTCAAGGTTCGGGATGCTGAAGGAAAGGAAGTAAATGGGCTTAAAATGTACCATGTGCTTTCTAAAGATTCTTTGACTGGTTCACTGAATAAGATGGTAGAAGATTCTGGTATTTCTCCAACAGGAGCTTTCTATATGTGGGTGGCTGAGAAGCCGGAAGAATTCTATCAGGCCTATGTTAAGAAAGGGATGGATTTGTACTTCCATACCCCGATGAGAAATAAAGCTGGTTTTACTGGCGAGTACAAAAACCAGGTGCATCAGATCCAGTTCGGAAATGGTTACTATTCGAATATCGTTAAGAACCATGTTTCTATTCCAAAACCAGACAAGGTTAATAAGGATAAGGCTGGTACGGTGATCAATGGCAAGACCTTGACTCCAGACACCGTTAACTACTATGAAGTGAAGCTGGACTACTCTAAATATAAGGGAATTGAGCCGGATAAGGCCTTTATCAAAAAAGGTTTCTTCGGGGTGGATGACTTCCCAGAAGAAGCACTGGACATTGATCAGTCAGGAATTCAGATGCTGGATGAAGACGGAAAAGAAGTTAAAGGACTTTCTTCTAAGATCTACTCTAGCCTGGCAGAAGCACCAGAAGAGGTTCAAAAAGCATTTAAAGCTAAGAACAAATCTCCGAAGGGTGCCATTCAAGTCTTTAGCGCAGATGATCCGGAAGCTTTCTTTGAATCTTATGTTAAGACTGGAAAGGTCATTACCTTACGAGTTCCAATGAAGATCAAGAAAGAGTTTGCGGAAAAAGGTGGCGAGTATCAGAATACAGCTTATCAGATTGATTTTGGTCAGCTGTATGAAACACCAACGATCATTAATCAGGTTCCAAAACCAAATCCAGAACCAAAACCGGAACCAAAACCGGAACCAAAAACTCCTGAAGGTCGTCCTCAACAACCAATTGTTACGACAGAACGGAGCTTGCCAGCAACAGGGGAACACGCTTCTGCAGAATTGCTGCTGGCTGGTTTGGCAATGGCTGGTGCTGCTGGCTTAGTCTATGGCAAACGTAAGAAAAAAGAGGCTTAGAAAGCTTTAAGCTCCTTTAAATTAATCTATTTTATGGTATAATAACGGTAAATCGTGAAGGAGAAGCATTATGAAATTTGGGAGTGATTTTTCTTGGTTATGGGCTGCTATTTTTAAAATCTTTACGGCTCCCTTCTACTTGGTTCTTTGGTGTATCAATGTTGTGAAATCTGTTATCGGAATGTTTATTTTCTGGATTATCGCAAAGATCTGTGTGACAATCGTATTGATTGGGGGATTAGCGATCATACATCATCTATTCAAATTTCCAAGTGAAAATATTATTGATAATATTTTTGGATGGTTTACGCCCAATATATTAGGAATGTCTCATAATTCGCTTGTTACTTCTGGTCAAATAATTGATGCGCCAACAGGATCAGGCATCTTTTTCCCATATCCACACATTGAGGTTCCGATTATAATTGTGCTATCCCTTCTAGTAGCGACTCTCCGGACGATTTATCGTGAGGAATTTGATTGACTTTAAAAATAGAAAGGAATTGTGTTAAGCGCTGTAGAAGTTCTACAGTGCTTTTTGTTTTGAAAAATAGAAAATACATGAGGTAAAATAAAAATGGAAATTATTACAAAATTATTACTGGTCTAGGTGTAGTCGGAACAATTACAGGTCTTATTTGGATTTGGAATGGTTCAGTTGACTTTATTCAAGGAAGAAAGAATAAAGACAAGCAACGTCAAGACGATGGATCAGATTCCATGACGAATGGGACATTCTTGGCCGTTGCTTCTGCAGGGATTGCGGCCGCAATTGTTGCAGCCTTGTCTCAGTTAAAATTTTAGGAGTGGCCTATGAATTTAAACATCGGAGAGCTAACTAGTTCTCTTGCCAATTACAGTTCTGGTACTAACCAAGCTGTAACGATGATGGCCGATGCTGTCCGACCTATTGGGTATATCCTTCTAGGTCTTTTTTTCTGGTTTGAAATGGCATCTTGGTCACAAATGGTAAAGACAAGAGGCGGTGCTCTGACTCAAAAGATTTGGTTAGAAGCCTTGATGAAGTATCTATTTGCTTTCATCTTGATTACAGCCTCATCGCAGATATGTGATGCCATTCTGGAGTTGCTTAATATTGTGGTCAAAGTGATTGCACATGTATCACCTGCAGTCAAAACGACTATTGATTCTAATATTTCTGGTGGAAAGGGAATCTTCGAAAAGACTATCATCACTATAGTAGGAAAAGCTGCAAGTGGAGTAGCCAATATTGTACTCGGTATTATTGTATTCTTGCGTTACTTAGATCTCTACCAGCTCAAAGCTCTTGCTCCGTTACTGGTCTCTTTCTTTATGATGGATTCCTTACGATCGATAACGATCAACTTCCTGAAGTATTTTGCAGCATCAGCCTTTATTGGAGTTATTTTGATCGTTGTTTCAGTCGTGTATGATTCGATTGTGGCAACAGATCTTCTTAAGGTAACAACTGCAGATAGTGGTACTTGGGGGACAGCTTTTGCTTCGATTGCTAAGGCAGTGATCTATATCTTTGTCATGGTTGGGACTGGCCGAAAAGCTAAGCAGCTTTTAGGGGTGTAGGACATGTTGGCTATGAAAATGCTACGGCCGTTTGATGGAAAGGAAAATAGTTGAAAAAAATTGGCTCAGAATTTTTAAGAGAATTTGAAACAGAAGATAGACCAATTCTATTCGGTCTAACCGCTAGAATGATAGTCTTCTATTTGTGTTTAGTAATAGCTGTCGCAGGAACAGTTGCTATATATTTTCTTGGTTTACCTGATTGGTACATTTATCTTTGGGATGCTCTATTTGTGGTTCCTGGGGCAATGTACGGTATGGGAATGACCAAGCGAATGCGGATTAAAGAAAAAATCAATTTCTTTTTCCGAATTCAGACTCGAAACTACGAAACTAACTTTGGAAAGGTAGGAATTTATACAAAAGATGAGTTTATTCAAAAGCAAAAGAGAAAAACTAGAAATCGCAGAAAAGAAAAAAATTGAACGTTTGCGCCGTCAAATGAAACCGACTACGCAAAATACGCTCAATTATACTACGCTGCATGAAGACGGACTGATGCACATTGCTCGTGAGAAGTATTCTCGCAGCTTTAAGCTGGGAGATGCCTCTTACTCGACAGCTCAACAAGATGAAAAAGAGGGAATCATCGATACAACGATGGATGCTCTTAATTTATTGGATGAAGGCAGTAACTATCAGCTCTTGGTGATTAATCGCCGAGTGTCTGATAATTCCTTACAAAATATCTTGTTTGAAGAAACGGACGATAACTTTAACGATTATCGTGAAGAGCTGAACGATATGATCAAGGAACGGTTTACGACGCACGCAAATAATTTTGAGGTGCATAAGTATATAACTATCTCAACAAATGCTGATGACCGTAAGCAAGCTCAGTTGTTGCTGCAAGATATTGGGGTGGCTTTAGGGACTCAGTTTCAAGAGTCGGATATTAGTTTTGGTGAGATGGACGGATTAGATCGACTGAAAGTCTTTTCTGAACTGTTACGAGATAACCCGTATGTCAATTTTGACTACAAAGAAATTGCTTTGAGCGGGCTATCAACTAAGTCTTTCGTCGCTCCGCACAGAATTGAATTTCAGGAAAAACGAATGATGATGGATGACCGTTGGGTCAAGGTACTCTATGCGCAGCGTTATCCAAATTGGATGAGTGATCGTCTTATTCGTGATTTGACGACACTGGGGTTGGAATTAGCTATTACTATCCATGCGGAACCCTACGAGAACGTCGAAATCTTAGGGAAGATTGATGATGCAGAGACAGATGCAGAAATCGGGAAACTTCGCTCTAAGCGGAAAGCTGCTCAATCCGGTATCTTTGACGATGCGGTGGTAGCTGGAGTTGACCAAGAAATCTCTGAAGCTACCAAGAAATGGAGAGATGAAATCACTGAGTACGATCAGAAAATCTTCTCTGGCTTGATTGCAGTTTACTTCAAGGCAGATAGCTTAGAAGAGCTGGAACGTAACGAACAGAAGATCAAACGAGCTGGTCGGAAACTTGGTGTGGAGTTTGAAGATCTCTATTATTACCAGGAAGAGGCTTTGAATACGATTTTGCCTATTGGAGAGTGCTTCCTGAACGTGAAGAAAAACTTCATGCGGAAAATGACTACGGCTAACATTGCGACTCAGGTACCCTTTACTAACGTAGACTTGAAGTCCGATAGTCCACTGGCTCGTTATTATGGTCAAAACCAGTTATCAAACAATATCATTACACTGGATCGAAAACGGGATCTGAACACGGGTTCTGGTGTTGTATTAGGTTCTTCTGGATCTGGTAAATCCACAACAATCAAAGGTGGAGAAGTCATTCCAACCTTGTTAAAATATCCGGATGATCGAGTCATCATCGTAGATCCAGAAGATGAATACTCGGATATTGGACGAGCTTTCGGCGCTCAGATGGTGGATATTTCGATTGGATCTAAAACTCATATCAATCTGTTGGATCTGCCAGATCTGGATCAACTGGCCGAGGAAGACGATGATCCAATCGGGGACAAGGCAAACTTGTTAATGGGCTTGTTCGAATCCATTCTATCTGAAGTGACAGATGCTCAGATTGGGATTATTGACCGGGTAACTGGTCTGACTTATGAGCGGTACATGACAGAGGATTTCACACCAACTTTAAAAGAGTGGCACCAGGTCTTGAAGGAGCAACCGGAGGAAGAAGCTCAGGATTTGGCTCTGGCAGTGGAAACTTATACGAATGGCTCGCAAGACATTTTTGCTCATCATACTAATGTGGATTTGAATCATCGCTTTGTTATCTTTAACCTGAAGAAATTGTCACATAAGCTGAAGCCTTTTGCTTTAATGGTTATTCAAGATTATATCTGGAATCAGATTGTCGAAAATCAAGGGAAATGTACCACTTGGGTTTACTTTGATGAAATGCAAATTCTATTTAAAAACAAGGCACAAGCAGATTTCTTTACTACATTGTATTCACGGATTCGGAAATACGGTGCGATTCCAACTGGTATTACGCAGAACGTGGAAACGCTGGCTGCTGTGGAAGAAGGTCGGAAGTTGCTCTCTAACAGTGAGTTCATGATTTTGCTTAAGCAAAAGCCTCAGGATTTAGCTATCTTAAAAGAAATTGTCAATCTGACGGATAAACAGATTCGCTATCTAGCTCGACCAAAAGCTAAGGGTACCGGTTTGATTGTAGCAGGGCCAGTTGTTGTTCCTTTTGAAAATCCAATTCCTAAGAATACCAAACTTTATGATTTAGTCGCAACGGACGCTTAGGAGGCTGATTATGGATCAGGAAAAAGGCAGACCAAAGACAATCGGTCATAGGTTGGATCAGAAGCTGGAAACAGTCCGAAAGAATTATCGAACTGTAACAAAAGAAAGCGAAAAGCAGATGAGCAATCTTCAATCTCAGACCCGCTCTAAGCGCCAGTTGCTAAAAAAAAGTCGAAGTCAATTCCGGGCTTCTAAGGCTAAGGTCAAGAAAATCCAAAAAGAGTACAGGAATGTCCAGAGACAAGGAAAAGAGCTTGGCAAAGAAGGAAAGACGCTTCGTCCAGAGGATGCTAAGAAGCAGGATTTTCTCAAGCAAGAACTGGCTCAGGCAAAGCTAGAGAAAAAAGCTTTTAAGAAAACCTTTAAAGCTGCTCAAGAAGCTAATGGTGGTTCTCGGAAAAAGAAGCTTTTCCGAGCTGCTAAACAGGCTGTAGAACGTACTGCTAGTCAACAAGCCAGCTCTGCAGCGCATCAGGATGATACACTCTCAGATATAGCACGAGCTAAGCATCAGTATCAGGATATCCAGATTCAGAGCAGGCGAGTTAAAACGATTGGTAAATACAGCAACAAACTTGTACAAGAAACAGTTAAGTCTAGCTATAGTCTTGGAAACAGACTCTACAATAAGACGAGGGGAAGAGGCTTTACTCGAACTCCAAAAGAGTTTTCTTGGGAAGGCAGGCTGGCTCGTCGTATTCAGGCTTACAAGAAACGCTTGGCTGGTTCTAAAACTAGTAAAGCTGTAAGGAAGGCTAGGAAAGCCTATCGTGTAGGCTCTAAACCGATTAAAGCAATCGTCAAAAATCCCTTTAGCTTAAAAGCTTATCTGATTGCTTTTGGTTTGCTTTTGTTTCTGGCCATACTTGGCATTGGAAGTTCAGGTATCACTCGTCAGGATGAATTCGATATGAATGATACCTGGCTGTATTTTACGAAGCTGGACAGAGAAAAGTCCAATGATAAGGTTGATTATTGGACAAAGATTGATGATCCACTCTTGTACCTGAATTATAAGTATGATGAGATTACGGATAAGCTACAGATAGACGGCAATAAATATTTTTCAAAAAACACTCTAGGAAAAACGTATTTGGATGCTTTATGGAAGGATTTGAATGGAGATAAAGACAATCTTAAAACAATGGAAGAGCTTTACACCAAGAATAATCTTTATAAACTGGATAAGGATGAGCTAGAAGAATATAAACAACTCTTAGAAATTGCTAGAGATAGCGGAAAATATATGCTGCTGCAGGAGCTGGAGAATCCGTTTTATAAAGATGATCAGCCTGAAGCACAGAATCCTATTCAGATTATTGAGCGCTTTGGGTACAAAAATAAAACGGAAGTCTTTAATGGTTCTGTTTTGCAAGCAACTGGTGGACAAACCTTACTTGCCGTTTTAGATGGAAAAGTGGAAGTCAAGGGAAACGATGTAGAAATCAGCGATCAGGATTCCAAGTTTCTGTATAAGGATGTAGACACGATTCGTTATAAAACAGGAGATCAAGTCAAGACTGGTGATATTATTGGGAAAGTATCTCCTAAAGGCAATCAAACCGTCTACTACCAAAAACTAGAACCTGATCGAGCTAACCAGAAAGATAAAGACGGAAAGGTGAAGAAGAGCTGGACTTATGTCAATGTCGGATTTTACTTCCAGCATGTAGAATATACGCAAGCAACGTCGGTTGTTAGTGATATTGAAACATCTGGAGACAAAGGGAAGCGTGCTAGAGCCTTTGCGGATTTGATCAAAAAGAATATACCTGAGGCAACTGATGAAGGTATTGCAGCCGTGATGGGAGGCTTTGATATTGAAAGCTCCATCACTTTTAAACGCTATGAAACGGATTACTTGACGAATAACCAATTTGATAAGGTGGCAAAAGAGCCAACAGCTGAAAACCTAGTTGGCAACTGGGGAGCTTTTCAGGCAATGTACCCGACTTTGCCTCTAAATGAAGGAGGCTACCTGGTCAATGGTTTGCACTATATCGGGATTGGGATCGGTCAATTTACAGGGCCACGTGCCCTGGCATTATGGAACTTTGCCAAGGCTATGAATGGAGATATTTGGTCTGCAGAGGTTCAAACCAAGTTCTTGCTGGAAGGTGATGATCCAACAAGAAGAGCAGCATTTAGAAGAGTTGTTACTTCGACTGGTTCTGTAGAAGCTCTCACAGAGGACTTTTTGAGCTCCTGGTTAGGAGTCCCAGGAAACAAGCTCTTAGAAAGGCAGTCTGCTGCACGGCAATGGCTGAATTTCTTGAAAAATAAGGGAGGTTCTACAGGAGTTTCTAGTAAACAAGTCCCAGCAGAATATAAAGATAAACTTCCTCATGGGCTACCTTCTGACCAAGCAATTTTACCTGGTCAAGGTTATCCAGGCAATGCGTATGCACTAGGAAACTGCACATGGTACGTCTACAATCGCTTTGCACAAATTGGGGTTCAACTATATCCTTATCTTGGTAATTCTAACCAATGGGTTGATAGTGGTCGAGCTCAAGGATATGAAATTTCAACGACCCCTAAGCCAGGTTCTGCAGTTGTCTTTATGCCTGGTGTAGCAGGGGCTTCTCCAATCTATGGGCATGTATCGTTTTGTGAATATGTCAATAGCGATGGTAGCTTCCTTGTTTCGGAAATGAACTATGGTGGTTTATATGTTATGAATTGGCGTACCTTAACACCACAATCAGGTATCTATTTCGTTACGCCAAAATAAGAAAGGAAAAGAATGTATAATCAAAAGTTAATCAAAGTAACAAAGGTCATCCTTATAGGAGTCTGTGCCATTTTCTGTATTTTATTGGGCTATTCTGTTGCACAGGTGCAGCAGAATTTCACCCATAATGGCCAGAAGCAGGAACAGATAAAACAACATAAAAAAGAAAAGGAGCAGAAGCAAGCTTCTCTTTCTGAAAAACAAGTCAAAGATTTTCTAATCGCTTACTACACTAAAAAGGATTTGGAAGAGAACCGTCCACGATATAAGCCTTTTATGACTGATTCAATGTATCAGGAGGCAGTCCAAGAAGAGGATAAGCCCGTCAATCAGACATATAAAGGCTATGTCGTCGATCAGGCTTTCGAATCTGCCTCTATCTATATTGATGTCGAGCACAAGGTGGCTTTGGCTCAAGTACAGTACACTAGTACAACTTTAACGGAAAAAGATAACCGAGATTCTAAAGGGCTTACCGGAACAACTAAAGTCACTATTCGGCTGACCTATGTAGAACAAGACGGGAAGCTTTTAATCAATAATATTGAGTCAATCGTATTGACTGAAGCCAGGGGGCAGGGGATTGGAACCTATACAGACACTAGCAGTTCTAGCTCCACTCCAGCTACCTCTTCTGAGAAAACAAGTTCGTCGAGTAGTCAATAAGGAGAATTAGATGAATAAGAAAATAACTCAGTTAGAAAATAAGCTTGAGAAAATCAGAAAAGATAAAACCAAAGCGCAGCAACAGAAAGAAGAAGCGGAAAATAAAATAAAGAGCTGCCTAGCTCAGGAAAAGGATATAGAAGCTCAGCTATTCGTTGCTCTTTCAGAAGAAAGCGGCCTATCCTATCAGGAAATGAAGGAACTAATCCTTCCAGTACAATCAAATAATCAAGGAGAAAATCATGTATAAAATTATCAATCAACTGACTAAGCAAGAAGAAGACTTTGAGAATCGAGATGATCTTCTTTCTAAACTTGAAATCATCAATGAGCGGATGAAGAGCAATAGAATCAGTGGAAGTTATCAGCTCTATTTTCTTACTACAGAAGGTGAAATCTTACAGGAACTTACCCTAGATATGCCGTTTGTTGAGATCATTGATCAGTTGCTGGAAAATTTTGGCACAAGTGATAGGAAGAAAAAGAAAGGGCTACTTGATTTTTTGGCGAGGCATAAAAACAAGTCCTCTAAGTCTAAGCAATACTTAGATCCAGAGGATGATAATAATGTAACAGCACAAGAAGCGGATCTTGAACGTGATCGGATTGCCAAGTTGGTGACAGGCAAGTCGGAACTTGGAAAGCCTGAAACGAAAAGTGAAGATTCAGAAACTCCCTCTGAATGGACTACGGAACTTTTCAGTCGATTGGATGCTGAAGAAGAGGAACATCTACAAGGGCAGGCAAAAGTGTCTGAATCAGTACCTAAACAAGAAACCGTTCCAGTCGTTAAAAAGCCCGCTCAAGAAGAAGTATCAGAAATTCTTGATAGAAAAGAAGAAAAACACTCCTTTGAGCCAAGCTATGAAGTTTCTCATGTTGCTGCAGTTGATCTCACTTCTGAGGTTGTCGATAGTTTTGAAGTACAGACGATTGCCTATAAGCAATCAATCAAACAGCAGATCCAGTTTAATGAAAAATATATCAATGATGCTAATGAGGAGATTATAGCGTGTCAAAATAGGATCAATGAACTGCAGCAACAAATTCTTGCTAAGGAAGAACAAGCTGCTAAACTGAAGGATCTTTATTTCAAAATTGATGAGGTGAGCTAAAATGGAACAAGAACAAGTGGTAGCCCAGTTAGGACGGGCAACTCTTGTGACAGGAGAGGTGCTTTTAAAGGGTCTCTTCCTGGTATGCTCTAAAGCAGTGGAGATCTACCAGTTCAAAGGTGAAAATACCCACTTTACCGGTGAGGCAGACTGGAATAAATTCATGGCAACAGCGGATACCAAAGAAGTCCAGCAATTACTACAAAATGAAGTCAATCTCGAGGCGGTTCGCAAAGAACTCGGCCAATACGGGATTGGCTTTTCTTTTTATACCCACCCGGACGGTAAGACAACCCTTGCTTTCAACGCAAAAGACAAGGGGGTAGTGGAGCAAGCTTTTAAGGATGTCCTAGAAGGCATCACAAGAGATCCAAAAGGCTTCAATGAGCGGAACCTTAAAAACGGGAAAACCAGCTCATTTGAAGAGAAAATGAAGCATTTTAAAGCGGTGGAACAAGAGAAAATTCGTTCTCTGCAGGTGAAGATTCATACCAAGGAATTTGTCCTTCCAGAAAACATTGAACCCCATATTGGAGGAAAAGTGAAGTGATTACAGAAAAGAAGAAACGGCGATTTAGACCGTATTTGTTATTAGGAATTGGATTATTCTATCTTTTTCATTGGCTGTTTAAACTGTGGCTGTTAGCACCAGATACAGATTCAGTAACGGATGTATTTGGTCTTGGAAAGCTTAACTGGATGAGCGATCATTTAGGAGATAAAGCCTGGTTTGATTTTCAATTCACTCCAGGTTCTTTGTTGGCCGGTCTAGGTGGTTTTTTGATTGCTTTTCTACTGTATTTGAGGGTATCTGATACAGGCACGTACAGGTATGGGGAGGAGCATGGGTCGGCACGTTTTGCGACGAAAGACGAATTGATGCGCTTCCGAGACGCAGAGCCTGAAAAGAATATGATCTTTACACAGAATAGCCAGATGGGACTATTTAATAGCCGCTTGAGCTATGAAAATCAGATTAATAAGAATGTCTTAGTTTATGGAGGTACCGGGGATTCAAAGACTCGAAGCGCTGTTAAACCGAATATTTTACAAGGGAACTCTAGCTTTGTGACGACAGATACCAAAGGGATTTTGATTCATGAAACGGGAAAATCCCTTGTAGAAAAAGGATATAAGATAAAAATCTTTGATTTAATTACTTTCCTGAATTCAGACGGCTTTAATGTATTCAAATATATCCATAATGAAATGGATATAGACCGAGTATCAGAGGCCATTACAGAGTCGCTAAACAGAAATGGTCATGAAAGTGATCCTTTCTGGCCGGCGGCCAATAAGCTTCTGATGCGTTCTTTAATCAGCTATCTCTATTTTGATAGCCAGTTAGATCACTATATGCCAAACCTGGGGCAGGTTACGGATATGATTCGAGAATTGAGACGAAATCATCCGGACGCAGAGAGTCCGGTTGAATTGATGTTTGAAGATTTGGAAAGAAGATGGCCGGGGAATTATGCCTGCAGACAATGGGCTTTATTTAATAAAAACTTTGACGGCCAGACACGAGCTTCCGTCTATGCTATTTTTGCGACCACTTTCTCGGTATTTGATCATGAACAGCTGAGAAAGATTATTGAAAAAGACACGCTGGAGATTGAAAAATGGAATATAGAAAAGACTGCTGTTTTCATTCATATTCCAGAAGTAGATCCTGCCTACCAGTTCTTGTCAGCGTTGCTATTTAGTACACTCTTTGATGTGATGATGAAGACTGCAGATGCCATCTTGCTAGGTGAGCATCCAACAAAGACTAAGAAAGACTTATTACATGTCCAGGTATGGGCGGATGAGTTTGGCCAGATTGGGAAGATTCCTAACTTACCACCGATCATCTCTGTTATTCGGTCACGGGAAATCTCTATTAAAATGATGGTTCAGTCTCAAAGTCAGATCGAAGTGTTGTACGGTAAAGAGAATACGAAAACGATTATCAATAACTGTGGAGCTATTCTCTATTTGGGGTCTAATGACTTAGATACGCTCAAGTATTTATCTGAGCGATCTGGTAAGCAGACTTTAAATGATCAGAACTATAGCGAGAGCAGGGGAAGAAATGGCAGCAGTTCCAAGCAGAGTTCCAAAATTGGTCGGGAATTGTTGACACCGCATGAGGTTGCCACAATTGGAACAACGGAAGCTCTACTCTTTTTAGCTAAGCAGAATGTTTTTCGGGATCAAAAATTTAATCTGGATACACATCCGAGAGCCTATCTGTTAAGCAATGGCCCAGATGATGAAAACTGGTATCGCTACAAGCGCTATCTGAGTGATATTGATGAGTGGAAAGACCAGGTTGGGGAAGAAAATGTTATTCGTCTTGGGATTGAGGAAGTCATGGATGCCCCTCTTAAAGTAAGTTAGGAAAGAAAGGAAATCTAATGGAATTTTATGACTCTTATTGCGTTTTAATTGCTATAAATTGGGATCAGTATGTGTGGCTGCATCAGGAAGGCGAAAAAATAACCTGGCATGAAAATTTTGCTCATGCAGGTTTTTTTCGTGATTTTAATACAGCTAAAAGGGTAGCGGAAACTCATTTATTAGAAACTTTTGGAGCCATAGGCTTCTATAAGATTGTTGGTTTTTCTACAGATGAACTTGGATATATAGAAACTAAGAACTAGAGAGCACAGTGTGTCTTGATATTTCTTATGGTATAATAAAGGCAAATACCAAAGGGAGATAACCCATGGCAGTTAAAAAATTTTATGCCGTTGCTAAGACAAAAGATGGTCACAAAAGAGTAGTCAATGCATTTGAAGCCTTGAAGCTTGCAGATGATAATCCTTGGAACTATCCTACGGATAAAGCTAATGGCGTTTTCTACGATCTAGAAACTGAGCTAAAAGTAAGCCCTTCTCACGGTCGAACAAACCCGAAAACTAAAAAGCGTGGTCAGGCTTTCTTTCGCTATTTTACTGGAGAAGCTAGCCCATTAAAGGAACAAGCAGGTAGTTTCGCCTATACGCCCGAATTAATTGCTTTCCTCTCTGCGTTTGAAGCGATTCAGAAGTTTCAAATCCAGGAAGACGAAACCGCAACTATGATTTTTCCAGAGCGGATTGCTAAGCTTCAAAGAATAAACTTTCCAGAGGGTGGTTATTCGATTCTAAAGTTTTATATGAAATTGGAGGAAACCTATCCTTACTCGGCTTACTATAGGTTTAATGGTGTTTTAGCGATTGAGTTTTATGTTTCTGGCAAACCAAGCCGATTAAAACGAGCAGAACTAGCTAGAAAAGGGATTCCCCTTTTTGAAGCTAAAGCCTTTTTCCCAAAGTGGATTCAGGACAGTTTTCCAGATGAGTTTGAAACTCCCAAAGAGCTAGCGAAGATTGCGGAAGAAATTAGAGTTACTTATCAGGAAAGGGACTATAAACTCTTAGGTCGCTTCAAGAAAGCGCATTTGATAACACCAGACAATGAAAGGAAGTACCACACATTGAAAACGTATGAAGAACAGTGTCAGGAACTTGAGGCAGAGATTAAGCGGTTGGAAGCTTGCTTCAGTCAAAAAGACGCTAGGGTTAATCAACTGCGAGAAGAAATCAAGCAAGCAGAAATCCGATTACGCCACTACTGCGAAAAGGAAGAATATTACAAGAAGCTGGAAAAGGATAATGAACTCCTGAAGCAAGAAAAGGCACAGCTCCGAACAGAACGTCAACAGCTAACAGAACAGTCGCGACATTTACGTGAAGAAAGAGATGCGGCTCAAGAAGAGACTAAGTCCTTGCGTAGTCGCTCTTTCTGGCAACGGCTTTTCAATAAATAGTAACCTAATCAAACAGTTCTGAACCAAGGACTGTTTTTTTGATGGAAAGGATAAAACATGAATTTAGAAGAACTCAAGACAAGACGAGATGAACTCATTGAAGATAATGAGTGGATGGATAATTTGATTAAGGCAAAAGAGGAAGAGTTGTGGGAGATGAAAGTCAGAACAATTGTAGCTTCTGAGCTAGCGAGATCGGCATTGGAATCGGCTGTACGTTCTGCAGGGATTGTAGATACCTTTTATGGCCCGGATAATGGAAAGAAAGGAAAGGAAATAGAATGAATACATTGCCACAAAAACAATTCAAACGGATGAAGCGTGAAGTTGAGGAAGAGACAGCGCTAGGGGTCGGTTATTTCGAAGGGATTTTAGAACATATTCCCTCTTATCCACTATCTGAAGCAGTAAAAGAGCTGTCTTTAAATGGCTGGATTACACCGAAGACAGCTATAGTTGATGTCCAAAATATGTTAGTGACCGAATCAATAAAACGGATGAATTACCAGGACTTCAAAGGAGTTGCTCCCTACTTATTTTCCTACCCTAGAGAGCAACGGGAGAAGGATTTATTGGTTCGACCAGTAGAGATCTCCAGGGAGTATTTTGAGGAGTTAAAAGCTAATGCGGAAGAGCTGTTTCACTTGAAGCAAGATCTGGTGCAGGTGCATGATAGGCTGGATGCCAAGATTCAGGAATTGGAAACAGACCGGCTGCCAAATGGTGATCAAGTTATTGGTCTTGACCTGGATGCTGAGGAGGCATTATTACTACGGACTCCTGAAAATGCTCAGGTTGAAGAATGGGAGGTTCGCAAGGACGGTTTGATTACTGATTATCGCTCTGCCCTTCCGGAATTCGGCCAGATTATGGAGGCTTTGTTTGAAATGAATAATCCGGATATTGACACCATTCTTTATGAAGAAGTGATCAACTATTCTAAACGAACTTGGCCAGACTCTGATCCGATACAATTTTCAGAAGGTATTAAGGAAATGTTGAATCAGGAAGCTCAACTCGATTCATCTTTTTACCACATCGCACAGTTTGAAACGTTGAATCAAGCCTATGTCTATGGATCGACGTCACCTCTTTTTCAGGAACATTTCCCTAGCTATTCAGACTTTGTTATGGACTATATTAACGATCGGGAGCAATATGAATTCTTCGACTATCGGTCAGAAGCTGTATCTCTGGCTCGAGATATTCTAGAGCCTCGATTAGATGATATTAACCAGGTTTTAGGTGCCAAGAATCAGGAAATAATCATTCAAAAGGTAAATGGCTATTCGCAAGGTGAAAGCTGGGATCTAGCTTATTTGCGGGATACAAAGGCTGAAGATCGAGAAGAGGTTCGGTTCTATCTTGAAAATGAAATCGGGGCTTGGTATAGGGGAAGTTTGACAGAATTAGCTGTTATCCAATTTGAGGATATTGATCTGGAGAAGGGGTTCAATGGCCACCAGGAAGCTGTCTATCATATTGATGATAGCTTGCTGCTCCATGATAAACTAAAACAAGCCAAACTCCAGATACCTGATTTAGAGCGTTTTGTAGAAGCAGCAGAAGTTGAGAAACAGCTTAACCAGACTCAGGAATTAGCAGCGGAAAAAGAATCGTCTGGACTTTCATTGTAGAGGAGGCAAGAGATGGCATTAACTAAAGAAACAGCTAAAAATCTATCTATCATTTCTGTTGCGGAACAGTTGGGAATGGAGCTAAAACGCACGGGATCATATAGCTATACGTGGACAGAGCATGATTCGTTTGTAATCGATGCAAGGAAGAATGACTTTCATTGGAATTCTCGATCAGAATTTGGAGATGTGATTCAGCTAGTTCAAACTATCCAGGAGGTTACTTACAAGGAAGCGATGCACTTCTTGGAAACAGGAGAATTTAAGAAAGTGGATTTGGCTGCTCAGATAGGTCCCAAAGAGCCTTTTCGCTATAGCCTAGAAAGATATGAGCATCCAGATTTCAAGGCTTCCAGAAGCTATCTGAGGGACCAGAGAGGTCTTTCAGATGATACGATTGATTTCTTTTTAAGTCAGGGTAGCATGACGGAAGCTACTCGGAAAAAGGGAGATTATTTTGAGCCCGTGATTGTCTTTAAGTATAAGGATAACACGGGCTTTTTAGCTGGAGCGAGTCTTCAGGGAGTGGTGGAAAACCGGGTTCACTATCCGGAACGTGGCCGTCTGAAACAAATTATGAGAAACTCAGACGGGCAACTGGGCTTTTCAGTGGATATTGGAAAGCCAAAGCGTTTGGTCTTTGCGGAAGCTCCAATTGATCTAATGAGCTATTATGAACTTCATAAAGATAACCTTCAAGATGTCCGACTAGTTGCTATGGATGGTGTTAAAGAAGGGATTATTAGTAGGCGCTTCATGGAGCTTTATGCGGAAATGAACGGTAAAGCCTACCAAGTAGATCAGAATACTGTAAAAGCTCTAGAAACTGTCGTCAACACAACGGATTATTTCAAAGACGGCCAGCATCAGGATATGATTACGCTTGCTGTAGATAATGATGCTGCAGGGCAGAATTTTATCACTCGCTTACAAGAAAAGGGCATTCCGGTACAGATTGCCATTCCACCTATTATCCAGATTGACCAGGAAAAGGAAGATTGGAATGATTTTCTGAAGCGAGGAAATGAGGCTCCTAATGAGCTGGTGCATCTTTACAGCGCAGACGAAGAGTCCTGGCATTACCAGGGCTATTTTTCAAAAGAAATAGCTCTCGTAAAAGCACAAGAGCTAACTGCAGATGATGTAAAAGCCTTTGTCTCAGCTAAGCAGCTGACGAAGGAAGAAGTCCATCAGGAATATACAAGGATTGTCAATCAAGAGAAAGAAAGGGGAAATAGTATGTCGGAAGTACACGAAGCTAGGGCTGAGTATAAATCAGAACGCCTAGAAGCTATTCAAGATAAAGTTGATGAACTAGTGATTCAACCAGAAACTCAGGCTTTAATTGATTCTGGAGAGGTCAAGCAGTGGGCTAAGCAGCCAAATATCTACTTCGTAAAAGGGCTACGTCGAGTTGCTTTGGAATTGAGCGAGGAAGGGAGATTTGAACTATCTCCTAAATATCGCCCTAATACGGATGAAGAAAAAGAAGTGGTGAATCAGTTGTTAGATAGACAGTCTGTGAAAGAAAAAGGAGTATCGGAAGAAATTCCTCAGACAATAAATGTCTGGTATTCAACTGGCGAAAATGCTGTTTTATCAAATTTAACACCCAGTCCCTTAATTATCAATAATTTTCGCTTTGAAAGTGTAGAACATGCGTATCAAGCATTAAAGTCTAAAGGTTTTACAGAAGAAGCACTTTCTTGGGCAGAATCGCAACGTTCAGCTTTTAAGGCAGGAAGAAAGGTTCAGTCAGTGCATCAGCTTGGACCAACGAATCAATCAAATAGTATTAGATTAATGGAATCTCTTTTAGTTGAACGTTATAGACAAGATGCAGCGTTTAGGCAAGCACTTAGTCAAACAAAAGATTATCAGATCACTCATAGTCAAGATAATGGAATTTGGAAGACAGAGTTTCCAAGACTCTTAATGAAAGTAAGGGATACTGAATCCAGAACCCCAGATACCAGTGATCTATCTCCAGAAGATGCGGAATGGCTGAAGCAGAACTGGGATAATATCAGCTTTTCAGTAGAGCCTAAAAAACAGATGGTTATTGATTCAGATAAAACAGTGACCTTTGAAAAACCTTCCAATCCTCTTGGAGATTCTAGTAGAGCACTGGAAGAAAATCAGAGCACAGAAAAAGCTCTTGGGAAGTCTCAAGAGCAAAATGTGAATTCAGAGTATCAAAAAAATGAGAGGACCAATGGTAGTCAGGGGTCTTTACAGCCCAAGGCTGAGGGCAGTCCCACACCCGTACCAGAAGTTGGTACCTTTGAACGCTCTGTTACCAGTCGTCCTACGTTATCCTCTCATTTATTATATTTTAGCATAAATGAAGAGTTTCAGTCAAGTAACGATGGCCACTATCATTCTATTTCCTCGCATGAATTAGCTAAATTGAATCGTCCAATTCGTAGTCAAACTATACAGAATGCAGCGCAGTATTATTTGGATGAATTGGCTAATTCTAAGGTTTATTATGTCACTCCTGATAAGACTGTTCAAGTGAATTTTGAAGAAAAGCACTTCATGCACTTAACAGGGATTAAGCCCATTGGACCAGGGCAGACACCGGAAAAAACCTTGCGTGACTTTGCAGAAGGAAACGGACGCTTTGATAATATTCTTTTGGCCAACAATGATGCAGCTTTTGACAAGCTCAAAGTGTTATCAGATCTTTCAGTCGCAACAGAAAGCACCTCCTTCTATTTTGATGATTTAACTGATCTTCGGCGTTATAATGGCCGTTTTGACAGCCTCATCAAGTCTGATGATAAAGATATTATTTTGCTGTTTAAAGAGCTGGAAGAGGATAATTATATCCCAGTGTCAGTCTTTCAGTCCAGGACAAAACTGGTAAAAGAACTGGAGACAGTGGATAGAAACCCTATTCTTGGTGTTTACCGAGAACGGGATGGGCAAATAGAGCAGCTATCAATCAATGAAGGGTTGATTGCTGATGGCGGTAAGGAAATGATGGAAAATTTACAAAGACGAGAATTTGAAGAAATAAATTCTAAAGAGGAAATGATTCAAGATAATCCTGAACGAACTCTTCCAAGCCCTGACGAAAAAATACAACTGCACAATCGGAAAGATGAGATGGATCGAGACTTGGACGGAGATGGCATTTCAAATTCTGATGAGATGCTGCAGGGGACAGATCCTTATAATGCTGCTTCTAATCTTCATAAAAAGCAAGAAGAGCGAGAAAGGCGAATAGATGCTGAGGTAGCAGCTGGAGCTATTATTACAGAAGCTGTCGCCACTAAAAATTCGGAACGAAGCATCTCTCAGATGGTTGCGGAAAAAGATACAAAGGCTCTAGCTGAACACTTGAAAGAAGGAATGAAGAACTATCTGGATTCAGATCAGTTTAAATCTTTCTTAGATACGATGAGCAAGTTTCACAATTACTCACTAAATAATATCCATTTGCTGAAGATGCAAAATCCAAATGTGACTCAAGTTGCGAGTTTCAATAAATGGAAAACTGATTTTGATAGAACGGTCAAAAAGGGAGCTAAAGCTCTGAAAATTTGGGTGCCTTATCAAGTGAAAACAAAAATTCCTGAAAATCAAAAAGAGTTAAATTTTTCACCATCTGAAAATGAAATGGATCAGAAGGAGATTACTGTTACTCGCTTTAAATTAGGAAATGTCTTTGATGTTTCCCAAACAGAAGGAAAAGAATTACCAAAAGCCATTCATGAATTGACCGGAAGTGTCAAAGATTATGAAGATTTGTATCGAGCTGCTAAAGCTGTTTCGATGGAAAATCAGGTTCCCATCAGTTTTGAAGAAATTAAAAGAGAGAATACTCGTGGCTATTACTCTCCAAACGAAAACCGAATTGTCATTTCAAAAAAATTGAAGGGGGAAGAGCATATTCTAAAAACAATTTTCCATGAAATGGCTCATGCCGATTTACACAAAGGAACCAATGCACAATATGGTGATGACCAATACCGCAAGCAAGAATTGCAAGCGGAGAGTGTCGCCTATGTTGTAGCTAGTCATTTTGGTTTCGATACGAGTAGCTATAGTTTTGGATATTTGGCCATTTGGGCTAAAGATAAAAACGGCTTTGAAGATATGGTAGAGCAACTGCAGGTTGTCCAAAAAGAAGCAAAAAGTTTGATTGATCGGATGGATGCTAAGCTGGAATTGGTGAAAAATAAAACAGTTGTAAAAGATAAATTTGCAGATAAGCTCCAGCAGGCAAAAGAACAATCTGAGAAACTGAGCAATCAAAAGGCCGAGGCTGTAAAGCAGGTGGAGGAAAAAAAGTCCCTGAGCAGCCCTCACTAATGGAGGCGCTGATTCGTAGAAAGAAAAACAAAAAAGGAGAAACGGAAGATGATTGAAAATCTAAAACAAGAAACCTTTGATATTTTGATGGATATATTCTTTGAGAATAGTGAGACAGATTCACCAAAAATTGATGAGGTGAACCAGCACATTTCTCGCAAAGAATGTCTCTACATTCTTCGTAGAGATATGCGGATCAAATCAAACTATGAACTAGAAGAAGCAGAAAGTTATCCAGTTGCACTTCAAGAAATTGAGGGGATGAGTGATGAAGTATTCGCAAAACTAAGGGATGAAATTCTTAAAATGGAGCCAGCAAACGATATAGATTTTCTGCTTCAAACTTTAAAATGATTAAATGAACTTTTCCTCGTGATATAAAAATTACCTGCTTACAGGGATTAGGGGATTGGGGATTTCCCCAAAAATTTAAAAAGTCAAGAATGGTCAGTTTTAGGAGCTGACCATCTCTGACCTTTTTAAAAAAAAGCAATTGGATATCCAAGTGCTATGCTTGCCAGAAGAAAAGGGGCCTAGCCCCTCAGTCAAAAAATGCCAGAATAGAGGTGTATAGTTTTGGAAAATGGAGAAAAACGTAAAAGGTCAGTTCAAAAGCTGATTAGGCTAACAGAGGAAGAGGCTCGATTCATTTCGACTAAAGTTTCAGAATCTGGAATGGCAAACTTTAATTCTTTTGCCCGAATCATGTTGATTATGGGTGAAGTCAAAATTTTAAAATTTGACGAATTAAAAGAATTACGTCAGGCCATTCATCGAATAGGGGTTAATGTAAATCAGATTGCAAAAAAGGTCAATGAAGATGACCAGGTTAGCTTAGAGGAGCTGAGTCAGATTCTTGAACTACAAAAAGATTTGAAAGCTACAGTCAATCAATTTATTCAGAAACAAGAAAATCAAACAAAGGAACAAGACAGATGGTTGTAACAAAAGTCCTGCAGATAAAAGGAGTGGCTTCTTTGGGGCGCTCTACAAAATACATCGAGGACGAAGCAAAAACAGTCGAGCTGACCGATATAAAAAGTTTGACCAACGCTTTACGCTATATTGAGAATCCATCGAAAACGAGTCTCTTAGAACAAGATGATCATCTAGAATTTCCAGCAGTCGTCAAAGATGGACGGGTGGTCAAGCAGCTTGTTTCTACTTATGGCATCACAGATGCCAGTACAGCGACAGAAGAATTTCTTTTGACAAAAAAGAATGCGGCTCAGCGAAGAGGAACAAAAGAATTATCCGATATTCAAAATCCGAATCGAGTTTTGGCTCATCATATCATCCAATCATTTTCTCCGGAAGACGATTTGAGTCCGCAAGAAATTCATGAGATTGGCCGCAAAACGATTTTAGAATTGACTGGTGGTCAACATGAATTTGTCATTGCGACTCACATGGACAAGGGGCACATTCATAATCACATCATTTTCAATTCTACTAATTCTGTAACCTTAAATAAATTTCGCTGGCAGAAAGGAACGAAAAAAAGTTTAGAGAATATTTCAGATAAGTATGCGGATTTGGCTGGAGCAAAAATTCTAAAAGAGCAATTATGGACGAATCGAAAATCCTATCATGCTTACCGCACTAAAAATTCTTTTCGTTATGAGATTAAATCTCGATTGGATTTTCTTTTGCAACAATCAACTTCTCTTGAGGATTTTAAACTCAAAGCCCAGGCTTTAGATCTTATTCCTGATACGACAGGCAAAGAAGTAAAATACCGGTTGGCTGATCGGGACCAAACTAGAAATGTCCGTGATCGTACTTTGTCAAAAAAGGGAAATTATTCTTTGGAGAAAATTTCTGAGAGAGTTGTTGCTAACGAGGTGACCTTCTCTGTCGATGAAATTAAATCTGAATATGAAAAAATGGTCGCAGAGCGAGACGATGATTTTGAAATGAAAATCACAGTTGAAGAATGGCAGGTGATGGAAGAAACCAAGAATGGCATTTATATTGAAATGGAATTTGGGCTCAGGAATAAGGGAACTATTCTCATTCCTGCTCATCAGGTCGAGAAAGTGGAAGATGGTTCTTATGAAATTTTCATCCGGAAGAATGATTTCTATTATTTCGTTAATCCGGAACATGCGGATAAGAACAGGTACATGAAAGGAGAAACAGTTGCTTCCCAGCTGTCTTATGATAATGGAGAAATGATTGTCCGTAAGAATCCTAAAATCTCAAGTTTGGATCAGCTTGTCCGTGAGTATAATTATTTATCTGCTCATGGTGTAACCGAAGGACAGCAATTTGATGAATTGCTGAATCGATTTGAAGAGGAACTAGAGGAGGTAGATAAGATGCTTGATAAATTAGATCGACGCTTGGGTGATCTAAATAAAATTCAGGCGGCCTTCCTTGGTCTGGAGTCAAGAAATTCCCAGGAAGTAAAATTAGCTGAATCTATTTTGAAAGATTTTAAAGTGGATCCTAGCACTCGCAAAGCAGAAATTGATAAACTTGTCAAAGAGGCAACCTTCGAGCGGCAGGCTTTGCACCAAAGAGTAGAAGCTATCACAAAAGATTACAAATTACACCAGGACATTGAAAAGAATGTAGAGCAACGCAAGGAGCGAGAAAATTTATTGTAAAATATTTATAAATATCATTATAATTATATTGACAAATATAATTATAATGATATAATGGAAATATAGAAAAACAGGAGGAAGACGATGGATATTTTTGACGCTTATGGTTTTCAAAACCAAGTTGAGAATGTTGCCAAAGAGGGGAATCTTAAGGAATCCTTGAAATTATTAGGGATTGTTTATTTTGATGGTAGCCTAGAGAAAGGTAATGAGAACATAATCGTTTTTGAGTTTTCAAAAAGTCGCACAATGGCAATCGAGGTTCGACTTATGGAAAAGAAAATACGATTTTGGGGCTGGAGAGGAGATCGTCTAAAAGGTGACTATTTTTGGAAATATGTCTTTGAAAATTATGAAGAACTATGGTATAGAATTTTAAATTTACTTATTGCAGAATATTTCTCGCCTGCTGAATGTATTTCTTGTGAGATTGTAGCTACCGTTAAAAGTGACCTGTTATGTCATTGGCTAGAAGGTACCGAAGACACCGAAGACACCGAAGACGATACGCTCTATGTTGGTAGGTTATTGTTATTTGGATTTGTTCCGCTATGGAAAGTAAAGCATACTAAAAAAGAGTGGGAAGAAATAGCTTTGATTGAAAGCTTGAAAAATAAGATTGTTAAGTATCAGTTTGAGGAGGATATCAAATGAAGATTATCACATTTGCCGCTATCAAAGGCGGTGTCGGAAAAACTACTTTAACTTTTAATTATGGGGAGTGGTTGGCTAAGAAAGGGCACAATGTCCTGCTGATTGACCTGGATCATCAGTGTAATTTGACCCAGTGTTATAATATCTATGAGAGCAAGAATACCATTGCTAATGCCTTTAAAGGAGGCAACGTGGATATTAAGCAAGTCAAAGAAAATATTAGTCTGATTCCAGGCTCAGTTCAGCTGGACAGTGTGGAGCGAGATCTGGAGAATAGTGATAAGAAAAATATGTTGCTTTATCTCTGGTTAGAAGATAACTACGATAAGAAGCAGCTGGATCAGTTTGACTATATCCTGATTGACTGCAGGCCAGATTTTGCGACAGCAACCAAAAATGCAGTTGCTGTTAGCCATGCTATCATCAGTCCACTGACTCCTTCTGAGTTTGGCTATAACGCTAAGTTCAATCTCTCTACACGGTTAGAAGCGTTTCGAAAGGATGTGATTGACTATCGCACAAGAGAGTCATATATTACAGCAGAGCTTTATTTCCTAGCTAATATGATCCGGCCAAACTATGGCTCATCCAGAGAATTGCTGGAGGCTTTAGGGCTGGAAGCTAAAGAAAAGGGTGTAGATAACCTTCTAGGGATGGTGCCAGCAAAAGAATTATTTAATCATTCAACGATTGATAAGGTTTCTATTGCGGACATGAAGGAGAATCCTGAGCTTTATCAAAAACACAAAAAGTTTTTTAACGAGCTAGAGCATACTTTTTCAAAAATTTATGATACAATATAATTATATTTATAAACACAAATACAATTATAAATATAATTAGAAGGAGATTATCATGGCATTTACCCCTAAGGAAAAAGAAATATCACAGATCATTGAAGCGAGTAGCCAACCTGATCAGACTCCGAATAAGGTCGCAGTAGAGTTTGAAAGCTTTGAGCGCAAGAAGCAGTTTCAATTTACTCTGAAACCTAGCAATCGAGAGAAACTGGATAAAGTGGCTAAAGCAGCTGGTGCAAAGTCGGCCTCGGATTATCTTGATAAGTGGTTGGAGAGTTTATAATATAAACCAGATATAATTATATTTATAAACATAATTATATCTGGTTATGATAAGGAGAAATTATGGATTTAATCACGAGACTCTTGGCAGAGAGAGAAGGAAAAGTACATGGTGGTATTTATGACATCACACAGAAACGCTTTGCTTATAATTCTAACCGAATCGAAGGGAGTCGTCTGACAGAAGAACAAACTAGCTTAATTTATGAGACAAAGACAATCGCAAATATTGATGCTAAAGGAATCAAAATTGATGATCTGGTAGAAATGAATAATCATTTCAAGTGCTTTGATTATATCTTAGATACCGTTAACGAGCCGCTGACAGAGGACTATATTAAAACGCTGCATCGGATTCTAAAAAGTGGAACAAGTTCGGAGCATAACCCGATAGCTCCAGTTGGTCGTTATAAAGTTTTACAAAATGAGGTGGGAAAAATTGCGACAGCTTCTGTCGAACAAACTGAAGATGAGATGCTTTCTTTGCTGCTTGGTTATGACTTAAAAGAACAGAAAGATTTGAATTACTTAACAAGCTTTCATGCACAGTTTGAAAGGATTCATCCCTTTGCGGATGGAAATGGTCGCATAGGTCGGTTGCTTTTGTATAAACAGTGTTTGAAAGAAGGTCTTACACCCCTAATTGTAGATGATCTTAATAAGGCAACTTACTATTCAGCACTTGAAGCGTTTCAGGTTCAAGACAACAGACAGCCCTTGTTTGATTATTTCCGCTCGGAGCAGAAATTCTATGAAAACTATCTCAAAAACAAAGGATTTGAAGGGGCTATCAATGATGAGAAAGCTGGTGACTTTATAAAAAAGTCAGATAAATTCTCAGAGAAATTGGAGCAATTTAAGCAAAAGGCAGAAAAAGAATCTCCTCAAAAACCCCATCTCAAAGAAGAGAAAGGTTTATAATTATAAATATAACTATAAACATAAACACAAATATAAAAGAATCTT
Source organism: Streptococcus cristatus AS 1.3089 (assembly GCF_000385925.1). NCBI lineage: Bacteria > Bacillati > Bacillota > Bacilli > Lactobacillales > Streptococcaceae > Streptococcus > Streptococcus cristatus. The sequence goes on from NC_021175.1 coordinate 828,786, forward strand.
CATTCTTTTTGTTGTGAAATATGCTATACTAGTTGTGAGGTGATAACCCTAACAACCACCTTGAGTCTGGTTTTATACCAGGCTTTTATTTATTTAGGAATAGAAAAATTTGAACTCTTGGACTAAAATAATTATAATTTCTTAGTATGATTATTTTAGTCCAGGAGTATTTTTAGTTTGGATACGAAGATTATTGATGAAAGAGATTTTGTTGAGAAATTTAAAGAGAAAAACTTAGAAGGATTTCATAAATTTGTAAGTGATTATGACAACTATATCTCTCCGATTATGCGTGCTAGAGGATATAAGTTTGTAAATTATGCTGAAAGAACAGTGACCTTCACTTTTGGCCAAGTCACATTTACTAGGAAACGCTGGTATAAAAAAGGGAAGTGTAGGATCCCAGTAGATGAAAAGCTGGGATTAGAAAAGCGAGCCGCTTACTCAAAAGAGTTGCTTTATCAAATTACAAGATTGGCGACAATGATGCCTTATCGGAAAGTAGTGGAAGTAATTGAACTTATGTATCAAGTGTATATCACTAAAGATACCGTGCTAAAGGCAATTCAATTGGCGGATGAGCTTCTAGCTGAAAAGGAAGATTATCGCTTTTATCAAGAAAGTAAGATGATCAAAAAAATAGAAGCACCCGTCATTTATCTTGAAGGAGATGGCTTATGGATAAAGGTCACTGAACAAGAAAAAGAAAGAAGGAACAAAGATATAGCGCATTTTGTGATTCACACAGGATCAGAGCGAAAAGGAAATAGAACCATTCTAAAAAATAAGGTAGAAATTGTATCTCAAAATAATCGAGTTGCTAGAGAGAAGGTCGTTGATTATATTTATAATCATTTTGAGATCAATCAAAATACTTTGCTGGTGACAAATTCGGATATGGGACATGGCTATACACCTTATATTTTCCAAGAAATAGCAAAAGGATTAAAAATAAAGAATCATGAGCATTTTTGGGATAGATTTCATTTGAATAAGGAAATAAAAAAGTCAGTCACTTCTTATTCAAATGAGCTTTATGATCGTTTTATTGAAGCAATCAAAAATAACAGTAGAAAGAAGCTTAAAAGTGCCATTGATACTCTAGAATCACTAGTTTTAAATACCCAGGATGAAAAGAAATTTGAAAGTTTTATAAGTTTTAAGAAAAGGCTCTTACTAAACTTTCAATATGCTGTTAGCCCTGAGCAAAGAAATCTAGAAATAGATAGCTTAGGGATTATGGAGAGCCAGCACCGGAAAATTAGCTATCGAATGAAAAATCGAGGAATGTATTGGTCTATTGAACATGCGGATACGATGTCGCATATCATATTGTTATCAGATAAGCAGATAAGAGATCTGTTTTTCGGGAATTGGAGAAAAGAGTATGAAAAATACCGCTCAGAAGGAATGAGCGGTGCAAAGATAAAAGAAAAAATGAATAAAGTTCCTCGGAGTCTAGGTCTGATGGTTGATGCTTCATGGAAGGGTCATAGGCATCGAGAACGGGATCGATTTCTTAATAAAAGGTAAAAAATAATTAGAAAAACGCTTAAAAACAGCTTAAATTCTTGACTTGTAAGAGGTATTAGTGTATAATATTCTTATAGTTAAAAAGAGGCACGCAGCAACGTACCTCTCATAAAGATAAACAATTGGAGCTTGTTTATCAGTAAGATTAATACTATCAGAAATTTTAGTAGATGTCAAGGCTGAGCAAGTAAAATTGTTTAGCCTTATTTTATTCTACTCATCTTCAATATGTTTTTTTGAAATCTCAAAAATTCAGACACATACTTATGGCAGTTTTTTCCTTGACATTTATCCATTTTGCGTGTAGAATAGAATAGATCTTGGACTTGAAGGGAGTGAAAAAAATGTCAAAAACAGTAGTACGTAAGAATGAATCTCTTGACGATGCTCTTCGTCGTTTCAAACGTGCGGTTACTAAAGCTGGTACTCTTCAAGAAACACGCAAACGTGAATTCTATGAAAAACCTTCTGTAAAACGCAAACGCAAATCAGAAGCAGCTCGTAAACGTAAAAAATTCTAATAACTAGAATGAGAAAGCAGCCGGTTTGGCTTGTTTTTTCTTGGATGGAAAGTGTATAATAAAACAGAGAATGGGACAGAAATCGGTAATTCGTTAGAATTCGATTTCGTCGTCCCACTTCCGCACAGTTGAGTAGGGCTGTAAAAGCTGATGAAATAAGCGTAATAGAGCCCACTCAACCACTTCGTCTTGCTCGACAATCCAAAGAAAAAATGAGGCTAGGACTTTTGTCCCAGCCTCTGTTTGGATATTAGTTTTGTTTTTCAAGCAAGCTCTTGATTTCTTGTAGAACTTCAAGTTCTGTTGGTCCAGCTGGTGCTTCTTCAGCAGCTTCTTCGTTCTTTTTAGCAAGGCTTTGTGCTTTTTCAGCAGACTTAACGATGAAGAAGAGAACAGTACCGATTACTAAGAAGTTGATCACAGCGCTCAAGAAGTTACCATAAGCTATTCCGTTCCATTTCAACTGAGAAATTTGCTCTAATTGTGCAGCTTTCAAAATTGGGTTGAGGAAGAGGGGAGTGATAACGTCAGTAATCAATGAGTTGACGATTGCTCCGAAAGCATTCGCAATGATAACCCCGACTGCCAAGTCGATCACGTTACCGCGTAGCAAAAATTCTTTAAGATCCTTTAACATTTTCTTTTCCTTTCAAAAAATAATTTAATATTTGTGGTTATATTATAGCTTAAAGTAGCAATTATTTCAAGTCATTTGCCTATCAAATGTTTTACATTTGCGTCAAATTATTATAAAATATAGAGTGATATTCTATGATAAATTGGAGGTATTGTCTATTGGATAAAGAAATGATTTCTGAAATAAAAAATAGTGTCAATATCGTCGATGTCATAGGAGAAACAGTAGCCTTGACCAAGGCTGGGAGAAATTTTCTGGGACTTTGTCCCTTTCATGGCGAAAAGACGCCCTCTTTCAATGTTGTAGAGGACAAGCAGTTCTATCACTGCTTTGGATGTGGCAAGTCGGGGGATGTTTTCAAGTTTATTGAGGACTACCGAGGCGTATCCTTTATGGATGCTGTGCAGATTGTCGCAGACAGAGCGGGCATTTCATTAGGTATGGAGAGAGCTAGCGCAGATCGACCGAGACAGGATCATCCGCATCAGGCGCTCTATGATATTCATACAGAAGCAGCGAAGTTTTATCATGCGGTTCTGATGACGACCAAGATAGGAGAAGAAGCGCGCGCTTATCTCTACCAGCGTGGGCTGACGGATGAAGTCATTAAGCATTTTCAAATCGGGCTGGCTCCCAATGAAGGCAACTATCTTCATAAGAGTATGGCTGGTAAGTTTGATGAGTCCACTATCATGAACTCGGGTCTTTTTAATTTGGCAGAGAATAATCTTGTCTACGATGCTTTTCAGAACCGGATTATGTTTCCTTTGACCAATGACAAGGGTCAGGTTGTCGCCTTTTCTGGTCGGATCTGGCAAGATTCGGAGGCTGGTTCGCAGACTGCTAAGTATAAGAATAGTCGCAGCACCCCTATTTTTAATAAAAGCTATGAGCTTTATCATCTGGATAAGGCCAAGCCGGTGATTAAAAAGAGCCATGAGGTCTATCTGATGGAGGGCTTCATGGATGTGATTGCGGCCTATCGGGCTGGAGTTGAAAATGCAGTCGCATCTATGGGAACAGCTCTGACACCTGAGCATGTCCAGCATCTGCGTAAGTATTGCAAGAAAATCATTCTGACTTATGATGGAGACAGGGCTGGTCAGGCTGCGACAGCCAAGGCTTTAGAGGAGCTAGGGGATATGTCGGTAGAGATTGTATCCTTTCCCGACAATATGGACCCCGATGAGTTTATTGCAAAAAATTCTGCCGAGGAATTGCGACAATTTCTGACCAAAACGCGAATTAGTGATGTAGAGTTCCTTTTGCGTTATCTCAAGCCGGATAATATTGAAAATTTGCAAGCTCAGATTGAATTTGTGGAGCGAATGGCGCCAATTATTGCTCAGACGCAATCTATTACAGCTCAGAATTCCTATATTTATATGTTGGCTGAGTTACTCCCAGATTTTGATTACCAGCAGGTAGAGAATACGGTTAACAATAGTCGTTTGACTGAACGAAGTAGTCGAAGCGGGCAGCAGTCGGAATCTCTAAGAAGACCTGTACTGGTAGATCTTCCGCTGTCTAAACAGCTATCACGGCTGATAAAGGCAGAAATCCATATCCTCTATCGGATGGTACATAATCCGCTGGTTTTAAATAGCTACCGGCTTCGTACAGATTTTGCCTTTGATACGGCGGAACTGCAGGAGCTATACGAGCTTTTACTGGCCAATGGTGAAGTGACTTCGCAGGATTTATCTAGATTACCAGAAAGAGTCCAGCAACTTTGGTATCGGATGTTGGAGGAAGATTTGCCAGAGGAGATGGAAGACGGAGAGTTAGCAGAAGTTGAGCTGACTAGGGAACGCGAATTGCTTCGTAAGAATAATCAGCTGATTAGCAAAAAGGTTCGAGAAGCTTTGCATACTGGAGATGAGAATGCCGCTATATTAGAAGTGGAGCGCTTAATCGCACAAAAAAGAAGAATGGAGTAGGTATGGCTACAAAACAAAAAGAAGTAACAACATTAGACGTTCAAATTGCAGAATTCATTCGCAATCACAAGCAGACAGGTGTAGCGACAGACGATGAAATCAATGACCAACTGGTCATTCCTTTCACTTTGGATGCTGATGGGATTGAGGATTTGCTGCAACGCATTCAGGATGCGGGCATTTCTATCACGGATAAGGAAGGAAATCCCAGTGCGCGTGTCTTGAATACTGAAGAGGAAGAAGCGGAGTTGACGGATGAAGAGCTCTTGGGTAGCAATTCAGCCAAGGTCAATGACCCAGTCCGCATGTATCTGAAAGAAATCGGAGTTGTACCGCTTCTCAGCAATGAAGAAGAACAGGAACTGGCAATCTTGGTAGAGCAGGGTGACTTGGAAGCCAAGCAGCGTCTGGCTGAGGCCAATCTTCGTCTGGTTGTTTCCATTGCTAAGCGTTATGTTGGCCGTGGTATGCAGTTCCTTGATTTGATTCAAGAAGGAAATATGGGACTGATGAAGGCCGTTGATAAGTTTGACTACACCAAAGGATTTAAGTTTTCAACTTATGCGACTTGGTGGATTCGTCAGGCTATTACTCGTGCAATTGCTGACCAAGCTCGGACTATTCGGATTCCAGTTCATATGGTGGAAACCATTAACAAATTAGTTCGCGAACAACGCAATCTCTTGCAGGAATTGGGTCAAGACCCAACACCAGAGCAAATCGCTGAGCGCATGGATATGACACCAGATAAGGTTCGTGAGATTCTCAAGATTGCTCAGGAGCCAGTTTCTTTGGAAACACCTATCGGTGAGGAAGATGACAGTCATCTGGGAGACTTTATCGAAGATGAAGTGATTGAAAATCCAGTTGACTACACAACTCGTGTCGTTCTCCGCGAGCAGCTGGATGAGGTCTTGGATACGCTGACAGACCGCGAGGAAAATGTCTTACGTCTGCGCTTTGGTCTGGACGATGGAAAAATGCGGACGCTGGAAGATGTCGGCAAGGTCTTCAATGTCACTCGCGAGCGGATTCGCCAGATTGAAGCCAAGGCTCTGCGTAAACTTCGCCATCCAAGCCGCAGCAAACCACTAAGAGACTTTATCGAAGATTAAGAAATAAAGAGAAGCGAGGGGCAGAAATCTTTCAGTAGGAAGCCTTAAGTCGGCAATCCTAGCTGAAAACAAAAGCCTCCTCGAGCTAACTTGAAATTTCTGCTATATCTATAAGGAGGATATTGCATGTCAGAAAAAAAATACAGCCCTGAAGAAGTTGAAAAGATTAAAACACGGATTTTGGAGGCTCTAGAGCAGGTTATCGATCCAGAGTTGGGGATTGATATTGTCAATCTGGGCTTGATCTATGAAATCCGTTTTGACGAGACCACTGGGGAAACGGAAATCGATATGACCCTGACAACCATGGGATGCCCGCTGGCAGATCTTCTGACCGACCAGATCTATGATGCTATGTCAGATGTTCCAGAGGTTACTAAGACAGAAGTCAAATTAGTTTGGTATCCCGCTTGGACAGTTGAAAAGATGAGTCGCTATGCTCGAATCGCTTTGGGGATTAAATAACGATAGCATATTTGAAAGAAAGACTATACAGAAAAGAGAGTGGGACAGAAATCGATAATTCGTTAGAATTCGATTTCGTCGTCCCACCTTCGCACAGTTGAGTAGGGCTGTAAAAGCTGATGAAATCAGCGTGGTAGAGCCCACTCAATGCTTGACAATCCAAAGACAATTGAGAGGCTAGGACTTTTGTCCCAGCCTCTTTTTGAATGCAATTTTATACAAACTACCAGCTAGTCAGTGAAATTTCCCCACTGTTAAGCCAGATACTTTCTCCCTTGTCCAACTGGACTAGAAGTTGGCCGCTGTCCGAGATTTCTCGGGCAATTCCCTTATAGGTTTGATTATTTTGCTGGAAACTTACTTGTCGACCTAGGACTAGGGAGTGCTTTTTGTAAAGATAGAGCAAGTCTTGGGGATCGCTTTCGTAGAAACATCTCCAGATTTCAGCAATCAGCTCATTTCTGCTGACAGGAGGCTGCTCAGTAAAGAGTGAGCCTGCCTTAGCTTGCAATTCTTCTGGAAAATCATTAACGCAAAAATTAAACCCGACCCCAATAATAATGTCTGTGACTAAGCCTGTCTCGACTGAAGTAGTAGCCTCGGTTAAAATACCTGCGATTTTTTTATCCTTGTAGTAAATATCGTTGACCCACTTGATATCTATGTCTATGAGGGTTAGATTTTTTACAGCTTGATAGATGGCTCCAGCTGTCAGGAGAGTATAAGCAGGGATTTGATCAAAAGACAGGTTGGGCTTGAGATGGAGGGACATATAGAAGCCGCCTTGTTTTGGAGAGAAGAAGTCTCGGCCGAAGCGACCGCGGCCGGCTGATTGAGCAGCAGCCAGATAGAGTGTATTTGCCTCGCCACCCGCTTCCAGACCTGCTTTGGCATCTATCTGAGTAGATTGGCAGTTGGGGTTGAAGGAAACCTTGATAGGTGCCTTCTTTTCAATGATTTCTGGGATTAGTAAATCCCCCGCCTTGAGCTTATAGCCACGGTTTTTCACGGAATCAATCTGGATTCCTTCTTTTTCCAAACGCTGAATGGCCTTCCAAATGGAGGTTCTGGAAATGCCCAATGTCTGGGCCAGACTTTCTCCGTTGACATAATCGTCAGCTTGGCTGAGAATAGTAAACAATTTTTCGTAGGTTTTCATTCGTTCTTTCTCTGTTAAATACTGCTTTCTCGAATGGTCAGCTTGGTAGAAAGTTTGACCATATAGGGAATGGAATCCTCTTCGGATGCTAAACTTTGATCCAGAATATGCAGGGCCTGTTTACCCATTTCTTCTGTAAAAACGGTGACCGTACTGAGACTGGGATAGATGTACTTAGCAATAGAGGTATCATTAAATGAAATAATGCTGACATCTTGAGGAACATGAATTCCGTGTTCTTGCAGAGCCCGCAAGGCACCAATAGCCAAAGCATCGCTAGAGATGAAGAATGCGGATGGCAGCTTGTCCTTGTGCTCGCTAAGGAGCTCTGTCATCATCTGATAGCCTGATTCCGAAGAAAAGCTGCCTACCTTAACCAAGTCAGCTTGAAAGATTCCTTTGTCAGATAGATACTGCTGGAAGCTCGTAAGACGAGGGTCACTGATGAGGCTAGCCTGGTCAGAGGTTCTTTCTTGCCCAGCAATCATGCCAATCTGGTCAAAACCAGCATTTATGAAGTGCTCAAGAACCTTCCTTACAGCATTCTCAAAATCAACAGTCACACAGCTGTGACCTGCATTAAGCGTATCACTGTCGACAAAAACTAAGTGGTTGCTGTACTGCTCCAGCTGTTGAATTTGAGCTGGGCTGAATTTGCCGATGGCAATCAAGCCATCAATGTCTTTTAATTGATCAAGAGAATCATTTTGAAACATTCTGAGAATCTCATAGCCCAATTCCTGGGTTTTTTTTCTAATACCCAAGCGAATAGAGTAGTAGTAAAGGTCATCGAGCTCTTCCTGCTCAGTGTACCATTCAATGAGCCCAATACGGTAGGTCTGAGTCTTGCTTGGCTTCCTTTTTCTTGATTTTTTATAGTTTAGCTGCTCAGCGATGTCAAAAATCTTTTTACGAGTGCCATCACTGACCGACATGGCTGGGTCGTAGTTGAGTACGCGGGAGACCGTAGCGGGAGAGACCCCGGCAGCCTGGGCGATATCTTTAATCGTAGCCATTTTTTTCTCCTATTTATCTTATATGGGCTATTATACCTCAAAAACAAGTAAATAACAAAGAGAAATTTAGTAAATATTACCCAATTATTTTATTAAGTAAAATTTACTAAATTTATTGAAGTTTTACTCGTAAAAAGTTATAATAAAATCAAAAAAACGATTACAATGTCGATCATTCATTTTAAAGGAGTTTAGCTTATGTCAAATGTCATTTCAGTAGAGCAAATCCGCGCAGATTTTGCCAAGATTTTTGGAGTAGAAGCGGACCACACTTTCTTTTCACCCGGTCGGATCAATCTGATTGGTGAGCATACGGACTATAACGGCGGCCATGTTTTTCCTGCTGCGATTTCTCTAGGAACTTATGGAGCGGCTCGCAAGCGGGACGACCAGATCTTGCGATTCTTCTCAGGGAATTTTGAAGAAAAAGGGATTATTGAAATGTCGCTGGAAAACCTGCACTTTGAGCCTGAGCATAACTGGACCAACTATCCGAAAGGAGTTCTGCATTTTGTGCAGGAGGCAGGCCATACAATTGACCGAGGCATGGATGTCTATGTTTATGGAAATATTCCCAACGGATCGGGCTTGTCTTCTTCTGCATCTCTAGAGCTTTTGACGGGTGTCATTGCTGAGAAACTCTTTGATTTGCAGTTGGAACGTCTAGACCTAGTGAAAATTGGTAAATTAACTGAGAATGAATTTATCGGGGTTAATTCTGGCATCATGGATCAGTTTGCTATCGGGATGGGTGCTGACCAGCGGGCTATTTACTTAGACACCGATACTCTCGAATATGACTTGGTGCCGCTTGATCTCCAGGACAATGTCGTAGTGATTATGAATACCAACAAGCGTCGTGAGTTGGCGGATTCTAAGTACAATGAGCGTCGGGCGGAGTGCGAAAAAGCTGTTGAAGAACTGAACCGTAAACTGTCTATCGCAACCTTGGGCGAGTTGGATGAGTGGTCCTTTGATGAGTATAGCTATCTGATAGAGGACGAAAATCGCCTCAAACGGGCTCGCCATGCTGTTTTGGAAAATCAGCGCACTTTGCAAGCGAGTACAGCTTTGCAGGCAGGCGATCTTGACAAGTTTGGTCGTCTCATGAATGCGTCTCATGTTTCTTTGGAACATGACTATGAAGTGACTGGTCTAGAGCTGGACACCTTGGTTCATACGGCCTGGGAGCAAGAAGGTGTTCTAGGGGCTCGTATGACCGGAGCAGGCTTCGGTGGCTGCGCCATTGCTTTAGTTGCTAAGGATGCGGTGGAATCTTTCAAAGAAAATGTTGGCCGCAAGTATCAAGAAGTCGTCGGCTATGCCCCTAGCTTTTACATTGCAGAAGTAGCTGGCGGAAGCCGAGTGCTGGACTAATTCACAGAAAAGGAACTTGAGTCTGGGCAAAAGTCCTAGCCTCTCAATTGTCTTTGGATTGTCGAGCAAGACGCAGTGGTTGAGTGGGCTCTATTACGCTGATTTCATCAGCTTTTACAGCCCTACTCAACTGTGCGGAGGTGGGACGACGAAATCGAATTCTAACGAATTATCGATTTCTGTCCCACTCTCTTTACTAGCAAGAGAAAGGAAAATCTATGTCCAAGAAGTTACTGAACGCTTTTGTATCAGCAGTGATTGACAATAGCACTTTTGAGGAAATGGACACCATCTATCTGAGCAATCGTATCATGGCTTTAGTCGGAGAGTCAGTGGCTGAGCAGGAGACAGAGGCTGAGCAGCTAATTGATCTTAAGGATGACTTGGTAGCTGTGGCTGTGAAGAATGGGAAGATTGGTGATACTCTGGCTGAGCAGGATATACTGGGAGCTGAGCTCATGAACTTAATCACCCCTCCCCCTAGCCAGCTCAATCGGGACTTCTGGACGACTTATGCCTCTAATCCCGAGCAAGCTGTCGCTGATTTCTACCAGCTTAGTCAAAAAAATGACTATATCAAGGTCAAGGCTATTGCTAAAAACATTGCTTTCAAAGCACCGACTGCCTATGGAGATTTGGAAATCACCATCAATCTCTCTAAGCCAGAAAAGGATCCAAAGGAAATTGCGGCAGCTAAAAAGGCTAAGAATAGTCATTATCCAGCCTGCCAGCTTTGCATGGAAAATGAAGGTTACCAAGGTCGCTTGGACCATCCAGCCCGCGCCAACCATCGGATTATTCGCTTTGACTTGGCTGGACAGGAGTGGGGCTTCCAGTATTCGCCCTATGCCTACTTTAACGAGCATTGCATCTTTCTGCACAGCCAGCACCTTCCTATGGCTATCAGTCGGCTGACCTTTGAGCGCTTGCTGGACATCGTTGAGACCTTTCCGGGTTATTTCACTGGCTCCAACGCCGACCTGCCTATTGTTGGCGGCTCTATCCTGACCCACGACCACTATCAGGGCGGACGTCATACTTTCCCTATGGAAATAGCAGAGCTGGATTGCAGCTTTACTTTTAGCGGATTTGAAGAGGTGGAAGCAGGCATTGTCAAATGGCCCATGTCCGTCATTCGTCTGAGGTCTGAGAAGAAGGAACAGTTAATCAAGTTGGCTGACAAGATTTTGCAAGCTTGGCGGACTTATTCTGATCTTAGTGTGCAGATTTTGGCAGAGTCTGAGGGTGAGCCGCACCATACCATCACACCGATTGCCCGCAGGAAAAATAGATTTTTTGAGCTAGACTTGGTCTTGCGGGACAATCAAACTTCACAAAAACATCCTGACGGCATTTATCATCCTCATAGGGATGTGCAGCATATTAAGAAAGAAAATATCGGTCTGATTGAGGTTATGGGACTGGCTATTCTCCCGCCTCGGCTTAAGGAAGAACTCAAGCAGGTGGAGCTTTTCTTGCTAGGAGAAGACTGTCAAGTTGCTGCCTATCATCAGGAGTGGGCCAATCAACTCAAAGAGCAGAATCCAGATGTTACCGTTGAGACGGTGGAAGGAGTAGTTCAGGCCTCGGTTGGACAAATTTTCAGCCGAGTACTGGAAGATGCGGGAGTCTACAAGCGAACAGAGGAAGGGCAGGAGGCTTTCATGCGCTTTGTCCGATCTGTTGGTTTGGAAGAAGAATAATTGTAGCAAGAGTTTTCATTTGTCCTTATTTTTGATAAAATAGTTAAAGTATAAATCAAGACAAGAAAGGGAGAAACATGGCAATTTTAGTATTAGGTGGAGCTGGCTATATCGGCTCGCACATGGTAGATCGTCTGGTAGCAGCAGGCAAGGAAGAGGTAGTCGTCGTTGATAATTTGGTGACTGGTCATCGCGCAGCCGTCCATCCTCAGGCAGTCTTTTATGAGGGGGATTTGGCGGACAAGGACTTTATGCGTGATGTCTTTGCTAAGCATCCATCCATCGATGCAGTCATTCACTTTGCTGCCTTTTCACTGGTCGCAGAGTCCATGGTGGACCCGCTCAAGTATTTTGATAATAACACAGCCGGCATGGTTTCTCTTTTGGAGGTCATGCAGGAATGCGGCGTTAAAAACATTGTCTTTTCTTCGACAGCAGCGACTTATGGCATTCCTGAGGAAGTTCCAATTCTGGAAACGACTCCGCAAAAGCCGATTAATCCTTATGGTGAGAGCAAGCTTATGATGGAGACCATTATGCGCTGGGCAGACCAGGCCTATGGCATCAAGTTTGTGGCCCTGCGTTATTTCAATGTAGCCGGTGCCAAGCCCGACGGCTCAATCGGTGAGGATCACGGACCTGAAACCCATCTCTTGCCAATTGTACTTCAGGTGGCTCAGGGCAAACGCGAGAAGATTGCTGTCTTTGGCGATGATTACGATACTCCAGACGGGACCAATGTCCGCGATTATGTCCATCCTTTCGACTTGGCTGATGCCCATATTCTGGCTGTTGAGCATCTGCGTGCTGGTCAACCTTCGGATGCCTTTAACCTTGGCTCTTCGACTGGTTTTTCCAACCTGCAGATCGTAGAAGCAGCTCGCAAGGTGACCGGACATCCTATTCCTTTGGAAATAGCAGAGCGGCGCCCAGGGGATCCGGATACGCTGATTGCTTCCTCTGAGAAAGCGAGAAAAGTTTTGGGCTGGCAGCCGAAATTTGACAATATCGAAACCATTATCGAAACCGCTTGGAAATGGCATTCCAGTCATCCAAACGGCTATGATGATCGTCAGTAACCAGTGTAGTTTCATAGTTTTTGCGATATTGATAGAGACACTTTGTTAGAGATAGCAAGGTGTTTTCTTGGAGCGATAGAAGTTCTTTTTCTTAGATTTAATTTGTTGTAAAAAAGCGGATACATAGTAAAATAGAAAAATGATGAAAATAAGACGAATAAATAATGAATTAGAGATAAATCAGGAAGAAGATACAGTCTTGGTTCTGGGCTATTTTGACGGCCTGCATAAGGGACATCAGACACTTTTTAAGGAAGCAAGGAAAATCGCAGAAGAGCAAGGACTGAAGATTGCTGTACTGACCTTTCCTGAGTCACCAAAATTAGCTTTTGTCCGCTATCAGCCAGAGTTGATGTTGCATTTGAATCATCCGGAGGAACGCGCTGCTCACTTAGAAAATTTGGGTGTGGACTACCTTTACTTGATTGACTTTACTAGCCATTTTTCTAAGAACACGGCCCAAGAATTTTTTGATAAGTACGTTGCTGCGCTTAAAGCAAAGGCAGTTGTAGCAGGTTTTGATTACCATTTTGGATCTGACAAGAGAAAGGCAGAGGAGCTTGCAGACTATTTCGATGGTCAGATTGTCATCGTTTCATCAGTCAATCAAGATGAGGAAAAAATCTCTTCTACTCGGATTAGAGAGACCATCCAAACTGGTGATGTTGCCAAGGCGCATCAGCTATTAGGCTATCCTCTCTCTACGCGGGGCATTGTGGTTCATGGCAATGCTAGAGGGCGCACCATTGGCTATCCAACGGCCAATCTAGCCCCTTTGGATCGCGTGATTTTGCCAGCAGATGGCGTCTATGTGGTAGATGTTGAGCACAATGGCAAGATTTATCGAGGAATGGCTAGTGTTGGCAAAAATGTAACCTTTGAAGGAGATGAACTTCGGTTTGAGGCCAATCTATTTGACTTTGCGGAGGAAATCTATGGCGATACGATTCGGATTATCTGGCTGGACAAGATTCGTGATATGGTTAAATTTGATGGTATTGAAGAACTGGTTGCTCAGTTAAAGAGTGATGAAGAAGTGGCAAGAAACTGGGAATGTTCGGAATAAATGTCAGTTCTTGATATTTTTCTTAGTATTTCAATCCGATTCTTAAAAATATCTAGTCAAGAGAGATAAAATTTAGTATAATAGAGTTAGTTACTATATAAAAATAAGAAGAGAACAGCATGATTACACTATTTTTATCGCCTAGCTGCACTTCCTGTCGCAAGGCGCGTGCTTGGTTGATTAGTCATGAAGTTCCATTTACGGAGCACAATATCATGACGAGCCCTCTGTCTGCTCCAGAATTGCAACACATTCTTTCATTGACAGAAAATGGCACTGATGACATCATCTCAACCCGCTCAAAAATTTTTCAAAAACTAGATTTAGATGTAGAGGATTTATCGATTTCAACGCTCATTAAGCTGATTGAGGAAAATCCTAGTCTTTTGCGTCGCCCAATTATCCTGGATGGTAAACGAATGCAAATCGGCTTCAACGAAGATGAAATCCGTGCTTTCTTGCCTAGAGGCTATCGGAAAGAAGAACTCAGAGCCGCAACTATGCGTGCTGATATTTAAAATATGGAAAAAATTATAGTTACCCACTAGACTTATCGTGGAGCACTGAAGAGCTTGCTTCAGTGCTTTCTTTTTTTAATGATGTAGAGCAAGCCTATGAACAGAAGATTCAAGCGGAGAAACTGCTCCAGTCCTATGCAGTTTTCAAGAAAGTTGTTCCCAGTAAGGGAGAAGAGAAGCGACTCGGCCGTGAGTTTGAGACGGTCAGTGGCTATTCTCTTTATCGGGCTGTTCAGGAGGCAAAAAGGAAAGGGAAAGGAATGATTTCTCTTGGAAAATAAATTTCATTTTGCGAAAGAAATAGTTTATCAGGCAGGAGCTTTTTTAAGGGAGCATCTCTATGATGACTTGGATGTCCTACAAAAGAGCAGTCCGACTGACTTGGTGACTCAAATGGATCGGATCATCCAGGATGACCTGGTCGGGAAAATTTTAACTCAGTATCCGAACGACGCGATTTTGGCCGAGGAAAATGACCTGCGGCACGACATCACGGATGGCAATGTCTGGGTGATTGATCCCATTGATGGCACAAATAATTTCATTACCCAGCGAGCTGATTTTGCTATTATGTTGGCTTATTTTGAAAATGGGCAGGGCAAGTTCGGTTTGATCTACGATGTGACAAGAGACCAGCTTTTTCATGGAGGCGGGGCTTTTGATGTTTACTGCAATGACAGAAAGTTGTCTGCTTTTATCGATAAGCCCTTGCAGCAATATTTGATCGCTTCAAATGCCTGTATGCTAGAGCATAATCAGTGGGGACTGGCTGACTTATCTCGTGCTTGCCTAGGCGTGCGTGTCTATGGCAGCGCTGGGATTAGTTTTGGAAAGGCTTTGGCGGGTGGTTTAGCGGCCTATTTCTCTTATAATTGGCCTTGGGACTACGCAGCTGCCTACGTGATGGCTGATAAACTGGGCTTTGTCATTCAGACCCTAGATGGCAATCAGCCGAATTTTCAGACTCAGGAACCGATTATGATTGCACCAAAGTGCAAGTTGGACGAATTACAAGAGTATTTACGAAAGGGAAAAGGCTAGTATGGACTTTCCAGTAGGTTTTAAGGAAAAGTATAGGGAGCTCTTGGGTCAGGAAGCAGAAGCTTTTTTTGCGACTTTTGATCAAGAGCCGATTTCAGCCTTTCGAAGCAATCCTTTAAAAGAAACTCAGAAAGAATTTGCGGCTGCTATCCCAAACACAGATTGGGGCTATTATGGAAAAGTGTCAGGTAAGTCAGTAGAACACGTCACAGGTCTAGTCTATTCTCAGGAGCCAGCTGCGCAAATGGTTGCCCAGGTTGCAGCACCACAAAAGGGCATGAAAGTTTTGGACTTAGCGGCTGCACCAGGCGGAAAATCTACCCATTTACTCTCTTATCTGGAAAACACAGGTTTGCTGGTTTCTAACGAAATCAATGCCAAACGAAGTAAAATCTTGGTAGAAAACATTGAGCGGTTTGGAGCGCGAAATGTCCTTGTCACCAACGAATCTGCCGATAGATTAGCTAAGGTTTATCAGGGCTATTTTGACCTCATTGTTCTGGATGCTCCTTGCTCTGGCGAAGGGATGTTTCGCAAACAGCCAGATGCTACCCAGTATTGGAGTCCTGAATATCCGGCTCAGTGTGCGCGTCTTCAGCAAGAAATTCTAGAGGACGCTATCAAGATGTTAGCAACGGGCGGGCAGCTGGTCTATTCGACCTGCACCTGGGCACCTGAAGAAAATGAAGAAATTGTCGCTTGGCTTTTAGAGAATTTTCCTTTGGAATTGCTTGAAATACCAAAAGTCAATGGCATGGTGGCAGGGATTGATTTTCCAGAAACAGCTCGTATGTATCCCCACCATTTCAAAGGAGAAGGACAATTTGTAGCGAAATTTCGCTTTACAGGAAGTCAGTCTGCTAAAAAAATCAAGGCTGCCAAAAATAAATTGACAGCTGAGCAAAGAAAACTCTGGCAGGATTTCCAGAAAAAGCATCTAAAAATTGATCTAGAAGGACATTTAGAGACATTTGGGGACAATCTATATCTGCTGCCAGTCGGATTGCCAGACATATCCAAACTGAAAATCGCTCGCAATGGCCTGCATCTGGGTGAATTTAAGAAAAATCGCTTTGAACCGAGCTTTGCCTTAGGTTTGGCCTTGAGACCTAGTGAAGTCGTCTCAGTCCTTGAGATTGACGATGAGGCCTTTAGCAAATATGTAGCAGGCGAGACGGTTAAACTATCTCAAAACTATCCAAATGGCTGGTATCAAGTGCTTGCCCAAGGCAATGGTCTGGGCTTTGCAAAAATTACTGGAAATACCTTGAAAAATTATTTCCCTAAAGGGCTTCGCTTTCGTTCAAAAGACTAGGCAAAGCCCTCTTTCTATGTTATAGTGGATATAGTGGGATTTTCAGTTTTTTCAAATAGACATTCCACTATCATTCTCAAGATTTCGAGGAGAAAAATGGTGAAGAAAAAATATAAGCTGATTTTGTCAGTGCTTCTAGTCCTATTTGCAGTCAGCCTGTCTGCCTGCTCCAGCTGGATTGACCGAGGGGAGTCCATGACTGCCGTTGGTTCGACGGCTCTTCAGCCGCTTGTTGAAGCAGCCGCGGATGAGTTTGGTTCAGCCAATATTGGAAAAACAGTCAATGTTCAAGGTGGCGGATCAGGTACTGGCTTGTCTCAGGTTCAGTCTGGTGCGGTTGAAATTGGCAACTCAGATGTGTTTGCTGAGGAAAAAGAAGGAATTGATGCTTCAGCCCTTGTTGATCACAAAGTAGCAGTCGCTGGAATTGCCGTGATTGTCAATAAAGAAGTGTCTGTCGATAATTTAACGGCGGAGCAACTGCAGAAGATTTTTACCGGTGAAGTGACCAACTGGAAGCAGCTGGGTGGGAAAAACCTAGAGATTTCCATCATCAACCGTGCGGCAAGTTCTGGTTCTCGAGCTACGTTTGACAGTGTCATCATGAATGGTAAATCAGCCGTTCAAAGTCAGGAGCAGGATTCAAATGGGATGGTTAAGTCCATTGTTTCCCAAACGCCGGGAGCCATTTCTTATCTTGCCTTTGCTTATGTGGATGATTCTGTTAAGACTTTGAAGCTCAATGGCTACGAGCCAACGGCCAAAAATGTTGCGACCAATGCTTGGCCACTCTGGTCTTATGAGCATATGTATACTCTTGGTAAGCCTCAGGGCTTGGCAGCAGAGTTTTTGGACTACATGTTGTCAGATGAAGTTCAGGATGGAATCGTCTCAGGAATGGGATATATTTCCATCAAGGAAATGCAGGTCAGCAAGGACGCTGATGGAAATGTTACGAACTTAAAAGGAGATAGCAAATGAGAAATGAAGAATTAGCAAAAAAATTACTATCCCCTTCGAAAAACTCTCGTCTGGAAAAATTTGGTAAATATATCACCTTTGCCTGCCTGTCTTTAATCGTACTGATTGTAGCCATGATTTTAATCTTCGTGGCGCAAAAGGGCTTATCGACCTTCTTTGTCAACGGAGTCAATGTATTTGAATTTTTGTTTGGCTCCACTTGGAATCCGTCAGGTAAGGAATTCGGTGCTCTGCCCATGATCTTGGGGTCTTTCATTGTTACGATTTTGTCAGCATTGATTGCAACGCCATTTGCTATTGGAGCAGCCGTCTTTATGACTGAAGTGTCGCCTAAAGGGGCCAAGATTCTTCAGCCTGCGATTGAGCTCTTGGTTGGAATTCCGTCTGTTGTGTACGGATTTATCGGCTTGCAGGTTGTGGTTCCTTTTGTTCGGACTGTTTTTGGCGGTACCGGATTTGGGATTTTGTCTGGAATTTTCGTACTCTTTGTTATGATTTTGCCGACAGTAACCTTTATGACGACGGACAGTCTGCGTGCTGTGCCACGTCACTACCGTGAAGCAAGCCTGGCTATGGGTGCAACACGCTGGCAAACTATTTGGCGGGTAACACTCAAGGCTGCTCGTTCCGGTATCTTTACAGCTGTGGTCTTTGGAATGGCGCGTGCCTTCGGTGAGGCCTTGGCTATCCAGATGGTTGTCGGGAACTCTGCGGTGATTCCAACCTCTTTGACAACACCAGCAGCAACACTGACCTCTGTCTTGACTATGGGAATTGGAAATACCGTTATGGGAACAGTAGATAATAACGTTCTCTGGTCTCTGGCTCTGGTCTTGCTGTTGATGAGTCTGGCCTTTAACAGTGTTATTAAACTGATTACAAAAGAAAGAGGTAAGAAAAACTATGCACGCTAAGAAATTAGATAAATTGGCGACTGGTATCCTCTACACGATAGCTGGTATCATTGTTGCTATCCTTGCCTCTCTGATTCTTTATATTCTGGTAAGAGGATTGCCGCACATTTCTTGGTCTTTTCTGACTAGAAAATCTTCTTCTTATCAAGCTGGCGGGGGTATTGGGATTCAGCTCTATAATTCCTTCTTCCTGCTGGTGATTACTCTGATTATCTCTGTTCCCCTTTCGATGGGAGCGGGTGTCTACTTGGCTGAGTACGCTAAAAAAGGTCCGGTGACCAATTTTGTCCGTACCTGTATTGAAATCCTGTCCTCTCTGCCATCTGTGGTAGTCGGACTCTTTGGCTATTTGATTTTCGTTGTCCAGTTTGAGTATGGTTTTTCTATCATCTCTGGTGCTTTGGCTCTAACAGTCTTTAATCTGCCTCAGATGACTCGGAATGTCGAGGACAGCTTACGCCACGTTCACCATACACAGCGTGAAGCAGGACTGGCTCTCGGAATTTCCCGCTGGGAAACGGTACTGCATGTGGTCATTCCAGAGGCTCTGCCAGGGATTGTGACAGGGATTGTCCTTGCTTCTGGTCGGATTTTCGGTGAAGCAGCTGCCTTGATCTATACTGCTGGGCAATCTGCGCCAGCTCTGGATTGGTCTAATTGGAACATTTTCAGCATTACCAGCCCGATTTCGATTTTCCGGCAGGCGGAGACGCTTGCCGTCCATATCTGGAAGGTCAATAGTGAAGGAACCATTCCTGATGGAACTGTGGTGTCAGCAGGATCAGCAGCGGTGCTTCTGATTTTCATCTTGATTTTCAACTTTGGAGCCCGCAAACTCGGTTCTTACTTGCACAAGAAATTAACCTCTGCATAAAGGAGAAGCAATGGCAGAATATAATTGGAATGAAAAACATATCATTACTTTTCCTGAAGAAAAGGTAGCCCTTTCGACCAAGGATTTGCATGTTTACTACGGTAAAAAAGAATCCATCAAGGGCATTGATATGCAGTTTGAAAAGGATAAAATTACGGCTTTGATTGGACCGTCTGGATCAGGTAAATCAACCTATCTTCGCAGCCTCAACCGCATGAACGATACCATTGATATTGCCAAGGTAACAGGGCAAATTCTTTACCAAGGAATAGACGTCAATCGGTCTGATATCAACGTTTATGAAATGCGTAAGCACATCGGTATGGTCTTTCAACGGCCCAATCCATTTGCCAAGTCTATTTATCGTAACATTACCTTTGCCCATGAACGTGCAGGTGTAAAAGATAAAAAGATCTTGGATGAGCTTGTTGAAACTTCGCTCAAGCAAGCCGCGCTTTGGGACCAAGTTAAGGATGATCTTCATAAATCAGCCTTAACCTTGTCAGGCGGTCAGCAGCAACGGCTCTGTATTGCCCGAGCTATTTCGGTTAAGCCAGATATCTTGCTTATGGACGAGCCGGCTTCTGCGCTGGATCCGATTGCGACCATGCAGCTGGAAGAGACCATGTTTGAGCTCAAAAAGGAGTATACGATTATCATCGTGACTCACAATATGCAGCAGGCTGCTCGTGCCAGTGACTATACCGGCTTCTTTTATCTGGGAGATTTGATTGAGTACGATAAGACTGCCAATATTTTCCAAAATGCCAAATTGCAGTCGACCAATGACTATGTTTCTGGTCATTTTGGTTAAAGGTGAAGAAACTAAAGGAATGAACTTATGACAGAACCTATTTTGCAAGTCAAGGACTTGTCGGTTTATTATAATAAAAAGAAAGCACTCAATAGTGTCTCCTTGAACTTTATGCCTAATGAAATCACTGCCTTGATTGGGCCATCAGGTTCAGGAAAATCTACCTTGCTCAAGGCTATCAACCGCATGGGTGATTTGAATCCAGAAGTAACAACGACAGGCACGGTCATCTATAACGGACACAATATTTACAGTCCTCGGACAGATACGGTGGAGTTGCGCAAGGAGATTGGCATGGTTTTCCAGCAGCCTAATCCCTTCCCAATGACCATTTATGAAAATGTTGTCTATGGACTGCGCATCAACGGTGTTAAGGATAAACAGGCTTTAGACGAAGCGGTAGAGCGTTCCTTGATTGGGGCTTCTATTTGGGACGAAGTGAAAGACCGTTTACATGATTCGGCTATCGGTCTTTCTGGTGGTCAACAGCAGCGGATTTGTGTAGCACGCGTTTTGGCTACCAGCCCGAAAATCATCCTCTTGGATGAGCCAACGTCCGCGCTAGATCCAATCTCTGCTGGTAAGATTGAGGAAACTCTCTATGGACTCAAAGACACCTATACCATGCTTTTGGTGACGCGCTCCATGCAGCAGGCTTCACGGCTTTCGGATAAAACGGGCTTCTTCTTGGGTGGCGATTTGATCGAGTTTAGTGCGACCAAAGAAATGTTTATGAATCCAGCCAACAAAGAAACAGAAGACTATATTAGTGGTAAATTTGGTTAGAATTCTGATTTTATCAAAAGAAATCAGAAATAACTTTTGAAAGGAAAATTATGCTTAGAGTACAATTTGAAGAAGATTTACAGAAACTCCATAATCAATTCTATGCGATGGGAAATGAAGTCTTGTCGCAGATTAACCGAACAGTGCGAGCTTTTGTAACTCATGACCGTGATTTGGCTCGCCAAGTCATTGAAGACGATGCTAAGGTGAATGAGTACGAAGTGAAACTGGAGAAAAAATCTCTAGAAATCATCGCCTTACAGCAGCCTGTTTCGCAAGATTTGCGGACCGTTATCACAGTGCTGAAAGCCAGCAGCGACTTGGAACGCATGGGAGACCACGCTGTGTCTATCGCTCAGGCGACTATTCGGATGAAAGGCGAAGTTCGCATCCTGTCTGTTGAAGAAGAGATCAAAAAAATGGGCCGTGACGTTAAGAATTTCGTAGAGGAAACCCTCAATGTCTATTTGAACGGAAATGTGGACCAAGCCTATACGATTGCAGCAATGGATGAAAAAATCAACCATTACTTTGACGTTATTCGTGAGTTGGCAACCGAAGAAATCAAGCACAATCCAGAACTGATTGTGACTGGTCGTGATTATTTCCAAGTGATTTCTTATCTGGAGCGCATCGGCGACTACGCAAAAAATATCTGCGAGTGGGTCGTTTACTTCGAAACCGGTAAGATTATTGAATTATAATAGATAGTAAAAGTGAGTGGGACAGAAATCGCTAATTCGTTAGAATTCGATTTCGTCGTCCCACCTCCGCACAGTTGAGTAGGGCTGTAAAAGCTGATGAAATCAGCCTAGTAGAGTCCACTCAACCACTGCGTCTTACTCGACAATCCAAAGACAATTGAGAGGCTGGGACAAAAGTCCCAGCCTCTTTTGTGTTTTTGGGAGGAGAAAAGGTGAGATAAGACGAATTGGGATTTCAAAGGGCTAAAAACCTAAAATAAATCAGTGTATTTTACCTAGATGATTGAGGAAGCCACCTTTGCTTAAAACGATAGAAAAAGATGATAGGGGATAATGCTAAAAATTTATGCTACAATGTGGGAAAGCGATGACTGAAAGCGTTGTTTTATAGGATACTATAATGGAGGTATGGTTATGAAGAAAAAGCTTGTTGTCAGTCTGACAATTTTATTCTTTCTAGTTTCAGGAGGGGGCTACTGTATGACAAAATGGATTGAACACAAAAACTCTCCATATAATGTTAGTGATGTTTTAGACGATAAAGGAGTAAAACTTTACAAACGAGGATTTGGTTTGTTGGAAGAACAGTTGGCAACTTATATCAAGGAGCACTATTCAGGAGTCAGTAAAATTGAGTTTTCACCAATTTTTGTTCAAGGTGGGGATGGGCAGACTATGTTCGATGCTAATATCGTTCCCGTAATTTATGACAATCATGGGAATAAGGCTTATTTAGGGCGAAAAGTTGGTAAGCATGGATATGCAAGCTATGGTCTTTTAGGAGATCTACGGTTAGATTTTAATGGTTTTGATGAGGAAGTGATTGAAATTGATGTAGATGGTAAATTTCTTGATATAACGAATTACAAAAGTTTGCCTCCAAAAGCTAAATTAACAAGCAACCCCACAATGGATGAAAATATTGAAGCGCTTGTCAATACTGGTCAACTAAAAGATGTGGTTAAAAGTGAAAAAGGTAGTCCAAAAGCAGAAATTGTCTATAATACAGAAATTAGGAAAGGAAATGAGTGGGAATGGCGTTAAAGAAATTACAACGATAGTCTTAAATCGTTCTCAGTAAATATACTATTCTAAAAATTAAGGTAGAAATATGTTGAAATTATTAATTATAATGTATCTAAGCGCTTTCTTGTTGTGCAATTTTATTGAATATAATGGAGGAAACTGATGAAGGGAAAAATCTTTGCAATCATTACAGTTCTTGTAGTTTTAATTTTTGGAGGAGTATTTTATATGGTAAATTCACAAAAAAGTTCGACAGGACTTGATGCAAAAGAAGAAAAGATTATTAAGCATGGTTTTCGCTTGTTAGAAGAACAGCTTGGGACCTATATCAAAGAAAACTACTCAGGAATTTCTAAAATAGAATTCTCTCCGATTTTCATCCAAGGTGGCAAGGAAAACCCTCCATTTGTAGCTGATGTTCTTCCAGTAATCTATGATAAGGAAGGGAATCGGGCGGTGATGGGGAAGCGAATAGGTAAAAAAGGTTATCCGACATATGGAACAACTGGAGACTTAACTCTTGACTTTGACCAAAAGGGCAATGAAAATATTTTTCTAAAAGGTTCTTCTATTCTGGATGAAAAGATCGATGTTAGTAGAGCTAATCATTTGCCAGAGGAGGCGAAGTTAACACCTCCAATTAAAGGAACAGACGATAACATTGATGCTTTGGTAAATGATGGTCAGTTAAAAAATGTTAATAAAAGTGAGAATGGAAGCCCTAACGCGAAAATAGATTATAACCTTGAAATTAAAAGAGGGAGTTATTCAGAATGGAAATGCTCCTTGATTAAACAGAGAAATTTATGCTTATAGATAATATGACAGAAAAAATTGAACCGTTTTCATGTAGATATAGAGGTGACAGTTAATGAAGAAAAAAATTGCAATTATAGCTGTATTAATTATCTTAGTTTCAGGAGGGGGCTACTGTATGACAAAATGGATTGAATATCAAAACTCGCCGTATAATGTTAGTGATGTTTTAGACGATAAAGGAGTGAAACTTTACAAACGCGGATTTCGTTTGTTGGAAGAACAACTAGCGACTTACATCAAAGAACACTATTCAGGAGTTAGTAAAATTGAGTTTTCACCAATTTTTGTTCAAGGTGGGGATGGGCAGTATATGTTTCATGCCAATGTTGTTCCTGTCATTTATGATACTCATGGTAATAAAGTCTATTTAGGTCGAACAGTTCAAAATTTCGGTTATGCTAGTTATGGAGATTATGGTGATGTCAGATTAGATTTTAATGGATTTGATGAAGAAATAATTGAGCTAAGAGTAGGAGATGATTTTATTGATATTGCAGGCAATAAAAAACTCCCTGAGGAAGTCAAATTATCATCTAAACCCAAGATGGATGAAAACATTGAAGCGCTTGTTAAAGATGGACAGCTGAAGGACGTGGTTAAAAGTGAAGAAGGCAGTCCAAGTGCAGAGGTTATTTATAATACAGAAATCAAGAACGGATATCATTGGGAATGGCGTTGACAGAACGGCATTGTTTATATTAAATAACATTTAGTAAGGCTAAAAGACGTTAAGAAATCAGATGTAGGAAGTCCGAATGCTGAAATGGACTACAACTTATATGACAATATAAATGTATTATGCTATACTATTAGAAAAGAACTTTGAAACCGCTCTCTTAAAAATCATTATAATGGAGGTAGTCTTGTGAAAAAAAAGATTATTATTGCTTTAACAATTCTATTCGTTGTAATATCAGGAGGAATCTATATGTACAACAAATTAACAAAACCTAACCTTAGCCCCAAAACAGCCAAACTCTATCAGCATGGCTTTCGACTTCTGGAAGAGCAACTAGGAACTTATATAAAAGAGCATTACTCAGGGGTTGAAAAGATTGAGTTTTCCCCAATCTACGTTACTGAGGAAGGGTCAACTTTCTCAAATGCCTATGTACGTCCGACGATTTATGATAAATATGGGAATAAAGCCACTCTTGGTACTAAAGTTAATAATGTGTATCCAAGTAGCTTTGGTATCGTCTCACATATAATTCTTAATTTTGATGGAGGTGGAAATGAAGCTATAGATTTAAAGGACTCAAACGGGAATAACATTGATGTTTCTAACGCGCAACATCTACCTGAAGAAGCTAAACTCACAAGAGCTAAAGGGATTGATTGGAATATTGAATTATTAGTTGAATACGGTCAGTTAAAGGATGTTATTAAGGATGAAAAAGGCAGTCCGAATGCAGAAATTGTTTATAATGTTAAGCTAAGTAAAGAGGAAGAATGATGTGGCGTGAACTAAGCAACAAATACAACTATTTTCTTATGAAGTTGAGGATAGAAGTTTGCCAAGAACAAGGAAAAAGATTTTATATGACAATATAAATGTATTATGCTATACTATTGGAAAAGAACTTTGAAACCGCTCTCTTAAAAATCATTATAATGGAGGTAGTCTTGTGAAAAAAAAGATTATTATTGCTTTAACAATTCTATTCGTTGTAATATTAGGAGGAATCTATATGTACAACAAACTAACAAAACCTAACTTTGGCCCTAAAACAACCAGACTCTATCAACGAGGCTTTCGACTCTTAGAAGAACAATATGGAACCTATTTCAAAGAACACTATAAAGGTATTGAGAAGATTGAATTTTCTCCGATTTATATTGAAGGGGATAATGGTGGTTCTATGCTAAATGCCTATGTACGTCCGACGATTTATGATAAATATGGGAATAAAGCAACATTAGGAACAACAATAGAGAACTACACACCTAATAGCTATGGTTTAGTTACTCATATATTTCTTGATTTTGATGGCTCAGGAAATGATGTCATAGAATTAATGGACTCAGAAGGTAATGAGATTGATGTTTCAAATGCAAAACATTTGCCAGACGAAGCAAAGCTCACGAAGGCTAGAAGTACAGATGAAAATATTTCTTTATTGGTTGAAGACAGTCAATTAAAGGATGTTGTTAAGGATGAAAAAGGAAGCCCAGAAGCTGAAATCATTTACAATGTTAAATTTAGCAAAGGAGACGGATGATATGACTTTGTCTGATCAAGAGGTTCGAAGATTACAGTTAGGTCTTAAGGGGAATGTTAAAAAAAGTGAGGGAGCAGTTATAAATGCCGGAACAGATGATAAACCTGAGTATTATCAAATTGTTTATCGACAAGATAGTACAACTCAAGCAATGGCAGTTGTACCTGTTGATAACAAAAAAGGAGCAAATCCAAACTACCAAGAAACAACGATAGTTGTTGCTGGTACTCAGATGCCCTTTGAAAATTCAAAAGAATTTGAGAATCAACCATATTTTTGGAAAAAGAATCGAGATATTGTTGATTCATCTGAAAGAGCATTCTTTGCTAGTGGGGGATTTGGGATATTTCCAGGAATGCTGACTCCCCAATCAGATGATATTGATATGCTTTATCAAATTACTGAAGAAAAGATAAAATCTCATAATGGTATTATTTCTAATATGTCTGGGCACAGTCAAGCAGGGCCTGGAGTAGCTTATACAGCCTCAAAGTACGGCCTTAAACAGAACCGTACAATCAAAGTAACAAATTTTATGGATTTTGCGGCTAAAAAAGCTGTTGATACAGGCGGTATTTCAAAAGAACAAGTAGCTTATCTCAATAAAAACGCCACTATCTATAGAGATAGTCGAGGCGATGTTGTTTTCTTAGACGGGAATAGTGGTTATGTTCCGTATGGAAAAACAATGAGATTTGAAGTTCTTGAAGGAGAAGACGGGCATTCACCAAGAACTCCAGTAATGAAGGGGAACAAGTTAGATGTAGATTATTATTATAAAAGAAATATATTTGCAACTGGCATGACAGAAAAACAAGTACGAAAGATAGCAGAGTATAAGGCAAAAACGTACAAAGTAAATGTAGCAATCGCAAATTATGGTTTAGAGATGGACAAGGTGACTCCTGAATACTATGTTCGTGAGTATTTAAAGGAATACGGACCTTTTGCTCCAGAACCTTCTAAGCAAGAATTACTCACTTTAAAGAGACGACGCATTGATGAACTGCACGCTTCTTTGAAAACGACTACAGGCAGTCAAATGATTAGCTTGAGAGAGGAACTTGTTCGGACAAGTGCGCAAACGGCTCAGTTACAAGCTGAAGTATATGAGCAGGCGATCAAAGATAAACTTGCAAATGCCAAGGAAAGTGTCTCTCAGCATATAACAGAACTACGATCAGCAGCATATACGCTGGCTCATAACCTTTCTAGTGGAGAGATAGAGGGTTTACTATCTGAGTTGAGTTTTGAGCTAGCTTGGAATACTGGAATAGAAGCAGCAACTCTTTCTTCGGCCAACTCATATCAGAAGAAAATGACAAGTATAGCAGGTAAATTAAACAAGGCAGCTGATAGAATCGTAGAAATCGACCAAAAAGGTAGCCAGATTTTTGGGGAATTATAGGAGGAAGCGTATGATTGAACCAATGATAGAAGATCGAGCGGAAGCAGAACGTATCAAAAAAGAGTATCTTAGAATACAGGAACGTCTGGCTATTCGAGGATTAATCTCAGCCAAAAGAGCCACTCTCCTTGAAGAAAGTCGTCTATTGCAAGAATGGCTCACCAATCAGGCTGAGACAATGAAATCATTCTCATCAGTTCAAGTTCCTGCCGATTTGGAAGGTGCTTTTTCCGGATTAGCGGCCGAATCTATCAAGAATGTCTTAAATGAAGTCTCAACGCCTAATTTGATGAGTCCAATTCTGTAGGAGGGATTATGGATACAAAAAAGCGGATAGCACAATTAGATGATGAACATCTAGCATTTCGTAGAAAAGCCAGTGAATTGGAATGGGATTATCATGATATGAAACGGGAGGCTAGAAATTTTTCGGAAGAAATGAGCAATTGGGTTATATCATTCTGTCGTCACAGTTCGCCTGTTGATTCATCTTATATATTAAATCAAATTGAGGAAAATCGAGAAGATTTTGAGCGGAAAATGAGGCGTTACGAAGATCGACTGAATGAAGTCTGTCAAGAAGAAAATCGCTTATACAATAAAAAATTGAACGAACTGAAGAAAGAAACAAGGTAATCATGACTTCACTTTTCCTTCGGACGAATCCATCAGACAGGCTAAGCTTGTCTTTTTTGTTTTGGGAGGAGAAAAGTGCATGACAGAGTGGCTTTAAAATGATTACTTTATGTTTGAAAGTAAAAATCAATTTTGGTCCAGTTGGAATGAGTATAAAGTCACTAAATATGGTAAAATAGTAAGAGATGAATCTTGAATGGAGGTTGGTTTATTACCAGCCCCTTCAATTAGATGAGGAGAAAAAACATGCAAGCAGTTGCACATTTTATTGATACTTTTGTTCCTGAACACTACGATCTCTTTTTGGATTTGAATCGTGCGAATAAGACTTTCTCAGGAAAAGTCACCATTACTGGTGAAGCTAAAGCTGAGAAAATTTCCTTACACCAAAAGGATTTGACGATTGAGGTCGTGGAAGTAGATGGAAAAGCTCGTCCCTTCACTCTTGATAATGACAATGAAGCTCTTTATGTTGAGTTGGAAACAGCAGGCCCTGTGGAAGTAACCTTGACCTATACAGGTAAGATTACGGACAATATGACAGGGATCTACCCTTCATACTACACAGTTGATGGGGTGAAAAAAGAAATCATTTCTACCCAGTTTGAAAGCCACTTTGCTCGTGAAGCTTTTCCAAGCGTAGATGAGCCAGAAGCTAAGGCGACTTTTGATTTGGCTTTGAAATTTGACCAAGCAGAGGGCGAACTTGCCTTGTCTAATATGCCTGAAATCGACGTTGAAAACCGGAAAGCGACAGGCATTTGGAAGTTTGAAAGAACCCCTCGCATGTCTTCCTATCTCTTGGCCTTTGCTGCGGGTGATATGCAAGGTATTACTGCTAAAACTAAAAATGGCACTTTGGTCGGTGTCTATGCGACCAAGGCGCACCCAGCCAGCAATTTGGAGTTTGCTTTGGACATTGCAGTTCGCTCAATTGAATTTTACGAAGAATATTACGGTGTCAAATATCCGATTCCTCAGTCGCTGCACGTCGCCCTGCCAGACTTTTCATCTGGTGCTATGGAAAACTGGGGCCTTGTGACTTATCGCGAAATTTACCTCTTGGTAGATGAAAATTCTACGGTATCCAGCCGTCAAGATGTGGCACTTGTTATCGCTCATGAGTTGGCTCACCAATGGTTTGGTAACTTGGTCACTATGAAGTGGTGGGATGACCTTTGGCTCAATGAAAGCTTTGCTAATATGATGGAATATGTCTGTGTCAATGCGATTGAGCCAAGCTGGAATATCTTTGAGAATTTCCAAACCACAGGTGTTCCTCTGGCTCTCAAACGAGATGCGACAGACGGAGTTCAGTCTGTCCATGTGGAAGTGAAGCACCCTGACGAAATCAATACTTTGTTTGATCCCGCTATCGTTTATGCCAAGGGAAGCCGCCTCATGCACATGCTTCGTCGTTGGTTGGGAGATGAGGCCTTTGCAAAAGGTTTGAATGCTTACTTTGCTAAACACCAGTATGGAAATACTATCGGTCGTGACCTTTGGAATGCCTTGGGAGCTGCTTCTGGTCGTGATGTAGCAGCCTTTATGGATTCTTGGCTGGAACAGCCAGGCTACCCTGTTTTGACAGCTACAGTAGAAAACGATACGCTCAAACTCTCTCAAAAACAATTCTTTATCGGAGAGCACGAAGATAAGAAACGCACTTGGGTCTTACCTTTAAATAGCAACTGGAAAGGTTTGCCAGATACGCTGGAAACAGAAACGCTGGAAATTCCAAATTATTCTGCCTTGGCTGCTCAAAACCAAGGTGCCTTGCGCTTCAATACGGAAAATACGGCCCACTATATTACGGACTATCAAGGTGTCTTGCTTGAGCAGATTTTAGATACCATTACAGACTTGGATAGCACCAGCAAGCTTCAAGTGGTGCAAGAGCGCCGTCTCTTGGCTGAAGCAGGCAGTATTTCATTTGCTGATTTGGTTCCTGTAATTGAAAAACTGACAGAAGAAACCTCCTATTTGGTTGTTTCAGGAGTTAAAGCCGTTCTGAATGGCCTCAAGCTCTTTGTGGACGAAGGAAGCGAGTGCGAGAAAGCATATAACGAATTGGTTGTTAAACTAATCAAATTCAACTTTGATCGTCTAGGCTTTGAAGCAAAAGAAGGGGAAAGTGATGAAGATGAGCTGGTTCGTCAGATCGTTGTAGGAGGTCTGATTGCAGCTGATGACCAAACAGCAAGTCAAGAAGCAAGCCGTATTTTTGCTGCTCATAAAGAGGACTTAGAGAAATTGCCTGCGGCTATTCGCTTGCACATTCTCATCAACCAAATCAAGCATGATGAGAGCAAAGAATTGGCTGACCAATACTTGAATGATTATGTTTCGACAGTCGACGGTAGCTTCAAACGCCAATTGGCATCTGCTTTGGCTTACACTAAGGACGCAGAAACTCTTGCTCGTATCTTGGAATCCCTGAAAAACAAAGATATCGTGAAACCACAAGATTTGGCAATGAGTTGGTATTTCCCTCTCTTGATTCACCAATTTACTCAAGCTACTGCTTGGACTTGGGCGCGTGAGAATTGGGATTGGATTAAGGCGGCTTTGGGTGGCGACATGAGCTTTGATAAATTCGTCATTTATCCAGCTAATGCCTTCAAGACAGCAGAAAGGCTAGCGGAATACAAGGCCTTCTTTGAGCCGCAGCTTGACGATATGGCTATCAGCCGTAATATCAGCATGGGAATTAAGGAAATCGCAGCGCGTGTTGACTTGATTGCTCGTGAAAAAGCAGCGGTTGAGAAAGCTATCAAGGCTTCAGTCTAGATAAATGAAAGAGAGTGGTACAGAAATCGGTAATTCGTTAGAATTCGATTTCGTCGTCCCACCTCCGCACAGTTTAGTAGGGCTGTAAAAGCTGATGAAATCAGCCTAGTAGAGTCCACTCAACCACTGTGTATTGCTCGACAATTCAAAGACAATTGAGAGGCTAGGACTTTTGTCCCAGCCTCTTTTTGTTGTTTAGAATCCCATAATTTCAGTCTTCTTTAAGAAAAAATTCAGTCCCGTTTAAGCAAGCCTCTCTATAATAATCCTAGCATGTGAAAGGATATGAGCTTGTGTACTCAAGATTTATATTACTTCATCATGTTAAAATCCATGAAAATATAAAATGTAGAAAGAGGAAAAACTTAAAATGGATATGGAAAAATGATTGTAGTTAAAAAGAGTACTAAATGGTGGATGACAGCAGTGGCTAGTGCATCCTTAGCCGTCGGAGCGATTGGTGGCTATGGAATTGGTGCCTTGACACAGAAAAGCCCGCAGCAGAGTTCAGTACAGGCTACTATGCCTCAGCAAAACAAGCAAGATGGCAGGATGCCAGGTCAAGGCGGACAACCTCCTCAAGGTCAGGGACAGGGAAATGAAAATGGTATGCCACCACAGATGGGGGAACAAAACGGTCAAGATGGTCAAGTCGGTCCGGGAGGTGGAGGTCAGCCACCACAAGGAAATGGTCAGCCAAGAGGACCACAAGAAGGAAATCAATCAAAAAAGAAGCCATCAAACGCTGACGGCACAACAAAAGATGATAAGAACAGCGAAAATAACTCGAAAACAACAAATTCTTAAAGCATTTTCGACAAGTCATGATATAATAGAAAAAGATAAGTGAAGATGGAATGAGAAGTGTTTGCCATGTCTCTATTTAAACCACACAGCATAAGCTTTTTCTAGAAAGGGAGGAACAGGATGATTAAGATTCTATTAGTGGAGGATGACCTCGGTCTGTCAAACTCAGTATTTGATTTTTTAGATGATTTTGCAGATGTTATGCAGGTCTTTGATGGCGAAGAAGGACTATACGAGGCAGAAAGTGGCGTTTATGACCTGATTTTGCTGGACTTGATGTTGCCTGAAAAGGACGGCTTCCAAGTGCTTAAAGAATTGCGTGAAAAAGGGGTCACCACTCCTGTCCTCATCATGACTGCCAAGGAAAGTATCGATGATAAAGGCCATGGTTTTGAACTCGGTGCTGACGATTACCTGACTAAGCCTTTTTATCTGGAAGAGCTTAAAATGCGGATTCAGGCCTTGCTCAAACGCTCTGGTAAGTTTAATGAAAATACCCTGTCCTATGGCGATGTGGCGGTCAATCTTTCGACCAATTCGACCTTGGTAGACGGAAAAGAAGTGGAACTGCTGGGCAAAGAGTTTGATCTGTTGGTCTACTTCCTTCAGAATCAAAATGTCATTTTGCCCAAGACTCAGATCTTCGATCGTTTGTGGGGCTTTGACAGCGATACGACGATTTCTGTGGTGGAAGTCTATGTATCTAAGATTCGGAAAAAATTGAAAGGAACGGCTTTTGCGAATAATCTTCAAACCCTTCGCAGTGTCGGTTACATTTTAAAGAATGCTGAATAAACTCAAAAAAGCCTTATATGCGGATGATTTTTCTTATTTCATTCGCTATTTTGGTGTATTCACCCTGATTTTCTCGGCCATGACGCTCATTATTATCCAAGTCATGCGCTCCAGCCTTTACACGACCGTTGATGATAATCTCAAAAGTCTCAGTCAAAATCCCGCCTGGGTAGCCAATCTAGCCTATCGGACGACGGGGCGGCAATACCAAGAGCCAGAGAATAAGGATTCAGAGCATGAGCCGGCTCCCGATATCAAGATTGAGGAGCCGGGTAGGGTCAATGTCAGTGCCAATACTTCAGCCATTCTTTTGAATGATGATTATCAGAATGTATCAGCCAAGAATGGATTTTTAAACTTTGATGCGATTAAATTTAATAAACGATTTCTTAATCAAATCAAGCAAATACAACTAACTAATAGCTATGGACAGGTCGAGAGTTATCGGGCTTATATGTTTGACATTGATCCAGATGATGAAATTGAAAATGTCAAATACGCGGTTGTTATGACCAGTATCAGCCAGCTGGAGCAGACTAGCGAAAAGCATGAAAAGCTAATTGCGATTGTCATGATTAGCTTCTGGGGTATTTCCTTGATTGCCAGTATCTATCTGGCGCGGATGAGTGTCAAGCCTCTCTTGGACAGCATGCAAAAGCAGAAGTCCTTTGTTGAAAATGCTAGCCACGAATTGCGGACGCCTCTAGCTGTGCTGCAAAATCGACTGGAATCTCTTTTCCGTAAGCCCGAGGCTACGATTATGGAGTCTAGTGAGAGTATCGCGTCCAGTTTAGAGGAAGTGCGAAATATGCGTCTACTCACGACCAACTTACTCAATCTAGCAAGGCGAGATGACGGCATAAAGCCAGAATACGGTGAAGTCACGCCAGACTTCTTCACGACAGCTTTTTCTAACTATGCTATTATCGCGGAGGAGAGCGATAAGGTCTTTGATTTCAAAAATCTGGTTTCTAAATCAATCACGACAGATAAGGTCTTACTCAAGCAGGTCATGACCATCCTTTTTGATAATGCCATCAAATACACGGAAGAAGATGGAGAAATCTATTTCGTGGCCTCCGCCAATGATCGGAGCTTAACCTTGCGGATCTCTGACAATGGCCCAGGGATTGCGGGCGACGACAAGAAAAAAGTCTTCGATCGTTTTTATCGGGTGGACAAGGCTCGGACTCGGCAAAAGGG
Source organism: Streptococcus cristatus AS 1.3089 (assembly GCF_000385925.1). Taxonomy (NCBI): domain Bacteria; kingdom Bacillati; phylum Bacillota; class Bacilli; order Lactobacillales; family Streptococcaceae; genus Streptococcus; species Streptococcus cristatus. Next base: position 862,050 of record NC_021175.1, read on the forward strand.
TGGTTTTGGACTGGGCCTATCCTTGGCGAAACAAATAGTAGACGCCCTGAGAGGGACCATCTCGGTCAAAGACAACAAGCCACGTGGAACTATCTTTGAAATCAAACTACCCCTTAAGTCAGATATTAGAAAACGAATCAGTAAAAGTTGAAAAACTTTTCATATTATTTCAAATTTGACTGCTTTTGCGGTATAATAAAAGAAAGAAATGAGAGAGGTACAACTATGACATCAAAAATGTTGCATACTTGTTTACGAGTGGAAAATTTAGAGGCTTCGATTGACTTTTATGAAGAAGCGTTTGGCTTTAAAGAACTGCGCCGCAAGGACTTTCCAGAGCACGCTTTTACCATTGTTTATCTTGGTTTGGATGGCGATGATTATGAGCTCGAACTGACCTATAATTATGACCACGGACCTTATGTGATCGGTGATGGGTTTGCTCATATTGCTCTCAGCACTCCTGATTTGGAAGGCTTGCACGCTGAACATGCTGCTAAGGGCTACGAAGTGACGGAACCAAAAGGTCTGCCAGGCAATCCGCCAAATTATTATTTCGTTAAAGACCCTGATGGCTACAAGGTTGAAGTGATTCGAGAAAAAAGTCTTTAAAAAAAATTAAACTTGTATTTTAGCACTTGTAAGATACAAGTTTTTTAACATTAGAATCATTTTAGGACAATAGCTTAGGGGATAATAGATGGAAAGACAACATAGAAGGAAGCGTAGACGGAAATATAGACTGATTCTCAGTCTTCTGAACCTGCTTCTTTTAGGACTTCTTATTTTTGGTGGATTGCGAATCCATGAAATGTTTCAGGAAAGGGAATTCCAGCAAAAGGTTGCAGAAGTGATTGCCAAGGAAGAGCAAGAGCATGCTGACAATGCTGAAAAGCAGGCTGGTAGGATTGGCAGCCATTATGTGGCAGCTTTTTATCCTCTTATGAATGGGCAGCCGCTTCAAAGTGTCAAAGATAAAATGATGCAGGATAGCCAGAGCATTTCAGATGACAAAAAGCAAAAGGAAAACTTGACTGCTTTGACCTTTTACTACACGGAAGAAAAGTCTACTAGTTTGGCCAATACTAAGGAAGTGGTCATCCAGCGAAAAGATTACAGTATCTCGAAAAGAGACATCAAGTCTGAGGAGGCAAGAGAAGTAGCCTCGACGTATATTAATCCAGAAGGTGCAGCGGTCACTTTGGACAAGCTGTTTCAAAATCCAGAAGCTGCCAAGGAGATTTTCCTGAAGGAGTTGACCAGTCAGCTAACCTTTAGGCAGGTGGAGGAAAGTCAGCAAACAGCAGCCTTGAATGCCCTCCGAGAAATAGAGTTGAGCCAGTGGGGCTTTCACTATGAGGATAGTTTATTTTCCATTCGTCTACCTAAAGAAATCAACGGTGTGTCGAGCGTGACAGTGCCTCTGTCTAGTTTTTATGACCTAATTCGTCCGGAATATTTTCAGGGAGCTGATTTGGAGGCTTACCAGCAGTATGAAACCAAGCGGCATGAGAAAATGGTTGCCCTGACCTTTGACGACGGTCCCGACAGTAAGACGACCCCTCAGGCTTTGGAAATTCTGAAACGCTACAATGCCAAAGCAACCTTCTTTATGGTGGGACAAAATGTTGCTGCCAATCCAGAACTGGCTAAACGTGTCCTTGATGAAGGCCATCAGCTTGGTATCCATACATGGAGCCATCCAGATTTGACCAAGCTGCCTCTAAATCAAGCCAAAAAAGAAATACTAGATACTCAGGAAGCCATTTATAAGGCGACTGGTATTCGGCCTATGATTACAAGACCGCCTTACGGAGCCATCAACTCTACAGTTCAAAATGCTGTCGATCAGTCCTTTATCATGTGGAGCGTGGACAGTCTCGATTGGAAAACACGCAATACAAAGGCTATTATGCAGGAGATCGTGAAAACCCAGCCAGGATCCATTATTCTCATGCACGATATCCATCAGACGACCATCGATGCTCTGCCAAGCGTTCTTGATTATCTGAAGAATAACGGATATACTTTGGTGACAGTTGATGAACTGCTGGAAAATCAGCTCCAGCCACATCAGATTTACTATAGCAGAAATTAAGAAAAGCATTGGAAATCTTGCATTTCCAATGCTTTTTGCTTTCTATCATCAGATAAAACTATCGTTTACTGTGATTTTCACTCAAGGCTGAACATATAGTTCTTGTTTTTTCAAGACGATTTCGCGGACAGAGGCATATTTTTTGAGAGCTTTTAGTTCTTCTGGGTGGCTGATGAAGGTGATGACATAGCCTTCCTTGCCCATGCGACCTGTTCGGCCAGAACGGTGGATGTAGGTTTCCAGATCGCGCGGCACTTCGTAATTGACTACGCATTCTAGAGAATCAATATCAATGCCACGGGCAACTAAGTCCGTCGCCAGCAAGAGCGTGATATCGTAATTTTTAAATTTTTCAAGAATAACCTTGCGGAATTTTACATTGACATCGCTGGCTAGGGAGACTGCACTAGCTCCTCGGTACTGAAGCTTTTCTTCGGCGCTGCCCAAATCTGACAGGCTATTGAAAAAAACTAGCCCATGAAATTCTTCTACATTGGATAGCTTGCGCAAGAGTTCGACCTTGTCACGTTTTTCCACCTGTATATAGAAGTGCTGGATATTGTCCAAAGTCTGGTCGTCAATGCTGATGCGTAGAGTATTTTCGGCGATCTTCTCTTGATCGAACTTAGCAGTAGCACTCATATAAATCAGCTGGTGGTCACGTGGCGCATAATGCAGAATTTTATCAACAAACGCATACTGGGAATCACTGAGAAGCTGGTCAAATTCGTCAAGGATAATAGTGTCGACATTCATCATCTTGATTTTCTTGAGCTTAATGAGCTCGAAAATCCGACCAGGTGTGCCAATCAGTATCTCAGGACTTTTCTTGAGTCGTTCAATCTGTCTCTTCTGGCTATTACCGGAGAGGAGGAGTTGACTGCTCAAGCCTAAGGGCTCTGCCCAAGACTTACAAACATCAAAAATCTGTCCCGCTAGTTCTGTATTTGGAGCTAAAATCAAAAGCTGCTGCGCTTTTTTAGGCTTCAATTTCAATAAGCTAGGAAAGAGATAAGCTAATGTCTTACCCGTACCAGTCGGACTGATGCCTAGCACCGTCTGTCCTTGAGAAATGGGCTCGAATATTTTTTCTTGGATAGCAGTCAGTTCAGCAAAACCGAGCTGATCCAGCTGGTCCTGCCAAACTGTTGGAAATGTTTCTTTAATCATGGTCAACCTCAAATCTAATGCCAGCATCTTTTCTCATGGCAAACATGCACTCATGCACAGTAGCAGCAGCCTGCAGATAGTCGCTATAAAGTTCTTCTTGGCCGCCTTTAAGGACACGAGCAAAAGCCTGGGCTTCTTCAAGCATTTGGTGGTCTGCTTGGCGGATAGCTAGACTTTCCGTCTCTCCATTGAGCTTTTGGAAACTGGCAGAGCGGATAAACTCAATACCGTCTAAGGTCAGAGTGCCTTGGTCCGTATAGATTTCAGCTGGTAGCTGGCTATGAATATTTTTTCCAGCTTGGATACGAACCTGAAAATCAGGATAAATCAGACTGCCTGAACCGTTGAGATCAACGCTATTTGGCAGTTGTTGAGCTGTATAGCAAACGCTTTGTGGAGCACCAAACAGCCGGACAGCTGCATAAAGCGTGTAGACACCCAGATCCATCAGAGCACCGCCTGAGAATTTAGCAGAAAAACATTGGGTTCCTGTCCACTCAGTAGAGCTCCCATCTTGGAGGAGTATTTGGCATAAGTAAAATTAGCTCCCCAGATTTTCTTGTCCTTTAGAAAGTTCTGAATGACTGTAAAAGCTGCTTCGTGGTAGTTTCTAGCTGCTTCAAAAATGTAAACTTGATGTTCAGCTGCCAGCTTGACTAATTCTTGCCATTCTTCAGGCCTTGATACAGCTGGCTTTTCAACGATGACATGTTTTCGAGCCAAAATGGCTATCTTGGCATGGTTGAAGTGGAGGCTATTAGGACTGGCAATGTAAACCACATCTAGGTCGGCAGATAAGAATTCAATCATATCGGTGTAGAGTGCGATGTTTTGATAAGTTTGCGCAAAACGCTCCGCAGAACTCAGGGTGCGCGAGTAAACAGCTGTTAACTGATACTCACCACTCAGTTGGGCTGCCTTGATAAACTCATGGGAAATGGATCCCGTACCGATGATACCGAGTCGTAACATACTTTCTCCTTTAAAATGATTTTCCTGAATTTTTCTTGATTCACCCTTTCATTATATCATGAATTAAGGTAAAATAGATAAGATAACAAGTAATGGAGAAAACAATGCAAAACAGACCTATTATTATCGGTGTTACAGGTGGATCTGGTGGGGGAAAAACCAGTGTATCTCGGGCTATTTTAGATCATTTTCCTAATGAAAAGATTTCCATGATTGAGCATGATTCATACTACAAGGATCAGTCTCATTTGACCTTTGAGGAGCGGGTTAAGACCAACTATGATCATCCTTTTGCTTTTGATACAGACCTCATGATTGAGCAGATCAAGGAGCTTTTGGCTGGCCGTCCAGTGGACATCCCGACCTATGATTATACGGAGCACACGCGCAGCAATAAAACCTATCGTCAGGAACCGCAGGATGTCTTCATTGTAGAGGGAATTTTGGTCTTGGAAGATCAACGCCTCCGCGATTTGATGGACATCAAGATTTTCGTCGATACTGATGATGATGTGCGGATTATTCGTCGGATTAAGCGGGACATGGAAGAGCGCGGACGTAGTTTGGATAGTGTCATTGAGCAGTATCTGGGTGTCGTCAAGCCTATGTACCATCAGTTTATCGAGCCAACCAAGCGCTATGCGGATGTCATTATTCCAGAGGGCGCTTCTAATAAAGTGGCGATTGATTTGATTACCACCAAGATTGAAAAGATTTTGGAGGAAGCTAGAGAAGGATAGAAAGGAAGTCTGGTGTTACACTGGACTTTTTGGGTAAATTATGAGAAAGTTCGTCAAAAGAGAATTCCATTCTCGATCAAAGTTTTTGCCTGTTTGTTGACCTTTTGCGCAGGTTTCGTGGATGCTTACACTTTCATGGAGCGCGGGGGTACATTGGTTGCGGGCCAGACAGGAAACGTCGTCTTTTTGTCCGTTGAGCTGATTCATCACAAGACTGGAGAAATTGAAGTCAAACTGGCTACCATGCTAGCCTTTATGCTGGGAATTTTTCTGATAACAATTTTCCGTCCTTTTTTTGAGCAGTCAATATGGCGAGTAAGTAGCATTTCACCAATGGTACTCATTTGTACTCTAGTTGGCTTTATGCCAAGTACCGTGTCAAATATGCTGATCGTTCCTCCAATTGCTTTCTGTATGGGAGTCGTTGCGACAGCTTTTGGCGAGGTAGATGGCATAGTCTACAATAATTCCTTTATGACAGGAAATATCAAGAAAACAATGGTGGCTTTTGGAAATTTTGTGCGAACTCAGGAAAAACCATACTTGAAAGAGGGCATTTTCTTTGTTGCTTTGTTAGGAAGCTTTGTCATCGGAGCCATTATTTCGACTTATCTGCTCCAATTTTATGCCTTACGAACCATTTGGATCGTTGCAGGAATTCTATTTACCTTCATGATGTTCCGCTTGGTTCAGTATGTACGAAGATAAAGACGAAGCATGATTAGTAAGTTATTAAAAAGGTAGGGCATAGATGTTTAAAAAGGCTGAAATGGAGCCCTTGGCTAAAAGAAATCTTCGATATCGCATACTAAAAACAGAGGATAACTATTATCTTCTGGATGTAGAACGCCCTTTTTTGATTGTCTACTTCTTGCCCTTGTTGATTTACTTTGTGCCTCACAGATGTTATGAGATAAGTAAGGAAGAATATGAGCAATTGTCCCAATCAGAGGAGGAGAATGCTCGGTTAAAAGAGGCTTTTGAAAAACATGGTCTTGGCTATAGCTTAGGAACTGGCGTAGGTGCCATGCTTCTATCGAGAGTATTTGATATCAATCAATTTTTGAAATTTGATTCAAGTAGAATTAGCAATTTTTTGGCTATTCTAATTGTATTATTGCTTTTTGGTTTGCGTTTATGGCTTACAGTGGCTTATGAAGTCCCTAGTGGATTAAAAATAGGGACTATCATAAAATATACGTTTATCCTCGCTTTGTTAAAGAATTACTTTTTAGTATTTTTGCGTATATTATGTCGGTGTTGTTTACAGTAATGATTATTGCTGCTTTTTTAACGAACATAATGGATAATTATATTGGTCATATTGGATTGTTAATATTTTTGACATTTTGGTTATTTATAGGGAATATGTTTTTCATGCGGCCAACAAGTAATTATTGGATAAGAATAAAAAATGGCTAAGGGAGCGGTATAAAAAACTTTTGAGGAGCTAATCATGCGAGCGCACCATGTAAATTTTCGTTATATATTATTAGAGGATGGTAAGGAATACTTTCTATTGGATAAGCTACCGACATTGTGGGGTTATTTTTACCTTATCTGAATTGGTTTAGCAATCGAACGCTTTACCGATTGACAGAAGCGCAGTTTTGGGAAATCCGAATGCGTAAAAAGCATTGGTTAGAGACCCTTGTAATTCCAGCACTGATATTTTTAGCTGTTTCAGTATGGGCAGGGCGGATGCGAACTAGTGACAGCTTATATGCATACCTTAATTTACCTCGCTTCTCATTTACTGAAAGATGGATTTATTGGTTTCTTGCTTTTATACTAGCAGTCGTACTTGCAAATCTAATCCATTTTTTATCATCTCGGTCTTTAGCAAAGAAATTTAATTTTAGTCTTTACAAAAAGAGAAGGGAAAAATAAGATTAACTAAATTGGCTCCTTGGATGAAAAAGCAGTTTAAGGGCGTTCTGATTCTTAACTTCCTAATCCTTTTGTTTAGCTTTTTCATTTTAAATTGGGGGACTTTAGTCTTTCTGATGTTTCATAGTCTTATATTACTAATGTCTACGCTGTTAGCAGGTGATCTAAGCTATAGTGAAAACTGTCAATATATAATAAAAATAGAAGAAGAAAATAATGAAAAATAGAATTTTGATCATAGCAACTGGTGGGGAATTGGTGATTAAATATGAGAAAAATAATTTTTATTGGACAGAGCGGTGATGAGGCTGTCTACTATAATACACGAACGAGAGAGGCCTTAGTGGCGAGTAAAAGTGCCCTCTTAAATACAGAAGGCGCAAGGAAGTCCAATAGGGCCATTATTCCTTTGATGTTTGCTTTTGTTTTTTTGGGTATTGTTGGAGGATTAGTAGCTATACCTGCATTTTCAGGTTTTCGATACAATAGCGAAATGACAAAGTTTTTCATTACTGGATTCATGTTTGTGTTTTTTGGTAGTATGTGGATGTTAGAGATTGCTCTATATAAAAACGTTAAATATGTTCGAGGAGCCACTAAACAACAATTTATAAAGGCAGTAGATTCGAACTTATTTTGGGAAAATTTTGACGTCAAAAAAGCTTCTATAGGGAAATTTTGTGCCTTCTTAGCTGTTATGCTCTTATTGCTTTTTGCAACGGTAATAACATTTATTGCTTTTATTCCAGGTATTATTGATTCATTTGAAAGAAAAGCTCCATTTGAATTGCAGATAATAACTTCGCCCTTAATAGGAATACTACCAGCAGTTTTTTATCTTTCTCTGTTCCAAAACAACCCCATCCGCTGGTTGTTAGCCGTGCGAAAGTATGAGCAAGGAAAAGTGATATTTGCAGAAGACAAGGAGAAGAAACATGAGTGAGACACTATTACCAATGGGAACAGTGGTTAAACTAAAAGATCAAACAGAACTAATTATTATTGGCAGGGGTTCGCTAGTAGAGCAAAATCAAGAGCTTGTATATTTTGAGTATACAAGTGTTCTTGTACCAACTGGTTATCAGCAAGCCGATCAGCTTTATTTCTTTAATAACAGTGATATTCGTGAGGTTGTATTTATGGGATATAAGAATGATGCTGAGATAGAATTTGAATCTAATTTTTATCAGCTAGTTAAAAAGGCTGGTTTTAAAAAAGGAGTTACAGAGCTATAAGTTCGGTTAGATGATTTAATGATTATTTTAAAAACTATACTTCTATTTATACAAAGTATAGTTTTTGATTATTTAAATTTAAGAGGTTATAATGAAGGAAGAAAAATCGAAACAAGATCAGCTAGATGAATTACATCGTCGTCAGTATGAACTAGAACATAAAATCTCGGACAATGTGAAGAATATGAATGAATTGAGCGCCAAAAATCCCACGGATTATAATTTTTTAAAAAGCCTGAATGGTGATATTGAGAATGATAAGGGAGGCAATTACAATGAATATACAGATTTTAAAGAGTAGGAAATTATTCCTATTCCTAAGTATAGTAGCCACCTTATTTTTAGGGTACCAAGGCGTTAAAATCTATAGCTATTTCTCTCTAAAAAATCCACTAGATGAGATTTACTACTCAGAGACGAGTGCTTTTAACCTCCTGCATTTGCCAGATTTTAGCGAGATAATCCGAAGCGGTACATCATATCGAAGTGAAAATGAAATAACTTCTTTAAATCTAAAGAACAATGAAAGCCAAAAACTCGAAATTTCAAATAAGGGAAGTATGTTTCTTGAATATAGAAAACAATTATCTGATAATAGTTTTTTATTCATAGATTATGAATATGAAGAAGGTGTTTTAACTGAATATATTAGTATCGCTTATTCTGATATTTCTGATGAATACGTAAATTACAGGAAAAATGTTTCAAAACACAATGGTCGAAATACTGATATAGCCACAATATATCAATTTAATTCTAACGTTCATAATAACCAACCAAGTCTTACAAATCCTACCGAAGTATTGGAATATCTCAACCCCTACAACATTGACAAAGCTTGGCTGGAACAGAAATCTCATAAGATTTTATATGATGATTTCCTCAACATCTGGTTTAAAAAAGGAAGCCAGCGGTACTCAAAAAGCAATTTGGGTAATTTGAAAATAGAAAAAGCTGAGATCTTCCGGTAATTATTTCCTTAATGGCAAGGGAGCGTCATGTAAGGATTATATCAAACAAGAGTTATTGGTGCTACGATGCAAAGATATAGATTCCCTCTTCTTTAGCCAATAGCAAGCCAAGGAGGTTCGTCATGAAGATTAATAAACAAGAGTTGGTTATGGCTCGTGAGGAACTATATACCAATAAACACCCTAGAAGCCCAATTAAACATGGCACAGGCTAAAGCGCAAGGGATTATCGCCAGTCCGCACTTTAAGTCTGGTGCGAAAGATGCCTTAAACAGCGAGTTGACGAATGACACTATTCCGCTTTTGCTCAGCTATGTTGACAATATCAATGCCATTTACAATGATTTGATCACAGAAGGAGTAAACTAATATGAAAAAAATCATCCTAAGTCTCTTCACCCTCCTTATAGCAGTTCTCTGTGCCTTTGGTTTTTTGAGATATCGGGACTATGACTCACTAAAAAATCCAATTGATGAAATCTATTATGCGAGCGTTCATTACAAAAATATTCTTGGTTTGCCAGTCATGAGTAGGATTATAGAAAGTAATACGGCATATGTAGGTGAGCCAGCCTGGATAAATTATCATCGGGAAAAACCTAGTTTGGCAGATGATGAAGATTTGCAGCTATATATCAATTCCGATGGTTTGCTTGCTGTTTTGTATAGTAAAAAGTTATCAGGAGAAACTTATCTCAATATTGACTATGTCTATGAGGAGGGTTTCGTTAAACAAAATGTTTCCATTGCTTTCTCCAACGTTTCGGATTTTACTGTTCAAGCTTTTATTAATGAATCTAAAAATAGGGGCTATGTCAGGACAGCAGATGAAATTTATCGCTCTCTTAGAGGGGGAGAGCCCCTGCGTAAGAGTCTAGTGTCAAAAGAGGAGATATTGGACTATCTGAAGGATTACGATATTGATCAGACTTGGTTGGCAGAAAAATCTGATCAAATTCTCTACACCTATTTTCTGGATATCTGGTTTAAAGAGGGAAGTCAGCGCTATTCTAAAGAAAATATGGGCGATTTGAAAGTGAAATACTCGGATACCATAGGGAAAGAGTAAATAGGTTATACTAAACCAGACAGAATTCAATAAGTTTTTTTACTCAAAAACGTTATAGGCCTTTTCGATTCAAAGTTGAATTATCAGAGGCGATGCAACTCTTGGAGGACTTTAATGAGTAAAATGGTGAGTAGAGGAGGATGCGAATTGATAAAAAAGCCATCGATTGTTATTTATAAAAGATCAGCACTGGGATTGCTTAGTTTATTTAGTTTAATGGTGGTGACCAGTTTTTTAATATCTTTCTAGAAGAAAATCGGTCAGCAAATCTTTTCTATTTCTTAGTAGCAGTTTCTTTATTGCTCACAGTAGGTTGGATGGCCTTTGCTTTTATGGGAAAAATCCAGCTTGATGGTCAATACTTGCTTGTTTTCCGAAATTTTAAATGCTATCGCTTTCCACTTTCTTCGGTTGCATTTTACTTCGGAAAGAATAGACACGCTTATCGTGGCAGTTATGAATGGCCTTTATTTATTGTAGGGGAAGCGTTGACCCAAAATGGCAGCAGTCAAAAAGTAACGCTGAAGTTAATTGGAAGTAAGCGGAAGAACCGTCAATTCCAGCAGTTTATTCAAGAACATCTTGAAGGGAGAATACATCCTCTGCCTAAGGAAGATTCGTGGAGACTGAACGCTTTTGGTCAGTTAGAAATCATTGAAGATGAAGTGCATGAAGAACCCAAGTCAGCATTGGCAGTTACTAGGAAGCTGTCTGATTTTATCGAATTTGGAGCAGATCAAGGAAATGTCAAAAGGACTGTGTTTTATGATATTAAGCGAAATGAGCTTTTTGTAGGGAAAAGTGTGCCTTTTCCAATGATTTTTCTACCAAGTGCTGGTTTTTCTTATGGCCTATATGTATTAACGGAGAAGCTGACTGTACGAGGTTTGTTCCCTTTACTTTTTTCCTTCGTCTTCATGCTTTTACTGGCTCTTTACCAATTTAAAAATAGAAGGGAGAAATCAGTAGTTGAAGTAGTACCTTATGAGATGCCCATAGACTATTTTGCCACCCAAAAATCTAACAGTCTAAAAACCTATGCTCTCATTTTCCTCTTTGCCTTGATTTCTGCTATTTTTTCTTGGCTTTATCTTCTATTTGGTAGTTTCCTACTTTTATTTTTTACGATTGTCATATGGTATTGTTTCTTGCTCTTGCTCCTGTCTGGGCAATTTAAAAAAACCAAATATTTGAAAGTATTAGAAAAAGAAAAGTCATATAGAAATCAAAGATGGAAAAGTTGATTTGGAAAGCATGGGGATCAGAAATGGTATAAGGCTGGCAGATTTGCCGCGTATGATTCTCTTCTAATAGGGAGGAATGACTGGTTTTCAAAATTCTATCATTGTAATCAATATAATACTAGAAGAAGGAGGAGCTGGCCTGCTTCTTTTTCTTTCTTGCATTTATAGTAATAAGACCACAAAATAATCCAGCATATTAAAAATTTTCAGAAAATATCGAATTATCTGTTGACAGCCGAATGATACTGTGCTAAAATACTAATCAATAACATTTCAAAAGGAGTCAGTCAAACATGAAGTCAACTCAATTTTCAAACTTTGCTTTGTTGTTGCGTTACTCGGGCTAGTGCGAAAGCATTAGTCCTGTTTGGCTTACCAAGCGGGAGTAAATCAACATCTCGCTTGGCTTCCAGCGAGATGTTTTTATTTTATTCTTCACGAAAATCTTTGCTAGGATATGCTGAGAAAAGCGAACTAAAAGTTCATTTCATAGCTGTATCTATCATTGATTTTTATAGCTGTTTTAAACGATAAAGAAAGAGGAAAGTCTATGCAAAAAGTTGAGTTTCTTGATACCAGCCTTCGGGATGGTGAGCAGACACCGGGAGTGAATTTCTCTATTAAGGAAAAGGTTGCCATTGCTAAACAACTAGAAAAATGGGGAATTTCTGCTATTGAAGCTGGTTTCCCAGCTGCTAGTCCAGATTCATTTGCGGCAGTGCAAGAGATTGCTAAAGTCATTACTAAAGCTTCTGTCACTGGCTTGGCGCGTTCGGTTAAGTCTGACATCGATGCTTGCTACGAGGCACTCAAGGATGCCAAACATCCGCAGATTCACGTTTTCATTGCGACCAGTCCCATCCACAGAGAGTTCAAGCTGAAAAAGTCAAAGGAAGAGATTTTAGCAGCCATTAAGGAGCATGTTTCTTATGCTCGTTCTAAGTTTGAGATTGTCGAGTTTTCACCTGAGGACGCAACACGGACAGAGCTTGATTTTCTGCTTCAAGTTGTCCAGACAGCAGTTGATGCAGGTGCTAGCTACATCAACATTCCAGACACAGTCGGCTTTACTACGCCAGAAGAGTTTGGCAATATCTTCAAGCATTTGATTGACAATGTCCAAACGGATCGTGAGATTATCTACAGTCCTCACTGTCACGATGATTTGGGAATGGCAGTAGCTAACAGCCTGTCTGCGGTCAAATACGGAGCTAGACGGGTGGAAGGCACAATCAACGGTATTGGTGAGCGTGCTGGTAATGCTGCGCTGGAAGAAGTAGCAGTTGCTTTAGAAATTCGCAAGGATTATTACCAAGTTGAGACAGACATTGTCCTCAATGAAACCATCAACACTTCTGAGTTGGTATCCCGCTTCTCAGGCATTCCAGTGCCTAAGAATAAGGCAGTCGTTGGTGGCAATGCCTTCTCTCATGAATCTGGTATCCATCAGGATGGTGTTCTTAAGAATCCACTGACCTATGAAATCATTACTCCTGAGCTAGTCGGTGTCAAGAGCAACTCACTCCCACTTGGTAAACTCTCTGGCCGCCACGCCTTTGTTGAAAAACTCAAAGAACTGTCTCTGGACTTTGGAGAATCTGAAATTAATGAGCTCTTTGCTAAGTTTAAGGTCTTGGCGGATAAGAAAAACGAAGTCACGGACGCTGACATTCGGGCTCTGATTGCTGGAACGACAGTTGAAAATCCAGAAGGCTTCCACTTTAATGATCTGCAGCTGACGACCAATGACGATCATACTATCACAGCAGATGTGCAGCTGGTTAATGGCGACGGCGAGACAGTCAACTGTGTGGCAGAAGGCAAGGGAAGTGTCGAAGCTATCTTTAATGCTATTGACCAATTCTTTAACCAGTCCGTTCAACTTTTAGCCTATAATATTGAGGCCGTGACGGACGGGATTGACTCTCAGGCTCGTGTTTTGGTAGCCGTTGAAAATACGGACACAGATACGATTTTCAACTCCTCTGGTATTGACTTTGATGTTCTTAAGGCCAGCGCCATTGCCTATATACATGCCAATACCTTTGTGCAAAAGGAAAATGCAGGTGAAATCGGCCATCAGGTATCCTACCACGATCTGCCTGCAAATAATTAGAAGGAAGCGACTATGACAAAAGAAATTGTAGCTCTGGCGGGTGACGGTATCGGCCCAGAAATCATGGAAGCCGGTCTCCAAGTACTTGCTGCTGTTGCGGACAAGTTCGGTTTTACGTATCATATCACGGAGAAGGCTTTTGGGGGTGCTGGTATCGATGCGGAAGGTCATCCTCTGCCTCAGTCAACTCTAGAAGCGGCCAAGGAGGCGGATGCTATTCTCCTAGCAGCTATCGGCAGTCCCCAGTATGATAATGCTCCAGTTCGTCCTGAGCAAGGTTTGCTCGCTCTGCGGAAGGAGCTTGAACTCTATGCTAATATCCGCCCAGTTAAGATTTTCGATTCTCTGAAGCATTTGTCGCCTTTGAAGGCTGAAAGAATTGCTGGCGTGGACTTCGTGGTCGTGCGTGAGCTGACTGGTGGGATTTACTTTGGTGAGCATATTTTGGAGGACAGATCTGCGCGTGATATTAACGACTACAGCTATGAAGAGGTGGAGCGGATTGTCCGTAAGGCCTTTGATATTGCGCGTGGTCGCAGAAAGCGCGTGACCAGTATTGATAAGCAGAATGTGCTAGCGACATCCAAACTCTGGCGCAGAGTAGCAGATGAGGTGGCCAAGGATTATCCAGATGTGACCTTAGAGCACCAACTGGTGGACAGCGCTGCGATGCTCATGATTACCAATCCTGCTAAGTTTGATGTTGTTGTAACGGAAAATCTCTTCGGCGATATTCTCTCAGACGAGTCCAGTGTCTTGTCAGGGACGCTGGGAGTTATGCCATCAGCCAGTCATTCGACTGCTGGGCCAAGTCTTTACGAGCCTATCCATGGCTCGGCTCCAGATATTGCAGGGCAGGGCATTGCTAATCCTATCAGCATGATCCTTTCTGTAGCCATGATGCTGCGGGATAGTTTTGCAGAGCTAGAAGCTGCAGAAGCGATTGAAGCAGCGGTTGAAAAGACCTTGGCTCAAGGGATTTTAACGCGAGATCTGGGCGGTCAGGCGACAACAACTCAAATGACGGAGGCCATTATCAATAACTTATGAAATGGATATTAACAGGTATTTGCCTGCTATGGAACCTTGTCGTTTTTCTGCTTTATGGCTGGGATAAGCGAAAGGCTAAGAAAAATCACTACCGCATTCCCGAGAAAACCTTGCTCTTGTCAGCTCTGGCAGCTGGAGGTTTAGGTGCTTTATTAGGCGGCCGCCTCTTTCATCACAAGACTAGAAAATGGTATTTCTGGCTGGCTTGGATTTGCGGAATAATAGTGGAAATTGGAATTTTGTATTACATATGGAGAAGCTAGTATGGCTGGAAAATCAATTTTTGATAAGATTTGGGAAAGACACGTAATAACAGGCCAAGAAGGTCAACCCCAGCTTATGTATGTGGATCAGCATTATATTCATGAAGTAACCAGCCCTCAGGCTTTTCAAGGCCTTCGAGATGCAGGGCGCAAAGTTAGACGGCCGGACTTGACCTTTGGAACTTTTGACCATAATGTTCCTACGGTCAATATCTATGATATACGGGATGTGATTTCCAAGGCTCAGATTGATAAGCTTTCTGAAAATGTCAAGGATTTTGGCATCGAGCATGCGGCTCACGGATCAGAACTGCAGGGGATTGTCCATATGGTTGGACCCGAAACGGGCAAGACGCAGCCAGGGAAATTTATCGTCTGCGGTGACAGTCACACGGCCACTCACGGAGCTTTTGGAGCTATTGCTTTTGGAATTGGTACTTCGGAGGTGGAGCACGTCTTTGCTACACAGACCATTTGGCAGGTCAAGCCTAAGAAAATGTTGGTCAAATTTACTGGAGTGCCACCTAAAGGTGTTTATTCTAAAGACTTTATCCTTGCTCTGATTGCCAAATACGGTGTAGCTGCGGGTGTTGGCTATGTGGTCGAGTATGCTGGTGATGCCATTGATCATTTGACTATGGAAGAGCGCATGACCATCTGCAATATGTCCATTGAGTTTGGCTCAAAGATGGGCATTATGAATCCCGATCAGAAGACTTATGATTACGTTAAAGGGCGGCCGGGCGCTCCCAAGGATTTTGAGGCAGCAGTAGCTGATTGGAAGACTCTGGTCAGTGATCCTGATGCTGTCTATGATAAGGTCATTGAGATGGATGTTTCCCAGTTGGCACCTATGGTGACTTGGGGAACCAATCCTTCTATGGGAGTAGAGTTTGGCGCGGCTTTCCCAGAAATTCGCGATATGAACGACGAGCGGGCCTACAATTACATGGACCTCTCTCCGGGTAAGAAAGCAGAAGATATTGACCTAGGTTATATCTTTATCGGCTCTTGCACCAATGCCAGACTCAGCGATTTGCAGCTGGCAGCTAAGTTTGTCGCTGGCAAGCACATCGCTCCCAATCTGACTGCTATCGTCGTACCAGGCTCTCGTCCGGTCAAGCGGGCTGCTGAAAAGATGGGACTGGATAAAATTTTCATGGATGCAGGCTTTGAGTGGCGCGATCCTGGTTGTTCCATGTGCCTGGGAATGAATCCAGACAAGGTGCCAGATGGAGTTCACTGTGCCTCGACCAGTAATCGGAACTTTGAGGATCGTCAGGGATTTGGTGCTAAAACCCATCTTTGCAGTCCTGCCATGGCAGCAGCGGCAGCTATTGCCGGGCACTTCGTAGACGTACGCCAACTACCGGAGGTGCAGTAAGGAAGTTTTATGGAAAAATTTACAATCTACACGGGGACAACAGTCCCCCTCATGAACGATAATATCGATACAGACCAAATTTTGCCCAAGCAGTTTCTCAAGTTGATTGATAAAAAGGCTTTGGTAAGTATCTTATGTACGCTTGGCGTTATCTGGACAATCGGTACACCGAAGATCCTGATTTCGTCTTTAACAGACCGGAGTATCGCAAGGCGACTATTCTGATTACAGGGGACAATTTCGGAGCGGGTTCCTCTCGGGAGCACGCTGCCTGGGCCTTGGCTGACTATGGATTTAAGGTAGTCATTGCTGGATCTTTCGGGGATATTCACTACAATAACGAGCTGAATAACGGTATGCTGCCTATCGTCCAGCCACTGGAAGTCCGGCAAGCTTTGGCTAATCTGAAGCCGACGGATGAAGTGACGGTGGATTTGGAGCAGCAGAAGATTTTTTCACCAGTGGGAGAATTCTCCTTTGACATTGATGGAGAATGGAAGCACAAGCTCCTCAACGGTCTGGATGACATCGGTATTACCCTGCAGTATGAGGATTTGATTGCAGAATATGAAAAAAATCGTCCCTCTTATTGGCAGTAAAATTGTTTTCGATATATTGAGAAAATTCTGAAAACATCTTGTCTCCGATAAAAATATATGGTAAAATAAATCTTAATTTAATAGAAAAGGAAGAAACTTATGACAAAACACATTCAATGGAACGGAACTCTTTCACAAGAAGGTTATGACATCCTAAAAGGCGATGGCGGCTGTATCGTTTGCCCGACAAAGGTGGGTTACATCATTATGACTAGCGATAAAGCTGGCTTGGAGCGTAAGTTCGAAGCTAAGGCTCGTAACCGTAATAAGCCTGGTGTTGTCCTCTGTGGCAGTATGGATGAGCTTCGCGCTTTAGCACAACTCAATCCAGAAATTGAAGCTTTTTATCAAAAGCATTGGGATGAAGATATCCTCTTGGGTTGTATCCTTCCATGGAAGCCAGAAGCTTTTGAAAAGCTCAAAGCCTATGGCGACGGTCGGGAAGAGCTGATGACAGATGTTCGTGGCACGAGCTGTTTTGTTATTAAGTTTGGTAAGGCGGGCGAGCAGCTGGCAGCTAAGCTTTGGGAAGAAGGCAAGATGGTTTATGCTTCCTCAGCCAACCCATCCGGTAAAGGAAACCGCGGCAAGGTAGAAGGAATTGGAGAGCGCATCGAAAATGCTGTTGACTTAGTCATTGAAGCAGATGACTATGTAGCCTCTATCCAGCCAGACAAGACCATTGAAACTCGCTACGAGCAAGGTGTTATGGTCTCCATGGTGGGCAAGGATGGAAAACTGATTCCAGAACAAGGTGGGCAACGGTCCATCTCACCAGCACCAGTGGTCATCCGCAAAGGATTGGACATCGACAAAATCATGATGCACCTGTCCGATACCTTTAACTCATGGGATTACCGTCAGGGTGAATATTACTAAGATAAAAAGAAGCTCAGTGCGAGAGGGGGATTTCCTCTTTACACCGGGCTTTTTAGTTTATAATCTTTATTCAGTTTAAAATTATTTCCAAATAGAACAAAATACTTGACAAATGTAATGGACAGCATTACAATAAGTAGAAAACAATTCGATATAGAAATAAATTGGAGTAGTATGAGAGACAATCATCTAATAGCCCACCATATTCGTTTGTTGAATGGGCGGATTTTTCAAAAGTTACTGAGCCAAGATCCAGAAGCGCTTTATCGGAGTGAGCAGGGCAAGATTCTCGCTGTTTTATGGAAGAGTGAAACGGGTTGCGCTACGGCGACAGATATTGCACTGGTGACGGGATTGGCCAATAATACGCTAACAACTATGCTGAAAAAGTTGGAAGAGCAGGGATTGGTGACCTTTAATCAGTGTGGTTCAGACAAGCGAAAGAAGTATGTCAAGTTGACAGAGCAAGGTTGGGCACAGAAAGAAGTTGGTCATCGTGTCAGTCAAAAACTGGATGCTATTTTTTATAAAGGCTTCTCAGAGGAAGAAATTCGTCAGTTTGAAAGTTATCAGGAACGTATTTTAGCGAACCTTAAAGAAAAAGAGGAATGAATTTTGTCAAAACAAGTTGAAAATGCACATAATCTATACATTCATGCCATTCAAGATGGGCGTGTGGTCGAGGCTCAAGCTCAGTCTGTAGGGGATACCTACATTCAACATTCGACAGGTATGCCAGATGGGAAAGAAGGTTTCGCGGCTTTTTTTGCAGATTTCTTTGAGCGCCATCCAGAGCGTGAGATGAAAATTGTTCGCACCATTGAAGACGGCAATCTAGTCTTCGTCCATGTCCATCAATATCTGAATGGAGGAGAAGCGCAATGGGTGACGACTGATACTTTCCGTGCGGATGAGAATGGTCGTATCGTGGAGCATTGGGATGTCATTGACTACTATCGCACTCCTGAAAACGGACAGTTAGACCAGATTTTTGGAGATTTTGAAATCACGGATTTGGACAAGACAGTAGAAAATAAAAAAACCGTTCGTCGTTTTTTGACAGAAATTTTCCAAAACGGCGAGCTAGAGCAGTGGAGTGATTATGTGGCAGAAGATTTGATTCAGCATAATCATGAGATTGGCCAAGGAAGTCAGGCTTATAAAAACTATGTTGCAGAGCATGGAGTTTCTTTTGACTTTGTTTTCCAGCTTTTGGGGCAAGGAAACTATGTGGTTAGCTATGGGCAGATTCAGATTGATGGGGTGGCTTATGCCCAGTATGACATCTTCCGTTTAGAGAATGGATTGATTGTAGAGTATTGGGACAATAAAGAAGTCATGCCTAAGGTAGAAGATTTGATCAATCGAGGAAAGTTTTAAAATGGGGATAAACAATGATTGAATACAAAAATGTAGCGCTAGGTTATACTGAAAAAGATGTCTTGAGAGATGTCAACTTACAGATTGAGGATGGAGAGTTCATGGTTTTAGTGGGACCTTCTGGTTCCGGTAAGACAACTATGCTCAAGATGATCAACCGTCTTTTAGAACCTACGGATGGCGATATTTACATGGATGGCAAGCGCATCAAAGATTATAATGAGCGTGAGCTTCGTCTTTCTACTGGTTATGTTTTACAGGCCATTGCTCTCTTTCCCAATCTAACAGTTGCGGAAAATATTGCTCTCATTCCTGAGATGAAAGGTTGGAGCAAGGAAGAGATTGCTAAGAAAACAGAAGAGCTCTTGAAAAAAGTCGGCTTGCCAGCAGCTGACTATGCTCATCGACTACCGAGTGAGTTGTCAGGTGGGGAACAGCAGCGTGTTGGTATTGTCCGTGCCATGATTGGTCAGCCCAAGATTCTTCTAATGGACGAGCCTTTCTCAGCCTTGGATGCTATTTCAAGAAAACAATTGCAGACTTTAATCAAGCAATTGCATAGTGAGTTTGGGATGACGACTATTTTTGTGACCCACGATACGGACGAAGCTTTGAAATTAGGTGATCGGATTGCTGTTTTACAGGACGGGGAGATTCGTCAAGTGGCGACACCTGAGGAAATCCTATCTGCACCTGCAACCAGCTTCATAGCAGATTTATTTGGAGGTGTTCAGCATGGCTAATTTGATTTCTACCTTTCAGGAGCGCTTTGGCGAATGGTTGGCAGCCTTAGGGCAACACCTCCAGCTGTCTCTTCTAACCTTACTAGTGGCCATCTTCTTGACCATTCCGCTCGCCATCTATCTTCATAGTCATAAAAAGACAGCCAATTGGGTGCTGCAAATTGCGGGAATCTTTCAAACCATTCCTTCAATGGCCTTGCTGGGACTCTTTATTCCTCTCATGGGGATTGGTACACTGCCGGCATTGACGGCTCTGGTGATATACGCTATTTTCCCGATTTTAGAAAATACTGTCACGGCTTTGAATGGGATTGATCCGAGTCTTGAGGAAGCAGGAATCGCCTTTGGGATGACCAAGTGGGAGCGACTCAAAAAGTTTGAACTGCCTCTAGCAATGCCCGTCATTGTATCAGGAGTTCGGACGGCAACGGTAATGATTATCGGGACAGCGACTCTGGCAGCCTTGGTGGGAGCTGGTGGATTAGGTTCTTTTATCCTTCTAGGAATTGATCGTCGCAATGCCAGTCTAATCTTGATTGGAGCAATTTCATCCGCAGTTTTGGCTATTCTTTTCAACAGTCTCCTTAAATGGATGGAAAAGGCTAAGCTTCGGACAGTATTTACAGCTTTTGCGGTCTTAATCCTCGGACTAGGCGCTTCTTACACACCAAGTTTGCTACCGAAACAAAGCAAGGATAATCTGGTCATTGCTGGGAAATTGGGTCCAGAGCCAGAGATTCTCATGAATATGTATAAACTCCTCATCGAGGAAAATACGGATATGACTGTGACAGTCAAACCAAACTTTGGTAAGACAGACTTCCTTTATCAAGCTCTGAAAAAAGGTGATATTGATATCTATCCTGAGTTTACTGGTACGATTACTGGAACTCTCTTGCAGCCTGCTCCAAAGGTCAGCAATGATGCTGAAGAAGTTTTTGAAGCAGCGCGTGATGGCATTAAGAAACAGGACAATCTAGTCTTGCTCAATCATATGGCCTATCATAATACATATGCCATTGCAGTTCCAAAGACTATCGCCAAAGAATATAATCTTAAAACGATTTCTGACCTTAAGGCAGTCCAAGACAAGCTAAAAGCGGGTTTTACCCTAGAGTTTAACGACCGTGAAGATGGAAACAAGGGCTTGCAATCTCTATATGGTCTTAATCTTAATGTAGCGACCATGGAGCCAGCCCTTCGCTACCAGGCTATCCAGTCGGGTGATATTCAAATCACGGATGCCTATTCGACCGATGCAGAGCTGGCGCGATATGATTTACAAGTTCTAGAAGACGATAAGCACCTTTTCCCTCCTTATCAAGGGGCCCCTCTCATGAAAGCTGAATTGCTCGAAAAACACCCTGAATTGGAAGGGATTCTCAATAAACTAGCTGGTAAAATTACGGAAAGCCAGATGAGCCAAATGAATTATCAAGTTGGCATTGAAGGCAAAAAGGCCGAAAATGTCGCGCGTGACTTTCTAGTCAAGGAAGGACTTTTGAAAAAATAAGAAATAAAAGTTAGACTCGTAAGGTCTAGCTTTTTTACTTATTGTAGAATAGATAGACTGCAGATTGAAGAAGGATCATCAGCAATCTTCATCCTTTTTTGGTATAATAAAGTATCAATTCATGGAGGTGGTTCGATGGCATCTAGTCAAGAATATTTGGATTTTATCCTAAAGCAGCTGCAAGGCTTAGGCCAAGAAATTAGCTTTCGAAAGATGATGGGAGAGTATTTGATCTATTATCGAGGGCGCTTATTTGGCGGGCTTTATGACAATCGCTTGCTGCTCAAGCCAGTCCAGCCAGCTCTGGATTTTTTGAAAATCCGGTTTATGAGTCTCCTTATCCAGGCGCAAAACCAATGCTTCATATAAAAGAAGTAGAAGATGCTGCCTTTCTCTGTAGTCTGATTAAAGCTGTCTATCCTGCCTTACCAGCACCTAAAAAGAAAAAATAGTCTTTCTGTTTTAATGGATATTTATAAATTTTCCGTTATAATAGACATTTTAAGAATTTTCCGTTATAGTGGACTTAAAGGAGGTTTGCTATGCTTTATATTGCTCTTATTGGAGACTTAATAGAATCCAAACAGCTGAAAAATCGTAAGCAGGCTCAGAAGGACCTGCAGGACATGATGGCAGTGCTAAATCAGGATTATCAGGATTATCTGGTGTCACCTTTCACGGTAACGACTGGAGATGAGTTTCAGGCTTTGCTGCGACCTAATCCAGAGATTATGCAGCTCCTTGATCAGATTGCCTTGGGCTTTCCTCACCCAATTCGCTTCGGGCTTGGGCTGGGGGAGATTGTGACGGACATCAATCGGGAGCAGAGTATTGGTGCGGACGGACCGGCCTACTGGAGGGCACGCGCAGCCATTGAGGCTATTCACGAGAAGAACGACTACGGCAGCAGCCGTATAGCTGTATCCTTGGGCGATGAGGAGCTCAGTCAGGCGGTTAATACGGTGCTAGCGGCTGCGTCCTTTATCCAGAGCAAGTGGAATGCTAGCCAGAGAGAGGTGCTGGAGCGGATGCTCATGGAATACATTTATGATGAAAATTTTTCTCACGGAGAAATAGCAGAGTTGCTGCAGATTAGTCCAAGTGCGCTTAGTAAGCGGCTGAAGTCATCTGGTTTAAAGGTCTATCTGAGAAATCGCCGTTTAGCTATGAAAATGATTTTACAGGCAGCAAAGGAGGCTGAACAATGACAAATTTCATGGGATTTTCAGAATTTTTCATGCAGAATTCGATTCTTGTTTTGACTTTGCTGGCTCATGTGCTAGCTGATTTTCAGCTGCAAAGTTAGAAGATGGCTGATCTCAAAAGCCGGCGGTTAAATTTTTTGATTCTCAACTTGGGAATCGTTCTCTTGCCTCTGTTGCTCTTGGGGATCATTTTACCTAAGCATCTGCTATATTTCGGCTTGGTCTGGCTCAGCCATGCGCTTATTGATTTCTTGAAGTATAGGTTGAATTCTTTAATTGTCCGTCACCATTCTAAAAAGTCTGCCTTTTTACTGGATCAGCTCTTGCATCTGATGAGCATTTTTGCTCTTTATTTTCTCTTAGGGCAGCAGCAAATTCCAGCTCCTAATTGGCTGTCTGAGCGCTATCTCATGCTGCAGGCTCTCTTTTTCTTCGCCCTTACTGGTAAGCCAGTCAATATCCTCTTTAAACTTTTCTTCAGCAAGTATCAGGCAGGGGAAGACAGTGGAGAGACTATTGCGGGGGCTGGTGCTATGATTGGGATTTTGGAGCGCTTGATTATGGGACTTTCCCTTATTTTCGGACAATTTACAGCGATTGGATTGGTCTTCACAGCCAAATCTATCGCTCGCTATAATAAAATTTCTGAAAGCCAGTCCTTTGCAGAATACTATCTGATTGGCTCACTCTTTAGCATGATCAGTGTTTTACTGACTTATGGCTTGCTTTATTGGTAATAAAAACTGAGGCTGGGATATAATTCTCAGTCTTTACTTTGATTCTTATTTTCTATAAAGAAAGGAGAAGGCACATGGCCAAAAACCTAGAAGATATGTCTTTAGAAGAATTATGGCAACTATTCCCGATTTTCTTAGAGGAGCACAATAAGGACTGGACAGCTTGGTATACGGAGGAAAGCAGAAGAATACAAAGTTTTTTGCCAGCAAATCAGTTGTATAAAATGCATCATATTGGTTCTACATCTATTGAGGGGATATGGGCTAAGCCGATTATTGATATTCTTTTAGAAATTCCTCGAAGTGAAGATATGGAGAGCATTAAGAGCGAATTGCTGGAGCATGGCTACCTGCTTATGTCAGAGTCAGAAGGCCGCATGTCTTTTAACAAGGGCTATACGCTGCAAGGCTTTGCTGAACGAGTTTTCCACTTGCATCTTCGCTACTACGGAGACCATGATGAACTCTATTTTCGAGACTATCTGAAAGACCATCCAGCTGTCGCCAAAGACTACGAGCAGTTGAAATTAATCTTATGGAAAAACTACGAGCACAATCGTGATGCTTATACGGCTGCTAAAACGGATTTCATTAGACAGTACACTCAAAAGGCCCACAAGCTTTATGAGGGAAGGTATGACGACAAGCTCGCATAAGCTGGAACTCCCGCAAATCAATCACGTTTTGTTTTAAATAGAACAAAATCGCGCAGCAGCTGGATAAATTCGTTATAAAACATATTCGTGATAATATAATTCGGTTTAAATGATATGATGTGATTTAAATTGAATACAATTCCTTTATTTGTCTACAAATAACAGAAATGTTATAATACTAATCTATACAAGATAGGAGGTGGAAAATGAATAAACGATCTATCATTGCACTCTCAACTTTTCTGTTTGTTGTTCTTGTTACTTTATTTCTAGTGTCCAAGCTACAAACAAGAGAGTTAAATAGTAGGGACTATATTCAATCAAGGACTCCGACATTATTTTTCCATGGTTATGGCTCAAGTGCTAATGCTGAAAAGCATATGGTAGAGGCAGCTAGGCAAGCTGGAGTTACTCAAACCATCATCACAGCTACAGTTGATAGTCATGCTCAAGTAACCTTTAAAGGAGATATACCAAAAGATGCTATCAATCCAATTGTCATGGTTGAGTTCGAGGACAATCGAAATGCTAATTATGCCCAAGACGGAGAATATGCAGCAGCAGTTGTTCGAAAGTTGCAAGCAAAATATGCTTTCAAAAAGATGAATTTTGTCTCGCATTCTATGGGAAATATGTCTATTTTATTTTACCTATTAGAGCACGCTCAGAATGAAGAGTTTCCAAAGTTACAAAAGCAGGTAAATATCGCCAATCATGTCAATGGTTTGGAGGGGATGGATCTGCCAGCTAATTTGACCATTCTAGACAACCATACAGGGCAGCCTAGCGCCATGAGTAATAGCTATCAAAAACTTCTGGGCTTGCGCGAAATTTATCCGCAAGATCAAGTGGATGTTCTCAATATCTATGGAGATTTTAAAAATCAATCAGATGGTTCTGTTTTAAACGTTTCTTCTCGCAGTCTCAAGTATCTTGTAATCGACAATGCTAAGTCCTATCAGGAAAAGAGAGTGACTGGCCCTCTAGCTCAGCATAGCCAGCTGCATGAAAATCCAGAAGTAGATAGATTATTGATTGATTTTCTTTGGGGCAAATGATTTTAAGAAATGCAGGCTATTCTCTGTCTATAAGAAAACTTTAAGCATTTTATACTATTTTGTTCTATGGAAAGTTTTCCTTTCCTAATTTAGTATGACAGCGCAATCCGCTGATTATAATCAAAGCTTCTCTAAAACCTTATTGTTTAGAGATAGATTGAGGAGTAAAATGAAATTTAAGAAAACATTACTGACAGCAGGAGCTCTAGTAGCTACTCTCTTTACTGTATCCACCGCAGCTGCTGATACAAACGTTCAAAAAGTCATTGACGAAACCTATGTTCAGCCTGAGTATGTCTTGGGCTATTCCTTGGATGACAGTCAAAAAGAGCAAACACTTCAGCTCTTAGGCTACAATGCATCGAGTGATTCTAAACCTCTGAAAACAATGACACCTGATGTCTATTCAAAGATTATGAATGTAGCAAATGATCCTAGTTTGCAGCTGTATTCTTCTGTTAAGATTAAGAAGTTGGGCAACAAGAAGCCGCTTCAAGTCAAGATTGTTACGCCGCAAAACATCACCAAGGTTACAGAGGATATGTATCGCAATGCAGCAGTCACCTTGGGAGTACAGCATGCAGAAATTACAGTAGCAGCACCTATCCCTGTGACTGGAGAAAGTGCCCTAGCTGGTATTTATTACTCGCTGGAGGAAAATGGAGCTAGTGTTCCTCAGGAAAATAAAGACTTGGCTCAGGAAGAATTAGCCGCACTTTCAAATATCAATGCTGAAAACCAAGGTAAGGAAGGCTACGATGCCGATAAGCTGAATGTGGCACTGACAGATATTAAAACAGCTGTTGCTAATGCTAAAAAGAATAACAGCAATTTGACCGAAGCTGATGTCCGTAAAATCGTTGAAGAAACACTGAAAAATTACGGTCTCAGCAGTTCAGTCACAGCTGACCAAATTAATCTAATTATTAACTTTGCAGTAAATCTTTCAAATAGTGGAGTCATCACAAATTCTGATTTCACAAAGACGCTCACCGACTTAAAAAACAGTATT
The DNA here is from genome assembly GCF_000385925.1 of Streptococcus cristatus AS 1.3089. Taxonomy (NCBI): domain Bacteria; kingdom Bacillati; phylum Bacillota; class Bacilli; order Lactobacillales; family Streptococcaceae; genus Streptococcus; species Streptococcus cristatus. The sequence goes on from NC_021175.1 coordinate 888,034, forward strand.
GTTTCAAAGGCTGGCGACACATTCAATAATATCAATCTTAACTTTGATGCAAACGGACTTCTTGAAGATGGCGGTAATTTCTTTAGCAATATCTGGAATGCAATCGTCAATTTCTTTAAGGGCCTGCTAGGTCAATAAGACTGTCTTTAAAAATATAACAAAAAACCAGCTAGATTCTAGCTGGTTTTTGCATAGTTCTTATTCCCACTCAACGGTTGCAGACTCCTTGAGAATTGCTATATAATAGGCTTTTTAAGGAGTTAGTGATTCTTTGGTGGGGTTTTTGGTGGGAATGTTATTTTGAAATTGATTGGTTCCCGTTGAAATGTACTAAGCTAGAAGATGGGAAAGAAACATTAATAATTCCTACCATTTCATTAGTGATAACTTCATCAGCGCCATCCCATAGATGTGAGTAATGTTTCAATGTGATTTCAGGAGAAGAGTGTCCTAAACGTTTTGATAGAATAAGTACAGTAGCATTTAATTCATTAATTAGTAGCGAAGCATGACTGTGTCTGAGACCTTTCGCTTGGATAGGCTTTACGTGAGCAATCTTGGCGTACCTTTTAATAATCCTTGAGATTGTAGATTTCAACATAGGTAAGCCATCGTATGAAAAGATAAAATCATTCTCGTGTCCTAGTCCAATCTTTTTTTGAGCTTTACGCCATTTTTTTAACACATCAATAGTATCTTTATCTAAACTAATCATCCTTTTGCCGTCTTTAGTTTTCGAATGGGAATTACGAGTCCATTCTTTTTTGTTTTTAACAATAAGCATATGATGAACTCGTAGGCGTTGCTTATCAAAGTCAATATCATTCCATTGAAGGGCACAACCTTCATTTACACGTACGCCAGTCATGAAATATACCCAAATCATCACGAAGTTTAAATGTTCATATACATCTTCAATGTAAATTTGTGAAATAACAGCTTCAAATTCGCTCTTAGTCCAATATGGGACATTACTTTTCCCTTTAGGAATTGCATTAGATTGCTTAGAAATGTTTTTTTCCACATATCCCATTTGCAAAGCATAGTCCAATGATTTCCTAAACATGCCAAAGATGAGGCTAGCATATCCTTGTGAATATCCGGCACCATCCTCATCTTGACTAGTCAGTAACCATGTTCGAAACATCTGGACTTGTTCGAGTGTAATCGAACGAAGTGTAGTGTCACCAAAACGATCACAAAGCTGTAAAAGATTTTTCTCTCGAACTGAAAATGTGCTGTGCTCAACTGTTGTTCTATAATATGGAATATAATGTTCTTCCATAAATTGTCGATATTTCATCCGGTAGTTAGAATAACCTTGAGATTGTTGATAATCATGTTTCAGCCGAGTTAATTCCTTATATGCTTCTGAAGCTGAATTAAATGGATTTCCGTGTTGATCTTTCCTTGATTTCTTTCGTACACGTTTCCCGGTTACTCTATCTATACCAAATTCGGTTTGAATAAAAAATTTTCCGTCTTTGTCAGTATAGACTCCTGGAAATTTAGTTCTCTGTTGATTTTTTGGCATTATTCCTCCTTGTGAAGTGAAACACCCAAAATTTCTTCAACAGCAACGATTGGGACATGCCCTAAACGTCGATTATTATAAAAGGCATATCCCTTTTGTACCATAATTTGCTTAGCTTGTCTAATAATTGAAATGGCAGTATAGGGATTGTAACCCATTTTAATTAAATCTTCTTTGTTCATTGTTTGTTTCATAATTAATAATCCTCTTGAAATTTCTAAATTTTATTGCGATAATAGAAGTAGGTAATAGATATTATTACTAGTATATTTTGAGTTTGTTTCTGACACCGACCAAAGTTTAGAAACAAGCTCTTTTTTTGTTCTAAAAAATTTACACATATCTATTTCCTTTCTCAAATATTAAACTCAAACTGTTTACATATAAATATATGTTAGTTGTTGTATCAAGGTTTACAGCCATAAATATAAAAAAGTTATTATTTAATTTGCGTTATTTTTTATTGATATCTAAATCTTTATCAGGAAATTCTTTTAAAACATGATTTCTAATTTTATTTTTTTGATTTCGAGTATTAGATTTTATAATTTCGTCGAAAATATTATTCCTATAACCTAATGGATAATCTTTTAAAACGTGTTTATATGTATGAGCCGATGTAGTATCCTTATGACATCCTAACCCTTTTTCCCTAGCAACTTCTAGTGATTCATAAAATAGTTTAAATATATCTCGAACGTGCCAAGTAATCATTAATCCAGTCTCGTTTTTTTCAGAATAATCTTCTTCGCTATTTTGGAAGGATTCTATTATTGTTCTTTTGGTTCTAGCTTTATTTTTGAAAGGACTAATATTCGTCAATGCTATAATTTCTTCATCTAACACCAAAGGAGACAAAGTTCTAAGAGAATGGTTATTTACTTGATTAAAAAGTGCTTTAATATAATTTTTAGGACCGTGTTTGTTATATACATCTTGAATCACTTTTTTAGTTTTAATACTTGATTCTTCAATTAACTTTATGTACACATTTATTGTTGAATGAAGTTTTGTTTCCAAATATTCTATCAATTGTGCATCATTCAGCAAATCTAAGGAATTGGTTCCCAAAAATTTTTCTATTTTATTTTTCTTTAATACTAGTTCAAATCTTTGGACATTAATATTATCTAGTTTTGAACCATTTCTTCTGATTTGTCCTTTTCTTTTTGCTTTTTCAATTTTATCGTAAGTAACAGTTAATTCTTCATTACTAATCTTACAACTCAAAATTGGATAGTCATAGTTGTTCTTTTTACTTTTCTCATTTCCAAAATTAGGAGGGTTTCCTGATGAAAGACATTTGTGTAGAAAACTTCTGAGCTGTAGGTTTGGAGTTTTATCAAAGGCAATAGTATAAGCAAGTTCAATTTCGAGAAAGAGGGCAGTCGAGTATGTAATGATAATACCGTAATTATTTTTAATAAAATCGATTGCGTTTGCTAATCTATTTTTAATCCCCTCAATACCAACCGTTTCGAAATTTAAACCTCCGTGAATTAATTCAATGTAACAGTAGGGTGTTTTAAAATCTGATGTATCAAAAGAAATAGTGATTTTCCCAAAAAATTCTGATTTAATATCTAAACCAAGTAACTCTCCATCTATAGAGGTTTTTAGATTACATGAACTGTCCTGCTTTAAATTCTTAATTTCTACACGCTCTACAGAAAAATCCTGTAGGGATACTTTACATTTATCTATTCCAGCAAAACAAGACTTTGATGAGAGAACCTCTAATATACTATTTTCATTATTGATTTTTTCTTCTAAACGTCTTTCCTTTTCTTCCGGTGTTAATTTTCTTCTAGCCATTCTATTAAGTTCCTTTCACATAGTATTTTGGTAAAGTATGTTGTTTGGGCTAAGATCAACATCTTTTTCTAAAGGTTAGTTTATTTTATTAAGTTTCCATTTATTTACCTCCTTATTTTTTTACATTAGTTAGTATGCCACAAATCTTTCCGAAAACGCCTAAAAAAAAAATGGGATTTTTTTTTAAAAAACAAAAAAAACACTCAATTAAGAGTGCTTTAAAAACGCGTCGTAACAAGGTTTTGAAGGAAAAAGTAAGTTTTTATCTACTTTATTTATTTTCTAAAAAAATTTTTTTATTTTTCATTTAAATTTAGGATGTTGAGAAAAAGATCAATACTTTCAGTACGATTTTTATTTAGTTGAATTTTTTAATTTTAATGAGAGATATATCATAATGTTTGGAAAAAGTTACTTAGTTTGCTTGTGCGATTAACTTATATGCATAGGATTTTTGAAACTCTTCTGGTCGATTGTGTCCGAGAGCACGTGATACAATTAAACAAGCCTTTCGATCAAGGACAACACCTTTTAATTCGCCTCGTAGATAAATTTTTTCTTTTTTTATCTTTGATATCTTTGGGATCTCGCGCAACAAGAAGATAAAGACGTTTTGCGTATTCTGCACGATATTTATGAGGTTTTAAAGCAGTTGGAACTTGAAACACACGCTTTTTACCAGCTAGTTTAAATTCTTCAACAAGCCTCTCTAATTCTTCTTTGTCTCGTGTAATAATCGGAACCCAACGATCTCGTGCTCCTTTTGATTTATGCTTTTTACCAATGATTTTAAGATAGTATCGACCATCTTCACGTTGATGTAGAGAATCACCTGTAATAGCTTTTAATTCATTTTTACGTAACCCAGTGGCAGATACGATTGAGAACCAGCGATTATTTGTTTCTTCAGACATCCTGTCTTCATTAGACTTCAAACGATTATTCTTTTTGTCGGCTCGATATCGAATATCCGTTGCAATAAAAGCGGTAGAAGGTACTCCTAAAACTTTGGCTAATGCTGCTTTATAGGTTGACTGGGTTGGAGCAGAAAGCCCTAATTTCTTACAATGTTCTAAGTATTGATTCACTAAGTCAATCCATCCCTCAATATCGTTAGATTTATCAAGAGCTTCTAAATCTTCGGCAGTAGCTGTTGCGGCAACAAAGGAAGCGAATCTGCTCCAGGAACCAGCGTAGTTATGAAGAGTGCGGTCGGTATGGATTAAATGAATGTCCTCTCCCGTTTTTTTGGATTCATTGCGCTTGATACCCTTTCCTTTTTTAAAGCGCGTGACTAGATTAGTTAGTCCTTTTGATTGGACGAATTGTTTACGGCCTTCGAAAGTAGTTAGAGAATCTATCTGTTGTTTCTTAGCTTTCTCTTTAGCTTCTCGTCGTTCAGCACGACTACGTCTCTTCTTTGCCATAGTTCTTTCCTTTCTATATGTATATTGTCTACTTTTAAAGAAGATCTTAAGAAAAATCTTAAGGTCTTTTTTATTCAAGTTGAAGTAGTGCAGTGACTTAAGCTTATATTCACTGATGTAGTATCTTCCCTTTGCTGAGGGCGCTTCTTAATTGATGGCTAAGAAGATAACCAAGTCATTTTACAACATGACAAGTTGACTCAATTCAAATAAGATGTAGAGTTCCATCTTGCAGATAAAAATCTGTTGTTTTTTCTTGTTAGTCTTTTTCAGGTTTAAATCCTCTGAATTTAGCGACTGAGCTAAGCTAGTTTTTGTATTTGATTTTAAGACTTTTGTTATTTACTTTAGTTTTTATACTTTGATTTTTTACTTTGTTATGATCTAAAAAAGATTTTTTTAAACTGCCATTGACATTTCTTTTATTATCTATACATTTCTTTTTTAGTTAATGAAATACAAAACTGGTTCTTTCCTAACCCAGCTTAAACCTACTGTTTCCACGATAGCTACCTCCTTTCAAACATAAAAAACGTAGCTATATTAGTTACGTCTCTACTCAATCAATTATTTATATATTATTAGTATGCCATAAATCATAAAATAAAAAAATTAGGATAAGGTTTTTTTACGTTATTCACTTTTACCTAGTACTGTGTGTTTAGCGTGACTTACACATACGTTTCTGTCAACGCTAAACACACAGAAAAATTAGAATTGCAAAATAAATGAGGGATGAGAGAAAGAGGAAAAAACTACAAAAAATTCAATAAGTGAAACAATATCTTTATCGTTTTTTCTTAATTATTTTTTTTATAAATTGGGATTTGTGGCATACTATAACTGTAAAAACATTTTAGGAGGAAACAACTATGTTTCTAAAATATTATTCACTCATTAACTATATTCTCTATAAAAATCGCAGAGAATTCGAAAACTCATTTGATTGCTACCCCAAAAAGACAGTGTATGAGTTCTATATTAGGGAGTCTACAGGAGGAATGAAAATTAGACAAAAAGAACATAACGCAATTCATGTTAGCCTATTTTCTAATAGTGGAAGTTATATTACACTTTACTTAAGGAATTTTACGCCAGATGATTTGGTGGCTGTGATGAACTCATTAATCAAGCAGAAGAAAGAACTTGGATATGAGCGGTTGATTTGCATGTTATCAGAGCTCAAAAATGATGAACGCTTAAGTTTATTGATGAAGTTATCCAAAATGAAATAAATATACTTGGACGAGTATCTCAGTGTGTTTTTGTGGTAAATTTGTCTTTAAAATAGATAAGATAGATTATTTGATAAAGCCATTGTATTAGATGATTGGTTTGCCAACAATGTAACAGATGAATTATTTCATTCAGCTAGATCTGGATAAAACGCACCAAAATTGGTGCGTTTTTATTTTTTGTGCTATAATAGAAATAAATAAAAGGAGGAGTTACATGATTGGAGAAAATATAAAAACGTTACGCAAGGCACATAACCTAACTCAGCCTGAGTTCGCAAAGATTGTTGGTATCTCTCGAAATAGCCTAAGTCGTTATGAAAATGGAACAAGTTCAGTTTCGACAGAATTAATAGATCGTATCTGCCAGAAATTTAATGTTTCCTATATCGATATCGTAGGAGAGGAAAAGATGCTCACACCAGTAGAAGATTACCAGTTGACCCTGAAAATTGAAGTGATTAAAGAACGAGGGGCGAATATCTTAGCGCAACTTTATCGTTTTCAAGATGAGCAAGGAATTGCATTTGATGATACTTCTAATCCTTGGGTTCTAATGAGCGATGATTTGTCTGATTTAATTAACACGAGGATTTATCTTGTTGCAACTTTTGAGGATATAGAGCGATTTAATGGCTATTTGGATGGCATTGAACGTATGCTAGAACAAGCTAGTCATCTGGTGGTGGCTTAATGAAACTAGAAGAATTTAGTCAAGATGATTTTGAACGAGCATCCAGACGACTCGTTCGTTCTTTAACTCGTGGTAAAACAACCTCATCTCATCCTAAGGCTATTTTGCTCGGTGGACAGAGTGGTGCTGGGAAAACAACGATTCATCGTATTAAACAAAGGGAATTTCAAGGTAATATCATTATCATTGATGGAGATAGTTATCGCTCTTTTCATCCGAACTACCTTGGCCTACAGGAAAAGTATGGCAAAGATAGTGTAGATTATACCAAAGTGTTTGCGGGACAAATGGTTGAATATCTTGTAGATGAGTTGAGTAAAAAAGGTTATCATTTGTTAATCGAGGGTACCTTGAGAACAACAGAAGTTCCCCGAAAAACGGCCCAATTATTGGCAACTAGAGGATATCAAGTCTCACTTGCACTGATTGCGACCAAGCCAGAATTGTCTTATCTCAGTACCTTGATTCGTTATGAGGAGCTCTACGCCATAGATCCTAGTCAAGCAAGGGCGACTCCCAAAGAGCACCATGATGGAATTGTAGAACATTTAGTTGATAACTTACGAGAGTTAGAAAATGACAAAATTTTTAATCAAATTCAAATTTATCAAAGAGATCAATCGTGTGTTTATGATTCGCAAGTAGACGGAACCTCAGCAGCAGAAGTTCTACAAGAATGCCTATTTGGAAAATGGAGTAAGGTGGAGGAAGAAATGTTGAATTGGGGACAGGAACGGTTGAGAGAGTTGGGGGAAATTGATAAGTGACGAAGGGATAATTTATGAGTACATTTAAAAAAGTAATTTATTTTTGTACCAGATTTAACTACTCATAATCTATGGGAATTGGTTGAACAGTATAAAACAGGGAATTTAAGAGATTATGAATAGGTGCGTTCAAGAAGCGTAAAGAAACATAAAGAAACAAAAGGAACACTGGTTATCCAGTGTTCCTTTTGTTAGTTTTTAACTAGCAAACCCCTCATATCAAGCGCTTGTATGGTATAATAATGGAAAACGTTAACATTGATTTTCAAGGTAGTTCTATCATGCTGAAATACCAAATAAAAATACTATGAATGCTCTACAAGTTTAGTCTAAAAGGAATATAAGAAAAGGAAGAAAAATGAAAATTTCTGGTACAAGGTCTATCATCACATTTGACTATGAAAATGGTTATGTTTTAAAAGCAAAGGGAGAATTGTTGACCGATGGAAGTTTTACTGTATATAGGTCAAGTATACAGAATTGGGAGCCACCATACAACCATATTCGTATCACACAGAACGAGATAGATAAACTTGTCGAGGAAGTGGATTCCATGATGACTGAGCAAACAATACAGATCGAATTTATCTGAGTTAGAGTAGGAGAAGGATGATGAAAATCGATTACAGTGAACAGATGCTCACATGGGAGTGGGATGATTCTGTAATAAAGATAGAACTACCAGATATCATTCATGCGGAATATAATAAAGATGAGAACATTGTTGTCGTCTATAATGGAGAAAACTTTGTAAGTAATATCATTTTCTACTTTAGTTTAGAAGGAAAATTGTTAGGGCAACAAAATCTACTTGAAGGAACCCTAGATTGGAATCATAATGGGAAGCAACAGATTAGTTTTCATCATTTACATTGTCTTCGCTTTAGCCCTAAATGTCAGCGTATCTTGAGCATATTTCGCTCATCCAGCGATTTTGATGTTCCATCAGAACTAGGGGTTTATAATTTAGAAGGTGAAAAAATCTACCAAATTGAATCTCCTGCAGGATTTACAATGCTATATATTTCTGAGATAAGTAAAGAAAAACTGAGAATTGTGTGTGAAGCTCTTAAAGAGGATTGTTTTGATAAATCTGGTCGAAGTGATTTTTATTTTAATTTGGATTTAGAAACTAGAAAAAGGGTAAAAGATGGCATAGCCTATTGAGGAAGAGAAATAGAAACCTGATTTTATGATATTCTGGTTGAGAGAATAACTTGTACTAGGAGAATACAAATGAAACCAACAAACCTACAATGGGAAGATGTTATCCAGTTTGAAGAAGTTGAAGGATACGGGAAATCCATCTGGAAAAATGAGGACAAGTATTATTTAGTTTTAGAAGAAGGAACCGTGGCTTCTTGGTTAGCGGTTTATGAATTACCAAATGACTTATTTTCCTTACTAGAGAGTGGGGAGAGAACACCACTAGAAGTATCTTGGAAGATTCGGAACGATTGTTGGCCACCGACGGAAGAAGAAAAGAAAGCTAGTGAGAAACAATTTATATTAAAAGGCTTAACTCCTTTAATAGCTAGTCCTAAGAGTTGGGAATTATTTACTCAGGAAGAGCTTGAGACATTAATTCCACTTGCTGAACAAAAATGGATTGACTGGAGAGGCAAACTTCCAGATGATTATGTATCGCCACTTAAGTAAAAGAAGGTATAAAATGAAACCAATGAAGTAGCTGGAAAAATTCAATCAAAAATATCAAGAGAATGAACGGTTTTCCATTATTGAGTGATAGTGATGGGAGTTGTAACTCTGTATAGATGAACTGTCAGTTGGGATAAAAATATGAATGAGAATTTAAATTTTGATTTGTTAAAACAAGATGTAGAAAAAGAAGTCAGAGAAAAAGGCTTTGAAAATCTTTATTATGCATTATTTGATGAGGACAGTAATTTGCCTTGGGCTATTCACCTGTATTATAAAAATAATAAATTTCTAGTTAATAGTCGAGATGATCGTTCCTATATTATTGGGAAATCATGGGAATTTGAGAACTATGAGGAGGCAAAACATTTTTTTATCAAAAAAATGGAAACCTTTGTCCAGTTAAATAGACTTGAAATTCAAACTGGACACCCTCCATATTATCCATCACCATTATGGGATGAAAAAGAGGATTACCCAAAGATGAGAGACGAATCCAAAGAACGTTCTGAACTTTTATTAGCCATTCAAGAGTTAGGTTACGAGAGTTTGAGATATTCCATTTTCAACGATCATAGCCCAAGGGAGTGGGAAACAAGAATAGAATATAATCCTGAATTAGAAGTATATGAAGTATATTCGACAATGGACAGAGCAAGTACGAATGGAAAAGATTCATACCAAAACTTTCAAGAAGCACGGAGTCGTTTCATAGAAATTCTTGAAAATGTTGTTTTCATAAATAGATATTATGTTGACGAGGGTATAGGTGCAGAATACTCCTCTCCATTATGGGATAAATCGATGAATGATATTGAGAACATGAAATGTATAGTCGAACAAGAGATTAAAAAACGACATTTTGAGAGCTTACAGTATGTTCTTTTTGATGAAAACAAAAATTTCCATGGGCATTTCACTTATTCTATAGAGATGGGAAATTTATGATTAATGGTCGAGATGATAGATCATATGTGATGGGGAATACGATAGAGTTTACTCGTTTTGAAGACGCAAAAATAGCTTTTTTGGAACGATTAGAACATTTTGTAAAATCTAATCAATTAAAAGTACGGATAGGGAAAAAACCGTATTATTCTTCCCCACTTTGGGACAATGAAAAGGCGGATTGATGGTTAATTGCAGGAGATAATGTATGAAAAATTTAGATAAAGAAAAGCAAGAACTCTTATCAGCTATTCAAGATTTAGGTTACGAGAGTTTGAGGTATTCTATCTTTAACGAATATGGTCCTGGTGAATGGGAAGTGGTAATCGAATATGACGATTTTAAGCAAGTCTACAATGTCTACGCTACCATGGATAGAGCAAGTAAGGGGGGAATTTTCAACTTTACAGACTTTTCAGAAGCAAAAGAGAAATTTTTAAAACTTTTAGGAGATATTATTTTTTTCAATCGTTATTATGTTCAGGAAGGAATGGGTAAGATGTATTCCTCTCCATTATGGGACAAGGAAGAGACTGATTAATTTCTCAGAGCTAGTGGTATAAAGATTTTAAATAGAGAAAGAAGCTGAAAATATGACTCAGAAAAAACAAGCAATCATCTCCCCTATGCCAACTGATGCCTTATTGCATGAAAGAGAAGTAGCGTGGAGAGTTAAACTACCTGATGATTATAAGAAATTTATAAAGAATGAGAATGGATTGATTCCGTCAAAACGGTATTTTCATTTTGGGAATAATGAGAAAGTAATCGAGCACTTTTTAGCCATACTAGCTATTTCAGGTGAGAAGGCAGAAGAGGCTTATGATATCGGAGTTGTGAGTACACAATTGGAAGGTCGCATTATTTTTGATGAAGATTATGTCGGATTGCAACTAATCCCAATAGCAGCATTGTTTGGTGGTGATTTTGTTTGTCTAAATTATGTCGAGGATTCCGAAAATCCAAGCATGTGTATCTGGTACCACGAGGAATCCTACGAGCTAGAGCCAGCTATAGAGTTAGTAGCAAATAACTTTACAGAGTTTTTAGCTATGTTACAGGATTAGCTATGTGCTGGATATTGATTTAACACGAAGACGAAGAAACGATTAAAAGACTGTTTAACGTAGGAATTCTCAGATGAAAGGTGGATACAGTGCTAGAAAATAAAAAACATCAGCTAATAGTAAATGGTGAAGTTATAAAATCTTTTACATTTGAAATCCGTAATATCATTGAACTAGGTGATGGATGTATTGTTTTATTAGAGATTCCTTTTGATAATGAGATTGAAAAGAATAACATTTTAAGAGTTGATGCTAGTGGAAATGTGGTTTGGAAGATTGATAATAGTGGATACAGTAATAATATTTATCCCTTTGAACAGATGACTTTGAGAGATGGCTGGCTTTATGCGACTGATTTTTATGGCAGAAGATTAAAAGTCGATATAAAAACGGGGAAAATAGTTGATTTGACTCTATCAAAGTAATAGAAGTTTGAGAATTTCGAAAATATGTGGAGGTCTCGTAAATGAGCGAAGGTTACTTACCTACAAGAGATAGTTTGGGTTATCAGAATGTCAAACAAGCTTTAGAGAAAATTTTTTCGATTGACCTTGATACGATTGCCATTCATGAAGGAGAAGATGAAAATTTTAATTTTCCGTTCATGTATAAGGGTTATCATATGACGATGGGGATATCATCAACTGGTAAAAATACCCAATTAGAAGCTGGAGAGGGTGGCTTGTTTAACATTTGGTTCACTCAAGCTGATGAACAGAGATTTTCAGTCACATTGTTGTCACAGATAATTGATGACAAAAGCATAAAAAGAGTGTATGGCCGTGATAAAAAGTCTGTTGAACACACCTTGCAACTATTGAAAGACTTTCTAGATTCAGATAGAGCAGAAGTTTTATTAAAGAATTGATCAAATAGATTTTAGAGAAATGATGTCTTTGAGGAGAATAGTGGTATGGAATTAAATGAAACTGAGAAGTTTGCTGTAGAAACGAGCAGAATGATTCGAACTTATTTTGATCATAAGGTGGACTCTTCTGGCATTTATGATGTTGTTGAAGAAGACAACCATCGCGCGTTTAAAATAGACTTTAGGGCATATGATTACTTTACTATTGAATTTGATTATGAGAATGACCTCTGCGAGTTCTTCATTGTCTTAACGAAAGAAGTGAAATTATCCCTGACTAAAGAACCAGCTGTTTACAGCCAGATATCAGATTGGGATGAATACCTAAAAGGAATCAAGGATGAGCTCGAGCTTCGCATTCCAGATAAGTTTTTAAAAGCCAAGGGCTGGTTGTAAGAGAAAAGGAGGAATCGAATGGAAGATAATAAAATGCTTCGACTAGCAGAAGAAACGAGAGAAAAAATCAAAAGTGTATTTGGTGATCGCATCACTGAACCGAAAATCGTAGATGTTGTTGAATATCCGCAGTACAGAGCTTTTAGGCTTGAATTTATAGCGTATGATTATTTCTTTATGATGTTTAACTATGAAGCTGATTTTTGTGGATTTACAATCTCTATTGGTGATCGTTACGGTGCTTCTTTGAACAAAGGGGATAAGCCAACTTTTTATAGTGAGATTAGAGACTGGGACAAATACTTGAAAGAACTCATGATAGAAGTTGAGTCTCGCATTCCCGACAAGTTTTTAAAAGCTAAGGGATGGTAGAAAAGAAGAGGTATATTGCAATGTTTGAAAATGAAATGGATATTTTAGCGGATAAATTCTGCGATATATTGGATAGAGTGTTTGCCAAGCGAATTGGAACATTTTGTATATACGATATAGTTGATGAACCCAGTCATCAAACTTTTAAAATAGAATTTGAGGCTTACGATTTTTTCGCGATTGAATTTGATTATGAAAATGACATGTGTGAGTTTTTTATAGTTTTGACAAAAGAAGTGAAGGTGTCAATCACTAAAGAGCCAGTCGTATTTAGCCAGATAACAGATTGGAACAGCTACTTAAAAGAAATCATGGCAGAGATTGAACTTCGCATTCCAGACAAGTTTTTGAAAGCCAAAGGATGGTAGTAAGATGAAAGAGGATCGGAGTATGCAAATAAACGATATGCTAGAGCTCGCAAGAGAAACTAGAAAGCAAATAAGGAAGGTATTTGGAGAAAGAGTGGATACGATTACTGGTTACGATTATGTTAATGAACCCAGTCATCAAACTTTTAAATTAGACTTTGAGGCTTACGATTACTTCTCGATTGAATTTGATTATGAAAGTGATCTCTGTGAATTCTTTATTGTTTTATCGAAAGAAGTGAAGCTATCCCTTACTAAAGAGCCAGCTGTCTATAGCCAGATAACAGATTGGGATAGTTACTTAAAAGAAATCATGGCAGAGATTGAACTTCGCATTCCAGACAAGTTTTTAAAAGCCAAGGGCTGGCTATAAAGAATAGAAGGAGTTTTTATGGAAGAGAATCAAATATTTCAACTAGCATTGGAAACTAGTGAAAAAATCAAAAGTGTATTTGGTGAGCGTATCACTGAGCCAAAAATTGTGGATGTTGTTGAGTACTTACCGTATCAGCGATTTGGAATTCGGTTTGTTGCGTATGATTATTATTTAATATTCTTCAACTATGATAGAGGATTTTGTAGCTTTTCTATTTTTGTAGGTGAGCGATACGGAGCCTCTTTGAATGGCGGCAAAAGTATGATAGTTTTTGGTGAAATAAAAGATTGGGACAGCTACTTAAAAGGGATCATGGCAGAAATTGAGCTTCGCATTCCAGATAAGTTTTTGAAATCCAAGGGATGGTTGTAGTTTAGTCTGAAACTCTTAGAGGAGAAAAGGAACTATGTTTAAAAGAGAGCAAGAACGAATGGAGCTTTTATCAGAGATTCAAAAACTAGGCTATGATAGTTTGAGATTTTCTATTTTCAACAACCATGATCCCTGGGAGTGGGAAACGAGAATTGAATTCAATCCTCAAACTCATAAGTATGAGGTATATCTAACAAGGGACAGGGCTGGAAAAGGAAGAGTTTTTGAGTATCCTGATTTTCCTCAAGCAAAAGAAAAATTTTTAGAGTTGTTAGACCATACTGTTTCAAGAAATAAGTACTATATTTCCAATGGCTGGGTGCCACAATATCCTTCCCCACTTTGGGGTAAACCAGAAATCGATATCGAGTCTTTGAAAAATATAGTGGAAAAGGAGATTAAAGAAAGAGGTCTAGAAAGCTTGTCTTATGTCTTATTTGATGAAGATAGCAGCCAACCATGGGCAACACATTTGTTTTTTAAAGATAACAAGTTTCAAATTAACAGTAGGGATGAACGCTCATATATTGTGGGGAAAACATGGGAGTTTGATACGAGGAAGGAAGCAAAGGATGAATTCTTTAAGATTCTAAGTCAGACAGTTCATGCGGAACAGTTGGCAAATGAACTTGGCTTTTCACACCCCTATCCTTCGCCATTATGGGACGAGGAAGGAAAATGATTTAATTTGAGACAGGATATACGAACCTTGTAAAAGATGTGTTTAGCTTTCTAGGTCATTGAGAACTAGCTAAAGTTTGGTTAGTACAAAAGAGAAGATAAATGTGTTTTAGGGAAGAAATAATCAGTAGACATTTAGTAAAAGACAAAGGAGATAAGAATGGAATCAATTTATGTAAGTCAAAAAGATATGTTGGAAATCTGTCAAGATGGTGATAAGTATTTCTTGCGTTATCCAACTTTTAATATTACCTGCCCAGAAGTGGTTCAAGAAATCCCAAAGGAAGCTGCCGATAGCTATATTTCGGGAGAACATACTGGCAAAGAGTTGATGAATTATGCGCAGTATGGTTTTTGGAAATCTAAAAAACAGTATACACAAGAAGAGTCAGACAAAATTTTTATACGAAATAATCCTGATCTAATTTTTAATGATTTGTCTGATAATCAAAAAATATTTTCTTCTGAAGAGTTTACTCAAATTGTCACCCAAGCCATCGCTTCAAAATTGAAACCTAGCGAACTTGACGCAATTGGTACAGTTGATAGTCATTTAGAACTTCTTCTGGTGGATCCAGTTGGCTGGGAGGAAGAGATAGAAGCAGTACATCTGGAAGTTTTGCAGGAAAAAATTAACAATTATATTCACTTCCTCGAAAGCAAGCAGTATGTGGAGCGATATGGTGATAAGTTTGACAAAAAAGTTATCCATATCACGTTCCAGTATTCTCCATCAGACAACGGTCTATCATTCCTCGCAGCCGTTCAGAAAGTGTTACAACCGACAGATATGAGCTTGAAGGTAGAATTGCCGGAGTGAGTTGGATAAAAAGTTAGCGAAATTTTTGACCAAAATTGACCAAGTAAGATAGAAAAGCCTTTAGAATAAGGCTTTAGGACTGATATTTTATTCCTGCAGGGGGAATCTCTTGTTAATAAGGATCGTGAAAAAGGTATTCGTACTTTTTTGACTGATAAAAATTATTTAATGGATTTGCAAGTTATTTATGGCTTAACTACAATTGATTCAGTTTATTCATATGCAATAAATAATTTATCTAATCAAAATCATCCGGATATGATATTTGTTTCTGGGGATGAGAAGGTTCAAGGGCTGATTCGTGCGTGCTATGAGAAGGGGATTACCATTCCTGATGATATTTCAATAATTGGATTCGATAATATTCCTATTTCGCAATATTATACTCCAGCTCTGTCTACTATTTCTCCTAATTATGCTATGTTAGCTCAAAAAATGATAGAAGGTGTTTTAGCAATCATTAACGATAAAAATATAGAATCCGTTGAAATATCTTCAAAAATTATTAGAAGACAAAGCTTTTAATCGGTAAAAAATACCGATTTTTTATTTGATAAAATATTAAAATAGTAGTAGAATGCAACTTATGACACCGATGTCATTTTAGAGTAGGAGGGATTAATGTCTACAATTTTTAATCATTCATTTAATAGTATTGTCGAGTTAAGGTATATAAAAACAGGCCTAAGCCTGCTCTGTTTTTTGCCCTGTTTTCTACCAAAGTTCATTTTATAAAAAAGTAGAGAAAACACAAAGGGTAACTAAAAGGTTAATTAAATTGATGTGTTCAGTAAGCAAGTAAAATATAATAAAAGTTTCCATTCCTATAAACAATATAGGAGAATATTAACAATTTAAATGGTGTGAACTTTTTAGTAAATTCTAGCTCAATTCGTGTATTTTTAGGGTAAAATTCACACCATTTAATTGAAACTTATTCAAATTAGATGAAATTGGTTTTCTAAAAAAAGCGGGGAAACGCTGATTTAAAGGGGATTTTGAAACTTATTCAAATATAAATGTATCCAACCAGGTCTTAAGAAAGCTCGTAAAGCATCACAATTATCAAAACGTTAATCAACACGCTTATATCAACGTTTACAGACATTTAAGAAATTTCTCTTGGATGTCTTTTTTTGTCTAGCTAAATTTTACAAATTGGGCAATTTAGGTTACTCAATAATATAAAAAGATAAAAATTTAAAGTTCGAATTTTAATTTTAAAAAAAGTAATTATTATTGAATATCTGTTCAAACATTTTTTCTTTTCTAAGGTTAATATAAGTATATATACTTTAAAAAAGGAAGTCAAACATCTTGCTCATAGATTTTTGCATTTTTAAAAAATACATTTTGTCATATAATAATGTGGAAAATTGACGGATTCCTTAAATAATCATATAATATGAATATGTAAACCCTTACATACTATTCTACTTATACTTGATAAAATGCAAGTTCTTGAGGATCTATAAATATATAGACACTCTTCTATTTATAAAGTGAAATAAAGAATCACGGAGAAAGTTTATGGATATTAAAGAGACATTCAACCAGCTAGACAATACAAAATTTAATGATTTCAATAATCGCCTTGAAGGTTTTGAGAAACTTTTTAAAGACAAATATTATTTTACCCATCCCGAAGATTTTAGCTCAATCTTTAGCATTTTGGTAAAGTATGGAAAAAGTACAAGTAAATATATTTTATCGAAAGGAGAGATATATGAGTGAAATAGTTATTAATGCTCAGAATTTATCTAAAAATTTTTATAATTTTGATTCAAGACTCCCATTTATCAAGAGATTTTTGAAACGTAATCAAATAACGATTCGAGCTGTTCAAGATATTAGTTTTACGATTAAGAGAGGGAGTATAGTTGGCTTTATTGGGAGTAATGGAGCTGGTAAATCCACAACGATTAAAATGTTGACTGGGACTCTTTATCCTAGTTCCGGAAAATTAGAAGTGAATGGAGAAATTCCATTTAAAAGAAGTATAAATTTTAGAAAAAAAATTTCAATAGTAGTAGGAAATAAATTACAGTTATTTCAAGATGTTTCGGCTATGGATTATTTTCAATTGATTGGTACTTTATATGAGGTAGAACCGGCGATTTTACAAGAACGAATTCAGGAATTAAGCAATTTGTTGAATGTAAAAGATCAGCTTTACCAGCAGGTCCGGACCCTCTCTCTTGGACAAAAAATGAAAATGGAGTTTATCGCGGCATCTTTAACAAGTCCGGAAATATTATTTTTAGACGAGCCTACTATAGGGTTAGATATACAGTCTAAAAAAGATATCAGAACATTTTTAAAGAAAATGAATGAAGAATGTCATACTACTATTATTTTAACGAGTCATGATATGGATGATATTTCGTCTGTTTGTGACGAATTAATCGTCATTGACAAAGGAAAAATTATTTTGCAGGAGTCAATGGATGTTATTTTATCTAAATTTTCTGATTTTAAATATTTAAAGATAAAAATGACATTAGATTTGGTACCAGAGTTATGCTATGTTAAAGGAGTAGTAGTCATTTCTCAAACAAAATCGGAATGTATACTAAAAATACCTAGAGATTTTGTCTTTGAGACATTAGAATCAATCAATAAGCTTGTAGATATAGAAGATTTTGAAATATCAAATCTTTCTTTAGAAGAAATTATTTTACAAAACTATTTTACAAAAAAGGAGCACAATTGAAAAAAGAAATGTCTATTATTCTGATATCATTTCGATCTATTTTGAACTATAAATCAAGTGTACTATTGTTAATGTTACAGGCAAGTATACAAATTATGATATCAGTATTTTTATGGACGTATATATATCAGAGTAACCAGATAAATATAGCAGGATATGATTTTACCTCAATGGTTCAATACTATTTGGGGACTATAATTTTTTCATATTTTGTTTTTTATCCAGTTGATTGGGAAATCAATGACGATGTTCATTCAGGAAATTTTTTTAGCATATTAATAAAACCTGTTACTTTTTATAAGTATTATTTTTGTAAAATGCTTGGAGATAGGCTTGCTCATTTATTATTTATCATCATTCCTGTCATTTTATTCTCCAGTGTTTATTACAAGAATGAGTTATTAACCATTGAAATTCTTATTTTAGGAAGTATTGCAATTATTCTATCTATGGTTCTATGGTTTTTAATATCATGTTGTGTAGGTATGCTTTCTTTTTGGTTAGAAAATATATTTTTTGTCCTTACTGTTAAAGAAATAGTAATTCAGTTTTTATCAGGAATATTATTGCCTTTAAGTTTTTTTTCAAATAATTTTCGTCTGTTTTTAGATGTATTACCTTTTAAATACTTAGTATATGAACCGCTTCAGATGTTTAGTAATGATACATATAAATTAATAGACTATTTGAGAATTATTTGTATTCAATTGATTTGGTGCATCATTTTTATATTATATCAAGATTCATATTGAGAAAAGGAGTGGAGCACTTCTCAAATGTGGGAGGATAAAATGTTTAGAATAAAAGTAATTTTTAGGCTACTTCATTTTGGTTTTAAATCTGATATGAATTTTCATTTTGACTTCTTTTGTGGTCTATTTTCGTCGATACTGTGGATTGGTTTACCTATTGTATTTTTTAGATTGATTTTCTTAAACATAGACTCTTTTAATGGTTGGGACTATTATCAAATTTTATTTTTGGTAGGTTCCTACACTATTGTAGATGGAGTTATGATGGGATTGTTAATTAGAAGTATGGGAATTTTAGAATCAGATATTTTGAGTGGTAACTTGGATCAAATTTTATTGAGGCCGTTTGATACTCAGTTGTTCTATATTTTTAGATCATTTAATTTAGTTCAATTCGTGAATACTTTTTTTTGGTCTTGCGATCATTTTTATAAGTTATGGAAATTTAAATGTACATTTAAATTCATTAAAATATTATTTTATATCCTTTCTTTAATGTGTGGTTGTATTATATATTATTCAATTTGGTTTCTAATAACGATTAGTTCATTTTGGTTCCCAACTAAATTTTCAAAAGTAGATGTATTTTTGAATTATATTGGAATTTCTAAGTATCCATATAATATTTTTACAGGTATTAACAGATTGATCACTATGTTATTTGTTCCCAATTTATTAATTGCCAATCCTGCAGTATTAATATTTTTAGGGAAAGATACATTGAACCTATTTTTCTATCAAATAGTTTTTACAGTTTTTTTGATTATTATCAGTCGTACAATTTTTAGAAAAGGATTGAAAAAATATGAAAGTGCAGGAAGATAAACAATGTTGTTCAGTTATATGTTTGACTAAAGGAAGTGATTCGCTGTACTTTGTTTTGTGGTCATTGAAACATCAGATAATTATAAACTATAATTTAAAGAATAGTATTATTAACTTATAGGTGCTAAGAAAAAATTTAAAGAAATTCCCTCATTCAATCAAACTTATTCATATTTTTTAAAATAAGAAAATAGTTGGATTTTGATGATGGTTGATATAAAGCTAAACTGAAAGTACCTGAAATCCAACTGTGTCAAACCAGGTCTTAAGAAAGCTTATAAAGCATCAAATAATAGAAAAATAAAATTTAATATAAAAAAATCCCATCAGAATATTTCTGGTGGGATTTTTGGTGGGGAACCAATCAATTTTGATTTATTTTTAACCTTTTATAACAACTGAAAATGCTGTTAAATCAACCATTTCACTTCAAATCATATTTATAAATCATTCCCACTCCACAGTTGCAGGTGGTTTACTTGTAATATCGTAGACGATACGGTTGACGTGATCTACTTCGTTGACGATACGGACAGAGATCTTTTGCAGAACTTCCCAAGGGATCTTGGCAAAGTCAGCTGTCATACCATCGATAGAAGTAATAGCGCGAATGGCAATCGTGTAGTCATAAGTCCGACCGTCGCCCATAACACCTACTGAACGAACGCCTGTGTTGACAGTGAAGTATTGCCAGATGTCTCGGTCAAGACCAGCCTTGGCGATTTCTTCGCGGAGGATAGCGTCCGATTCGCGGACAGTTTCTAATTTTTCCTCAGTGATTTCACCCATGACACGGATAGCAAGCCCAGGACCTGGGAATGGCTGGCGCCAGACAATTTCATCAGGCATACCAAGCTCTGTACCCAAAGCGCGCACTTCATCCTTGTAAAGTGTATTTAGAGGTTCAATCAACTCAAACTGCATATCTTCTGGCAGACCACCAACATTGTGGTGAGACTTGATAGTTTGAGCAGTGTCAGTCCCAGATTCGATAACGTCAGTATAAAGTGTACCTTGAGCCAAGAATTTCACATCTTTCAGTTTGCTGGCTTCATCGTCAAAGACATAGACAAACTCGTTTCCGATGATTTTACGTTTTTGCTCTGGATCTGAAACGCCAGCAAGTTTGTCAAGGAAACGCTTCGCTGCGTCCGCTTTAACGATATTAAGGCCAAACTTGCCGCCCAGCATCTCCATAACTTGATCAGCTTCGCCTTTACGCAAAAGACCGTGATCTACAAAGATACAGATCAATTGATCGCCGATAGCTTTCTGCAAGAGGACACCTACGACAGAAGAGTCAACACCACCTGATAGACCGAGCAGGACACGCTTGTCACCGACTGTTTCACGGATTTTTTGAATCTGCATATCGATGAAGTTATCCATAGACCAGTCGCCCTTAGCGCCACAGATATTGAGAGCAAAATTGCGCAGAATATCATAACCGTACTCAGAATGACGAACCTCAGGGTGGAATTGAATTCCGTAGATTTTCTTGTCAGGATTTTCAATAGATGCAAATGGACAGTCTGCAGATGTACCAGTGCGTACAAAGTCTGCAGGAATCTCTGTCACCGCATCACCGTGGCTCATCAGGACAAGCTGCTCTTCTGGTGTGCTTTCAAAGAGAGGGGAAGTAGTACGTGTTAGTTTTGATTGTCCATATTCACGATTACCTGCGTCACCTGCTGGCACCACCTTCCCGCCCAATTTATGAGTCAAAAGCTGCATACCATAGCAAATCCCCAAAATTGGGATCCCCAACTCAAAAATCTCTGGGTCAATATCAAATGAATCTTCTTCATAAACTGAGTTAGGTCCACCTGAAAGGATAATCCCGACAGGACGGATAGCACGAACTTCATCCGCTGTGATCTTGTGGCTCTTGAGTTCAGAAAATACACCAATTTCACGGATACGGCGTGAAATCAGCTGGTTGTACTGGCTGCCGTAATCAAGCACGATGATTTTTTCAACATCTTGCAATTCAGTTGTAGTTGTCATCTTTTCCCTTTCTTAAAAGAAGTAATCTTTTCCCCTCATTCTATCACAAAAATCAAATTTTTCCAAGGTAATAGGGCTAGCTGCAAGTAAAATAACTGAAAAGCTAAGATATTTGTTCTAAAGAATGATAATCAAATAGGATTTCCCTACAATGATTGATATTTAGTTTGACTTTTAAACTAATTGATAATACAATAAATGTATAAAAAGCTGCTTAAAATCAGAAAAGAGGGCTATTGATGTTACCTGCTTATGTGAAAATACATGATCAAATAAAAAAAGATATTGACGAAGGGGTTTGGGATATTGGCGAGCGTTTACCAAGTGAACGTGATCTTGCTGAAACTTTCGAGGTTAGCAGAATGACCCTGCGCCAAGCGATCACTCTCTTGGTCGAAGAGGGGGTTCTTGAGCGACGAGTCGGCAGCGGGACTTATGTCGCAAGTACACGCGTTCAGGAAAAAATGCGTGGAACAACTAGTTTTACAGAAATTATGAAGTCTCAAGGAAAAATACCGTCCAGCCAGCTGATTTCCTACCGTCGGACGCTGCCTAGCGAGCGAGAGGTCGAGAAGTTGGGCATCCATAAGACAGAGAACATCATCCGCATGGAACGGGTTCGCTACGCTGACGATATCCCTGTAGTCTATGAAGTTGCCTCGATTCCAGAGAAATTTATAAAGAATTTCAAAAAAGAAGAAGTGACCAGCCATTTCTTTCAAACCCTGCAAGAGCACGGCTATAAAATTGGCAAGTCCCAACAGACCATTTACGCTCGTTTGGCCAAGGAAAAAATCGCTAAATACTTGGGAATTCCCCGTGGTCATGCTATTTTAGGCTTGACACAAGTTTCTTATTTTGATGATGGAACGGCCTTTGAGTATGTAAAAAGCCAGTATGTTGGCGAACGCTTTGAATTTTATTTAGAAAACAAATGATTACATAATTTAAATTACGTAATAAAACTGTCGATCGACAGTTTTTTATAATCCTCTATTTTCAAATATACCGAAAGAGTGGAGTTTAAAGGGATTATTTGGTATAATATTCTTTATGGAAATTGAAAAAACAAATCGAATGAACGCTCTGTTTGAGTTTTATGCGGCTTTGCTGACCGACAAGCAAATGAACTATATCGAACTCTACTATGCTGATGACTACAGCCTTGCTGAGATTGCCGAGGAGTTTAATGTGAGCCGCCAAGCTGTCTATGACAATATCAAGCGGACAGAGAAAATTCTGGAAGACTACGAAATGAAACTGCATATGTACTCTGACTATATCGTCCGAAGTCAGATTTTCGATCAGATTATGGAGAAATACCCTGATGATCCCTATCTGCAGGAGCAGCTTGCGGTTTTGTCCAGTATTGATAATCGAGAATAGGACGGATAGAAATCTGTCCATTTCCATCATTTGATAATTAAGAGGAGAAACATTTATGGCTTTTGAAAATTTAACTGAACGTTTACAGAACGTCTTTAAAAACTTACGCAGAAAGGGAAAAATTTCTGAGAGTGATATCCAGGAAGCGACCAAGGAGATCCGCCTTGCTCTTTTGGAGGCTGACGTTGCCCTGCCTGTTGTCAAAGACTTTATTAAAAAGATTCGTGAGCGAGCTATCGGACACGAAGTTATTGACACGCTCAATCCAGCTCAACAGATCATCAAAATCGTAGACGAAGAGCTAACAGCCATTCTGGGTTCTGATACTGCCGAGATTATCAAGTCACCAAAGATTCCGACTGTTATCATGATGGTCGGTTTGCAGGGGGCTGGTAAAACGACCTTTGCGGGTAAATTAGCCAATAAACTCAAGAAAGAAGAAAATGCTCGTCCTCTGATGATTGCGGCGGATATCTACCGTCCAGCGGCTATTGATCAGCTGAAAACACTGGGGCAACAGATTGATGTGCCAGTCTTTGCCTTGGGTACCGAGTTTCCAGCAGTAGAGATTGTCCGTCAAGGTTTGGAGCAAGCCAAGGCTAATCACAACGACTATGTCTTGATTGATACGGCTGGTCGCCTACAAATTGATGAAAAGCTCATGCAGGAGCTAGCTGATGTCAAGGCATTAGCACAGCCAAATGAAATTCTGCTGGTGGTCGATGCCATGATCGGTCAGGAAGCAGCAAACGTAGCCCGTGAATTTAACAATCAACTCGAAGTAACCGGGGTTATCCTGACCAAGATTGATGGGGATACCCGTGGTGGTGCAGCTCTGTCAGTCCGTCAGATCACTGGCAAACCAATCAAGTTTACTGGTACCGGTGAAAAGATTACCGATATCGAAACCTTCCACCCAGACCGTATGTCTGGCCGTATCCTCGGCATGGGGGATATGCTAACCCTGATTGAAAAGGCCGCTCAAGAGTACGATGAGAAAAAATCGCTTGAAATGGCTGAAAAAATGCGGGAAAATACCTTTGATTTCAACGATTTCATCGACCAGCTGGATCAAGTTCAGAACATGGGACCTATGGAAGACCTGCTCAAGATGTTGCCAGGTATGGCCAATAACCCTGCTCTTAAAAACATCAAAGTAGATGAAAAAGAAATTGCCCGTAAACGTGCCATCGTATCCTCTATGACACCAGCCGAGCGGGAAAATCCAGACCTGCTTAACCCAAGTCGTCGTCGTCGGATTGCAGCTGGTTCTGGTAATAGCTTTGTCGAAGTCAATAAGTTTATCAAGGACTTTAACCAAGCCAAACAGATGATGCAGGGCGTCCTATCTGGAGATATGAACAAAATGATGAAACAGATGGGGCTCAACCCTAACAATCTTCCTAAAAATATGCCGGGCGGCATGCCGGATATGTCAGCTTTAGAAGGCATGATGGGGCAAGGAGGTATGCCGGATTTATCTGCCCTAGGCGGAGCAGGAATGCCAGATATGAGTCAACTTTTTGGCGGTGGCCTCAAAGGGAAAGCGGGAGAATTTCTCATGCGCCGCAGCATGAATAAAATGGCCAAGCAAATGAAGAAAAACAAGAAAAAACGGAAGTAATCGTAAATAAGTTACATAATTTAGTTTATGTAACTTATTTTGTACATTTAGGAAAAAGAAATGGAAAAGTTGATTAAGTATCTAATTCGATTTTATAACGACATACAAGCGAAACTCACTTCCTATCCCATCAGTCATCTGCCCTTGAGCAAAGTTGACATACAACCAATTATTATGATTCCGGGCAGTTCAGCAACAGAGAATCGTTTTAACAAAATGGTCCAAAAGCTCAATCATGGCCAACATCCGCACCATAGTCTTATTCGCATCAAAGTCTGGAATGACGGTCGAATGACTTATCGTGGGCATTTGAAGCGAAAGGACAGAACCCCCATTTTTGTGATTGGTTTTCAAAATAATCGCGATGGTTATAAAAATATCAAGAAGCAGGCTGCTATGTTTAACGCTGCCATAACTATTTTGCGAGAGAAGTACCCTTTTACCAGCTTTAAAGGCTTGGGGCATTCTAATGGCGGACTGGTTTATACAGTATTCCTGCAGCAATACCTAGCAAACCATTCTGGGTTAGAGATGGAAAAGCTCCTGACTATTGGCAGTCCTTATAATCTAAACAAGAAGAATCTCAATCATCGAGTCCCAATGCTAGATGACTTTGTAGCCAATCGGGAAAAACTGCCTAAGAAGCTGCAGCATTTGTCGATTTTGGGAATCTTTTTCCGAGATGGAGATGGCATTGTCCATAGAAGCAGTGTAGAGGCTGGGAGCTTGATTTACAAAGGAAAGATTGCTTCGTATAGAGAAGTCGTCATCACAGGCAAGGCTGCTCATCATTCATCTCTACCACAAAATGAACAGGTAGTTGATTTGATTAAAGGGTTTTTATTTCAATAATTATTTTACATAATTTAAATTCAGTAAAAATCAGAAAGACAATAAAACAATGAAAATGGCAGAGATTCTTCATAGGTATTATGGTGATTTTGATCTGATAAATGAAAAATGGAACGAAGACTATGAAAGTATTTTAATTAAGCCAAAGGTTGATCACGAATATAAAAGATGCCGTTTGGCAAAGAAAACACCCAAAAAAGAAGGATACTTTACAGTCTTTTGGAAAAAAGACCAAGACAACAAGAATATTCCTTATACTGATAGAGACTTGGGTGATGAACTGGTTATTGTCGTCATCGACGACTGTCATTGCGGTTTATTTATTATTCCCAAAGAGGTGGCTATCAGTAAAAAGATTCTTTCTACAAAGGATTGTAAAGGAAAGATGGCTATGCGGTTTTATCCGTCCTGGTGCACACATTTAAATAAAACAGCTCAGACAACACAAAAATGGCAACTGGATTATTTTCGAACAATCCAGTTAGAAGAATAAGTTTTAGTGAAACAAGACAGAGTTTAGTTTCTCAATTCTGTCTTGTTTTTATTATCTGTTTTGTAGTGAAGTTAGGTCATATACCTCCCCTCCAACATCTTTCCGAAAAACTATAATTTTCTTGATAAATATAGCTAGTTATGCTATACTTCTTTTATAGAAAAATCATGAGGAAGATGGAATGGAACGCGAGATTTTATTGGAACGAATTGATAAACTGAAGCAGATTATGCCCTGGTACGTTCTAGAATACTACCAATCCAAGCTGGCAGTGCCTTATAGTTTTACAACCTTATATGAATACCTCAAGGAATACGATCGATTTTTTCGCTGGGTTTTAGACTCCGATATTTCTGACGCTTCAGAGATTGCTGAGATCCCTCTTTCTGTCTTGGAAAATATGAGCAAGAAAGACATGGAGGCCTTCATTCTGTATCTGCGAGAGAGGCCGCTCCTCAATGCCAACACGACACAAAACGGTGTTTCCCAGACAACCATCAATCGGACTCTGTCAGCTTTGTCCAGCCTCTACAAATATTTGACTGAGGAAGTGGAAAACGAGCAGGGTGAGCCCTACTTCTATCGAAATGTAATGAAAAAAGTTGCTACTAAGAAGAAAAAAGAAACTCTGGCTGCTCGTGCAGAGAATATTAAGCAGAAGCTCTTTTTAGGGGATGAAACCGAGAAATTTCTCCAGTATATCGATACGGAGTACCCTAAGAAGCTCTCTAATCGGGCCCTGTCCTCTTTCAACAAAAACAAGGAACGAGATTTAGCCATCATTGCCTTGCTGCTAGCCTCTGGTGTTCGTCTGTCTGAAGCTGTTAATCTGGACCTAAAAGATATCAATCTCAAGATGATGGTTATTGAGGTGACAAGGAAAGGTGGCAAACGTGACTCAGTCAATGTTGCTGCTTTTGCCAAACCCTATTTAGAGGAATATTTGAGCATTCGGAGCAAACGATACAAGGCCGAAAAGACGGATACAGCCTTCTTTTTGACTGAATACCGTGGCACTCCTAACCGAATCGATGCTTCCAGTGTCGAAAAAATGGTGGCCAAATATTCTGAGGACTTCAAGGTGCGGGTGACACCTCACAAACTCCGCCATACACTTGCTACACGTTTGTATGACGCAACAAAATCTCAAGTTCTCGTCAGTCACCAGCTAGGTCACGCCAGCACACAAGTCACTGACCTCTATACCCATATCGTCAATGATGAGCAAAAGAATGCTCTGGATAAGCTCTAGTTTACAGAACTAAAATTATGACACATATAACAGTAAATGCTCTATGAACAAAAAATCATAGAGCATTTTTACCTAACTTAAATAGTATTTAACCGAATAACTTCATCAGCTTTTTCCCAAATCGCTGGATTATGCGTTGCAAGAATCATCAAGCGGTCTGGCTTTTTCAATGATAAAAGCAAGTTCATAATTTCTTGTGAAGTTTCTGGATCAAGTGCTGCAGTCAGTTCATCTGCCAAAATCAAAGGAGGATCCTTGAGGATGACTTTGGCCAAGGCGACACGTTGCGCTTCTCCACCTGATAATTCATAGATTTTTCGATCGAGTGTGAGATAATTCAATCCCACCTTTTCTAAGACTTCTTCTTCTCGCTGCTTCTTCTCTTGTTTAGTCCATTTTTGACCAATCAATCCAAGTTCTAAATTGGCCGCTACGGTCTCGTTTTCAAGAAGACCAAAATTTTGAAAGAGATAGCCCAATTCATTTTTGAAAAAGTGATGAGATTTGATTTGCTTAAGCTCTTGCCCTCGGTAGCTGATGCTTCCCTTATCATAAGGTTCTAGCTTAGCCAGGATATTGAGCAGGGTTGTTTTGCCACAACCGCTATTTCCGATTAGCGCATAGACTTTTCCTGCTGTAAATTGCAGATTGATATCCTGAAAGACAGTCCGTTCTCCAAATGATTTTGCCATGTGTTCTATTTTTATCATATTAGGCTCCTTTCAGAATAATGGGCAAGAAATGCTCCTCTTTATGCGAGCGGTAAAGGAGAATCAGCCATGCATTGGCCGCAAACAATAAGAGCGTGACGAGAGCAATCCACCATTCCTGTGTGAGAAAGAAAATCAGGACACTACCTAATAGCAGCATGACAATCTCTGATATGAGCATGCTTTGGTGAATTTTCAAAAAGTCCATACCCGCAATCTTCTTCAGGAATATCGGTCTTCTAAACTCTTCAAAATAGAGGAAATTCATGGTGTTAAAGAGTAGAATGGAGGTCGCCATTCCGAAGATACCGCCAGCAATGGCCATGAGGTTCTCTAATTGAATGGATTGCATCATCTGCTGATAGACAGCTGCTGCATAGTCGTATTGACTTACGTTTTTTTCAAGCCCATTCTCAGCTACTAGCTTCTTGCTTTTTTCAAGTCCATCAAAATACAGATAAGGATTCAGATGAGAGAAATAAGGATTGTCGTAGCCACCAAAACTTTTAGGTCGAACAACAACTAAAATCGGGTCTGTCAGAAATTGCTGATAGTTCATCGGTGTATTATTATAAATAAACCGTTTTTGGTTGTTAGGAAGATAGGTCACCCGTGCTTTCATGGGTAACTGGCTCTTTCCTTGATCATCTCTAAGAGTCAGATAATCTTCATAGCGTTTTTTCAACTCCTCTTCTTGACCCTTTAACTTTTCAGGGAGCAAGAGTCCAAATTCTCCAGCTTGCAAGTGATTCAAGCGCTTTTTTTCCTCAGGAGAAACTGAGATCCTTTGGATATCAAGATAATTTGGAGTGACATACAGGGTATTGGCAAGAGGATCGTAATCTGTGATCGAAAGATCTCTCCCTGTTCTAGGATTATTCATGAAGCCTTTTGAATCAAAAGATGCGAGCTGATGATGGACCAAGAGACCACCTTTTTCGATGCCAGACTCGATGAGCTTAGACCATTTGGCTCTGTTCTCAATTTGCGTCTCTTTGTTTGTACCCTGTGAAAAATCCTCCCGATTTACACCAATTTGAACCCAATTCGTCTCTTTAGACCAAGCCAAACTTCCCTCTTGATAAGTCTGCCAGACAGAACCATAGATACTGACTCGATGGATAGCAAGGCCAATGAGAGCAACAGCGAGAAATTGACAGGTAAAGAGAAAAACTAAAATCCTTTTTACTGGAATTTTCCCTTTTAAAAGGCTAACCAAGTGCACCGTCTGGATGCTGAAAGCAAAGATAAAGGACAGGAGAGCTGATACGATGAGTAAGAGCATATTGTAAATGATACTACTCGAAATGATGAAGGAATAGGCAAAGGGGGTTAATTGTAAACAATAAATCAAAATGGATCCTAAGGCACTGGCTCCAATACATCCTAAAAGCAGCTCTCTGCTGTCTTCCATGAGAGAACGTCCAAAGAGTTGGTAACGTCTCATCCCTGCAATGTAACGAATCCCTGCACTCCTCAATTCAAGTGTTTTTTGAATAATGGCCAATGCACTAAAGCTAAGAATAAAAATAACCAAGGCTAAGGATTGGGAACCGGAACCAAAAAATGCCATAAAATTCTGCAAGAGATTAGGCTTATTCATGAAAGTCTTTGAGAAAGCAAGTTCGTGTAGTTTTTGATCCAACTTTTCGAGTGGTAACTTCCCTGAGAGTATATAGTAATTGGTAAGTAAGCTTTTCTTAGAAGCGACTTCTTTATCTGCTTTTTTGATGCCCTTTGGAAGCTCTCCCTCTCCGTAGATATCATAGGAGAACTTGATCTGACCTTGCGAATCTGTTTGTTGAATCTGGCGAGCGATTACACTATTGCTTTCCCTTGCTAACTGATCTAAGTTGGCCGAAAGCTCCTCATTGGTGATATTTCTTTCTTGTTTAAGAACTCCTACCACAGGGAGACTTCGGTGGATAAGCGTATTTGGCGAAATAAAGGCAATCCAAAGAAGAAAGCTGGTGACAAAAAGATTAGAAAAGATAATAAAGACTCGTTTCATAAGATCACACTTTCTAAAGAGAGATTGAAGAAAGATACTTCAAACTTTTCAAATGACTTTATCCATCTATAGTATATCATAAAAGCAACATATTAGAAATTATTTATAGGTAAAAATGAGTTCAAAAAAGAGGCTAGGACAGAAGTCCTAGCCTCTCAATTGTCTTTGGATTGTCGAGCAAGACGCAGTGGCTGAGTGGGCTCTACTACGCCAATTTCATCAGCTTTTACAGCCCTACTCAACTGTGCGGAGGTGGGACGACGAAATCGAATTCTAACGAATTACCGATTTCTGTCCCACTCTCTTATGATTTTATCCTACTACTGCTTCAGCGATTTCTTCACGACTGATACCGGCAAAGTAGCGGGTAATATCTATTGTTTCCAGTGCTTTGAGGACATCCTCACGTTCATATCGAACACCGCGAAGGACATCTTCTACTGCTGCGACGTCTTCGATACCAAAGAAGTCACCATAAATCTTGATGTCTTGGATTTTAGACTCGATAACATTGGCAAAAACTTCGACCTTACCACTAGGGAATTTTGTTCCACGACGGACGTTAAACTCAGGTGATTTACCGTAATTCCAGTCCCAAGTACTAAATTTAGTATCCTTGATACGATTGATTTCCGCCAATTCTTCTTCTGAGAAGACGTATTCTGTCATCTCAGGGTATTCTTTTTTCATATAAGCCAGGAGAAGATCTTTAAACTCTTCAACAGTGATTTTCTCTGGTAGCTCGTCCACAATATTGGTCACACGAGCACGGACAGATTGAACTCCCTTGGATTCAAACTTATCCTTAGAAACCTTAAGGGCATTGGCCAAGACTGACAAATCCACATCAAAGAGCAGACAGCCATGGTGCATGATACGGCCATTGATATAGGCTTGGGCATTGCCACAGAATTTCTTGCCATCAATTTCTAAGTCATTCCGGCCAGTGAATTCAGCCTTTACACCAAGTTGAGCCAAGGTATTGATTACTGGCGTTGAGAAAGATTTAAAATCAAAGGCTTTATTCTCATCTTCTTTGGAAATAATCGTGTAGTTGAGGTTGTTAAGATCGTGGTAGACAGCTCCACCACCGCTAATGCGGCGCACAACTTCGATACCATGTTCCCGTACATAGTCGCGGTTGATTTCTTGGATGGTGTTTTGATGGCGCCCGACAATAATTGATGGCTTATTGATCCAGAGCAGGAAAATTTGATCCTCATCAAGGAGATGCTTAAAAGCATACTCCTCGAGAGCGATATTAAAGGCAGTATCATTGCTATTGTTAATGATATATTTCATTGACGAGACATCCTTTATTTTTTCTTAGGTGAGTGGATAGCCATTCCCAAAACATCCGCAAACGCTTCGTACATCACTTCAGAATATGTAGGGTGTCCGTGGATGGTCTTGAGCATTTCTTCAACAGTGATTTCCATTTCGATGATGCTTGATGCTTCGTTGATCAATTCTGCAGCTGCAGGACCAATGATGTGAACACCAAGGATTTCTCCGTACTTCTTATCAGCGATAACTTTCACAAAACCTTGAGCCGCGTCAGAAGCAATCGCACGACCGTTAGCCGCGAAGTTGAATTTACCGATGGCAACATCGTATTTCTCACGAGCTTGTTCTTCAGTCAAACCAACTGCAGCAACTTCAGGAAGCGTGTAGATAGCGGCTGGAGTCAAGTTGAGTTTCGCTACGACGTGGTTTCCTTTAAGCGCATTTTCAGCTGCTACTTCACCCATACGGAAGGCTGCGTGGGCCAACATCTTGGTACCGTTGATATCGCCCGGTGCGTAAATACCTGGAACAGATGTTTCCATGTACTCGTTGACTTTGATACGGCCACGATCCAATTCGAACTCGACATCGCCAATACCTTCTAGATCTGGCACACGACCAATTGAAAGAAGGGCTTTGCTTGCGATGATATCATCTTTTCCTTCAACCTTGATACGAAGTTTGCCGTTTTCTTCGATGATTTCTTCCAACTTAGTTTCAGTCAGAATTGTCATACCCTTGCGCTCCAAGATGAGACGAAGGTTCTTAGAAACTTCCGCATCCATGGCTGGAACGATACGATCCATCATTTCAACAACCGTAACTTTTGAACCAAAGGTCATGAAGGCTTGGCCAAGCTCAATACCAACAACCCCACCACCGATGATCACGAGGCTTTCTGGCACTTCGTTCATTTCAAGAATGTCATCACTGGTCATCACAAGAGATGATTCCATACCAGGAACGTTAATCTTGCTGACTTTTGAACCACCAGCAAGGATGATCTTCTTAGTTTCAAGCAATTCTGAACCATTTACCAAAACATTCTTGTCTTTAGTAATGGTACCGACACCCTTATGAACATCTACGCCATAGCTGCGGAGAAGACCGGCAACTCCACCTACCAAAGTATTGACAACTTTAGACTTGGTTGCTAGGAGTTTGTCCATATCGACTGTGAAGTTTGGATTTTCGATGACAATACCACGGTTTGCTGCATGACCGATGTTTTCGATGATTTCAGCATTGTGAAGGTAAGTCTTGGTTGGGATACAGCCACGGTTCAAGCACGTTCCACCGAGTTCAGATTTCTCAACAAGGGCAACCTTGCCACCAAGTTGAGCCGCTTTGATGGCAGCTACGTATCCAGCAGGACCACCACCGATAACAACGATATCGTAAGCATCATCGCTCTTACCATCGTCGTTTGAGGCACTAGCTGAAGGTGCAGGGCTAGCTGCTGGCGCTGCTGCTCCTGCCGTTGGGATATTTTCGCCTTCTTCACCAAGGTAACCGATAACTTCCGTTACAGGGACAGTTTCGCCATCACCCTTGAGAATGGCAATCAGGTAGCCATCTTCTTCTGCTTCCAATTCCATGCTGACCTTGTCAGTCATGATTTCCAAAAGGATTTCCCCTTCTTTGACAAATTCGCCGACTTTTTTATTCCATTGGACAATTTGTCCTTCGGTCATATCCACGCCGGCTTTTGGCATAATTACTTCTAAAGCCATTTTTCTTTCCTTTTCTAATTAGTTCTTCATTTGCTGAGCGATTCTTTGCTTTTCAGACTAGCAAAGAAAATCTTATACCAACATTGAAATTGGGTCTTCAATCAGAGCCTTCAAGTCCTTCATGAACTTAGCTCCTGCCATTCCATCAACTACACGGTGGTCAATGGTCAAGCCCAAGCTCATAATTGGACGGATAACGATTTCTCCATTCACAACGACTGGTTTTTCAACCGTTGAGCTGACACCCAAGATAGCAGAGTTTGGTTGGTTGATGATTGGTCCAAAAGACTGTACACCAAACATTCCCAAGTTACTAATCGTGAAGGTTGAGTTTTGTAGCTCGCTCGGTGCCAATTTGCCATCCAAAGTACGTCCGATAACGTCTTTAAAGGCCACAACTAACTCTGACAAGCTCATTTTTTCTGCGTTGTAGACGACTGGCGTCATCAGACCATTGTCCATACCGACCGCCATAGCCAAATTCACATAATTGTGAGTGATGATCGTCTTACCTTCGTCCGTCAATGAAGCGTTGAGATAAGGGTGCTTCATCAATGTCTTGACAACAGCAAGCGAAAGCAGGTCTGTCACCGTGACTTTCTTGCCAGTTGCTTCTAGGATTGGCTCTAGAACTTTTTTACGCAGAGCCAACATCTCTGTCATGTCAACATCATAGTTGAGGGTAAAGGTTGGCGCAGTTAGGTAAGATTCAACCATCCGTTGTGCGATAACCTTCCGCATTGGCGTCATTGGAATCCGCTCAATTTCACCGTAAGGAGTGATGTTGTCTGGAACTTCTTCCACTTTCTCGATTTGAGCAGGAGACTTAATCGTATCCGACTCAATATTTTCAGGCAGAAAGGCAAGGACATCTTTTTTCATAATCTTGCCACGATGGCCAGTTCCTTGAATTTCTTGCCAAGCGATATTATGTTCTTGGGCAATTCGTTTTGCCAGTGGTGAAATCCGCACCACGTTTGTATCTTTAAAAGTTTCCACGTCTTCTTTGTGGACACGACCGTTTGCGCCTGAGCCAGAAACATCATAGAGGTTGATTCCCAAATCATCCGCTAACTTTCTGGCAGCAGGAGTCGCTCTTAGCTTATCATCAGCCATGACCTCTCCAATTCTAATTATGATACTAAGGGCACTGACTGCAAAGAAAAATAGTTTCAATTCCTTCCAGTCGTAACCCTACAAGTTATTTTAATGCTATTTGTAACGACTAGCAGCCATCACAAAAGTTTTAACTTCTTTGACCCTCTACACAAGATTAGATTACATAAATAATTCTATGTAATCTAATCCACGAGAAAGCCTTTTCTTTATTATACCTTATTCTTTATGATATGTCTTCCGAATAGCGTCTTTGATGCTTTCAACAGTCGGAATCATCGCGTTTTCCAAGTTTTGTGCATAAGGCATTGGCACATCTTCACCAGCACAACGGCGGATTGGTGCATCTAGATAGTCAAATGCTTCAGACTCGGCAATAATCGCTGAAATTTCACCAATAAAACCGCTGGTTTTGTGAGCATCATTGACCAGAACGACCTTACCAGTCTTTTTAACAGAGTTAATGATAATGTCCTTATCAAGCGGCACCAATGTACGTGGGTCAACGACTTCTACAGAGATACCTTCTTCTGCCAATTCTTCAGCTGCCTGCATGACACGACGCAGCATTTTTCCGTAGGTAACAACTGTTACATCAGTACCTTCTTTTTTGATTTCGCCAACGCCAAGCGGAATAATATACTCAGGATCGACTGGCACTTCCCCTTTTTGGTTAAATTCAGACTTGTATTCCAAGATAATGACTGGGTTATTGTCTCGGATAGAAGCTTTGAGGAGGCCTTTCATATCAGCCGGAGTACCTGGTGCTACTACCTTCAATCCTGGAATGTGGGTAAACCAAGATTCCAAAGACTGAGAGTGCTGGGCAGCAGAGCCAACTCCATTACCAGCTGCGCAGCGAATGGTCATTGGAACTTGCCCTTTACCGCCAAACATGTAGCGAGTTTTAGCCGCTTGGTTGACGATATTATCCATGGCAATCACAGCGAAGTCCATGAAGGTCATATCGACGATTGGACGAAGGCCAGTCATGGCTGCTCCTGCTGCTGCTCCAGAAATAGCTGCTTCTGAAATCGGACAGTCACGTACACGCTCAGGTCCAAACTCTTCCAGCATACCAACGGATGTTCCGAAATCTCCACCAAAGACCCCGACATCCTCTCCCATCAAGAGTACATTTTCATCGCGACGCATTTCCTCAGACATAGCGAGGATAATGGTGTCACGAAAAGACATAGTTTTAGTTTCCATTTTCTTTTCCTCCTCTCTTTAGTCTGCGTAAATATCTTCAAAGGCAGATTCAAGCGGCGGGAATGGGCTTTCTTCTGCAAACTTGACAGATGCTTCTACTGCTTCTTTGACTCCAGCTTGGATAGCTTCTAGCTCTTCCTCGCTTGCAATCTTGTTTTCCAGCAGGTATTTACGAAGATTTTCGATTGGATCTTTCTTCTTCCATTCGTCTACTTCTTCACGAGTACGGTATTTACCTGGGTCAGAAGATGAATGTCCCAACCAGCGATAGGTCACACTCTCGATTAAGACAGGTCCTTTACCACTGCGAACATGCTCGACAGCCTTTTGGAAGCCTTCATAAACATCCAGAACATTATTGCCATCTTCGATGAACATACCTGGAATGCCATAGGCTGCACTACGTTGGTGAATATGGTCAACATTAGTCATTTTCTTAATATCAGCAGAAATACCATAGCCGTTATTGATACAGTAGAAAATAACTGGCAGATTCCAGATGGAAGCCATGTTAACAGCTTCGTGGAAAACACCTTCGTTGGTCGCACCGTCACCAAAGAAGCAGACAACAATCTTGCCTGTCTTTTTCATTTGCTGGGTCAGAGCTGCTCCGACAGCGATTCCCATACCGCCACCTACAATACCATTGGCACCAAGGTTTCCAGCATCCAGATCGGCAATATGCATAGAGCCGCCTTTTCCTTTACAAGTACCATTATACTTACCAAGGATTTCAGCCATCATACCATTCAGGTCAATGCCTTTAGCAATGGCTTGACCGTGTCCACGGTGATTAGAAGTGATTAAATCATCCGGGTTCAAAGCTAACATTGCACCAACGTTTGCTGCTTCCTCACCAACTGAAAAGTGAGTCATGCCTGGAACTTTTCCTTTTTTTACAAGTTGCGCAATTTTCAAGTCCATGCGACGGATCTCTTCCATCTTACGGAACATCTCTAATAAGAGAGATTTATCTAAAGTTGACATTTCTTTGCCTTTCTAAAACGCTGTTCAATCGTGAACTAAGACAATCGTTGGTAGCTGACCAAGTCGTACTGAGCTTTCATGAATATCACACGCGCTCGAATTGTCCTATAATTCCGAATGATACAGGGTATAAGCATTATTTATTTCTATTCTATTCTAGCGAATATTGAAAGCACTGTCAAAGTTTTTGCTCAAATTTTTTCACAAAGAAAAATCAGCATATCGCATGGATACGCTGATTGATGAAACAAAAATAACAATTTCACAAACTATTATTCCTAGATTTTTTGAATGCTTCTATTCTGCTTTCTTTCCAAAGTCAGCAATCATTTCTTCCATCTGCTCCCGACTTGGAGTGGTCAGCATGTAGAGATAGTCTCCTTGCAACTCTGCAAAGGCCGCTGGCATGTCTTTTTTGACTTTAAAATTATCCCGATATTTCTCTAGCAAATCCGCCTCTGAATAAGCATAATGAGAGCTTGCGCGACGAGACGTTGCCAAGCAGAATAATGGCTCTACGTCTGACTCAGGGAAAGGCTCACCCACCACAATATTCGCGTATCCACGATAGAGATCAATCGAATGAGCATAGTTATAAACATCGATGGTAAAGCCACCTGCTGGACGATTATTGTATTCGATAGCTATGTAATCACCGTCTTGACGGAAAAACTCGATATGGAAAAAGCGCTCTTTCATGCCAAATGCTTGGACGATGGCCTCGCCATAAGCACGAAGTTTTGGATCCATCTCCTTGAGGATATAGTAAGAATTATCCATTTTATAAAGCATGAGGTCTAGCGGGGTATAGGCGTAGTCAAAAGTCGTTGAAAAGACTATATTTCCCTCAGAATCAATCAGCCCATCAAACGTACAAATCTCACTAGAAGTCACAAATTTTTCAAAGAAATAGACGGTTTCCTGATCCCACTCAGCCTTGAAATGCTCGACATCTGCAGCTGTTTCAATCTTAAACGTGGCTGCAGCTCCTACTCCATTATCTGGCTTGGCAATCAGAGGCAGACCGATTTTTTTGACAGCCTGATCCACATCCGATAGTTTTTTAACAACCTGGCCTGGAACGACTGGCACACCAGCTTTTTTAAAGAGTTTCTTCATCTCTGATTTAAACTTGGTCTTTTTCAGATCATTCGGTTTGGCTCCAAAAACGTTGAATTGTTCCCGCAATTGGGCATCTTGCTCCAGCCAGTATTCATTGTGGGATTCAATGCGGTCAATCGGTCCATGTTTGTAGAAAAGGAAGGCTACCGCACGTTTCACTTCGTCCAGATTTTCCAAATTGTCAAC